>NZ_JABXYX010000019.1 GCF_017982655.1 Brasilonema sp. CT11 | reverse complement strand
TGAAATGAGATTTCGCTACATTATCTGTAGATATGCTCAAATTCTCGATTCGATTGTTACTTCACTACTTAAAGTATAGAGAAATACCTGTATTTGCTTGAATCATCCCGCATTTATGCAACGCCAACTTTGTTATATCTACCTTTTAGCCATTCTTAAGAAAAAGGGTGCTACATACACAAAAAGCATAAATATACGGTTGACAGAAGATAGAATTTAGGCAATTTAGTAAAATGTCTATTGACACGGCGGCAGAGGTGGAATCCGTGCGATCGCTCCGGCTCTGAGCAGTTCCGGGCGCTCGGCATAGGGCATCAAACCATCCGGCTTGGCGTGATACTGACTAGCACACTCAAGTACGGCAGTTGCTGTCTTGTCTACACGTTCAGCATCAGCAGGCAGATCGCCGAATAAGTAGGTGTGTTTGTTAGAACAGACCAAAGCAATTGCACAAGAGCGATCACAAACACCCATGCATTTAACTGGTTGAATTGAGAACTCGTCTTGCAACACCCAGTCATGATATAGGGTTTGTAATTTATCTAGCAGCCGTTCACCGGCGCTTTTAGCAACATACTGTTTTGTCTGATGACTACTTCCACAGATTGTGCAGACAAATATGATGTGTTGATGATTCATAAATAAGCGATTTGCAACAGCTTTCCGTAACTTAGTAACACGTCTATAAAAATTCATGTCGAACACTCAATGGTATCCGACATGGAATTTTAGGCAATCAGCCTGTCCAATGATTGGGCGAAAAAACCAAGAGCAAATGTATTTACTAACCGAATGACACAGCTATAACGCTCTTTTGACACTGACTTAGGAAACGCTACGCTTCCAAGTCAACCCGGTACGCTGAGTCTGCCGCTGTCGCAGCCACAGTCCCAACAGCAAACCAATTACTACAATTGCGGTGAAGTAAGCCAGCGAAATCAACCGGACTTGCATCGGCGGAGCAACACCTTCGACTGGAATATTCTCTGCCACTTGGAATGGTTGAAATTGCCGAGTGGCGTTTGCTTGCGGCGCAACCTCGACAACAATGCTATGCGGGGCACCGTCAAAGAACTCCTGCTCCCACGACAATTTTCCGTTGCTGTCTGGAGTACCCTGATAAGCAAACGCCACCCAATTATTTTCGAGTTGGGTGGTTGTTACCTTCAACACAACATCTGTCACGGGTTGGTTGATTTTGGGATCACTGACGCTGACTTGCAATTTGGCAGGTTGACCGACCGTTGCACTCTGGTCACCCGATAGTTGCATATAAAGTCCTTGAGACTCCAATTTGGCGGGTTTACCAGAGGGCGGAACTTCTTCTCCCATCCCTGGCATCGACATCGACATATGCGATTCGGCAAGTTCAGCGCTAATGTTGACGAACAGGAGTGCAGCGATCGCTACCACAATCAATCCACTCAACAACAATCGCACCCGTTGCGGGGCAATTTCTCCGGGTTGAATCGCTTGTCTGCCCCCTATCACCCAACCTCCTAGTAGTCCAACTGCCAGTAAAATCACAACCAGGATGCCAAAGTAGCGAAACTTTAAGGGATTTTCAGGCAGCGTCAGCGTTAGCTTTTGCTGAATCGGCTCAAACGCATTGGCAACGAGCGGAGTAACTGATACCAGGAGTTGGTACGTTCCCCGGATCGGCAGGGTTTGTTGAACCTGTAACTGACCTGTTGGTGCATTGCCCTCTATGTCCAGCAACTTTGTCCCCTCGACGATCGGAAAATCTGTTGTGAACCAGGGGTTTTTAGGACGGGTGAATAATTGCAAGTGGATTTTGGCATCTTTCAAAGATTGCCCTTGAGCATCAACCGCTTGCAGCATCAGCTGCACTGGCGGATTGTAGTGCCCTGATCCCAACACTGTGGTGGCTTCAGCCTCAAGGGGTCGAACCTGATTAATCGGTGGATTAGTTGTTAGCCGCACCGATGCTTGAGGGGATTGGGAAAGTCCGATCCAACCATACAGGACAATTGCGATCATGCACATCGCACCGATCAGCTTAGACCATTTAAGTAAAGTCATTTGATTTCTGAACTCCTGCGCGCTCATTGACTCTAATCAACTAATGGCAACTCACCATCAGTGTGTGGTGACGCAGAGTATGAGTCGTGTCATGGATAGCGGGGTATGTAGTGAAATAAATTGTCCACAGAATCAAAGAACACAGTCCAACATACAGCGCTGATTGTACAGGCACTGATAGCACCCGACGGGTGACTTGTTGCTGGATCGAACTAGAAGATTGAACTGTCATTTTCTACCTCGCAGATCAGACGATATTAATGCTTGAAAGGCAGCATTCTGACTTCTATAGTCAGTAGTCGATAGTAAATCACTGAAAACAGATTCCTTAGACTCTGTATGAGCCGTACCTCCATACTGAGCCAGCTATTTTGGTTTCATTTATGGAATTTACTTATATTAACATTGACGTAAGGTTTATTAAAACCTATTTATATGACAGAGGCATTGCAATCTTATGTCAAAAGTGTGACTAGTCGTGTCGCTTCCTACAGTATTTGAACTCGAACCCGCGTTATATCATGTCCGCCTAATTAGTTATAATTCGATGCATCTGTGCAAAAAGAGTGAAAACTCTTTCTCCCCCTGCTCCCTGCCCCCTGCTCCCTTGCAGTCTTAATGATAAGTCTTTCACCGGACACGATATTATTTGACCGCATGCGAATCGAGCATGAAATACAAGTAGAGAAAAGTTTGTCAGGTTGTAGTATGCTATTTTTTTCCTACGAGCGTTAACCGCAACTAGTTAGTGGTTCAGCACGGCACGTTATAGCGATTACGTAAAATGGGTAACGAAAAGTATTAACTTCTCGTGGTTGTTAACGGTGTCACCAACCTTCTTGGGTGTTTTACCAGTTTTGGGTCAATTGTTGGTATTTGAGTTCTAACTGATAGAATTAGTTTCCATCCCCTGTCAACCGTATATGTATGCTTTTTTGTGTAGCAACTGGCTCTTAACAATGGCTAAGTCGAAGTAGCTTCACCGAACGTCCTAAATGCTCCGGCTTATCGCTCGCTTGGATGACATTGAGAATTTGACAAGACGATTTGCCGCCATGTTATGAACAAGTGGTAGCAATATTGTATAATTCTTAACGTGATAAAAAAGTTAGTTGTAGCCTCTATTCTCCTTTGTTTAATGAACTCTTCTTTGGCAAGCGCAGAAGTTAATCATTTTGAAGACCCCAGACTGACGGTCTCAACTGTTGAGGCAGATTGGTTGATCAAGACTGATAAAACTGAAAGACCGCAAGTTGGTGCTAGCGTTGCAACATTGCTCAAAGCGCAAAAGGAATTACAATTTCAGGGTACACTGGCTGCGATTGAGGGTAATGGGGGACTTGTCGGGTTTGCGTTTGTAGAAACACCTTTATCCCAAGATTTGAGCCAATACAAGTACATAGAATTCTACGCTAAATCTAAAGAAGCTAGAGTCGTTTATACGCTAACACTCAAAGACGAGCAAACTCAGCAGGACGCTGGAACTCTCACATTTGAGCAAGAGTTTGTTGTTGGGACAGACTGGACAAAAGTGAAGTTGCCTTTGAGTGAGTTTCAACCAAAAATTCGTGGGAGACTTGTAGATAGGTTTCAATTGGATCTTAAGCAGGTGCGATCGCTTTCTTTTCAAATCAATCGCAGCCAGCAGGAACCAGATTCACCCATTCCACTTGAGTTTGCTTTAGATGTGGGTTCAGAGGTATTGGTCACAAATCAAGAGTAAAGTCAAAACTTGGTTAAATATTTGCTTTAGTTGCTCGTACTTCGTCAAGAGAAGAAAGGGTGTAAGGGTGTAAGGGTGTAGGGGTGTAGGGGCAAAAAGGCGTTGCTGATTTGAAGTATGAATTCAGTTTTGTCATGCTGAATGTAGCGAGCGCGAAATGAAGCATCTGCGAGATTTTTCGCTTCACTTCGTTACGCTCAAAATGACAATTTATACCCTGATTCAGCAACGCCCAAAAAGCATTGGACACCCTGGATTGCTATATTTAAAATTCCTACTTTCCTTACTTTTCTTTTTATAAACAGTTATTACAAAGTTGTGGACTTGATATTAAATAGTATTATAAGTTATAAAAATCAATTTGTAAGTATATATTTTGATGTAAAGATAAGCAGGGAACCGTTTTTTTGTCCCAACCACAATAAGATATTTACTGCGCGCAGTTTACAACGATTTTAAACAAGGAACTTATTTGATGAAAATCGAAAAAGGACATTGGTTTCGATTTGCTTTACAAATTAAAGGGTCAGTTGTCCCAAAAATTTATAAGCGAGTTATTTCGATTGGCTTATTTGGTGTTATTATTTCTATTCTTTACTATAATAAGCTTCCTGTCTCTCAACCGATTTTTGCGGGTATTGTTCCCAGCATCATTTTAAGCTTATTACTGGTTTTCCGAACTAATAGCGCTTACGAAAGGTTTTGGGAAGGTCGTAAGCTCTGGGGAAGTTTAGTCAATGTGAGTCGTAATTTAACAAGAGGAATTTGGATAACAGTTAAAGAGCAATCACCCGATGACCGAGTAGAAAAAGAGGCTATACTGCGGCAAGTGATTGCTTTTGCCTTCGCGCTGAAGTTACATCTAAGGGCAGAACCCGTAAACAATGAGTTAGCGCCATTGCTGTCCGAAATCCAGTATTCTAAGCTCAAAAATATAAATCATCCCTCACTAGAAATTGCCTTTTGGATTGGGGATTACTTGCAGCATCAGCATGAACGTGGTTGTCTAAATATCTATCAACTGACTGCCTTACATCAGTTGGTGGACAAATTGATCGATATTTTGGGGGGCTGCGAGCGCATTTTGAAAACGCCCTTACCCATAGCTTATACCATTCATCTCAAGCAACTGCTATTAATTTATTGTCTGTCATTGCCTTTTCAACTAGTTAAGGGTGCGGGTTTGTGGACGGGTGCGATCGTTGCTTTGATTAGTTTTACTCTATTTGGCATTGAAGAAATTGGCATTGAAATCGAAAACCCTTTTGGTTACGATGCCAACGATCTGTCCCTAAATACCATTTGCAACACAATCAAAGGCAATATTGAAGATTTTATGACTTGGAATTCCAGTGGTGAATATTCTAATGAGAAGTTTTAACCCCCCATACAGCAGTTTTCGGCGTTGCATATTTGCGGGATGAGTTTATTTTTTTTGCGCCCTTGAAAACTTATTTCTTGGCGCTCTTGGCGACTTGGCGGTTCGTACTTCATCCCCTTTTTGTGCAACGCCCAGTTTTCAATTGAGTAGACTACAAATCTAGTGAGTCAGTTTCAACCAAAAATTCGTGGGAGACTTGTAGATAGCTTTCAATTGGATCTGGGGCAAGTGCGATGCTCCAGCAGGGAGCCAAGCCCTTGCGGGCGATCGCTTTCTTTTCAAATCAATCGCAGCCAGCAGGAACCAGATTCACCCATTCCACTGGAGTTTGGTTTAGATGTAGGTTCAGAGGTATTAGTCACAAATCAAGAGTAAAGTCAAAACTTGGTTGAATATTTGCTTTAGTTGCTCGTACTTCGTCAAGCTTCTGATAATCGATCTTGACAATAGAGACATATAATAGTAAGTGCGTCAACGAGTACATACTCAGCTAATAGTTTCTGCGCTCCTTCATTATGTTGCCTAAACCCAAAAAGCATTGGACACCCTCACATTGGGCAAGTTGGAAGCCCTTTGGTATTGGCGAGCAATATCCAAATAACTACTGGGAAGTTTTTCGTGCCATTTGGCTATCTCGTTACAAGTTGCCTTATGCGTGGAACATCCTGAATAAGGGTGTTTGTGATGGTTGCGCTTTGGGGACAACCGGGATGAAAGATTGGACAGTAGATGGAATTCATGTCTGCAATGTCCGATTGCGGCTTTTGCAGATGAACACAATGCCAGCTTTTGACCCTGCAATCTTGGCGGATGTCTCTGCGTTGCAGACAAAAAAGAGTGCTGAACTACGCGAGTTGGGACGGCTTCCTTACCCAATGATCCGCCAGAGTGGGGAAAAAGGCTTTCGCCGAGTCAACTGGGATGAGGCATTGGAAGCGATCGCCAGTCGCATTCGCGCCACAACACCAGACCGCTTAAGCTTTTATATTACCAGCAGAGGCACCGTCAACGAAACATACTACGCCACTCAAAAAGCTGTGCGGGCGATGGGAACCAACAACATTGACAACGCCGCCCGTATCTGTCATTCTCCTAGTACCGCTGGTTTAAAAGGTGCAATCGGTGCTGCTGCGACCACCTGCTCTTACAAAGACTGGATTGGCACAGATTTATTAGTTTTCATTGGTTCAAATGTAGCCAATAATCAACCTGTCACAGTTAAGTATCTGCACAATGCCAAGAAGGCAGGTACAAGAATAGTCGTGATTAACACCTATCGCGAGCCAGGGATGGAGCGATACTGGGTTCCCTCAATCCCAGAAAGTGCTTTGTTTGGTACTAAGTTTGCTGAAGATTTCTTTTTGGTAAACATGGGCGGGGACATGGCATTTTTGAATGGGACAATCAAGCATATGATTGCCAACGGCTGGGTAGACGAGTCGTTTATCAACCTCTACACTGCTGGATTTGATGAGCTGAAAGCTTTCCTTGAAACTCAATCTTGGGAAGAGTTAGAGCAGCTTTCAGGAGCTACTCACGATGAAATGTATGCTTTTGCCAAAATGGTTGGAGAAGCAAATAAAGCTGTCTTTGTCTGGAGCATGGGTATTACCCAGCATGAGTGTGGCGAAGACAATGTCAGAGCTATTATTAACTTGGCTCTTACCAAAGGTTTTGTTGGTCGGGAAGGTTGCGGTTTGATGCCCATTCGCGGTCACTCTGGGGTACAAGGTGGTGCAGAGATGGGATGTTACGCCACAGTCTTTCCTGGTGGTAAGCCTATTATCCCAGAAAATGCTGCTCAGTTGAGCAAACTCTGGGGCTTTGATGTGCCAGTCACAAAAGGTTTGATTGCTCCAGAAATGATTCATGCAGCATCTGAGGGACAGTTAGACGTATTGTTCTCTGTAGGTGGGAATTTCTTGGAGGTTTTGCCAGAACCTGATTATGTAGAAGATGCCTTGAAGCGAGTACCGATGCGAGTACACATGGATATTGTTCTTTCTAGCCAAATGCTTGTGGAACCAACAGATACTGTGGTGCTGTTACCTGCAACAACTCGCTACGAAATACCAGGGGGAGTCACAGAAACCAGCACTGAACGCCGAGTCATTTTTAGCCCAGAAATTCTTGGTCCCCGTATTGGGGAGGCGCGTCCAGAGTGGGAAGTGTTTATGGAATTGGCAAGGCGGGTGCGTCCTGAGTTGGCAGACAAGTTGACTTTTGTTGATACTGCTGCTATGCGTCAAGAAATTGCCCAAGTTATCCTGCAATACGCTGGAATTCAACACCTCAAGGAAGCAGGCGACCAGTTTCAGTATAGCGGTTCACATTTGTGCTTTGGCTGGAATTTTCCAACTGCTGATGGTAAAGCTCATTTTGCGGTGGTGTCTCGTGGAGAGCGAGAATTACCAGAAGGTTGCTTCCTAGTAGCTACGCGTCGAGGTAAGCAGTTTAATTCTATGGTACAAGAGCGCAAGGATGCGATTACAGGGGCAGTACGCGAGGCGGTTTTGATCAATGAGGTAGATGCCAAACACTTTGGATTGAATGATGGTGATGTAGTTATTCTGACAAACGAGCTTGGTAATTTAAAAGGAAAAGTTTACACAGCACCCATTAAACCAGGAAATTTGCAGGTACATTGGCCCGAGGGGAATGTGTTGCTGGATAAAAGTAAGCGATCGCGTGAAGGAGTGCCAGATTATAATGCTGTGGTGCGTTTGGAAAAGGTTGATGAGTGAGTCAGACAATTTTGGATTTTAGATTTTAAATTTTGAATTGGGTTAATTAGTTAGAATCCAAAATCCAAAATCGCAAATCTAAAATTGCCGGATTTTAGATTTCTTTATTAGGACTTACGCAAAAACCCTTTGAAACCTCTTACCTTCGTGCTCTTTGCGTCCTTTGCGGTTTATTTTTTCATAATTTTGCGTAAGTCCTGAATTAGTTAGAATCCAAAATCCAAAATCCAAAATCCAAAATCGCAAATCTAATTTATTTTGACTTAATGACGCTTGCGTGAGCCACCTATTGCTTCTTGCTTCGCTGCGTATCCATAATTGGCAAAGTCAGTAAAGTAGCCATCTATCCCCAGTTGGATAAACTGCTCGTACTCACGAAGCGGTTCACCTTGGTAGTCAGGTGACAGAAAATATGAATCGCTGCGGAAGGTGTAGGGATGCAATAGTAAACCCGCTTTGTGGGCATCACTAACTAGGGAAGTTGGCTGTCGCAAGAATCTATCAGCATCGCTGATCTGTCCATCTCCATTAATATCAATCGGTTGACCATTATTATCCAATCGTGGAGAAGCGGGTACAATCAGTCGCTTGTCAGGACCAATTCCTGCCGCATAAGTCTTAATTTGTGTCAAGCCATCCGGGGTAATAATATCGGCGTAGGTTTTCTCAACGTTGTGGTAAACAAAGTCATAGGGAGCACCACTGCTATCTATTAACTGAATCAGAGGAATATTGACTCCAGCAGCCGGCATAATATTCTCTTTCAAGTCTTTGAGATTAGAGACCTCAAAGGATTGGATGAAAATGCGATCAGGATCGGTATAGTTGTTGGCAACCAGATTATCAATCAACAGTTGTGAAGTATTGACATGGATAGGAGTACCATCCAAGTAGTTACCAGCTTCAGCGAAGTATGTGGGGTGCTTGGTTTCGGGATAGATACCAATTTTGCGACCAGTTTCTGCTTCGCGCTTTCTGGCGAGGTTGATAACTTCATCTAAAGTAGGAATTTGGAACAGACCATTGTACTTGGTATTATTGGGGCGAATATTGGGAAGACGCTCGATCGCACGTAGTGTCTTAATCTCAGCCAAAGTAAAATCTTCTGCGAACCAGCCTGTGACACGACTTCCATCAAGGAGTTTTGTAGTCAGGCGTGAAGCAAATTCTGGAAAATCGACGACGTTTGTTGTGGCTTCTTGGATAATGGGTTTGCCATTATTATCGTAAGTAATATTGCCATTGTTATCAGTCTTAACTGTTGCCAACAGAGGTTCGTGGCGAACAATGAGGACTCCGTCTTTGGTCACTACTAAATCAGGTTCGATGTAGTCTGCACCGAATTGGATACCTAGATTGTGAGAACCAATTTTGTCACCCCCAAAATCTCCCACCGTATGTTCTGGACGATACCCAGTTCCACCTCCTCGGTGACCGATGACTATCGGGGCTTGTCCGTTGAGAGTATTGAGCTTGGAAACGTTCGGCTTGGAACTTGGGGAATTCATAGCACCAGCGAAATTGATACTTCCTAGGATTATTGAGACAGATAATGCCAGGAAAAAGCATAGAAGCAACAGATAACCTTTAATTCGTAGCATATTTAAAACCTAACGAGTCTAAGGTTTTAATATCAAAGTTTTTGGTTAAGAAAATAGAGTTTTGGGTTAAAACAAGGTTTAAAAGAGTTTAACCTTGACACTGCTGTGCTCAAAGCTGACAACCGAAGTGATATTGTTCCACACTCACTCCTTCATACCTGCAATGATTGCTAACGCATCCACACACTGTTCTAAATCAGGGGAACAATATCAAATTCTTCTTTGGATTAATTATACTTTGTGTACAGATGGAGAGATGGAAGCATGAAAACGCAAACTGGTAGTAAAAGCAAAGCTACTGTCTGGGTAGTAGAAAAAGGTCAAGTACGCCCTCGACAAGACCAACTAACCACAGAAGAACCCTTGGAAATTCGCCTAGTCTCTCCTGAAAAAACGATAGCTATTACCATGCGAACACCAGGGGCAGATTTTGAACTGGCTGCTGGTTTTCTTTACAGTGAAGGGGTTATTAGTTGTAAAGAAGATATCCAACGCATGAGTTACTGCGTGGATAAATCTGTAGAGATTGAGCAACGCTACAACATTGTGAATGTTACCCTTCGAGAGGGTTTGAATCCAGATTTACAGCCTTTGGAAAGACATTTTTATACAACAAGTGCCTGTGGAGTTTGTGGTAAGGCAAGTCTAGAGGCTTTGCGTTTACGAGGTTGTCCGGTTATTCTTCCACAACCCATTGTGACTGCTGAGATGATTTATGATTTACCAGATAAGCTGCGAGCGGCTCAAGGTATATTTAAGGCTACAGGAGGTTTGCACGCTGCGGCTTTGTTTGATGCCCAAGGACAGCTGCTGAATTTGCATGAAGACGTGGGGCGTCACAATGCTTTGGATAAATTAATAGGCTCAGCATTGCTGAGTGAGCAGTTACCATTAAGCGATCATATCGTCATGGTAAGCGGACGCTCTAGCTTTGAGATTTTACAAAAGTCTACAGCTGCTGGTGTTCCCATTGTTTGTTCTGTTTCAGCCCCTAGTAGTTTAGCAGTGTCTGTAGCAAAAGAATTTGGGATTACTCTGATAGGATTTTTGCGAGGGGAACGGTTCAATGTCTACACTGGTTTTGAGAGAATAAACGTTTCTAAAAACAAGGGATAGCAATGAACGAGTTTCAAATACAAGGAATAAATCATATTGCCTTGGTGTGTAAAGATATGGCACGCACTGTGGACTTTTACACCAACACACTGGGTATGAAGTTAATAAAAACTATAGCTTTACCAGATGGTGGACAGCACTTTTTCTTTGATATTGGCACTGGAGAGGCGATCGCCTTTTTTTGGTTTCCACAAGCACCACAAGCTGCTCCTGGTATAGCATCCGTCAGACCTGATGCTTGGCAAATTGGCAATCTCACTTCAGCACACGGCTCATTAAACCATTTGGCGTTCAATGTTCCGTTTGAAAAACTTCAGGAGTATCGAGAAAAACTCATTGCTAAAGGCGTCCAAGTAGCGACACCTATTGTACATCACGCAGATGTTCCCTCTGGTATTGTTCTTGAAGTTGACGAAAATACATTTATTTCCTCTGTTTATTTCTATGACCCTGATGGCATTATGCTAGAGTTTGCAGCCAATTTGCGCGAGTTGGGTGATCCAGACAGGGATATTCAACACAAACCAGCTATAGCAGTTAAGTAAGTGGGTTTAATTAAATATAAGATGTAGTGCGGGCCGGACAGCCCGCGAGCGAGACGCTCGCACTACTGCTATCTACGAATTAATTACGCCTACCTACTTACTACAGCAGAATAAAGACTTTACGCAACTGCTTGAGATGACTTTTCAATACACTGATGCATTCATTGCTCTGGCAACTTTTGATCTAGAAAACTTAGTTGGTTTCTATACCCAATTTCTCGGAATAGAACCAACTACCTACATCCCAAATATTTATGCTGAGTTCCGACTTCCTAGTTTAAAATTAGGTATTTTTCAACCAAAACAAACTCATTTTTCGGAATTTGAACATTCAGCTAAAAGTAAGATGAGTTTGTGTTTAGAGGTGAGTGATTTAGAAAGTGTTATTGATCACCTGAATGTATTGGGGTATTCACCACCCGGAGAGATTCTCACTGCTTCTCACGGTAGGGAAATTTACGCTTATGACCCTGATGGGAATAGAATAATTATACATCAGTCAAAGTAGATACGCCATTTGCTACTGTATGCCTAAAATTTTATAATAAGACTCTTACAAACGTTAATGTCATGAAATTCCAACGATACACTAACACAAATGCACACGGATGATTTATCTGTGTTAATCTGTGTGCATCTGTGGTTTTTAACACTTATCAGTTATCAGTTAGCAGTCATGAATTTCATCACTTGGATAAAGACCTGTCCACCAAATCGTGGAAAGCGTTGGTCGCGGGTCGGGCATCTTCCACTACACGCCTCTTAACTGCGTCGGTAGCTGTTCATTATTTTAATATTCTTATATTCAGTTTTCTTCAGTGATGGGTTACAATTTGCTAACACAACCTACAGATTTCATTTCATTAGTTTGCTCGCCAATATTAACAGTCCTTCGTCATTTGACAAAGGACAAAGAACCAAGGACAAAGAAGAAATGTCAATAACTCAAAACTATAAATTAAACATTATTCAATGGTACCCAGGACACATCGCTAAAGCTGAAAAAAAATTAACAGAATATCTCAAGCTTGTTGATGTCGTACTGGAAGTACGCGACGCCCGTATTCCCTTGGCAACACACCATCCCCGAATAGGAGAATGGGTAACAGGTAAAACACGGGTATTAGTGCTAAACCGAGTCGATATGATTTTGCCCCAAGTCCAGCAAGTGTGGACAAAGTGGTTCAAGAGTCAGGGGGAAGTACCTTATTTTACTAATGCTCAACAAGGTAAAGGGGTGGGTGCGGTGTTAAAAGCGGCACAAGCGGCTGGAGTTGCGATTAATGAACGTCGGAACAGTCGCGGGATGTTACCTCGTCCAGTCCGTGCTGTGGTAATTGGCTTTCCCAATGTTGGTAAATCAGCTTTGATCAACCGTCTGTTGAAACGGCGAGTGGTGGAAAGTGCAGCGCGTCCTGGGGTAACTCGCCAACTCCGTTGGGTGCGAATTTCTGAGGAATTGGAATTGCTGGATGCCCCTGGTGTTATTCCTCTTAAGTTGGAAAATCAAGAAGCAGCTTTGAAGTTAGCCATTTGTGACGATATCGGTGACGCATCTTACGACAATCAAATAGTCGCAGCAACTTTAGTAGATATTTTGAAAAATCTCCGAGTTAATACTGCTGATTTTATACCAGAACATCCGTTAGAATCACGTTACAAACTTGACCCGACTCCCCTAACCGGAGAAGAATATATGTTTGCTTTAGCAGAGTTTCGCTATCAAGGTGATGTCGAAAAAACTGCACGTAGCCTACTAACAGATTTTCGTAAGGGTTTGCTAGGTGAAATTCCTTTAGAGTTACCACCTGCATAAGGAGTAGGGCGAGATTGTTGAGTATAGTCGCGAGGAATTCATGGGTTGGGTAATCTATTTGTGGTCGTTGGAATCCTATTGAGAGTGTAATCAAGAA
Organism: Brasilonema sp. CT11; assembly: GCF_017982655.1. Taxonomy (GTDB): domain Bacteria; phylum Cyanobacteriota; class Cyanobacteriia; order Cyanobacteriales; family Nostocaceae; genus Brasilonema. The sequence goes on along the minus strand of NZ_JABXYX010000019.1, from coordinate 92,690 downwards.
AAAGTGAAAGGTAACCCTGAGTATATCCTTTGCTTTCGCAATGGTGGCATTCTCTGCGTCCAGAATGGATTTTATAGAAATCATGACTAAACTGAAACTGCGCCTACAAGAGGATAATTCTGAAAAAACCGTCACAGTGCATCAAGATGTTTTTACTATCGGTCGTTTGCCACAATGTGACTTATACTTAATCTCCGGAGGAGTTTCACGTTACCATGCCCGCATTATGAAAAGTCCTTGCGATACGTGGACTGTTGAGGATTTGGGCAGCAAAAACGGGACTCAATTAAACGAACATCTGATTAGTTCTCCTCAACAGTTGCAAGACGGCGATATTATTTGGGTTGGGGATGTGTGTCTGAAAATCGTGTTGAGTTCTGTTGACTCATCAATATTCAGTCAGGGAGTTGTCTCGCCAGGAATAACAATTCTTCGCGACGTTGAACAATTGCAACAGCAATGGATTCTCGCTGATAATGTCTGTGGTGATATTGGCATCAAAGACAAAACGATCGCCCGCCTGAAAGACTTAGTCAATATAGCCAAAAATCTATCTGCCGCAGCTTCAATAAAGGAAATTTTTTCTCAAGTTCAGGAAGTGGTGTTTCGTTACCTTAATAGTATTGATCGTTTGGGATTATTAATTGATGTTAGTGGATCTGGCAAACTAGAACTATTAAACGCTGCGACAAGAAATTTCTCTTACCAAGAATATCTGCCAAGTGATGGCAGTTGGATTAGTCGTAGTATATGTCAAAAAGTCTTCGAGGAAAAAGTTGCTATTCAAACTGCTGATGCTCAAAATGATGAAAGGTTTGCAGGAGAAAATAGTCTTTTAGTCAAAGGTATTCGTAGCGCGATGGCGGTGCCTTTATGGGATGAGAATAAGGTTGTTGGTGTTCTCTACGCTGATGCTCATTTGTCTTCTCACCATTGGGCAGAAGAAGGTGAAGAAGAACTGAGCTTTTTTTCTGCTTTAGCAAATCTTGTCGCTTCTAGTGTACAACGTTGGCTGTTGGCCGAGAAACTCAAAAGCGAAGAACTCATTCGCCGAAGACTCGAACGCTATCATTCACCAGCAGTTGTACAGCAATTGATCGCTGTTGGTGCATTGCCAAATGGACGTTTACCTCCACAAGAAAGTGAAATTAGTATCTTGTTTGCTGATTTGGTGGGTTTTACGGCAATTTCAGAAAGATTAACGCCAACTGACATTGCCGACTTGCTCAATAATTTATTTGAGGAGATGTTGCAAGAAGTGTTTGCTGGCGGTGGCACTTTGGATAAGTATATTGGTGATTGTATTATGGCATTTTTTGGTGCCCCGGAACCACAACCAGATCATGCCGATCGCGCTGTCACTGCTGCTATGGGTATGTTAACTCGTCTAGAACATCTTAATGCCAAAAATTTTTGGACAGAACCACTACAATTGCGAATTGCTATTAACAGTGGTAAGGCTGTGGTTGGAGATGTAGGTAGTTCCCAAAGGGTTGAATATACAGCATTAGGAGCCACAATTAATCTGGCTGCACGGATGGAAGCAATTTGCCCACCAGGTGAATGTGTTGTCAGTGAAGATACTTATACAACACTATCACATCCTTCCTGCTTTTTAGAGATGGGAGATTATCGCTTCAAAGGTATCAATCGATTAGTCAAGATTTATCGAACAAAAATGCACTAATCAAAGGTTTTTTGCAAAAACATCAAAAAATCCGCTGAGTACAGTTATGCTTATAGGTTTGAAGAGTTATTCTCACTTAATTTTATAATTCAAACCTAAAAAAGATATTAAATTTGAAATTTATTTTTCATCACAGTGTCACCTCCTGTTACAATCAACCAGGGTCAATGAAATGCATACTCGCTTAGCGTAGATTGTAAGCATAAATACATAAACAATATGTATAGCTTGTTTCAATTTGAATTGCAAAATTTTAATATAAGTAAAGTAAGCATTTTTTGAAAGACTACAATTTGAAATGTAGCTTCCATAAAAGGTGTCTGCAACGTATGGATGCTAACTTAGGTAAATTTTTAACGGGGAGGTCAGGGTATGGCTATCGCCACAATTAATCCTGCAACTGGAGAGTTGCTGAAAACTTTTGAGCCATTAAACGATGCAGAAATTGCTGAGAAACTAGATTTGGCACAACAGGCTTTTGAGAAGTACCAGAAAATTTCTTTTCAAGAACGTTCTGTTTGGATGCAAAAAGCTGCTGACATTTTAGACCAAGAAAAAGCAGATTTTGCCAAGATTATGACGCTGGAGATGGGTAAGCCTTTCAAAGCGGCGATCGCCGAAGTCGAAAAATGTGCCCACGTCTGTCGTTACTACGCTGAACACGCTGTAGAATTTCTGGCTGATGTTACCGTAAAAACCGATGCAAGCCATAGTTTTGTAAAATACCAACCACTAGGCATTATTCTCGCAGTCATGCCGTGGAATTTTCCCTTTTGGCAAGTGTTTCGCTTTGTCGCACCTGCACTGATGGCAGGGAATGTTGGATTACTCAAACATGCTTCCAACGTTCCCCAGTGTGCTTTGGCAATAGAAGAAATTATACAAAAAGCAGGTTTTCCAACAGGCGTATTTCAAACTCTATTGATAGGTGCTGCCAAAGTTGCTGACTTGATGAGTGATGATCGAGTCAAAGCAGCAACGTTGACAGGTAGCGAACCAGCAGGCGCAAGTTTAGCCGCAGCTTGTGGAAAACAAATAAAAAAAACCGTCCTAGAATTGGGAGGAAGTGATCCATTTATTGTATTGAAAAGTGCAGACCTAGAAGCAGCTGTCGCCACTGCAACAACAGCGCGAATGTTGAATAACGGGCAATCATGTATTGCAGCAAAACGCTTCATTGTCGTTGAGACAATAGCAGACAAATTTGAAAAGCTACTACTAGAGAAATTTCAAGCGCTGAAAATTGGCGATCCAATGGAAAGCGAAACTGACTTGGGTCCATTGGCAACTCCTGATATTATCAAAGACTTAGACCAGCAGGTACAAGTCGGTGTCAAGAATGGGGCAAAAGTTTTAACAGGCGGACATGCTTTATCAGATCGTCCTGGTAACTACTATCCACCAACCATTCTCACGGATATTTCCCCAGATAATCCCGTGGCGCAGGAAGAATTTTTTGGTCCGGTGGCGATGTTATTTCGTGTACCGGATATTGACGCAGCGATAAAAATTGCAAACGCCACACCATTTGGCTTAGGCGCGAGTGCTTGGACAACCAACTCCCAAGAACGCGATCGCCTCATCGAAGAAATCGAAGCAGGTTCGGTATTTATCAACGGTATGGTAAAGTCCGATCCACGCTTACCCTTTGGTGGAATTAAACGTTCTGGATATGGTAGGGAATTGAGTATCCAAGGTATACATGAGTTCGTCAATGTGAAAACTGTGTGGGTGAAATAACCACATCAGGTGCAATCAACCCAGAGGAACAATAAGAGGAGATATGAACACAGCTGAATTACTCGTACAGTGTTTGGAAAATGAAGGAGTGCAATACGTTTTCGGACTCCCTGGGGAAGAAAATCTACACGTTTTAGAAGCGCTGAAACATTCTTCCATTCAGTTTATTACCACCCGTCACGAACAAGGTGCAGCATTCATGGCAGATGTCTACGGACGTCTGACAGGAAAAGCAGGAGTTTGTCTTTCGACTCTTGGTCCAGGGGCAACAAACTTGATGACTGGGGTAGCAGATGCTAACCTTGATGGTGCTCCCTTAGTAGCAATCACTGGGCAAGTGGGCACAGATAGAATGCACATCGAATCTCATCAATATTTAGATTTGGTGGCGATGTTTGCCCCGGTGACAAAGTGGAATAAACAGATTGTGCGCCCCAGTATTACACCAGAACTTGTGCGCAAAGCATTTAAGCGGGCACAAAGTGAAAAACCAGGCGCAGTTCACATTGATTTGCCAGAAAATATTGCTGCCATGCCTGCAGAAGGCTATCCCTTACGTAAGGATAACATTGAAAAAACCTTCGCTTCTTTTGCAAGTATTAGGGCAGCAGCCGCAGCAATTTCTCAAGCAGTTAACCCAATTATATTAGTTGGTAACGGGGCAATTCGCGACCAAGCAAGCGATGCCGTCACACAATTTGCCAGTCAGATGAACATTCCTGTTGTTAACACTTTCATGGGCAAAGGTGTGATTCCCTACACTCATTCCTTAGCCTTATGGTCAGTAGGATTGCAACAGCGAGATTTCATTACCTGTGGTTTTGATAGCACAGATTTAGTGATTGCCATTGGCTATGATTTGATTGAGTTTTCCCCGAAAAAATGGAATCCCGATGGCAGAATTCCTATTATTCATGTTGGCGCAACTCCAGCAGAAATTGATAGTAGTTATATCCCTAATGTTGAAGTCGTAGGCAATATTTCTGATTCTCTTTTTGAAATCTTAAAGTTTGCAGACCGGGAGGGTAAGCCTAATCCTCATGCTATCAGTTTACGAACAAATATTCGTGCTGATTACGAAGAGTATGCCAATGATGACGGGTTTCCCATTAAGCCTCAAAAGTTAATTTATGACTTGCGACAAGTAATGGGACCAGAAGATATCATCATCTCAGACGTAGGCGCACATAAAATGTGGATTGCCCGTCATTATCACTGCCATAGTCCTAATACTTGCATTATATCTAATGGCTTTGCTGCAATGGGTATTGCTATTCCGGGGGCTGTAGCCGCAAAACTCGTGCACCCCAATCGCAAAGTTATTGCTGCAACAGGCGATGGTGGTTTTATGATGAATTGCCAGGAATTAGAAACAGCTTTACGCGTTGGTACACCCTTTGTTACCCTTATTTTCAATGATGGTGGTTATGGCTTAGTCGAGTGGAAGCAAGAAAATTACTTCGGCAAAGGCAGATCATCTTTTGTGCATTTTGGCAACCCCGACTTTGTTAAATTTGCTGAAAGCATGGGTCTGAAAGGTTACCGTGTTGAATCGGTTACTGATTTTGTTCCTATCCTGAAAGAGGCTTTAGCACAGGATGTCCCAGCAGTGATAGATTGTCCTGTTGACTACCGGGAGAATATCCGTTTCTCCAGAAAAGCCGTTGAGTTGAATTGTACGGTGTAGGAAATCAGGAGTGATATCATGTCCGCCTAACTACTTACGATATGTCATTGCGAGTGGAACGAAGTGAAACGAAGCAATCTCAAGCACTTGCGATTGCTACCCTTCGGGAAGCCGCTTTGCGTCTACACTCCGCTATCGCTTCGTATGCCCTCCGGGCACGCTGCGCTAACGCAATGACAACTATTCAACCGGACATGATATGAAAAGTTGGGAGTTTAAGAGCTTTTAACTCCTAACTCTTCATTTTTTTTACCCTAGCTTTGTGGTAGAAAAATTATTTTTGAACCACAAAGACATAAAAGATATAAAAATTTCTATCAGAAGTCTACAAATTTCCTTTAAGTCCTTTGTGCTTAGTGTAGTTTTTTAAGAAAAACCGCTATACTCTAAGCAGTTTCTCGACGAGTGGTGATGGCGCGATCGCTGAGAATTGCCTTACAGCACATTGCAACAATTCAGTCAGTTCTAAAAGAGAATGGCTATCCTAGCCAACAAGCTCTAGCTCTGGAACTAGGAATATCTTCATCCACTGTCAAAAATTTTTTCAGTGGTCAGTTTATTGATTGTCTGAATTTTATCAGAATTAGCCAGAAATTAAACCTAGAATGGCAAGCGATCGCACATAGAGAACTGGAAACTCAACCTCAAGGATTGAGCGCTGAGCAACACTATCGCTTGGAGGAGAAACGAGACACGCTTCAACTAGAGTGGAATATTCGGAACAAGAAAGTCGGGCGTATACGGGAAAGCTTGGCGATTGAAACTAGTGCAGCAGTTAAGTTTGAATTAGAACAGACGTTGTTAGATGAGGAAGCTGAACTAGCGTGTCTTGAACATGAGCTAAGTGAAATTGAAGCAGCGCTGGAAAGTCCTCCACTCAAGAAAGAAATTGTTGAGAAAAAACAAGCGCCTCCACCTAAACCAAAAACTGAGGAACCCTCACCCTTCATCACTGGTTCACCCATCACCCATCCTCGCCACTTTTTCGGACGACAAAAAGAACTCAAACGCCTCTTCGACTTACTCAAACGCCATCCCTTGCAAAACGCTGCAATTATCGGTAAGCGGCGCATCGGCAAAACCTCTCTACTACACTACCTAAAAAATATCACCACCACTCCACCAGAACAGTTGCGTTCCAGTCAAAAGTACGACTGGCTACCGCATCCAGAAAATTATAAGTGGATATTCGTAGACTTCCAAGACCGGCGTATGGCAAGCAGAGAAAGGTTATTGAGCTATATCCTAGAATGCCTGAGTTTAAATGTACCAACGCCTTGTAATTTGGATTACTTCATGGATATAGTCAGCGATAATCTACATTCCCCCACAGTTATCTTACTGGATGAAATTGGCCTTGGGTTGAAACGCTGTCCGGAATTAGATGATGAGTTTTGGGAGTGTTTGCGATCGTTGGCGACGAACCACACAAGGGGAAATCTGGCGTTTGTCTTAGCTACCCACGAATCACCGATTGAACTTGCTCGTAATACAGGGCATAGTTCGCCTTTCTCCAATATTTTCGGATATACCGTAACTTTGGGAGCGCTGACTGAGGCAGAAGCACGGGAATTGATTGCTAGTTCACCTATTACTTTCGCGGAGGAAGATGTAGAGTGGATTTTGCAACAAAGTCAATGCTTACCAGTCTTGCTGCAAATTCTTTGTAGAAAAAGATTGTTTAGTCTAGAAGATGAGGAGACTGGCGATGATTGGCGAAAAGAAGCGTTACAACAAATAAAGCCTTTTACTGAACTCCATCAAGAAATTGACTTACCCTACATCATCGGCGTACCCCTCACCCAACAACAAGAAATCTTTACCGGACGCAATGACATCGGTACGCGCATTGAGCAATTACTCCTTGATCGACGCCGCCCTCCCTTGCTACTCTATGGTCAGCGACGTATGGGTAATACTTCTCTGCTCAACAACATCAGAAAGTTACTTCCCAATTCCATCATCCCCATGTTTGTAGATTTACAAGGCTCAGTCACATCAACAAGTAGTGACACAGGCTTTCTCTACAATCTTGCTAGGGGAATGATAACTTCCGCCAAGCAACAAAGCACCTTAACACTCCCAACACTTACACGGGAAACATTAGCAGATGATCCCTTTACACGGTTTGATGAATGGCTAGATCAGGTAGAACAATCACTTGGACAAAATACCGCTTTGCTAATGTTAGACGAGTTTGAGACTTTAGACACTGCTATTAGCAAAGGACGCTTTGATGAACAAGACGTTCTAGGAATGCTACGTCACCTCATACAACATCGTCCCCGCTTCAAGGTGTTGCTGGCTGGTTCCCATACTATCGAAGAATATCAGCGCTGGGCTAGCTACCTCATCAACGTGCAAGTGGTTCATATCAGCTATCTCAAAGAAGACGAAGCCCGTCAACTCATTGAACGCCCTGTCAAAGATTTTACCCTACGCTATGAACCGAACGCCGTGGAGCGAGTGCTGCAGTTCACCCGTTGTCACCCTTTCCTCGTACAATTGCTGTGTGGTGAAATTGTCGCCCTCAAAAATGAGCAAGACACTTCTGTCCGCCGACTGGCAACTTTAGCAGACGTGGAAGCTGCGGTTCCAGAAGCTTTGAGTAGTGGTGGTTTCTTTTTTGCAGATATTAAAAATAACCAAGTAGACGCTGCTGGGTTAGCTATCTTGAAATACTTGGCATCACAAGGAGAAGGGGCAATAGTTAGTAAAAATACTATATTAAAACAACTTCCTGATATATCGGAAAGCGCTTTTAAACTCTTGTTGCAACGCGAGTTGATTGAGGAAGTTGAGGACGGGTTTTGCTTCCAAGTAGAGTTGATTCGGCGGTGGTTTGCTCAAATTTAGAGATGACTCATAATAACAAGTTGCAGTCAAACAGGCAATTTGTCATGCTGAGCGTAACGCAGTGGAGCGAAGCATCTCGGAGATTCTTCGCTTCGCTCAGAATGACATATTTGAAAGCAACTTGGTATAAGTAGCTCAACCAGATTAAACGTAAAATGTCATTGCGAGTGGAACGGAGTGAAACGAAGCAATCTCAAAGATTTAGCGTGAGGGGGAGATTGCTGAGTCCCAAGGGGACACGCTGCGCGAACACTCCGCTATCGCTGCGTTCGCAATGACAAGTGATTAGCCGCACATGATATTATTTAGCAATCGCAGGGTTTGAGATTGCTGAGTCCCAAGGGGACACGCTGCGCGAACACTCCGCTATCGCTCCGCTCGCAATGACAGTATCCGCACATGATATTATTCAGCCGTTTGGCGTACATCTAAAGATTGAAATTTAACCTTCTAGTCATACAATCTTGGTGTCCTCACATCCGGAAGTTTATGCGGTTTTTTACACACAGTCGCCGCTGGGTATTTCTAACGCTTTTTGTGATTGCAGTTATCGTAGCGTGTACAGCATCGCCTGGAAAACGTTCTGGGCAAACAACACAACAGCAAGCAACACAACATAATATGATCATATTCGTTGCTGATGGGCTGCGTCCAACTTGGATCAATGCTACCGATACCCCAAGTATGAATGAGATACGGGAACGGGGTGTCAAGTTTACCAATAGTCACTCTTTGTTTCCGACTTTTACGACTGCTAATGCTTCGGCGATCGCCACTGGTCACTATTTAGGCGATACAGGTGACTTTAGCAATACTATCCAAGTCAATGCCCCAGTCAAAAGTGCCAAAAACAGCCTTGTCCCCTTCTTAGAAAACAATGCTGTTCTCCAAGAAGTGAACAAACAATTTGGTGCTAACTACCTCAACGAACAAACTCTGCTAGAAGCTGCAAGAAAATCAAGTTTTAGCACTGCAGCAGTCGGAAAAATTGGACCAGTTTTGATTCAAGATGTGACTTTGCAAAAAGGTGAACCAACCATCATTTTTGATGACGCCACTGGGACACCCACAGGAATTTCCTTGAGTTCTGAAGTGAGTGAACAGCTTGCCAAAAACTCGTTACCAACAGCAGCACCTTCACGCGGTGACAATGGCAAACCGGGCGACAGCAAGACTCCTGGTACTAAAGTTGCTAATACAACTCAACAGCAATATTTTGCTGATGTGACGACTAAGGTTATCCTACCACTGTTCAAGCAACGGCAAAAACCCTTTGTGTTAGTTTATTGGTCTCGTGATCCAGACGGTACGCAGCATAATCACGGCGATAGTCTTAACCAGCTTGTTCCTGGTATTAATGGTCCGACAGTGCAAGCAGCGCGTCAGAATGTTGACAAAAACCTGGCTCAAATTCGCACTGCATTAAAAGATTTGGGTTTAGAAGAAAGCACAAATATATTCTTGACTGCTGACCACGGATTTTCGACTATTAGTAAGGAGAGTAAAACCAGTTATTCAGCAACGCTTTCTTACCCGGATGTGCCAAAAGGTTTTATTCCACCTGGTTTTGTGGCGATTGATATTGCTCAGGAGTTGAAGTTACCTCTGTTTGACCCAGATAATAAGAATGCAACTGTAGATCCTAGTAAAGGACAGTTTTCTAAAAATAGTGTGATTGGGAAAGCTCCCAAAAAGCCAGATGTCATCGTTGCTGGTAATGGCGGTTCTGATTTACTGTATCTGCCAAATGCAGCAAACAAAAAAGCAACTGCCAAAAAGATTGTAGATTTGCTGCTGAAGCAGGACTATGTTAGTGGGATATTTGTGGATGATTCTTTGGGAGAAATTCCTGGGACTTTATCAATGGAGGCGATCGCTCTTCGAGGTGCAGCACGCACTCCCAAGCCATCCATTTTGGTCAACTTTCGTTCCTTCGATACAGGTTGTGGCAATCCTACGGCGTGTGGTGCGGAATTAGCCGATACAGGTTTGCAGCAAGGACAGGGAATGCACGGTAGTTTTAGTCGTGCTGATACTTACAACACAATGGCAGCAATTGGACCAGATTTTAAACAAGACTATGAAGACTTAGCTCCCACAAGTAACGCAGATGTAGCTGTCACCATAGCCAAAGTACTGAAATTGAAATTATCTACTCAAGGTAAACTAGTTGGTCGAGTGTTAAATGAAGCCCTAATCAGTGGGCCTGATAACATTCAGTATCAATCTTTTACCCTGAAATCTCTATCTGCTGCTAACGGTTTAAAGACCATCCTCAAGTACCAAACAGTAGGAAGAACTCGCTACTTTGATGTTGCTGGATTCCCAGGTCGTACCCTTGGACTATAGTCAAACGACTTCGACACAGCATGCACTGTGTTTCAGCGATTTTTGACTCATATTTCTGGCATTGGTGTTGAGAACTAAATTCAATTAGACACAACTCTAAGTTTCTGTGTTTGAATCAATGCCCAGTCCTGAATAGCTCCGTTGTAAACGTTCCCAGAGTTCAGTTATTTGCTGGTTAGCATCTTGTGGAGAGAGCTTTCCAAGAGTTTGTAAATTGCTAATATAGCCAACTCGTGTTGCAAATTCTTGTAAATTAGCGTTGAACACTAAAGCCTCTGGCGTGAAGTTACCGTGGTAACTTCGTGTTTGATAAAGAAAGTCATGTTTGTCTATTTGCGATTTCATAATCCACCTCTTGGCTAAAAATTTCTCTTATATCTTTATATTTCTACACAACAACGATAAAAGCAAATATTTTTAATTGTTGTTTTCATAAATAAAAATGATTAATGAAGAATGCAGAACTCAGAACTCAATTCTCTCGTTCCTACTCTGTAGTCTGATCTCTGTGTTATCAAAAATCTTACTTAGGTATGGTGATTAACAGGAATTTATATGATACTTAAACCTCTTGCAGCGCTAAAAAAAACCCTGTACTGTCAATTTGCCAGCCAGGGGGTTTTCACAATCGTTGTTGCAGCATATGTTATAGCTGTCTGTTCAAACAAAGAAAATTACGCAAGATTTTCTATTTGTTTACAAAACTTAACATAATAACTCATATCATGTCCGGCAAAATACTTGTGATATGTCATTGCGAGTGGAACGCAGTGAAACGAAGCAATCCCAGACTCTTGCGATTGCTTCACTCCGCGATCGCTGCGTATGCGCCAAGGGCGCACGCTACGCGAACGCAATGACAACTATTCAACCGGACATGATATCAGAAGTCAGAATGAACATAGTAACTAACAACGAATCGGACTTCTCCACAAACTTAACTCAGTTTTGTCTGCAGGACTTTAGATACACCCTGTGATAACAACTTCTCACGTATCTGATTCAAATTCCTTGGCTTTGGTAACTCAGTCAAAGTTTTTGGTTCCACTTGAGTCCCAGAAGGTTGTTTACTAGATAGAGCAGCTGCAAATTGCTTGTAAAGTTCTGGGTTGACAGCAAAGTAAAAAGCTAGCTCTTGTCCTACCTCCTTCAATCGCTTTGGTAATTCTGTTTCTGTTGTCTGTAACAGTTCAGCAAGACAAGACCGCAGCTTAGCGTTATCTTGACTCACTCCGACAAAATTAGCATCAACTTGAGTGTCGGATAGTTGCTGCCCGAAGAGATGGACAAACGTATCGAGTCTGCCGTTATCTATAGATGGATGTGCTGTTAGGGCAAACGCTGGTGCAATGACTGAGCTACTAACATTATCAGGTAGTGGTGCAGCAAGTACTTTCTCTGTATTCACAATACCTTCACCAAATAGATTGGGCTTCCATGTTGGAAATTTGTCACAACTGTCACGCAGAATCTGATTAAAGATGAAAGGAATCTTTTCTGCTCCATAACGTTGGATCAGTTGGTCGCGCCCATGATAGGATAGCCACAAAGCCGCCACAGCCGCAACTAGTGGTGCAGAAAATGAAGTGCCGGAGCCTTGGAGAACATTATATTTGAACTCACCATTGTCCTTATCAGTTTTTGCATACCAAACTGACTCCCCAGGGGCGGTGACATCAACTTGACTTCCTCGCGATGAACCCCACCAAATCTCACGTCGCACATTACTACCAGCAACAGCAATGACTTCGTCATAAGCAGCCGGCCAAACTACGTAGGGAACCATAGTACCAGCGGCTGCTACAATAATGACGCCGCGTTTTTGGGCATATGTGATCGCAGTCCGTAGGCGCTGGTTAAACAATCCAGTTCCTAGGCTAATTGAAAGCACATGGACACCATGACCAGCCGCGTACTCAATCGCGTCAGCAATATTAGTTACACTTAATAGAACAACTGAGTATGAGACTCGAAGGGGTATTACTTTGGCACCAGGTGCCACTCCCGTCACAAATTTTCCAGTTGGGTAATTGGCTTGTGCCCCTTTTGGGCTAATCATAACACTCGCTGTTGATGTGCCATGACCTGGATTGTTTATAACTTCGCCTAGATGTGTTTCCAGTTCGTCTGTTGGGTCTTTGTCGTTCTTGAGAAAGTCGTAACTTTCTCTAAGGAAAAGATTCGCCACAATTTCTGGATGTTTCGTGTAACCTGTATCAGGAAGCCCAATGACAATATCATGTCCTGGTGGTAGATTCGGGTCAGGAAAAAAGCGTGACCATGCCTCAAAAACTCGAAGTTGCTTGAGACTCCACTCTGGATCACTACTCTCATCTAGTAAAGCTTGATAAGCAAAGTTTGCAACTGGCTGTTTTGACTCTTGATTCCAGTCAGAAGACGGTAGAGGAACAGCAAATAATGGCTGTGCATCCACAACTCCCGGCTGAGAACGCAAATGATATGTTTTATCCCAAGCTTCTTTAACTGATAGTGTATCTCCTTTTTTGCTGACTTCAAACTCGGTACGATTATCTCCAATCGATTTAACCTTCCAATTTGAACCCAGTGTTTTGGTAACAATTTCTCGAACTCTGTCTTCTAATCCCGGCAGAACCATCTGGAGAAAAAAACCTTCAAACTTAGCACCCAAGTTATTTGAGTTGCTGAGTTGATCGCGATCTGCCAATGGATGCAAGCTAGCGCCGATAGGCGTAGCCGTGCCGCAGGCATAGGGCGCGCTACGCAAACGCTTATCGCCCATACAATTTTCCTCTGGTGAAATCACTTTTTAGCCTTAAATCTAATTCAGTGGTTAACTACACTGCAACAATTGATAATTACGGTGTCAGTTTTCCCTGAAAAGGTTTCTCCAGAACAGCGTGACATAATTTTTAATTGAAAAAAACGAGTAGAGCGTTTGTATTTGCGTAGATTCTACTCCAAAAAAAGAAGTCCCGGTTAAGGTAACCAGGACTTCTTTGAAAATTTTACGTTAACTACAAGCTTGAGAGAGCTACTCATGCAAAGCTGTTGAAAATAGTAGCCCACAGAGTTCCCGCTACTCCAACACCAATGAATAGGTAAGTGAAAAAACGACCTAATTCAGGGTTTGTTCCCAGTGCTTTATCTTCTTGACCTGCAGTGAAAAATAATGACCAAGCTTGATTAACAGTGATTACTTCAGATTCGTTGAAATCAGGTCTAAATACAACAGATCCAACAAGCTCGTTTTTAGGAAAGTTAAAGTCAGTTTTTGTAATCATTTGTCCACTTTTGTTTGATTTATACAAATTGGTCGTTTTCTAAAAATTCAGATTTGTTATTACAGGCTTGCGATCCAATCAATCAAACCATGTCCGGTCAGAACTTCGAGCACTATGAGCGAGACAAAGCCAATCATTGCTAAACGTCCATTAAGTAGCTCTGCATACTCGGTGAAGCCAAACGTCTGTTCTTCGTTCACGTACATCTTGGGTTCGATGGCGTAGCTGTTTAATCTGTTACCTTCTTCTACAACGTAAGTACGTCCTGTCATCGTTTTTTCCTCAATTTGTTTTTCTTATTATTTAATGTAACAGATTGTAAAGAAACATTGCAAGTCGTTTACAAAAAAAATGATGAGTCAAAACCGTACTTCATAGGTAGGGAAAACCGTATTTAGGGTGCAGGGAGCACCGGAGTAGGGAGCACCGGAGTAGCTTACAAAGGTAGGTATTTTGGATTTGGTCATTTTTTGACGATTTCAGCCGACCCTTAAATCCTGAAACGACCAAACTACGTTAAATACCTGAGAATTTTCTCAACTATTTTCGAGATTCCAAAAAACCTACCCTTGAAAGGCACCGGAGTAGGGGGCAGGGAGTAGGGAGCAGGGAATAAAAAGGTGTTTCACGTAGTAAAGCACCTCTGTTTCTGTGGTCTGTGTCCCCTCTCCCTTCCCCAGAGCTTTTGTTTTCCCTACACCCCTACACCCCTACACCCCTACACCCCTTTCTTTGACCTGAATCTTTACACACAATAAATAATTTCTTATCGAACATTAATGTAATATGCCAATGCTGATTGAGCTAATAGTTCGCTTTCAAATCAAACCACTTATATCAAAAAAAGCAACAAAGAGTGAATATGCGTGATCATAACAAGCAGCAGAAATGGAAACGAAGGCGACAAACAAGTCGCATACTGCTATCAGGTTTCGTCAGTTTTCTCATCGTATTCGGTATTCATATTACGCTGACACTAGCGCAAGAAGCGGTTCCCCCAGTTCAGCAGACAAAAGGCAATAACTTAATCGCGCAGGTTTCCTCTAATGATGCCTGGCGTCAAGCTGCTGCGAACAATATCAACACATACCGCAAAGGTGATTTGACGGTCGTAGTGACCAATGCCAACGGTACACCTATCCCTAATGCAGACGTACACGTTGCGATGAAGCGCCACGCCTACAACTTTGGTAGTGCAGTTGACGAAAACATTGTATACTCAGGCTCAACTAATCCTGATGCTAATAAGTATCGAGACAGTATCCCACAGCTATTCAATCAAGGGGTCATCGAAAATGGTCTTAAGTGGCCAAAGTGGGACAACTTGGAGTTACGTCCACGAGCGATCGAAACTCTCAAGTGGCTTAGGGACAAAAACCTGAAAGTACGTGGTCACAATCTTGTCTGGCCGAGTTGGCACAATTCGCCACCCAGCTTGGAAACCCTGTACAACAATACGCTGAAACAGCAGGGACAGGCAGCCGCCGATAAGGTTTTGCGCGATACTATCATTACGCACATCCGTGACGAGGTAGCGTATTTAAAAGGCCAGATAAACGACTGGGATGTTGTGAATGAGCCATCTGACAATAACGATTTTCAGAAAATTCTCGGTCAGTCGGTTCTTGTAGATTGGTTTAAAGCCGCTCATGAGGCAGATCCAAATGCCGTTCTCTACATTAATGAGAATTTCTATAACAATAGCACTCAGGGTGACCAATATGAAAGTGAAATTCAGTACCTACTTAATAACGGCGCACCTTTAGGAGGTATTGGTATAGAATCTCACTTAATGGATGGTATTATTTCAATACCACAGTTGGTAGGCATCCTTGACCGTTTAGCTAAATTCAACCTTCCAATTAAAATTAGTGAATTCGATATTTTTACCTCTGATAAGCAGTCACAGGCTGACATAACGCGCGATTGTCTGACGGCTGTTTTTGGCCATCCGGCGACAAATGGCTTCATAATGTGGGGTTTTTGGGATCGTGCACAATGGTTTGAAAATGGACCAATGTATGACAGGGACTGGAACCTCAAGTTGAGCGGCAAGGTTTACATGGACTTGGTTTATAAGGAGTGGTGGACTGATGTGGTTGGCAAAACTGACGCCAATGGAGAATACAAAATCCGGGGCTTCCTTGGAGACTATCAAGTTACCGCAAGCAATAACCTTGTGAGTAAAACAGTATCCACAACACTTTCACGCAACGGTACGAAGTTGACAATAGGAACCTAGCTTCGGATAGCAGTTGGCATACGGAGTACGCGATAACCGTTGGTGCGGGCGATGATCGCCCGCACCAGCTGACAACTGTTGGACAATAGAAGAAACAAGACGACCTCGTCGTGCCCCCAAAGCTGCAAGCACGCTTTGTAGGGGAGGAGTAGAGCAGTAATGCTCTGCTCCTCCCCTACCGCAATTCTTAACACGAGGAAGCTAAAAGCCCACACTTCCTTGACGGATAATTGTCGGTAGTTCACACAAAGGCTAGAAGCATGATAGAAAAAGAGTTTCAAAAAGTAAGACCACGCAAAGTCTTTGCACAGCATTGGCTCAAAAGTGAAAAAGCTCTTAACGAAATTATTCAAGCTTCTCAGTTACAATCTACTGATTGCGTTCTGGAAATTGGTCCTGGTACAGGGATTCTGACTCGCCGTCTATTACCTTTGGTACAATCTTTACTGGCAGTGGAAATAGACCGGGATTTGTGCGATCGCCTAACAAAACAAGTCGGACGCCAAGAAAATTTCTTACTCGTGCAAGGAGATTTTCTAGAACTAGATTTACCTTCCTTGCTATCACCTTTTGCGGCGTTTGGCAAGCAAAATAAAGTTGTAGCTAATATTCCTTACAATATTACAGGACCAATTCTAGAAAAACTTTTGGGGACAATTAGTAACCCAAACCCCCAACCTTATGACTTGATAGTGCTGTTGGTACAAAAAGAAGTTGCCGAAAGGCTGGTAGCAAAACCAAGCTCAAGAGCATTTGGGGCGCTATCAGTACGAGTTCAGTATTTAGCAAACTGCGAGTTAATTTATACTGTCCCGGCTGGAGCATTCCAGCCACCACCCAAAGTAGACTCAGCAATCGTGCGCCTAGTTCCACGTCTTGTGGAACCACCAGCCACAGATACGCGACAATTAGAAACTTTGGTGAAGTTGGGCTTTGGCTCAAAACGTAAAATGTTACGAAATAATTTGCAATCAGTTGTAGAGCGCGATCGCCTGTCACAATTACTGGAAAAATTAGAGATAAACCCTCAAGCTCGCGCTGAAGACCTCAGCGTTAGTCAATGGGTAGCTTTAGCAAATGAGTTATGATTCCTGAGTAACGAGTCAAGTTCAAACAGTTATCAGTTATCAGTTATCAGTTATCAGTTGTTCACTGTTCACTGTTTACTGTTAAGCGTTCTCTGTTAAGCGTTCCCTGCTCACTGATTTGTTAAATATGCGTTCTTACACCCTTATCGCCCCTGCCAAAATTAACTTACATCTAGAAATTATTGGTGCCCGTACTGATGGATATCATGAGTTAGTCATGATACTTCAAAGTATAGATTTATCCGACGAAATTTCTGTACAAGCGAATGGTACACAAGCTATCCGCGTTCGTTGCGAACACTCGGAAGTTCCTACAGATAAAAGTAATATCGCATACAAAGCGGCAGAACTTATGGCGAAAAAGTTTCCATCAGTCTTTGCCAAATATGGCGGTGTGAACATTACCATCAATAAGCGCATACCTGTTGCAGCGGGGTTAGCTGGAGGTTCGACGAATGCTGCAGCGGTGCTAGTGGGAATAGATTTGCTGTGGAAGTTGGGGCTAACTCAATCAGAGTTAGAGGAATTGGGAGCAGAACTCGGTTCAGATGTGCCGTTTTGTGTGGCGGGTGGAACAGCGATCGCCACAGGAAGAGGTGAGCAACTTTCTGCGCTTCCCAGTTTAAACAACATATATATAGTATTAGCTAAATACCGTAGTCTCGCAGTCTCTACCCCTTGGGCATACAAAAGCTATCGAGAACAATTTGGTGATTCCTATGTTAATGATATCCACAGTTTAAGCGATCGTGCAGCAGCCATACACTCTGGACCGATAGTCAAAGCTATCCTCAATCAGGACGCAACGGAAATTGCTCAAAAGCTGCATAATGATTTAGAGCGCGTGGTGTTACCAGAGTATCCGCAAGTCTTGCAGTTGCGGGAGACATTTGCTAGTGCTGGTGTTTTGGGGACAATGATGTCTGGTTCTGGTCCTAGTGTATTTGCGATTTGCGAATCGGAACAGCAGGCTGAACAAGTGAAGCTTCGTGTGAGGGAGACTATTCCTGATGAAGATTTAGAATTGTTTGTGACTCGGATGAGTTCACATGGAATTCAGATAGCATCATCAGTGTAAGGATATGATAACCGGAAACAGGCAAAGGACGCGAAGATTTTATGAGTGACGAAAATCTAACACAACAAACAGAAGCTCAAACGCAGGTTCAATCAAGTCCCTTACGTTGTGTGATTGGGGCAATGATTTCGGGAGCACTTGGGTATGGACTATACTCTCTAATGATTGCCACAGCGACAAGTTTTGCAACCAAACCCCTTCATTCAGATAACGTTATAGTACTGAAGATTTCTTCTGCAGTGCGTACCTTAGTTGTGGGTGTTATGGCATTAGGAACTGCAGTATTTGCGATAGTGGCGATCGGGTTGCTGGCTTTGGGGGTACAGTTGTTGGTGCAGCAATTGACGAAGCAGAAGAGCTGATGCGTGAATGCGTGAATTTGAGCAAAGCGAGTATGGTAACACTGCAACTCAAACAAATTCGAGTTCCACCAGGACAGCGGGTGCTGCTGGAAGATATTAATTGGCTGGAATTTGAGGCAATTCTCAACGAATTGGGGGAACACCGTAGCAGTCGAGTTGCATATCAGCAAGGCACATTAGAGATTATGGTTCCGCTCCCAGAACATGAGAGAGCTAAAATCATTATTGGAGATTTAGTAAAAATCTTACTCGATGAACTTGACCTCAATTGGGAGTCTTTTGGTTCAACCACCTTTAAGCGCGAGGATATGAGTGCAGGTGTTGAACCAGATGATTGCTTCTATATTCAAAACTATAAGCTCATGATTGGCAGAGATAGGATAAATCTAAATGTCGATCCTCCTCCCGATTTAGTGATTGAAATAGATGTGACTTCAAAAACCAAAATCAGTGCTTATCAAGCATTAAGAGTACCTGAAATCTGGCGCTACGAAAACGGCAACTTAGAAATTTATCTGCTGCAAGGTGAGCAATACATCAAGTCTCAAAACAGCCTCAGTTTTCCTAATTTTCCAGTTATTGAAGAGATATATCGATTTGTAGAAATGAGTCGAACAATAGGAACAACTCCAGCACTCAGGGAATTCCGAAAGTTGGTTAGAGAACTGATTGCTAGACTTTAAGTAAAGAAATAAAAAAATGACTATTGGTGTTTGGATATTAGGCGACCAACTTTGGATAGAACAAGCAGCACTGCAAAGTTGTCAAGATAAAGTGCCTGTTATTATGATTGAGTCGCTGCGTCATGTCCAAGAACGCCCCTATCATCGGCAAAAGCTGGTGTTGATTTGGTCTGCAATGCGACATTTTGCTGAAGAATTACGAGAATTTGGTTATTCAGTCACATACAAATTAACAGAAGATTTTGAAACACCACTCCAGGAATGGATTCAGGAAAACCAAATAACTGAGTTGCGGGTGATGACGCCAAATGATAAACCATTCACCCAAATGATTCAAAATTTTGCTTCTTTAGATTGCACAATTACTCTTATTCCTGACAATCATTTTTTATGGAGTGTCGAAAAGTTTACAACCTGGGCGAAACGTCGTAAAAGTTTAAGAATGGAAGGCTTTTATCGAGAAGGACGACGACGTTTTAAAATTTTGATGGACGGAGATCAACCAGTCGGGGGAGAGTGGAATTTTGATAAACAGAACCGTAAACCGCCTAAAGGTAAGTTGAATACGCCAGCAACCAAGTGGTTTGAACCAGATGAAATAACTCAGGATGTGATTGCACACGTTAAATCTCTTTGTTTTCCACTTTACGGAGAAGTAGAACCGTTTCGCTGGGGAGTCACTCGTTCTCAAGCACTCGAAATATTAGACTGGTTTATCAAAAATCGTCTACCAGAGTTTGGTCCTTACCAGGATGCAATGGTGACAGGGGAAGAGACAATGTGGCACTCTATGCTATCCCCGTACCTGAATATTGGGTTACTCCAACCTCTAGAAGTTATTCAAGCAGCAGAGAAAGCTTACCATGAAAACCAACTATCTCTTAACACCATAGAAGGTTTCATCCGTCAAGTCATAGGTTGGCGGGAATATATGCATGGCATTTACCATTTTGTGAGTGCAGACTATCCAGAAAAAAATAACTTTGAACACACCCAACCTTTACCTGAGTTTTTCTGGACGGGTGAAACGAAGATGAATTGTCTGCACCAGATACTCACTCAGTTGCTACGTACTGGTTATGCTCATCATATCCAACGGCTGATGGTTCTGAGTAATTTTGCTCTGATTGCAGGGCTTTCGCCCCAAGCGGTGGAAAATTGGTTTCATGCCATGTTTATTGATGCTTATGACTGGGTGATGCAGACAAATGTGATTGGTATGGGGCTATTTGCTGATGGTGGAATATTAGCATCAAAGCCTTACGCTGCATCTGGGAACTATATAAACAAGATGAGTGATTATTGTAAAGGATGTGCTTATGATCCCAACAAACGTGTTGGGAAAAATGCTTGTCCTTTCAATTTTTTCTACTGGGATTTTCTTAATCGTCACCGCAGTCAACTTCAGTCTCAAGCAAGGATGGTCATTGTTTTGGGACATCTTGAGATGCTATCTCTAGAAGAATTAGAAACTATCCGCCAGCAATCACGAGATTGGCATGTGCAACAATTATCTGGGGAAGAAATTTAACACCCTTCGGCTCCGCTCAGGGTAAACCCGCTGATGAACGAGAAATTTCCTGATGGGCAAACTAAATCTGAGGTTAAAAAACCTTTTTCTAATTGTGATAGTTCCTCAATAAATCCCTAGCTGTTCCGCCACATCTCTCAAGACTGTATAAGTCGGTAGGGTTGTGGGGGAATTTTTTTGTTAACGTGTCTGTGGTGGATTAATTTTGGAGTTGTTTACTTGATGTCGTCACACAGAGTGCGTTAGCGAACGCGAGTGCGTGCGCCTAGCCGCGCTTAGCCTCTCAGAACGAGAATCGCTCTTTGCCTTGGGATTATTGTTGAGATAATCACGCGCTGCATCGCAACCACGCTTGAGAAGTTGATTAAGGTCAATGCCCTAGTTCCTAAGAGGAACCGCTTCGCTACGGGCAGGGTGTAAGGGTGTAGGGGTGTAGGGGTGTAGGGGAAAGAGTTTTATTTTTGTTGCGCTAGCTGAGGCTATTACGTCTAGATTACCCAGATTTTTGTAGGTTTTCTGAAGCGGCTTATGATTTAATATTGCTATATACAGTGGCGTTCTACTAATAACATAAAAAATGCTTTTTATATTTTTCCTCTCTCAAAAGTTAGAAAAATATGGGGAAATCGTGCAAAAAAATTTTTCTTAACCAACTCTCAAAACTACGCTTGATTGGTAAAGTAAAAATTGTAACATTTTTCATTGCGTGTGTTTTAGTAGCCACTTTAATAACCAAACATCAAACAGAACATTCTGCCACATCATCTTCTAGGCAAGCGTTCCATTCACTTACCACTCCTCCAAAACTTCCTGTCCAGGTTTCTGCCACATCATCTCCCAAGGAAGCGTTTTATTCACCTACGACTCCTCCAAAACTTCCTGACTGGGCTATAGCCAAGTCACTGCCCATTCGCTTTCGTCAAGCGACACAATATTCAGAAGTTGTTTACAATCTCAAAGCACCTCCAAAATTTAAGCAGAGTCAGGAGTTGCAAGCAATTGTCAACGATGTTGTAAATCTTACGACTGCTAAAGGTCTGCCCAAAAAGGCTTTATCAATTAGCTTGATAGATGCAAAAACTGGCGAGACTGCGGCATATCAGCAAGATACACCGAGATATCCAGCCAGCGTAGTCAAGTTATTTTGGATGGTAATTTTATATGCTCAAATAGAAAGCAATCTTTGGAAAAATGAAGAAGATTTTACTCCTTATCTAGCGAAGATGATTAAGGAGTCTGATAATGAGGCTGCTAGCTTCATTCTTGACGAAGTGACAGATACGCACTCTGAACCAAAACTAGAGAGTGAAAAATTGAAAATTTGGAAAAACAAACGTCAAGAAGTTAACCGATTTTTCCAGAAAGCAGGTTACAAGCATATTAATATTAGCCAAAAAACATTTCCGATAGACTACCTCAATCTTTCAGAACCCGAAGGCAGCGAATTGCAAATATTAGGCAATCCAATTTGGAATTGGAATAAGATAACAACCGAACAGGGAGCCAGACTATTGTACGAAATTTGTTACGCAGGTCAAGCTGTTTCTCCACAAGCGAGCAAAAAAATGTGCGCTTGGCTAAAAAGAGATTTAAATCCCAAAGTTTGGCAAAAAAAACAGCTAGAGTCTGATGGATTCAACCCTGTAGAAAGCTTTTTTGGTGAGTCTTTATCTAAAACTAATGCCCAATTTTATTCTAAGGCTGGCTGGGTTTCTCTTTCCCGCGCAGAGACTGCAATGATTACCACAGGAAATAGTGGAGCTACTTATATTTTAGCAATTTTTGCTGAAGATTCGGCATACGCTAATGATACACAAATTTTTCCACAGATCTCTCGTCTTGTTTATAATCGTATGACTTCTCGCAATTCGAGGTCAATGCCCAAAAGGGGAATTCCAAATTAAAAATTATAAATTCAAAATAAAAAACTTTAGATATTCATACAGAGAATAAAATTTTCTCACTGGATAAATCCTAAATAATTGTATCCTAAGTCTTGAATCAAGATAATAAACAAAAGAATGTCCTTAAATCAGCAACAAAACTCTCAGAGTATCAACCTATCTACTGCTACCTGTATTGTAGTAGCCAATATGATTGGTACAGGCGTATTTACTAGCTTAGGTTTCCAAGTTGTAAATATCAAATCTATTTTTGCGCTTCTATTTTTGTGGTTCCTAGGAGGCATTTTCGCCTTATGTGGTGCTTTGTCTTATAGCGAACTAGCAGCAGCAATGCCACGCAACGGTGGTGAGTACTATTATTTATCTCGTATTTATCATCCTATCATCGGCTTTTTATCAGGATGGGTATCAGTGACAGTAGGCTTTGCGGCACCAATTGCAGCAGCTGCAATGGCACTGGGACAGTATTTAAAAAGCGTGTTTCCCATCCTTCCCTCAATCCCAATAGCTTTATTAGTCGTAGTTGGAATTTCCTTAATTCACACTCAAAATCTGCGATTTGGCAGTAAGTTTCAACTCATCTTCACTGTGCTCAAAGTCCTGTTGATAGTTGTGCTGATAATTTGTGGTTTTCTGTTGGCAGAACCGCAATCATTAAGCTTTGTACCTACAGCAGCAGATGTTGAGACAATTTTCAGTTCTCCGTTTGCGATTTCTCTTGTGTATGTTATCTATTCTTATTCCGGCTGGAATGCAGCTGTTTATTTAGCCAATGAGGTTCAACAACCAGAAAAAAATTTACCCCGTGCTTTAATTGTTGGAACTCTCATTGTTCTGATATTATACTTGCTGCTGAATTTGATGTTTTTATATACTACACCGATGCAAAAATTAGCAGGACAACTTGAGGTGGGTTACATAGCTGCCAATCAGTTTTTTAGTATAAATGGGGCAAAGATAATGGGGTTACTCATTTCTGTAGGACTCATTTCTTCTATAAGTTCAATGGTGTTAGCTGGACCTAGAGTTACCCAAGTCATTGGCGAAGATATCCCACTGTTTAAAGTACTTGCCAAAAAGAATGCTCAGGATATTCCTTACTATGCAATTTTCCTTCAATTATTTTTGGTGACTGTTTTACTTATTACTTCTAGTTTTGAAGCAGTCATTACTTATCTAGGATTTACCCTGACTTTATCTTCCTTTCTCACTGTATTAGGAGTATTCGTTGCGAGAATAAGATATCCTGACATAGCCCGACCCTATCGTACTTGGGGCTATCCTATTACACCCATTATCTTTTTAGCAATTAGTGTGTGGATGTTGGTGTTTATTTTGCGTGATAAACCAGTTGAATCTTTCGCCGGATTTGCAACTTTAGCTGTAGGTATAGTCGTTTATCTATTAACAACTAAAAATAAAGTGAATTTGTCTTAAGGAGTTTTGATTTGCGAGAGAAATCACAAAGAATTATAGTCATACTATTTTATTTCTAAAAATGGCTCGTACAAATGCCCAATAGTGAAGTAATAAAAAAAATTACCTAGTTGAGCAAAAAGAGAATAAGAGTCTTGTAGGTATTGAGTCAAAAGTTAAATATTTTTAAATATTTCTGAACCAAAAATGAAAAAAACAAACATTATCTTCCTCTTTATCGTTTGTAGCGTTCTTTGTAGTGCAAGTTACTTTATCATCAACTGGTTTTATGGAAATCAAATTAAGAAAAACAATACAATCAGCAAGCAAGAAAATCAGGAATCAGTCTCCGTAAACTTAACTCCTCAAGCTTCGCCAAAACCAACTCCAACATTCGACCAAGCAAAATCTGAAAAATTTACGAATACAGCTAAATTCCTTGCTGGTATGAATGTAGATAGTAAAAGTTCTTTATCTCGATTCCAAAATAATGAAACCTGGCAAAATCATCGCCGATTTTTTGATAATACTTGGTCAAAATTAGAAAGCCAACAATTAACGAAAGTTAGAAAATGGTCGCAGCAAGAATTAAAGCAAATTCGTTATCAGTCTATTTTTTATCCCTTCAGCGGGCCTGATTTTTTATATGCTTATTCTTTTTTTCCACAAGGGAATAAATACGTGCTAGTGGGTTTAGAACCAGCGGGTAGCGTTTTTGATTTGGCTAGTCTCTCGGATAGTAAGCGCGATTTGAAGTTGCAGGAAGTCAGAGGTTCTCTTTATGCAATTCTGCAATTTAGCTTTTTCCGCACTAATGAAATGAAGGTAGACTTACAGAAACAAGGAGTTTTACCAATTTTGTATGTATTTCTGGCACGTACTGAAAATCGTATCCTTGATGTGCAACAGATTGGATTAGACAAAGATGCTAAAATCCAGCCATTCCAAAAAGGTATGGTTTCCGGAGTCAAGATGACATTTGTCCCAAAAGGAAAATCTGAAGCTCATACTCTGTATTATTTCTCAACTGATTTATCAGATGATGGACTGAAAAAACGACCGGAGTTTAAAAAATTTGTTAGTCAATTAGACAATAAAGTTACTTATTTAAAAGCCGCATCGTATTTGATGTACTACGAAACTTTTTCTGATATTAAAAAGTTAATTTTGACTCAAAGTCACTATGTATTGCAAGATGATTCTGGTATGCCCTTTAAAGCTTTTGAAAATTCAAAATGGGACTTAAATTTGTATGGTAATTATACCAAGCCCATTGGTTTGTTTGCAAACCGCTATCAATCTGATTTAAGGAAAGTTTATCTAAAAAATAAGAGTATTAAGCCTCTGAATTTTGGTGTTGGTTACAAATTTGGAGTGAATGATTCAAATTTAATGTTAGCCGAGGCAAAAAAAACTAAGGAACCGCAGATGAAGGCAGATGAACAAAGATAAACTTGTATTCATGCGGATGAAAACAGCAAGAAAAAGTGCAAAATTAATGCGTTAGAGAGTAATTAAACATCTTAAAATTGAAAGTCGGATGTTGTCCACCAATTGCTTGGGAGACGATGTTTTGGCAAATTTTTAAGCCATTTTGACTGTTCGTTAAAATCACGATTCCTGTGCCTAATTCTCTGGAAGCCAGTGTAAAACATTTAAATGTAGTGAGATCGCCCCAATGCCAAAAGAAAGAAGTATCTTTCACTTTTTCTAATCCCCAACCTAAGCCCCAAGATAGAGACTGATTAATTTGAATTTGCGATCGCAACATCTCATTTAAGCTCGTTTCTGTTAGTCTAGGACTATCAGCCTCACCTGGCTTCATCAAAACGGTAAGAAATTGGGCATAGTCACTGGCAGTCGTTCGTAAACTTCCAGCTACACTTACTCGTTTCGGTTTACTTGTAGGTATGGGTTTACCCTGGCGATCGTGTCCGTCACTAGCAGTTGTTTGGTAAGCTGGTTGCCAGATGAAGCTACTGCTGTTCATCCCCAAGGGGTCTAAAATCTGCTTTTGTAAATACTCGCTTAGAGGTTGTTGGATGATCTCTTCTACGACTTTCTGTAAGTAGAGATAGCCTTCTCCTGAGTAACTAAATTTTGTACCTGGAGAAAACTCAATCTTGAGAGGATCATCACCACTCCAATTTGGAAAACCTGTGGTGTGAGATAGTACCATGCGAGTAGTGATAAGTTTAATTCTCGGGTCAGAAATATAAGGTTTAGCAGTATATTCTGTTAATGGAGTATCTAAATTTAGTTTCCCCTGTTCCACCATTTTAAAAACTGTGTAAGCAAATAAAGGCTTACTCAAGGAAGCAGCGGCAAATACAGTATCGTTAGTGACAGGATTTTTCGTATATCTATTCTTTACCCCAAAGCCGCGACTCCAAAACAGTTCTCCATCCCGAATAATTGCTAACTCTAAACCAGGAATTAACGCAGCTTGCATCCACACAGGAACTTGGGTTTCTAGATTGGCAATAACCTTATCTGTCGCCGAAACGGAACGGTTACGCTGTAGACTAATTAAACTTAAAGTGGAAAGACCGATTAAAGCTTTAATACCGTGATTAAGTAATTGCCTGCGGAAGAAAATTTTGGACATTCTAGAGTAAAAATATTGAAGTGACAGCCATTTTCAAAGAAATCGACCACAATAAATCCCTAGCTGTTCCCCCACATCTCTCAAAACTGTACAAGTCGCTTAAAGTTGTGGGGAAATTTTTTTGTTAACGTGTCTGTGGTGGATTAACTTTGGGGTTGTTTATTTGATGTCGTCGCAGAGAGTGCGTTAGCGAAGCCTCTCGGAACGAGAATCGCTCTTGTCAACCATTGGATTATTCTTTAGATAATCACGTGCTGCGTTGCAACCGCGTACAAGCAAATCATCTAAATCCCAACTCAAAACTGATACTCCATCATAGCTTGCTAGAGCGATCGCTTTACCGTCCGGACTGAAACTAGCATCACGGTACTGAGAACTATTAGAAAATTGGGTGTTTTTGAACCAAATGCTTTGAGATATTCACCTTGTTGAAAGTAACAGTCGCGTAACTCGCACAAAATCTGAATGTAAAGCTCTGGATCATATTGTGCTTTGGTTCGTGCTTTAGCTGTTTCTAAGGTAGCTATGGCTTCTTTTTTCTCGCCAAGTGCGATTTGTGCCTTTGCTAAGGTAAATAAATACCAACCTTGGTGAGACGATTGCTCCCATTATAAATCGGCAATTGTTTCAGATGATACAGAATTTTAGGCGGTGGATGCTGCATTATCCAAAATCGCCAAAGCTTGTTTTGCTGCTTCTTGAGCTTCTCTCCAAGCGGATTTAGCAACTGCTACCTCAGCCAAAAAACCATAAGCTCTCGCCAGTCTAAACTGATGCGGATAGGTTTGATGCAAAGCTATTGCTTTACGAGCAACGGGTTCTAATTCATCCCAGCAATGCATACGTTGCAGCACTGCTCCCAAACCATTGATAAAATTAGCTACTAAATCTTGGCGGTTAGCTTGTTCAAATACGGTTATACATTCTTGAAAATAATCTTTAGCCGTAGCACGGTAGCGATCGCTCTCCACATGATTTAGCACAGCATAAGTACGCCACCACAAACCCATGCAGTAAAGTAGACAGGCGCGTTGCTCTAGCAATTTGGGAACTGGGGAGTCAAAATCTTGTAAAAGTGCTAAACTACGCTCGTAATGTTGCCGAGACTCCTCCATTGAACTACGAGTATCTCGACCTAAGACAAACTCTAAACTCGCTTCAATTTCTGGATGTAGCGTTACGTCACGATTTTGCAGTTCTACTCGCGCTAATTCTAATTCGGTGCGTCGTGGGGAACCAAATTATCTACCTTAGCTCGGTGATACATTCCGAAAAAATATTTAAGTAAATTTTTTAGTCGCAAATCCTAGAGTAGAATGTTTTCGTCAAAACCTTTAAAAAAAATTTTCCTAAAATAGAGATATTTTGCTAAAAATGTCTAAAATCCAAAAAATAAAACAAAAGCTGAAAAAATTACGAAAACTCAAATGGCGCACAGGAATATTATTTGCTGTTCTACTGGGCATCATCTTGCTTTCCATTCCGAAAGCCATACCGCAGGAACCAGTTGTCCTAAATATGCTGATGACTGCTCCTGATGCTCAACCTTGGAAGCAAGGCATCGTCAAAGATTTTGAAGAAAAAAACCCAGGTATTCGTATTAATATTGTTGAAGGTCCCAATTCGACGAATTTACTAGAAGACCTTTATACCTCAGCATTTATTTTGGGAGATTCTCCTTATGATTTAATCAACATGGATGTTATTTGGACACCCAAATTTGCTGCGGCAGGATGGTTGTTAGATTTGAGCGATCGCCTCACAAAAACAGAATTAGCAGCATTCTCACCCAAAGATGTAGAAGGTGGACGTTACGAAGGTAAACTCTACAGAATTCCTGTGCGAAGCGATGCTGGAGTCTTCTACTACCGCGAAGACTTGCTCAAACAAGCAGGTTTTAAACCACCAGAAACATTCGCAGACATAGTTAAAATTTCTAAGTCCTTAAAAGAGCAACAAAAAGTTAATTGGGGTTACCTTTGGCAAGGTCGCCAGTATGAAGGTTCAGCTGCTATGTTTGTGGAAGTTTTGCAAGGTTTTGGTGGATTTTGGGTGAAGCCTGATACTTTAGAAGTAGGGCTAGATAAACCAGAGACAGTAAAAGCGATCGCCTTTCTCAAAGACACTATTCAAGAAGGAATTTCTCCACCTGGAGTCACAACATATATAGAAGAAGATACCAGACGCATCTTTCAAAGTGGTCAAGCAGCATTTTTACGCAGTTGGCCTTATGTTTGGCCCTTAGCAAATGCTCAAGATTCTCCTCTCAAAGGTAAAATTGGCATTAAACCAATGGTTGCTACCCCTGGAAATAGTGGAGGAGGATGTTTAGGTGGTTGGGGTTTGGGAATCGCTAAATTATCAAAACATCCTAAAGAAGCTTGGAAAGCAATTCAATTTTTTACCAGTGAAGAAGCACAGCGCCAGTTTATTTTGAAAGCGGGTTTTGTACCAAGCCGACGTTCTCTGTTTATAGATCCACAAATTGTTAGTAAATACCCCTATTATCCTGAGTTACTTAAAATAGCTGATAAAGCCATTTTGCGTCCGCCGATTGCTCAATATGCTCAAGCATCAGATATTTTGCAACGTTACCTGAGTGCAGCACTCACAAATCGCCTGACTCCTGAGCGCGCAATGCAAGCTGCGGCTAGTGAAACTAGGCAACTACTAAAAGCTAAAGGCTAATTGATCAGAAACTTTGTATACCAGGTTTATACAATAACTAATGACTAATCTACAAACGATCAGAAGTCGAGAACAACGAACAGCGTGGATTTTCTTGCTACCTGCGTTGCTGTTACTGTTGTTTGTCTTTGGATATCCAATAGTTCGTGCTTTTTGGTTAAGTTTCTTTACCCAAAATTTAGCAACAAATCTGCAACCCGTCTTTTCTGGTTTTAGCAATTATGTACGGATGTCGGGGGATGGTCGTTTTTGGCAGACTTTCGGGACGACAACAGTATTTACTTTTGCAACAGTGTTGCTAGAGTTACTGTTGGGATTAGGTATAGCTTTAGTGTTGAACAGGCAGTTTTTTGGCAGGGGTGTGGTGCGTACAATTGCTATCCTACCTTGGGCTTTACCTACTGCTCTTATTGGTCTTGCTTGGGCTTGGATTTTCAATGATCAGTTTGGAGTTGTCAATGATATTTTAATGCGGCTAGGCTTGATTAAAAGTGGAATTAACTGGTTAGGAGATCCGACATTGGCAATGATAGCCGTGATAATTGGAGATGTCTGGAAAACGACTCCGTTTATCAGTATCTTGTTATTAGCTGGTTTGCAGTCGATTTCACCCGACTTATACGAAGCTCATGCAATTGATGGTGCAACACGTTGGCAAAGCTTCTATCAAATTACCCTGCCTTTGTTGATACCGCAAATCCTCATCGCCACATTGTTTCGGTTTGCTCAAGCTTTTGGAGTTTATGACTTGATTGCTGTAATGACTGGGGGTGGTCCAGGTGGTGCAACGGAAGTGGTGTCGCTGTATATTTATTCTACCATCATGCGCTACTTAGATTTTGGATACGGAGCAGCTTTGGTTGTTTGTACGTTTCTGTTACTAGTTGCAGCGGTAATCCTTGCTAGTTTTTTGCTCAAAAAATCTCGTGTAAATACCTTTTAAATCAGTTATCAGTTACTTGATAACTGATAACTGCTTGCTGTTATAAATTAGAAATTACAAACTCAATTTGAAAATCTCTATGACTATTCATCAGGAAACTTTAACTACCAAATCCACAAAAAAAACAAAATTCAAAAAATCTTGGGGAAACATTTTGCTTTGGATAGTAGTTGCCCTAGTAGTCGTTTTCTGCTTAGCACCAGCAATGTGGCAAGTACTAACTTCATTCAAAGTGAATCAAGATATTTCAAAAGTTCCTACCATTTATTTCCCCTCTCGAATCACTCTCAATCACTACACGGAATTATTCACTCGGCGTCCGTTTTTGCGCTACATATTAAATAGTGCCTTTGTCTCAGTTGTTTCTACGGTTTTGTCTTTAGTTCTGGGTGCGCCTGCTGCTTACGCTTTAGCACGGTTGCGTCCTTGGGGTGGCAGAGTTATCCTTGCAGGTATTCTGATTGTGACTTTGTTTCCAGGAATTTTATTATTCTTGGGACTTTTGGAAATTATCCAAAAGTTACATCTAGGGAACAACTATTTAGCCCTGATTATTCCCTACACTGCTATCAACTTACCATTAACAATTTTAGTGTTACGTAGCTTTTTTGAGCAGTTACCAAAAGACTTAGAAGATTCTGCAAGAGTGGATGGTTATAACACTTTGCAAATGTTAATACAAATATTAATACCTATGACACTTCCTGCTTTGGTAACGACGGGAATTCTGACATTTATTTTTGCCTGGAATGAGTTTATCTTTGCTCTCACGTTTATTACCCGTGAAGAGATGAAAACAATTCCTGTTGCTGCAGCACAATTAGGTGGTGCTACAGTTTTTGAAATTCCCTATGGTCCGATTGCTGCAGCAACCGTGATTGGAACATTGCCCTTAGTTTTACTGGTTTTGTTCTTTCAACGCAAGATTATTCAAGGTTTGACTGCTGGTGCTGTTAAGGGATAATTAACAGATAATCAACAAATAATCAAAAGATAAATCATTATGGCGAAACTGGAACTACAAAACTTAAATAAGACTTATACTCCCAAAGTCATTCCAGTTAAAGATGTGAGTTTAACTGTAGATGACAATGAATTTCTGACTTTACTCGGTCC
This sequence comes from Brasilonema sp. CT11, assembly GCF_017982655.1. GTDB lineage: Bacteria > Cyanobacteriota > Cyanobacteriia > Cyanobacteriales > Nostocaceae > Brasilonema. Next base: position 61,449 of record NZ_JABXYX010000019.1, on the reverse strand, counting down.
GAGTGGCTGCGGTAAGTCTACGACACTGCGAATGATTGCAGGGTTGGAGGAACCGACTCGTGGTCGGATATTTCTTGGGGATGAGGATATTACATTTAAGCAACCAGGCGATCGCAATATGGCGATGGTGTTTCAAAGCTATGCGCTTTATCCCCATATGTCCGTGTACGAAAATCTAGCTTCTGGACTAAAGCTGAAAAAAACTCCTCGCACTGAAATTCAACAGCGAGTCACGGAAGTTTCAAAACTTTTGGGATTAGAAGAATTATTACAGCGTAAACCTGGTCAATTATCCGGGGGACAAAGACAGCGAGTCGCCGTCGGTCGAGCCTTAGTGCGTCGCGCCCAAGTTTACTTGCTGGATGAACCGCTCAGTAACCTAGATGCACTCCTGCGGGAACGAGTCCGCGCAGATATCAAACAAATATTTGCCGCCCAAAAAGCCCCAGTAGTCTACGTGACTCACGACCAAACAGAAGCAATGACGCTTTCAACAAAAGTCGCTGTCCTCAACGACGGACTGATTCAGCAACTCGACCCACCAGAACGCATTTATAACCAACCAGCTAATTTATTTGTAGCTGGATTTGTTGGCAGTCCGCAAATGAATTTGCTTACCCTACCTTGTAAGGGACGTTCTGCAATCTTAGGTGATGCAAACATACTTTTGGCGGATATACCAACAGTACCACCAGAAATTATCTTAGGTATTCGTCCAGAACACGTCCGCATTGCACAACCTGATGATAGACAGGTTATCCAAGGACAAGTGTATCTGGTGGAAAACTTGGGTATGCATAACTTGGTCAGTGTACGTGTTGCAACTGCTGAAACAGAACCGTTGACCATACGTGCATTGTTACCCCCAGAGCAAAAATGGAATAATGAAGAAATTAGATTAGCTTTGCCGCCCCAGAATATCCACTGGTTTGATGTGAAATCAGGTGACGCACTCAGGTAAAGTAGGGAATTCCCAAGAATAGAAATAAAAAAGTGCAGTTTATCTCAAAAAATTCTCATTAGTCTACCCCAAGATACAAGGTAGCGATTAAGCGAACTTGATATAAAACTCCTCCAAAGACTTTTGCGAAGCTAGGTACATCTCAAAGAGCCTTCTTCCCTGTTCCCTGCGATGCACTGAGCTTACGTTGCCCTGAGCTTTGTCGTTTGCGTAGCGCCCCCTCCGGGGCTAGGGTCGAAGTGTTCCCTGTTCCCTATTCCCTGTTCCCTCCCTTGTAAAAAATATTTACCAACAAATAATACAAATCACGTCATTTTTTCAGATTTGTACCCAATGACTGGGTAAGTGACTTGCCAATGGATATATCTTTTGTGTCATGATCGAAAGGATAATAAAAGTAAATTTTTGTTAAGCGAGGAGAGAGATGTACATCGTACAAATTGCCTCGGAGTGCGCTCCTGTTATCAAAGCTGGAGGTTTAGGCGATGTTGTTTACGGACTCAGCAGGGAACTAGAAAACCAGGGACATTGCGTCGAACTCATTCTGCCGAAGTACGATTGCATGCGTTATGACCACATTTGGGGACTCCATGACGCCTTCACGAACTTGTGGGTACCTTGGTATGGCGGTGCAATTCACTGCTCAGTTTATTGTGGCTGGGTACACGGGCGGCTGTGTTTCTTTATTGAACCCCACTCTGGAGATAATTTCTTCAATCGCGGCTGCTATTACGGATCTAACGATGACAATATGCGCTTTGCGTTCTTCAGCAAAGCCGCTTTGGAATTTCTGCTTCAAAGCAACAAGCGACCTGATGTCATCCATTGTCATGACTGGCAGACGGGCTTAGTTCCTGTGATGCTGTATGAAATGTACAAATATTATGGGATGGAGTACCAACGGGTTTGCTACACTATCCACAACTTCAAGCATCAGGGATCTGCTGGAGTCGAGGCTCTTTGGGCAACGGGTTTAAACCAAGAGTCTTATTACTTCCAGTATGATAAGCTCCAGGACAACTTCAATCCCTTTGCTCTGAACTTTATGAAAGGGGGCATTGTTTATTCCAATGCTGTGACAACAGTTTCACCACATCATGCTTGGGAAGCTCGTTACACTGACATTGGCTATGGATTAGGTCATACCTTGCATCTACATCAAGATAGATTCACTGGTGTACTCAACGGCATTGATCATGATTTTTGGAATCCTGAAACAGACCGATACATTCCCTCTCACTACACCAAAGACAATTTTGAAGAAAAAGCCAAGAATAAAAAAGCTTTACGAGAGCGGCTGTTATTGCAGGATGTTGACAAGCCAATCATTTCCTACATTGGTCGTTTAGATGAGCAAAAAGGCGTTCATCTTGTCCATCACGCAATGTATTACGCCCTCCAGAATGGAGCACAATTTGTGCTGTTGGGTTCAGCAACAGAGTCAAGCATTAATAATCATTTCCGCCATGAGAAAGACTTTTTGAACAATAATCCTGATGTTCATTTAGAACTTGGCTTTAACGAAGAATTATCCCACCTCATATATGCTGGGGCAGATATGATTATTGTCCCCAGCAATTATGAACCTTGTGGACTCACTCAAATGATTGGCTTGAAGTACGGTACTGTACCTATAGTTCGCGGAGTCGGTGGGCTAGTTAATACCGTGTTTGATAAAGATTACGATCAAACCAAACCACCAGAAGAACGCAATGGATATGTGTTCTACCAGTCAGATTATCATGCGCTTGAATTTTCGTTGGAACGTCCTTTGAAGTTGTGGTACAACAATCCAGAAGAGTTCCGCAAACTTGCCCTTGCGGGTATGGAGTATGACTACTCTTGGAATCATCCAGGAGAAGAATATGTGAAGATTTACGACCAGATTCGACACAAATGGTAGTGGTTTAGTCTGCTACTGCGAGGGATGATATAGCGATCCTAAATCATTTGTGATAAACAAGATCCCCGACTTCTCTAATAAGTCGGGGATCTGTGGCTTTTAATTCTCACAAATCAAATAGGATTGCTATGGTAATGGGTACTTCACACTTGAGCTCTTAAATATGGTTGCTTCACCTGAAATCTATATCGCCCCCGACGAATACCTCCAAATGGAGGAACACAGCGAGATTAAACATGAATATATCGACGGCTACATCTACGCAATGGCTGGAGCGCTTGACTCCCACGTTACTATTGCGGGTAACTTGTTTGCTCTCCTCCGTAATCATGTACGTGGCTCAGGCTGTCGTGTTTACATCGCCGACATGAAAGCACGTATCGAATCTCTAAATCGATATTACTATCCCGATGTGATGGTGACTTGCGACCAACGAGATCAAGAAACTCCTGCGTATAAAAAATTTCCCTGTTTAATTGTCGAAGTTTTATCTGACTCGACTGAAGCCTTTGATCGGGGAGACAAATTCGCCGATTACCAAACTTTAGAAACTCTCCAAGAGTATGTTTTAATTAACACCAAACGTCAGCGAGTCGAATGTTTCCGCCGTAATGATGAAGGGCTGTGGGTTTTGCAATCTTATACAGCAGAAAATAAATCATTTCGACTACAGAGTATTAAGTTTGAAGGAATGATCGCACAGCTTTACGAAGATGTCGTTTTCTAGCAGCAATTTATAAAAAATAATGCTCTTTAGATAGGATGTAAAAGGATAGATAGGTTGATTCTATAAAAAACGAATGGCACCTTACTCTTTGAATTTACCAACTCAACTGCAACAAGAAGCAGAAAGATATGCTGCAAGCCAAGGTATTTCGCTTGATCAGTTTATTATCTGGGCTGTCGCAGAAAAAATTGGTATCTTGAATCAACCAGTTGATGATCCAGCATTCCTCAGTATTACATACCGACGTGGAGCCAGTGGTATAAGAGTACCAGTATTGCAAGGAACTGGCTTGCGGGTTCAGACAGTTGTTATCGCCAATCAGCAATGGGGTCTATCAGTTCCACAAATTGCAGATGAGTACAACTTGAGTGAAAATAAAGTGAATGAGGCTTTAGCTTTCTATGTTGCACACAGCCAAGAAATAGATACAGCCATAGCAGCTGAACAAGCTTTTGAAGCGTATCATGTTTAAACCTCTGTTACATCCCACATTCCGCAGCCAGCGATGTCACTATCGGTTATTACTGAAGTACTTTTATAAAAAATTATAAAATAATACTTAAAATAACAGAGAGTCAAATATAAACTTTATTGAACTTTATTATTTGAAAGATAGCTATGGCAATTAATATCTACTTCAAATTACTTATAAAAGTTGGCTTTCAACGAATTTGGAATTCATTTATCAGCAACTTTGGTCTTCTCTGGTTACTGCTCGAACCCACTGCACTATTTTTACCAGACAAACTAAATTTTGGCTGGGCAGGTTACTTTGGACTAGGTAGTATTTCCTTGATTCTTGCTATCATTCAGCGGTTTCCCAAAAGAAGTTTTTGTAGTAAGTTATCTTCTCCCGATTCAGAAATTGAAGTCAAAATCGGAGATATTTTTGATGAAAAAGCTCACCTCGTAATAGGTGCTAATGATGTTTTTGACACAGAATTAGGAGAAATAATTAAACCTGAGAGCGTTCAAGGACAATTTCTCACAAAAGTTTATAGAAGTGACATAAGACTACTAGATAAAGAAATCGAATCGGCTCTCCAACCATTAAGTCATTTACGACAAGAAGAGCGAAATAAAACACGCGGTAAAACAGGACGATACCCCATTGGTACAACTACTACTTTAGGTACGCATGATAAGCGTTACTTTTTAACTGCTTATGGATACATGAACAACAATTTAACCGTAGAGTCTAACTCTGATTATATCTGGCGTTCGCTCTCGTCTCTTTGGCGAGAAGTTCGTCTCAAAGGTCATAGTATGAATGTTGCAATTCCAATTATTGGTTCTGACCTAGCTCGCACAGGATTACCGCGAATGGCATTAGCTAAACTAATTATTACTTCATTTATAGTTGCATCTAAAGAAAAGTTCGTCACAAGAAAACTGACTGTAATGGTGTATCCAAAAGATTTGGATTCTGTAGACTTATATGAATTAGAAGATTTTTTAACATCAGCTTGCTTTTAAAACATTGATAGTTAAACTCAATTTTTTTATGCACTTATTTCCAGTGCACTTTCATTTTATGATTCCAGGGCACATTTACCTTCTATTTGTATTACACTAATTTCTTTATTAGAGTGAAATTGTCGTATTTGTCCGCGAAATTTTACGGATACAACATTCTTACTAAGAAAAAAAAATTCTAATTCCAATATGTGTTCGACTATATTATTAATTTTTAAAAAGCATACTGCCGCTAAACGTGCATTTATTAAAAACATCTGTGGTTCCGTAATCCACTTTTTCCATACATCAGTAATAATATGCCCTTTTGATTCGACTAGGTAGTCGTTTTCTCGTATAATATAATCCGGTGTTGATTGATAAGCTTTATCTGCACTTTTCGGAATTTCTTTTAATAAAAAAAAACGAATCCGTGATTCAGCAACCTGCTCGAATGTATAGCCATAATAATTAACAATATTGTAACTATACGACTGTGGTGTTGGCTTTAGCGTAACTATATAGGAAGTTTTACCTTTTATAGATTTAGTCTCAACACTTTCCACCTGCACCATAGATGCATCATTTTGGTAAGCATAGATAATTTGTCTTCTGGTGTGATAATGACTAACTGATTGTAGATTGCGTAAAGTCGCCTCCTGTTCTGCACTGACAATTGGTATATTAAGGACAAGGTTTTTATTGGCGTTCATTTCAACTGATTGGGTTTCAAATAAATAGTCATTCAGTAAAACCCAAGCTCCAGAATTACTTATGCTTTTACTTGTTTTAGTTTTTGATTTAGTAGTTGAATTATTATGATTTTTAATAGCCGATGTTCGCCTTTTAGGTATTACATTGGAACTGACGCCTACTTGTTTGGGGTCGTCATAAGTCTTTAATTTACTTGCAGATGCATTTTCCGTTGATGATGAACTTGTATTCGTTTTTGACCTGGCACTGCTCTTTTTTACTCTTTTTTTCCTACGATTATTTAACCATAGAGTAAGATGTTCGCGTAATTTATTGCGGAACTCAGAAGGGTTTTTATACTCACGAAATAATCCACATCCATTTTTACTATAACTATTTTTAAATAGCTTAACTTTTCCTTGCTGTTCTAATTCAATTTTGTTTTTTACCCCTTCAGTCATTGACCGAAAATAAAACCATATTTCGGGTTGACCAATTCTATGAAAAGTTCTCCTAGCTCGTTTAAATTCTTCAATTGTTCCGGATATATCACGCTTTGTTGGAGTTCCAACGCGATTCCACATAATCCCAATAAACAATACGTAATCAGACATTTTGCCTATCTGCTCGTTGATAATGGCTTGACCGTCTTTACCATATCCAGGATAAGCATTCTCGGAGCGAATCACCTCTAATACAACACCTTTATCGGGAGCCACAGTACGATTTATCTCTTCGAGAACTTTAACAACGTGATTTCTTTCCGTACTCACATCGCCAGGAGAAGCAAGAAAAATTTTTAACTTTTCTACTTGGGGCATAGCTAATTCCTTCAGTATAAAATGAGGCTAGCTAGATAATAATATCAAAAACTTTCTAAACGGGGTACGAGAATCATCGCCCCTATCCTCTTATTTGATACACTTCAGGATTGACACAATTAGGCAATCGTTCCCCCTTTAACCCAGCAATCAAGTTGGCGATCGCCATGTTTGCCATTTTTTCTCGTGTTTGACGGCTGGCGCTGCCAATATGAGGTGTAATAATCAAGTTATCTAAAGTCAGTAAAGGACTATCTGTTGGTATTGGTTCTGGATCGGTGACATCGATGGCAGCACCTGCAATTTCACCACTCACAAGCGCTTGGTATAACGCTTCTGGATCGACAATTGCTCCCCGCGCTGTGTTGATGAGAATGGCAGATTGCTTCATCAATTCAAACTCGGGAACGCCAAAAAGATGATAAGTTTCATCCGATAATGGTGTATGAATTGTCACAAAATCTGCCTCTAGCAGCAGATGTTCAAACGCTGTAAACTCCACACCTAAATCTTTTTCTAACTCCTGATCACATCTGTGTTTGCTGGTATAAAAGATTTTCATGTCAAACCCTTTGGCACGACGAGCGATCGCCTGACCAATGCGCCCAAAACCAACAATCCCTAAAGTCGCACCTGTGATGTTAGGTCCGAGGAACAAATTTGGTTCCCACGTCCGCCACTGACCGCCACGAGCAAATCGGTCTGCATCTACCACTCGCCGTGCAGCCGCCATGAGTAACGCCCAAGTCAAGTCAGCAGTTGCATCTGTTAAGACACCGGGGGTATGACCAACTGGTATTTTGTGTGCGGTAGCGGCGGGAATATCAATATTGTCGTATCCAACTGCCATTTGGCTAATAACTTTAAAAGAGGTTCCGGCTGCTTCTATCAGTTGCTGATCAATCTCGTCTGTCAGCAAGCACAGCAAACCATCAATTGTTTTGACCTTTTTTAGTAAAACTTCATAGGGAGGCGGTTGGCGTTCTTCCCAGACTTCAATGGTAGCAATCTGTTGCAGTTGCTCTAATTTGGTGGGAAGGTGACGAGTGATGAAAACTTTGGGTTTGGGCATAGTTGAGGATTTGTTGGGTTTGGCTTACGTTCAATTTAAGCTACTAGCTGCGACATGTGAACGCTTGGCTCAAGACAGCCCACCTTTGGTGTAACCGGGTTGTACGTAGTCATATTTCCAGTCACGATCATTATCTGTCCACTTAACTTGAAAGCTGGTGATACGGAGGCAAGCGACTATTATGTTCCCGGACGAAAGCGAATATGATCGGGTATATGATGGCGATCGCCTAATATTTCTAACAAAGGACCATTAACGTCAAATTTAACCATATTTACCGACGCAACCAAAATATTCACCCGATAGCGATAGCGTCCCAAATCAATTCCTAATAAACTGCAAAGCATAATCCGAATCGTAGCTTTATGGGATACTACTAAAACATTACCTTGGGGATGTTTTTCTTGAATTTCAGCAATTACAGGCATAGAACGGTTAGCAATATCTACCGCAGTTTCTCCACCTAGTGGTGCATTCCAAGCCGGTTCTGTCAACCATTTTACATAGTTTTCTGCGTAATTCTCTTGGACAAACGATTTACTCTTAGTTTCCCATTCGCCGTAACTACCTTCTCTAAGTCCGTCACGCAACTGCATATCCATACCGATAGCATCACAAAATGGCTTAGCAGTTGTAATTGTGCGCTTCCGAGGGCTAACATAAACCGCTTCCCACTTCAATTTGTGATAAACATCGGCAAAACTCTGTGCCATCTGCATCCCTTCAGAAGTCAACTCCGCATCAGTTTCACCGCAGAAATTACCACTTTGACTAAAAGTAGTTTCTCCATGTCGCAGTAAATATAAATTGAGTGTCATAGCTTGTATCGCGATTGGGATAGAGGAGTTTGTGCAAAAATAAAATACCATCAATCTCGCAATCGAGTATGTGACACCAGGACAAAGTAATCAACCAAAAAAGTCAATCAATCACAAACTTTTGCGATACGCTTCGCGTCAAGCCAAGGGCTTATCGCAAAGCGGCGAGAAAGCTGGAGCATCGCCGTTTGCCAAATTCAGCTTATATGCCAACCGCCGCAAGTGAGTACGAAGAATTTAATACCAAAAAATTATTGCTGTGCCCAAAGAGCGATTGCTTCAGCAAATCCTGCAAATGAACTATAATCCTGAGCAACTATTGAGACATTTAAACCTAACTTCTTTGCATTTGCTGCTGTGTAGGGTCCAAAGCAGGCGATACGCGTAGCGTCAAGCCAAGGGCTTATCGCACAATGCTCGTAATCACTTTTTGAGTCAACCATTTGCAAAAAAGCTGCCACTTCCGCAGTACTGCTAAAAGCAATAACATCTATTTTGCCTTGCCGAATCAGATCTAACTCAACCTCATAAATATCTTTATCTAAACACCGCGTCCTATAAGTCGGTACACGGGTGACATTCATGCCCAATTTTTCTAACCCTGCAACAAAGTTTGGAATCACATCGGGTTCTGGTACGCCTACAACTTCTGGAACTGGGACAAGGACATTTTTCTGAGCAATATCCGGAATTTTAGCCAATTCAGCAATCACTCCTGCTGGGCTGGGTTCTTTCGGTACTAAATCGACTTTGACTCCCAAAGCTGCTAATCTTTCAGAGTCCAATCCTATTGCAGATAATCGACATTTTGTCAATATAAAGGGGTTTATCTGCAAATCTTCCAGACGTTGGAAGAATGCATCGATACCGTTTCTACTGGTAAAAGCAATCCAATCAAATGCATCGATACGTTGCAGTGCAGCATCTAACTGTGTAAAGTTTTCTAATGAACAAGTTTCGATGGTTGGCATCACAAACGGCATAGCACCTTGGTTAATGAGTTGCTCAGATAACCTGGCGGCATAGTTGCGAGGTGCGGTAACGATGATTCGCTTACCATGTAAGGGCAGTTGTATGGATGGAGTAAGCAGTTTGATTGACCTCCTTTGATCCCACCACTAACCCATAAGGATATAGTGGGGGAGTCGAATTTTGTTAAACTTTTGGGCAGTGCGTTAGCCGAGAGTACGGCACCATACCTGTTATGTTTTAACTTCTACTTTGGGCTAACTTTATCAATCGTCTTGATTTTACCGTCGTCCCCAACTGTCCAGACATCGTAGATACCGATAACATCGCCGTTTTGGTCAACATCCACGTTACCACTAGCTCCCTGGTAATTGATTTTTTTACCTTCTTTCAATAACTTTAGTCCCTCGCATACATCAGTTACTTCTGTACCAGGACCATTAGAAACTTCGCGGATTTTACTGGCTATCCCTTCGCCTGTATTCTGCTTAGCAGCTTGTGCTGCTAGTGCTAGCAAGGCGGCGGCATCCCAACCTTGAGGAGCAAATTCACCTGGTGCGCCTCCTCTTTTGGATTGCCAGAGTTTATTTAGAGCTTCTAATGCTTTACCGTTGGAACCTGGTACCGTACCAATCACTCCAGATACGATGTACTTACCATCACTGGTTTTGCCGACTTGTCCAGGAAAATCATTTGACTTCATTCCATCTGTCAGCATCACCTGCACTCCTTGCAGCAAACCTTGCTGGTACGCTGCTTTTAAGAGTAAACTTCCTGTTTCTACGTAAAAAACGCCAAGGACTGCATCAGGCTTACCAGCAAAAGCAGCAGATGCTTCAGTATCAAAGGTGGTTGCCTTGGGGTCGTAGCGGACGGGGTTATTTTTATTAACAATAGTTCCCCCCGATTTTTCAAAAGCTTGCACAAATGCTTTTTCAAAGCCGACGCCATAGTCGTTATTTATGACGACGGTAGAAACTTTTTTATAACCTCTTTTATTAGCAAGTGCGGCTATGGCTGGTCCCTGGTAGCTATCAGGTGGAACAGTACGTGCCCAAAAACCTTTAAATTGCCCTTGTTTTGCCTGTTCAGTAAATACGGGGCTGGTACTACCGGGAGAAATTAGCATGACTTTATTTTGAGCAGCAATTGAGACAGCAGCAGTAGAAACGCTGCTGGCAAAGGAACCAACAACACCTGCAACTCTATCTACAGTTGCCAGTTTGGTCATACCAGCAGCACCAGCTTTAGGATCAGTTTGGTCATCTACCTGAACAAGAGTCACAGGTTGACCGTTAACGCCACCGCAAGCGTTGACAGTTTCCACAAGCAAGGGGACTGAGGGTATAATCTGCTGTCCAATGGAAGACAAGTCACCAGTGGCTGGTAGCAGGGAACCAATTTTCAACCCATTACCACTGGTAGCTGTTGTTGTTGAGCTTCCTCCTGGGCTGGCACTTGTGGTATTAGTATTACCTGTTGGGCTGTTTGGGGGAGCTGTATCGCAAGCAGCTGCTAGGAAACCAACTGCTAGGGTTGTCAAAGCCAGAGCAAAGGCAGCATTTATCTTTTGCATAATATTTAGTTTCACTCCTCATTTATTCAGGAGCCTAAAAGTAAGATTCAAATTAAATGATGAATTAAATTCTTTAATGGCTCCAGATGATAAATAATAACATCCCCTTTAGAGGATGTCTGAGAAGTCAAAAATGTCAAGCCCAGCACAGCGACGCTGAGGGCTTTACGCTTACACCTAATTACTTACAATAAAAACATCTCACCCCCTGCCCCAGAGGGGAATTCAAAGTTCAAAATTCAAAGGAGGGCTAGCCCCTAAGGGGGCGCTACGCAAACGCCCCGCTGCGCTAACAAAAAAAGAATTCTTTATTTTGCGGAATGTTTGCGCGTCCGGTGAGTCCAGCGCTGCGGGAGGGGAGCCACTGCGTTGGACGGGTTTCCCGGCTTGAAGCATGTGGCGTTTTCCCTCCACAGGCGACTGGCGTTAGCGCAGCGAGACCGGAGGTCTTCCCCGAAGGGGTTTCCCGGCGCAAAACTTTTCAAGACGAATTTTGAATTGATAATTTTGAATTGGAGCGTTCGCGCAGCGTGCGCCTCTGGCGCTCAGCCAGACCAGAGGGGTGAGGTTCTCCGTTTTTTATAAACCTATCTTACTTTTCCCTTATTTTTTCTTAATCAACGGAGAGGGAGGGATTCGAACCCTCGGTACAGACTTACGAACTGTACAACGGATTAGCAATCCGTCGCTTTCGACCACTCAGCCACCTCTCCAGGGTCACGAGGAATAATCTTAACAGAGTCTAAGGTTAAATGTCAATAGTTTATTTGTCATTTGTCATTCGTCACTTGTTATCACAAACGAGAAAGGACAAATGACAACTTTCTCATAAGACTTGTGCTCGTAACCATGCCGCTGGCAAAGCACGTAATTTTTGCCATTGAGGCACGTAAGCACGTCGAGTGAACACATTGTAATCGTTGCGTTCAATGATATTCAAAATTCGACTGTAATGCATCAAAGATGCCCATACTGGTAAGCGAGCATCGGCAGATAGGTAAGAGATTCCCTTTTCTGCTTTGGCGTAAAATTGGCGTGCCCGTGCAATTTGAAAGCGCATTAGCGATCGCCACCGATCATCCACCACTCCTTTCAACAGGTCTTGCTCTGTGTAGTTAAAGCGCGCCAAGTCTTCTTGGGGAATATAAATCCGCCCCCGCCTTGCATCCTCCCCAACATCTCGTAGAATATTGGCGAGTTGATGGGCTATTCCCAGAGTAATCGCTTCTTCAGTGGGGATATACGGCTGTTGATGGCAATTCCACGGAGCCGTGTTTGTGGAAGTGTCAACACCCATCACTGCTGTTGACATCAAACCGACTGTCCCAGCAACGCGGTAACAGTAAAGGTGTAACTCCTCAAAGGTTTCGTAGCGACTTCGGTATAAGTCCATACGCTGACCAGCAATCATATCCCTAAAGGGCTGAATATCTATCGGGAAACGCTGAATAGTATCCGCCAAAGCGACATCAAGATTATCCAATGGGTGTCCAGCAAAAATCCATTCCAGCTGCTGTTCCCACAGATCCAAAGTTTCTGGTGTGGTCATAGCAGATGCGGGACCATCCACGAGTTCGTCTGTACGGCGACACCAACCATAAATTGCCCAAATATGTTTGCGCTTTGGCTTATCGACCAGCAAAGTGCCGATGTAAAAAGTCGTGGAATACTTGACTATAAGCTGGCGACAAAGTTTATAGGACTCGTCCACAGAGACCGGTGTTTTCATGCGAGGGATGGAATCAGGCAGTTTCAGCATTCGTTGCAGGCTGAAGGGTTTGCATTTGCAGGCTTTTTGAATTTGCCACCGGATGTGCTTCAGCAGTCGTGTAGCGCGTCCTACCGACCCAAAGCCTTTTCAGGCGTTTGGCTTGTTTCCTCGAAAGGAGGAAGGGGTTTTCCTTCAGAAAATCCCTCGGCGGTATTACGGACGATCGCCTGCGCTGTCAGCTTACCAGAAAGTACGGCACCTTCCATACTCCCCAAGTAACGTTGCATTGTGTAACTGCCTGCTAAATAAAAGTTAGCAATTGGGGTCACTTGTGAGGGACGGTACTCTTGACGACCAGGCGTTGCTTTGTAAACTGAGCGTGGCGTCTTCACGACATGATATTTCAGCAGCTTTGCTGGATTATCTCCTGTAAAATCGTCAGGAAACAATTTTTCCAGTTCAGCAATAGTTGCTTGCAAAATCTCTTCATCAGATTTTGCAATCCAATCTTTTGCCGGAGCTAAAACTAATTCCAGCATTGATCGGTTGGGGTTGGCGTATTCGCGGCAGGTGTTACTCATATCGGCATAAACACTGAGCAGGGGCGATCGCGAGAATAGCAGATGGTCAATTTTAGTAAGTTTACGGTCAAACCATAGCTGCAAGTTTATCACTGGCACACCCTCTAAACCTTCCAATTTTTGGAAAAATTCAATTTGTTTCCAACGTGCAGGTGCCAAAATCTTCATCACGTCAACCGACATTGCCGATACGTAGGCATCAGCCGTAAATACTTCATCTTCTTCTCCATTCAACCCCCTAATCACAAAATGCTTGACTGTGCCATCGTCATTCAGCACAATTTCTTTGAGCGGTGCATTCAACCGCACTTCTCCACCCCGTGCGGTAATGTGATCAACGATTGGCTGACACAGACGTTCTGTTGGGGAACCGTCCAGAAAAGCCATTTTTGAGCCATTCTTTTCTTGCAAAAACCGATTGAGAGCTGTTAAAAGAATTGTTGCCGAGATTTCATCAGGATTTATGAAGTTCAGCGCCTTAGACATGGCGATAAAAACTTCTTTTTCTACTCGTGGCGGAATCTTTTGTTTTTTCATCCATTCCGACCAAGAGTATTTGTCCATCTCTTCCACGTACCGTTGTCCCAGAATTATCGCTGGTAGCAACCCGATACCAAAGCGAATTTTTTCTGGCCATGTGAGCATATCGTTATTCCGCAGAATAGCTACTATGCCATTCAAAGGCGCTGGCACGTCCGGAAAATCAAAGCGACTGTAAGTCCCTGGATTGTTGGGCTGGTTGAAGATCATGGTGTGTTCTTTCCACTCCAATCTATCTTCAATCCCCAGTTCTTTGATCAGTTGCAACATATTGGGATATGCCCCAAAGAAGATGTGCAGCCCTGTTTCATACCAGTCGCCATCTTTGTCTTTCCACGCTGCTACTAACCCCCCCAATACGTCTCGGCTTTCCAAAACAATAGGAGTGTGCCCTGCATCTGTGAGATATTTAGCACAGGAAAGCCCTGCTAAACCCGCTCCCGCGATCGCTACTCGCATTGAACCTTACTGCTCTTGAATATTTTGAATTGTTTTATCGTTTTCATTATACTTTGCAATCCGTTACATTTAGCAGTTTTTCGGTGATAGCTTTTTGACATTGGCTGCTTCCCTCGGGGAGCATCGTCCATTACTAGCGCGTCTTCAAGCACAATTTTTGTCTCAGACTCATTTATACCCCAATCCACTTGAGTTAACAATACACTTCAATATCAGAAGATTTTTCGGTTGGCAACGGCCGTCGCAACTCAAGCGCAACAGACAACCCTTTCCACAGAAGTGTCCTCCGCATTTTACATCTTATGTACTTTCTTTTACCATTTTTTACTTAGTGATACAAAAATATAAAATCCTGATACATTTTACTCTCTTACTCAAAAACTGCTTTTTCTTGATATTTGTGGCATTCTTGTGATCAAAGTGGACAATTTTCAAGGATAAACTCTGACACAATAACCTTGTGAGTCAACACTTAGAAAAGTCATCCCGAAACCTTTAGTGGAGGTATGTAAAAGAAATTAAGGAAAGGCTAATGGACTTTTGGAGTTTATATGACTTTTAGTGCTTTTTTAGTATTAATACTAACACAGTATTAAAATGTCACTCTAAAATATAATTTTTGTTAAATTTGTTGACAAACAAAAATGGTGGTTTGTTTGTTTGGCATCAATTTTACTGTTATATAATACTGGAAAAAAACTATATTAAGAGGATATTAAAGCTGTGCGTAATGATTTACAAGGATTAAAGATTGGTCAAAAAGAACTGCAAAAATTGACTAATTTACCTGTGAGCGATGAACTCATAATTCTTACTCACCCCATGAAAAGACTACTGAGTCAAGTTATAGAAAGAGCCAAAGGTTCTGAGGCTGCTACGGTAGTTTTTATTGGAATGACAATACTAGTTTCTAGTTATGTTGCTTTTGATGTGATTATCAGACTCTTTGTTAATTGGGTTACTATACCTTCCTGGCTATTACTAGTCATATCTAGTTGTTCAGTAGGAGTTTTGACACAAGTATTTTTCTATTTTTTATGGAAACAAAGAATTCGTATTGTCAGACAAAACATGACACATTCGCTGAAAATTCTCTTGAGTGATGTTGAGAGATATAATGCTGTCATTAAAGCAATAGACATCAACGATCAAATAGAAGCAGCAGGCAATGTAGGAGTGAGCTTGAATGAAAGAAAGAAAGTTATAGAAGCACTAAAACTGACTAGATATGATTTAGTTCGGGCATTAAAGACAGAAAGAATTTTAAGAGAAAATCAAAAATTTATTGTTAGTAAACTAGAACTGTTTGCGGATAATTTAGCAACATTAACCGCAATGCAAGTCAGCGAACAGGCTAGTGAACACGGACGATTGCTGAATGAAGCATTGCAGATTGCATTGGATGTACAACAAGAAATGAAAAGTTTACAGAGTCAGGGATCTTGAAGTTATAAAGTCTTAAGAATCTTCAAACCTGAAAAACAGACAGTGTTAAGATCTATGCTCTTGCAAAAAAGCTTTCACAGTTTGGTTAAACGCCTCAGGCTGTGTTAAAAAAGGCCAGTGATTACCAGGAACTTGACAAACGCGTAAATTTTTTAAATTAGTTTTGTAAGGTTGGAGTTGCCAATCTTTACGGTTAAGTCCTTTTTCTGGCTGCACAAACAAGGTGGGGATATGAATGGGGGTTGTAAAACCGGAAACCTCCATCACTTCCTCAAAAATTCTATCGCGAGCTGCTATGGTAAATTTACTACCCCAAGTGCCATCGGTTTTTTGTTCAATACTTGCTTGAAAAACTTGCTGTTGTAAGGGACTCCATCCTTGAAACTGATTTAACTGACGCGCTTGCTGTTGGGCTTCCTCGTAACTAGCAAATGGTCCCATCCCTTTGATAAAGGATAAAAATTGATACAAGAAGGGAAAAGTAAACTTGAAAAAGCTGGGTATTTTCCAAATAAAAATGGGATCGACTAGAACCATACTCCGTAAACGCTGCGAATTGATCCTTGCCCATATAACAGCTAGTTTACCTGTCCAGGAGTGAGCGACAACATGAGCAGCTGACCATCCCAAGCTATCCATCAGTGCTTCTAAGTCTTTGATCGCACTCTCAAAACTATAATCTTTCTCTGGTTTGCCACTCTCACCATGACCGCGCATATCTGGCGCGACTATATGGTAATCTGGGGCTAAGTCATCTGCTAGGCTCGACCAAACCAAGGCGTTGTCGGCTAAACCGTGTAATACCAGTAAAGGTTCTTGACCTTGGTTCCACTCTAAATAAGAAAGTTGGATATCAGGTTTCGATAAGGTTTGACGTATTGGCATGATCGCAGATTACCAGACTTTGACAGGTTTTTACTTCTACAGATTTAGAAATCCATTTATTTCTTTTACTTTCTTATCAAAATAAACCGTTTCTACACATCCGTAGGTTTGATTTTGTCTGGCAATGAAACAATCTGAGCGTCTCATGGTTCGGTAGAAAACTGCTAACAGCATATCAAAGAAACACCATTCACCCTGTTCACTGTTCACTGTTCACTGTTAAGCGTTCCCTCAATAGACACCAAAGTGGATTTTAGATTTGCGATTCATCCTAAATCTACAATCTAAAATCCAAAATCTAGTTACCGATTGACTGCTGCAGCATCTCGCGCTGCGGCTGCTTGCTCTGGGTGAATACCCAGGCGGGTAAGGTTAATTCTGCCTTTGTTATCAATTTCTCGCACTTTTACAATCACTTCATCACCAACTGTGACTTCGTCCTCAACTTTGCCAACACGGTAGTCAGCCAGTTGCGAAATGTGGATCATCCCTTCCTTGCTAGGAAGAAATTCCACAAAAGCACCTATTGGTATAATTCGTGTCACTTTACCGGCGTAGACATCACCTTCATTGAGCTTTCTTGTCATGCCTTGGATTATGAGCCGTGCTTTCTTAGCCTTGGTTTCATCCACAGCAGAAACCGTCACTGTGCCATCATCTTCTATGTCAATTTTAGCACCTGTCTCTTCAGTGATACCCTTAATCGTCTTGCCTCCTGGTCCAATCACTAGACCAATCATGTCTGGATCAATCCGGATAGTCAACAGACGTGGGGCATAAGGTGACATTTGAGGGCGCGGTTGATCGATTGTCTGAAGCATTTTCTCCAGAATGTGCAACCGTGCTGCTTTGGCTTGCTCGATGGCTTGGGAAATTATATCCATGGATAGACCGGAAATTTTCATATCCATTTGTAGGGCGGTTATGCCTTTGTCTGTCCCGGCAACTTTAAAGTCCATATCGCCCAAAAAGTCTTCTATACCCTGAATGTCAGTCAGGACTCGGACTTCGTCGCCTTCTTTTATCAAACCCATTGCAGCACCACTAACGGGTTTGGAAAGGGGTACGCCTGCATCCATCAATGCCAGTGTCGAACCGCACACTGAACCCATTGAGGTGGAACCGTTGGAAGAAAGCACTTCCGATACCACCCGAATCACGTAGGGAAATTGTTCTTTGGGCGGTAATACGGGTAGCATTGCTCTTTCTGCCAGTGCTCCGTGACCTATTTCCCGACGTCCTGGTGCACGTAAGGGTTTTGTTTCCCCAACGGAGAACGGTGGGAAATTGTAATGGTGCAGGTAACGCTTATGTTGATCTTGTTGTAAGTCATCAGCCAGTGATTGAGCATCTCCTGGTGTACCAAGAGTGCAAGCAGATAGCACCTGAGTTAATCCCCGGTTAAATAGACCGCTACCGTGGACTCGCTTGGGCAAAATGCCAACATCACAAGATACGGGACGTACTTCATCAAGCTTACGACCGTCAACACGAACATTATCTTCGATGATTTGACGGCGCATGAGCTTTTTAGTAAGGTCTTTGAAGGTATTATCAAGAGCCTTACTATTTGCCAATGCGGCAACGCGGACAGAATCTTCTTCGCTAAGTTCTGCGATCGCAGCTTTAATCGATTCCTTGACTACATCTAAAGCTGTATCGCGCTGTGTTTTGTCGAAATCAAATTGTGACAGAATTTTCTTAATTTCAACAGCAGCGCGATCGTGTATATAGTTTTCCAGCGTTGAGTCTACCTCTGGTGGCTCTTCGTGTTGAATTTCCAGACCTATTTCAGCAATCAAATCTTGCTGCGCCCTAATCAGATCCTGTACTGCTTCGTAGCCAAATTCAATTGCTTCGATAATGTCTCTTTCTGAGAGTTGATTTGCTCCTGCTTCCACCATGATCACACCTTCTGGTGAACCCGCAACCACCAAATCCAACTCCCCAGCTTGAATTTCTGCATAGGTGGGGTTAATGATAAAATCATCTCCTACTAACCCGACACGCACTGCCGCCATTGGTCCGTTAAATGGTATTTGTGCCATTAAAGTGGCGATCGAAGCACCTGTGACTGCTAGCACATCAGGTGGCACCAACTCATCCATTGAGAGTGTCAGCGCAACAATTTGCAAATCGTCTCGCAACCAAGACGGGAACAAAGGACGTATTGGACGGTCAATTAAACGACTGGTGAGAGTTGTTTTTTCTGGCGGACGACCTTCGCGCCGCATAATTCCTCCAGGAATTCTACCTGCCGCATACAGTCTTTCTTCGTAATCTACTGTCAACGGAAGAAAATCGATGCCTTCTCTGGCTTGTGATCGCGTAGCCGTCACCAAAACTGTTGTGTCACCAGATTCTATCAACACCGAGCCACCAGCCTGGGGAGCTAAATGACCAACCTTCAGTCGAATATCCCGTCCGTCAAAGGATATTGACTTCTCAAATTCTCCCATTCAATTTTTTTTCCTTCTATGCACGCTATTCTCTCTCTGTGGCAATCCTAACATTTATGCCCTCTGGCTGGCGTCACTCACACACCTAAAGATCAACAACTTTAGACTTGAGCACCCAGTATCAAGTTTGTTGAGAGTGGTGGGATTAGAGTACCCATGAGCGATTGCTCTTGTCAAATGTTAATAAAGATGCGGGTAATGGATAGCTGGAGTTCGGGGAGGGTTTGGCACAGGTGCATTCTATTGCAAATGCAAGTGCGCTATAATCAACAATCAGCCCGAATATTACTAGCTAGCTCTGTTTGCAAGGAAGTTGTTTTGAGGAATATATTTTCTCTTTAACAATAGCAAGCTCTGATCCTTTTGTGATCTTTTATTCTTCTAGCTCTATGAAACTTCTACTAATACCAAGTTGTATTGTCAAAACGTAATTTGTATTCAGCTAGTGGAACCTAGTGTCGCTTGGCAATTTCATGTCTCAACATTACGCCAATGACGGCAAATTGGTATAAAATAGTAATAAAAAATGATGGTTATTTGCTAAATTCGATGATAAAGATTGAAAAAAATAAATTTAGTTTTTCTGAGAAATTGTGAAAAATTTTAGTTTTTTAATGATACATCACAAAAAATAATGTTTTAAAAAATCGAAAAGATTATTAATTGTTAGTAGTTTCGCGAACATTTGAGAACTGTTAAATGGCAATTCTACACGGTACTTGGTTAACACAAAATCAGGGTTGTTTATTTGTTTGGGGAGAAACTTGGCGAACTCTTGGGACAAATTCTAGTCAGAGTCCATTGAGTGATGTATCAATACATCCTCTGGCAATGATGCCATTAGAGTTAATCGAGTGGCTAAATTCACGTAACATTTCAATTGTTAAAATACTGCACCCCAAACGTGTAGAGACGTCACAGACAAAATCTCTCAAAAGTGGGAAAACGCCCAAAGCAGCCAGTACAGCCGATGTGAGTTTGCCAACACACTCCCAAGTCGTTGCCCTACCAACTTATATTTTAGAAAATACTCAGGAGGAAACAGTTGAAATCTTTCCAGCACATTCTGCCACATTAGATTTACCAAAGAAAACTCCCCAGTACTTACAACCGTGGCTTGTTGAAGGTTTTTGCCTCAACCCCGAAGAGGCAATAAAATTCCTGACTTCGTTACCTCTGAGTGTTCCTAATGGTGAAGATAATTTTTTGGGAGGAGATTTACACTTTTGGGTGCAGGTTGCCCGCTGGAGTTTGGATCTCATTTCGCGTGGTAAGTTTTTGCCCACAATTCAACGCCAAAGCGATAATTCTACAGTCGCGAAATGGCAAGCACTTCTAGATAGCGCCCAAGATGGAACTCGTTTAGAAAAAATTTCTCAATTGATGCCATTGGCTTGTCGGACTTATCAGGAAAGTTTCCAAGAAGGGGAAGATAAGGAGGCAAAATCCTCGTCATCTGTTCACATAAACTTGCCACCCGAACCTCAAGAATTACTGCTGGGATTTCTTAACAGTACAATAGATGCTCAAGTACGAGCGATGGTGGGTTCCCAACCTCTGTTAGAAACCAGAGTGATGGCGTCTTTACCAACGACGGTGCGACAGTGGTTAAATTCTCTGACGGCTGCTAACACACTCAGTGCTGATCCTTTTGGAGTACAACGACTAGAGACGGTGCTCAAAGCTTGGACTATGCCGTTGCAATACCAAATGGCGGGGAACAACCAGTTTCGTACCTGTTTCGTATTACGTTCTCCAGAGTCAGGGGGGGAGACTCATTGGACTTTAGCTTATTTTCTACAAGCTGCTGATGATTCCAATTTTCTTATAGACGCGACAACGATTTGGAACCACCCTTTAGAAAAATTTGTTTACCAAAATCGAACAATTGAACAACCACAAGAGACATTTTTAGGCGGTTTGGGATTGGCTTCACGATTGTATCCAGCAATTGCAGCTAGCTTAGAAACTCCGTATCCTCAATTTTGCTATCTCAACCCAGTTCAAGCTTATGAGTTTATCAAGTCTGTAGCATGGCGGTTTGAAGATAGTGGTTTGGGTGTGATTTTACCGCCTAGTTTAGAGAACCGCGAAGGATGGGCAAATCGTTTGGGTTTGAAAGTAACTGCCCAAACATCTAAGAAAAAGCAAGAACGTTTAGGTTTGGAAAGTTTGTTGAATTTCAAGTGGGAATTGGCGATTGGTGGACAGACGATTTCCAAAGCAGAATTTGATCGGTTGGTGGCTTTGAATAGCCCATTGGTAGAAATTAATGGCGAGTGGGTAGAATTGCGATCGCAAGATATCAAAACAGCACAAACCTTTTTTGCTTCTCGTAAAGAACAAATGGCGCTGTCTTTGGAAGATGCTTTGCGTATCAGTACAGGAAACACTCAGACGATTGAAAAATTACCAGTGGTTAGCTTTGAAGCGTCTGGGGCATTACAGGAATTGATATCTGCCTTGACGAATAACAAAGCAGTTGAACCCTTGCCCACACCCGCCAGCTTCCAGGGAAAGTTGCGACCTTATCAAGAACGTGGGATGGCGTGGCTTTCGTTTTTGGAACGTTGGGGCTTGGGTGCTTGTCTGGCGGACGATATGGGATTAGGAAAAACCATCCAATTCATAGCCTTCCTCTTACACTTAAAAGAACAAGAAACACTCGAAAAACCAACACTGCTGGTTTGCCCAACTTCAGTTTTAGGAAACTGGGAAAGAGAAGTCAATAAATTTGCCCCAACGCTGAAAGTTATGCAATATCACGGGGACAAGCGTCCTAAAGGTAAGACGTTTGTAGAAGCAGTGAACAAGCATGATATAGTCATCACTAGCTACCCGCTGATTCACCGTGATCTAAAATCATTGCAGAGCGTTTCTTGGCAAATCATCGTTTTAGATGAAGCACAAAATGTCAAAAATTCAGATGCAAAACAGTCACAGGCGGTACGACAAATAGAATCTACATTTCGGATTGCTCTTACGGGAACACCAGTAGAAAATAGACTGCAAGAACTCTGGTCGATTTTGGAGTTTCTCAATCCTGGTTATTTGGGAAATAAGCAATTTTTTCAGCGGCGTTTTGCGATACCAATTGAGAAGTATGGTGATGCAGCTTCGTTAAATCAATTGCGTTCATTAGCTCAACCTTTTATTCTACGTCGCCTGAAAACTGACCGCAGCATTATTCAAGATTTGCCAGAGAAACAGGAAATGACTGTATTTTGTGGTCTGACTGCTCAACAAGCTCAATTGTATCAAAAAGCTGTGGAAGAGTCTCTGGCTGAAATTGAAGAAGCTGAGGGTTTGCAACGCAGAGGCATGATTTTAGCTTTACTTGTTAAGTTAAAACAAATCTGCAATCACCCATCGCATTATTTGAAGCAAGACACATTGGAACAATATCATTCTGGTAAACTCCAGCGCTTGCAGGAAATGTTAGAGATAGTTGTCGCAAGTGGCGATCGCGCTTTAATTTTCACTCAGTTTGCAGAGTGGGGTAAGTTACTCAAACCATATCTGGAAAAACAATTAGGACGAGAAACATTGTTTTTATACGGTAGTACTCAGAAAAAACAACGTGAGGAAATGGTAGACCGTTTCCAACACGATCCTCAAGGACCACCAATTATGATTTTGTCGCTGAAAGCAGGTGGTGTAGGATTAAATTTAACACGAGCCAATCATGTTTTCCACTTTGACAGATGGTGGAACCCAGCGGTAGAAAATCAGGCTACAGATAGAGTTTTTCGTATTGGTCAAACTCGCAATGTCCAAGTCCATAAATTTATTTCCACTGGCACTTTAGAAGAAAAAATTCATGACATGATTGAAAGTAAAAAACAACTTGCCGAACAAGTTGTTGGTGCTGGTGAAAATTGGCTTACGGAATTGGATACAGACCAACTCCGCAACTTGCTCATACTTGACAGGAGTGCAGTTATAGATGAGGAAACAGAATGACAAATGAGACCCTTAAAACAAGTCGAGAATGGTGGTCACAAAGGTGGCTTGATTTGTTAGATTCCTATCGTTTTAAAAAACGTTTGGAACGTGGGAGAATTTATGCGCGTCAGGGAAATGTTCTGAGTATAGAGTTTCAAGGTGCAAAGGTATTAGCTAGAGTGCAAGGCAGTGAACAAGAACCATACAAAGTTTCCTTGTCCCTTGATCCTTTTACTGAGGAACAGTGGGGTTATGTGGTTGAAACAATGTCCCAAAAATCAATGTTTGCTGCCAAGCTACTAGCAGGAGAAATGCCGCAAAATATGGAAGACGTTTTCACTGCCAATGGTCTTTCCTTATTTCCTTTTACCTTATCTGATGTCCATAGTAAATGCTCTTGTCCTGATAAAGCTAACCCTTGCAAACACGTCGCTGCAGTTTACTATCAGTTAGGCGATCGCTTTAGTGAAGATCCATTTGTTCTTTTTCAATTACGGGGAAGTACAAAAGAGAAAATTATCAGTGATTTACGTCACTTACGCAGCAAAACTGTTAAAACTTCACAAAACGAACCATCTGAGGTTCAAGAGTCAACACATGAGAAACGATTCTCTGTAAAAATCGAATCTTTCTGGCAATACAATGAGCCATTGGAATCTTCTTTAGTCGTTATTGCACCATCAACAGGCGAAACGATTTTAGATGTGTTGGGGTCAATTCCTTTGGCTAAGGAAGAGGAAAATTTAACAAATTTAACCGCAGCTGATGTGGTGATGAAGTATTTAGACACAGTGTACAAAGATGTCAGCCAGAAGGCTGTTTTGGCTGCAATGAATGTTGGAGGAGGTTAAGATAACAAGGACGAGGGAGATGAAAACAGTCAAGATGGGGATTTCAACTCCAAAGTACACCGAGACTTATAGAAGTGGTGGACTTTGACTCCCAAGTGAAAAACTGGTCTGGTGATTGTTACCAGCATCTGTACAGCCAAATTTGGACTTCGCTTTGGTATATTTTTTGTCTTCCTGATAATTAGTTGAACGATGGAATGCTATAAAAGCAGAGTAATCCAGTCGAAGACACATGGAACTTCAAACCAAGATAATTACAGTGGAACTAACTGATGGTACAAGTGTTAGAGTTGAAGCGACACAGATAGGCGATCGCAAAGTAAATTTTCAATCTCGACCTTTTGAAGAAGTTACCACCGCTATTGAATCGCTAACCAAAGAAATTGTGGAAGCATTACACAAGGTTAAGCCAGATCGAGCTACTATAAAGTTTGGTGTTGATATTGCGATTGAATCTGGTAGACTTACCGCTTTACTAGTAAAGGGTTCCAATACAGCCAACATAGAGATTACTTTAGAATGGGGTCAATAGTTCCAAGCTCAGACATGTAAAAATACTAGATAATTTGTAACAATTGTTACTATTAAAAAAATAGCAACTGAGATTAACTAAAGTAACCCAAATGATTTATTTAACCTCTGACAAAGTTTCCTGAACGATTAAAACTGACTTCACTGGTCGTTTTACCAGATTTCCCTTTGAATCAACTTTTCCATAGAACGTTTTGCCGTCAAAATAAAGCGAAGACGAACTTCCACCATCCAGATTCATCGCTTTCTCAACACCAAGAGTTTTCATAAAATGAGCCAGTTCTGGCAAGGACATCCCAGAGTTACCAGGAGTATTTGGTTTTTGAGCAACCATCACCAAAACAATGCTGCCATCACTGATAATACCAATAGCACTTCGAGCATTGGGTTTGGTACTACCAAGAGCATCTCTTTTGTTAGCGTTATCTACAAAACCTTCTTGGACTGAGGTTAATTCTGGTAAAAGTTGCGGACCACCACCCACAGCATCAACTAATTGACAAAGAGCAGCTGGAGGCTCACTGTGGAGAGTGATAGAGTAACGGATAGTTTGCTCGCACAAGTATCGCCGAAATTCTGTACGATTGAGAATCTTGTTGAGGTAAGGTTTTAGGTCAGGATTATCTACCAATCGCTGATTGTCTTTAGGATTACCCGTTAGTTTTCCTTGTTGAAAAACAATAGATGTTGTTTTTTGGTTGACTGGATCAAAAAAACCAGCATTGATGATGGCAACTGCTTGATGTTGCTTGGCAAATTCCTCTACTGTATTTAGTTGTGACGACAATGCAGGAGTTACTATAAATTGGCTATGAGCAGGAACTCTCAAGATATGGACAATGCTGTTTGGTAAATTACGTTGCTCATAGTTCATGGTTTTGGTGATTAAGTTTGTTTGTTTTGATGTCGCAGTACGAAAAAACAAAAGTAGCACAGTCGCACTGATAAACACTCCTGCTAGTATCCACATTTTTTTCATGCATTTTCGCCTCAACTTAGCCGAATGGATTATATCCTTTGAGGTTGGCGATAAGCCAGAGGCTTGACGCTACGCGTATCGCGCAGAGGGCAGACGCAATCATGCGTATCGCATTACTCAGGACTTACGCAAAGAAACTCGGTTTCTAGCAAAAATCGTCTGTTTCGTAACCAAAGACGAACGAAGAAACGGGGTTTCTAGCAGATGCAGCGTAAGTCCCATACTGATGAGCGCTTTACCGATAATGGGTATTACGGCGATTTGAGAAAGACTCAAATTTATCTACTATTGTGCGGTTTATACTGACAATCACTTGTAGCTAGGTAATAATAAATTAAGTATGCCGATAAAAGCACAGTTATGATATGCTGCCTCAATCCAGCTTGCCACAATCCGTCTAATTCTGATGCCACTATGAAGTATTTCCGGTTAATCCGATATTTCTCATTACCAGTCCACCAAGTAGTTTCTTCCTGAAATCTACCCTTACTGGGCATACTCGCTCGGTTTATTCCGTCGCCATCAGCCCGGATGGCAAGACTTTGGTGAGTGTGAGTTACGACAAAACCATCAAGATTTGGAATCTGCAAACGGGTGAATTGAAATCTACCCTGACTAGGCATACCGACTCGGTTCATTCCGTCGCCATCAGCCTGGATGGCAAGACTCTGGTGAGTGGGAGTGGCGACGGGACTATCAAGATTTGGAATCTGCAAACGGGTGAATTGAAATCTACCCTGACTGGGCATACTCGCTCGGTTTATTCCGTCGCCATCAGCCCGGATGGCAAGACTTTGGTGAGTGGGAGTTACGACAAGACTATCAAGATTTGGAATCTGCAAACGGGTGAATTGAAATCTACCCTGACTGGGCATACCGAGGTTTTGTTGTCCGTCGCCATCAGCCCGGATGGCAAGACTTTGGTGAGTGGGAGTCGCGACAAGACTATCAAGATTTGGAATCTGCAAACGGGTGAATTGAAATCTACCCTGACTGGTCATAGCGGTTCGGTTTATTCCGTCGCCATGAGCCCGGATGGCAAGACTTTGGTGAGTGTGAGTATCGACAAGACTATTAAGATTTGGCGAATGCCGTAGGGATTTGAGGATTTTAGATTTGAGGTTGCTGCACTTGGTTCTACATGCTTGGGAATTTTGGATGACTGATGGTGCTAATAAAAACGCGCGATAAGCCGAAGTCTTCGCCGAACCTCCGAACCGCGCGCTTCCTGAGCTTGCCGAAGGGCAGTCGAACGCTTTAGCTTGTGCGTATCGCGCTTGGTGTTAGTTTGCCATTGCTGAAGCTACTTGCTGTAAAACGCCACCAGCGGCTTTAATTAAATCGGCTCCTTTTTCGCCGATCATAATGGTGGGCGCGTTCGTATTGCCCCCGACCAGAGTTGGCATGATTGATGCATCAACAACCCGCAACCCCGTAACACCGCGTACCCGGAGTTCGGGATCGACAACCGCCATTGGGTCAGTTCCCATTTTGCAGGTGCCGACAGGATGATACCCCGTAACGCAAAATTCCCGGATGTAAACTTCGAGTGCTTCATCGCTAGTCACCTCAGCACCGGGAGCGATTTCCTCGCCTCGAAATTCATCAAAAGCACTTGTATCAAATAATTTACGCATTATTTTCACTCCTTCTATGACCTTTTGCATATCAGATTGACTTTGCAGAAAGTTGATCCGAATAATCGGTGGATCTTTGGGGTCAGGCGATCGCAAACTGACACTCCCAATGTTTTGGGGATGAGTCAAACTGACTGTAACAGTGAATCCCAAACCAGAGAGAGTCTTGCCAGGAGATATCCACAGAATGGGACCGAAGAAAAATTGTAAATCTGGCGCGGCATCCAGATTACCTTCGGTATGCAAAAACAATCCGGCTTCAGCGTTACCATTACTGGTAGTTACTGGGTGTAACCCAGCAATTACCTGGTGTGGCACAGGACTGGCAATTAGCTGGTGTGCCACAGGAACAAGAAAGTGGTCTTGGAGGTTTTGACCGACACCTGGCAAATCAACGACGACAGGAATCCCCATTGCTTGCAGGTGTTCTGCATCGCCAATGCCGGAAAGCATCAGCAGCTTGGGCGAATCGAATGCACCAGCACTTAAAATCACTTCTTTGTTGACTCTGGCTTGGTGCAGCTGACCATGTTGCATATATTCCACCCCAATAGTGCGGGTTCCCTCAAATAACAACCGAGTCACCAACGCTCCAGTCGTTATTGTCAAATTGGGACGCTGGAGAATTGGCACCAAGAATGCAGCAGCAGCACTGTGACGTTTACCATCCTTTACCGTCAACTGATAAATTCCCGCACCTTCTTGCTGTATGCCATTGAAATCTGGATTGTGGTTATATCCGATCGCCACGGCTGCTTCTACAAATCGTTGGGATGCTACAGTAGGGGGTTGAATATCACTCACGCTCAAATCCCCATCAACCCCGTGGTATGCGTCGGCACCGCGTTGCTGGTTCTCAGATTTTTTGAAATAGGGCAATACATCTTGGTACGACCAACCGGGATTTCCCAATTCCTGCCAGTGGTCATAATCGTGATGATTACCCCGGATATAAATCATGGAATTAATCGAACTGCTACCACCCAATACTTTGCCACGGGGACAAAAGATTTTACGGTTATTGAGGTACGGTTCTGCTTCAGAGAAATATACCCAGTCTACCTCCGAGCGGGGTAGGTTGGGGGATTCCAACGGGATTTGAATCTCTGGTTTAGTATCTGGGTTGCCAGCTTCGAGTAATAACACGGTTGTTTCACCGTCTTGTGTCATCCGGTTGGCGACAACGCAGCCGGCCGAACCCGCACCAATCACAATATAGTCATATTGAGTCATGACATCCTCGCTTGTAAATTCAATTACTTTAGGACTTGCCCATTAACAAAAAGAGGGTTATTATTGACCATGAGTAAACCTGATTTGGTCAATAATAACCACTCTTACCGCCTATCTTGGAAGCCGAATCGACGCAGACAAAAAGATTAATCTATGGATAAGCTGACGTTGGTGCATTGCCAACTCGCTTCAATACTCAATCGTTTCCCTAACTGTTGTCAGAATGGAAAGCGTTCAAGGCAACTTCTGCTGGATGAACTTCTTTTCCATCAAGCTTTGCTTCCTCCAGCCTGCGAAGTACAATCATGCCACGAGAACGATTTGATGAGGAATCCTTATCCACGCAAGCGGCATATAAAAGCTGAATTGGGCATTTCCAAAACCGGGTATACCGTTTAGGATTTGTATCTGCAATGGTGACTTCTTGAGTATCCGGGTCATAGTCTGCTAATAAAGAGAAGTGACCACCTTCTAAACTTGGATTTTCATGGGCAATCCGGGTATTGAAGTTAAGAATGTGGACATCAAGTTCATTAGTAACGGCGACTTCAACTTCACGTGTGAATGCTTCAAACGTCATACTCGGTTTATCAAAATGCTCAACCCGAATGGACACCGGTAATTTTTTCTTTTCAATATAAGTTCGACAGGTGTCGTAGGTTTCTGCTAGCGTCATGCCATCATCCAAAACCGATGCGATCGGCAGTTGGGTGACATAGAAAATCTCATCAACACTCGTCAGATATCCCAATGCGGTAAAGGCATAGGCAATTGCAGTGACATTGCAACAGAAGATGGGTTGTTGAAACTGATGTAGTTGAATGATTTCCAAATCTCGTTTGGAAATTTGAGCCAGATTCTCAAGATCCATTTTTCTGCCTCCTTAGATACATATGTTGATTAACTCAAGACTTACGCGCACACACGATTTATAGTAACTCGTATAGTTACACAGCAAATGTCTTGATTTTAGTCTCAAGTCCAGAATTTACTCTTCCTTCTCCTGTCGGAGACGCTACGCGAACGGAACGCTACGCTAACACTGGGCATACCTACGAGGTTACTTCCGCCGCCATCAGCCGCAACAGTAAGACTTTGGTGAGTTGAAGTTACGACAAGACTATTAATACGAAGTCCCTCGACCTAAGAAAATTTCATAATTTATATAGGTTTTGGATATAGGTTTTGACACTGTGAATGGTTTATATTTACCGAGTAGATGGCATTAGATATGGGAGGAAGCGCTGCATAATTGTGAACAACTAACCCTCTAGTACCATCATCAACACACGTGAGTGTCACTTACTGGCATATAAGAAGTTCTCATTTCTGCTAAATTGCAAGCGTTACAGTCTAAACTGAAAATCCGTCTTCCGGAATACCTCTAGCTTTCAAATAAGTAATCATGTCTAAGGTTCTTGTCTCCGACCCAATTGACCAGGCTGGGATTGATATTCTTTCCCAAGTTGCTACTGTAGATGTGAAAACAGGATTAAAACCAGAGGAACTGGTACAAATCATTGGTGAATACGACGCGCTAATGATTCGCTCTGGTACCCGCGTTACTCAAGAAATTATTGAAGCTGGGACGCAATTAAAAATTATCGGTCGCGCTGGTGTAGGCGTGGATAATGTGGATGTTCCCGCTGCTACCCGCAAAGGAATTGTCGTAGTTAATTCTCCTGAAGGGAACACAATTGCTGCTGCTGAACACGCGCTGGCGATGATGCTATCTTTGTCTCGCTACATCCCTGATGCCAATGCTTCAGTCAAACGCGGTGAGTGGGATCGTAAAAGCTTTATTGGTGCTGAAGTTTACAAAAAAACTATCGGTATTGTTGGCTTAGGTAAAATTGGCTCCCATGTTGCTGCTGTTGCTAGAGCAATGGGAATGAAACTGTTGGCTTTCGATCCCTTCATCTCCACTGAAAGGGCAGAACAAATCGGCTGTCAATTAGTGGATTTGGAAGTTTTGATACAGCAAGCAGATTACATCACGCTGCATATTCCCAAAACTCCAGAAACCACCCATCTAATTAACACCGAAAGATTGTCAAAAATGAAACCCAACGCCCGCATTATTAACTGCGCTCGCGGTGGGATTATTGACGAAGAAGCATTAGCAGTAGCTCTGCGGGAAGGTAAAATTGCTGGTGCGGCGCTGGATGTGTATGAAGCAGAACCATTGGGTGAATCCTCATTAAAGTCACTCGGGCAACAAGCTGTCCTCACTCCACATTTGGGCGCTTCAACAACAGAAGCACAAGTGAATGTGGCAATTGATGTTGCTGAACAAATTCGGGATGTTTTGTTAGGACTTGCTGCGCGTTCGGCGGTGAACATTCCCGGATTGAGTCCCGACGTGATGGAAGAACTCAAACCCTACATGCAGCTGGCAGAAACCTTGGGTAAGTTGGTGGGACAGTTGGCTGGCGGACGAGTGGAGTTACTCAACGTCCGGCTACAAGGCGAACTAGCAACAAATAAGAGTCAACCTTTGGTTGTTGCATCCTTGAAAGGACTACTTTACCAAGCTTTGCGGGAACGAGTAAACTACGTTAATGCCAGTATTGAAGCAAAAGAGCGTGGAATTCGCGTTATTGAAACGCGGGATGCCTCGATTAAAGACTATGCTGGTTCTTTGCATCTAGAAGCGACAGGTTCTTTGGGGACTCATTCTGTCACAGGTGCTTTGTTCGGTGGTGGAGAAATTCGCCTAACCAATTTGGACGATTTCCCCATCAACGTTCCTCCTAACCAACATATGCTCTTTACCCTGCACCGTGATATGCCAGGGATTATTGGCAAACTCGGTTCTTTACTTGGCAGTTTTAATGTCAATATTGCCAGTATGCAAGTCGGTCGCAAAATCATTCGTGGTGATGCGGTGATGGTACTCAGCCTTGATGATCCCTTACCCGATGGAATTTTACCTGAGATTATCAAAGTGTCTGGAATTCGTGATGCGTATACGGTAACTTTGTAAAGGCAAAAGTTAAAAGGTAAAAGTAAAAAGAAAACCTTTTTATTATGCCTTTTTATACCAAATCGCGTTTAAAACCTCACCCCTGCCCCCTTTCAAGGGTAGGTTTTTTGGAATCTCGAAAATAGTTGAGAAAATTCTCAGGTATTTAACGTAGTTTGGTCGTTTCAGGATTTAAGGGTCGGCTGAAATCGTCAAAAAATGACCAAATCCAAAATACCTACCTTTGTAAGACCCCTGCCCCTCTCCTTAGTAAGGAGAGGGGTGCCCGTAAGGGCGGGGTGAGGTAATACGTATGAAGGCAAAGCGCGTATTACTTTTTACTTTTTTATGGCAAACACTTGGTGGGAATTACAAATTTTATGTGAGCCAGAGCTAGAAGATTCCATCTTTTGGCGGCTGGAAAATTTTGGCTGTCGTGGAACAGCCAGTGAAAAAAAAGCAAATGACTTTTTGGTAAAAAGTTACTTACCGCAATTCCAAGCGCAGCCTTCAGATTTGGCTGATTTATCGCACCTGTTGCGTCAAGATGCTTTATCTATGGGATTTTCTGCACCTGCTGTACAGTGGGAAGTGATTGATGAGGAAGATTGGGGGAGTAGCTGGAAACAATATTGGCAACCCCAGGAAATAGGCGATCGCCTCCTTATCAACCCTGCATGGCTACCACTCCCTGAAAATTCTGATCGTCTCATCCTTCGTTTAGATCCAGGTGTCGCATTTGGAACAGGTGCTCATGCGACAACTCAATTGTGTTTGGAATCCCTGGAAAAGCATATAATCCCAGCCAATAACCCTTATGGGGAGAATGATAAAGAAAGTCAGGATGTGTTTATTGCGGATATTGGGTGTGGTTCGGGTATCCTTTCAATAGTATCACTCCTACTGGGAGCCAAGAAAGCCTATGCAGTAGATGTTGATCCTTTAGCAGTCAAGTCAACTGTAGAAAACTGCGAACTCAACAATATAAATCCTGAAAGCTTGGTGGTAGCAGAGGGTAGTGTAGACGTTTTGACTAAACTGCTGGAACAACCAGTAGATGGTATTGTCTGCAATATTTTGGCTAATGTGATTATAAGTTTGGTTCCGGATTTGAGTGCGATAGCCAAACCCAGTACTTGGGGCATCTTTAGTGGGATATTATTTGAGCAATCTAAAGCTGTCGTCGATACTCTAGAGAAACACGGCTGGGTTGGTGCAACCGTGTGGCGGCGCAACGAATGGTGCTGTATTAATGTGCGGCGTTCCTAGGTTCAAGCGATATCGCGGGGCTTTTGTTTGTGTCCAATAGATTTTTTTGCCCCTGTTACCAAACTTAACATTTGTTGGTACTGCATTGGGAACTGCGATAGCTAGCCCCTAAGGGGGCGCTGCGCAAACGCTGCTGCCTTCGGCAGATCGTAAAAGGTGATATTCTTATATATGACCATTTATTGACCCTGTATATTTTTGTCCCGCGCCTTCGCTTCATTGGCGCGGATTTTTTTTGAGCCTGCTTTCGCCATTACCTGATCATCAAAATTGCCTGCATTGAACAATACGCTTGGTGATAAGCACAACTGAATTCACGCTCCGCTCGTTGGGAAAAGGTTAAAGGACAAGAGTTAAAGGAACAGGGAAGCACCCTTGCTCATTACCCTTTACCCCTAAACCAAACGCAAATAACACAACGCCGGTTTAATCTTGACTTTGTTCTTCTGCTGAACTGTGCTGAATTGTATAGTAGGCTCTCAATGGTGCTGTATCTACTTATTTACCGATTAGCCCTGAGAGCTTTTTTTACTCAACTAGGAACTTTTCAAATATCATCTTATACCTTTACAGTCTGCTCTACGGAGATGGACTCCACACTTTGATAATAAGGATGAATTTTGGACGAGGTGTAAAGACTGCTTTGATTTTCTTTTTCTTCTCGCTTTATAAAAGTTCGGTGATCATGATTTTTTAAGTGATAAAAACCGTATTATGACTCACTCTTCTTTTCAATAACATGATAAATAACTGAAGCAAGTTAAATGCTGAACTGATTAAAAAAAATTCTATTGACTGGAGAGAAAAAGATGACATTAGTACGTTTGAATAATTGGCAACAAATGAACTCCTTAAACCGTCAAATGAACCGCTTATTCGATGATATGCTCGTACCCTCAACATTGATTGAAAGAAACCTTCCAAGATTTCCTGCTGCTGAATTGCAAGAAACAGAAGATGCTATCCATCTCAAGCTAGAACTGCCAGGAATTGAAGCTAAAGACTTGGATGTGCAAGTCACACAAAACGCTGTTTCCATCAAAGGAGAGCGCAAGTCTGAAACTAAGACTGAAGAAAAAGGTCGTACTGTGACTGAATTCAATTATGGTAAATTTCAACGCGTGATTCCTTTGCCTGCGCACATTCAAAATACCAATGTTACAGCAGAATATAAAGACGGTATTTTGAATTTGACACTGCCCAAGTCTGAACAAGAAAAGAACAAAGTTGTCAAAGTTAACTTGGAAACACCTGCTGCTTAATTCATTGCAAGAAGTTATTAATTTTAGGAATTGTTAGGAAAAGGTAGCCTGAATGCACAGTAGGTTAACCTAACAAAAATGCCCAGTCAGTTTCATCTGACTGGGTTTTTTTATTGACTAATACCGTTTCTTTATGAAGATGCGCCAAATCTTTAGCCTGCCGAGGCAGGCTTTGTTCGTATAGCCCCAGGCTTCAGCCTGTGGGGAAATAGAGCGCAGCCTCATACAGAATTGGTATAACAACTGATACAGCAATCCTAGATAAGTCGTGAACAAAAAAAACGTAGACGCGTTCGCGAAGCGTGTCCCCTTGGGACTCAGCGGCTTCCCGCAGGGTACTGCAAAGGCGCAAAGAAAAGAAAGAGAAGGCGAGGAGGGTGTTCACATCCTATTTAGGAAGGCTGTATCCTAAAGTATTATCTAAAATCGCTATAGGAATCCGGTTTGATTTGGTGAAACCAGTGCTGCAGGAGGGTTTCCCGACCTAAGCATCTGGCGTTAGCGTTTGCGCAGCGCCCCCTTAGGGGCTAGCGGAACCGAAGGTTCTCCCCGAAGGGTGAGTTGACTCCTAAAGGTAGAGAACAGGGAACAGGGAACAGAAAGTGTACCCAGCTTCGTCAAAATCAAATATGAGTCCTCTAGCCATGTATTCATTGCAGAAACTGGACTATTTCTCCACAGGCTCCAGCCATCGCTTGATACTTGCTGGTAACTCAGAAGCAAGACGCAATGGTAGTTCAGGTGTAGAGAAAGATTGTGCGTAAGCTGGTGTGAGAAAAGGTTTGTAAATTTTTGCTTCTGGTGTTAGTTGCTTGATAAATGCCAAACTGACGCCTTTGGTTAATTGACGAAGAGATTTCGTTTCTTCACCTCGCCTTTCTCTAACAATAGTCGTCGCTGCACTTTGTGGGTATATTGGATCGCTAATACTCAAGTGAGTACCGCCAATAGCAGTAAGTAGATACTTCTCACCCCGCAGTTGAGTAAAAGGTTCTATTTGATGTTTGAGCGCTGGGGTTAGGGCGTCTTCTGTTCCAGTTAAGATTAAGACTGGCTTGGTGATTTGGGTTATACCTTTTTTGCCAAAAAGATTGCCAACCAGAGGGTTAAGAGCGATCGCACTCTTAACTCGCTCATCTTTTACTTTCAGTCTTCTGTCTCGTAAGGAAGTCGCAGAACACTGTAACCAATCACCAGGAGCTTCGCCGATATTTAAAGAATCTTTACAAAATTTCCGTAACTCTTCCAAGTCAACCTCTCCTCCTACCAAAGCCAAAGCCGTATAACCTCCTAAGGAGTGACCGATGACAGTGACTTTTTCAGTATTTAACTTACCCTGAAGTTGACCAAATTGAGTATTCAATTTTGCCAATTCATCTAGGACAAAGCTAATATCTTTTGGTCGATCAACAAACTCAGAACCTGGTAGCAACTGTGCTAAATTCTGTTTATCTGAAGCTCTATTGACAGCATCAAAGTTGCTTCCAGGATGTTCCACAGCAACAACAGTTATGCCATAAGAAGCTAAATGACGCGCTAAATAGCTCAAAAATTTCCGGTTTGCCCCGAAACCGTGGGAGAGGACAACGAGTGGGTTTTCGGGGTTTGCCTGACTCGAATTTTGACTCGAATAAATATCTACAGGAATGGTACGATTACGCTGTCGGTCATTTAAAACAATTGTCTGCTGCTGTACCACTTGATTGCCCAGCGCTGCTGGATCGAATGCTGCTTTAAAGGGTATGCTACTTGCAACAGACAACTCTCGTTCTAATAACACACCAAAGGCTTGACTTTGTAAATTGTTTGGGTTTAAATCAACAGCTAAACCGACAGCTTTCGTGGCGTCTACGGTAACATTTTCTCCTGGGTAAGCCCGCAAAAAACTTAATGCGCTAAAACCGTTTGCTTGTCGCAGTGCGAAATTCAGGGTGGCTTTGATACTTTCTGCTGTACTACCTGGTATGACTCCACCCAAGGATGATATGAACTGTCTACCTCCGGGCGATCGCACCAAGTTGTCGATAAATCTGTCTGCAACAGCGGGATTGACTTCCAAGCGCTTGATTAGCAATTCTCGCACTTGCGAGTTTAGCACAGGTGACAGAAGTTCCAGTCCTTGTGGTAATCTCCCGGTTTTGGCAAACTTTTCTAAGTCTGCGATCGCCACTGACTGCTGAAATGGACCTAAACGGATGGTAACTGTTTGGGCGGCTATTGTAGAAGGCATTCCGACACTCCATCCCAAAACAAGCATCAAAGGACAGAGTAATTTTTGTGCCCAAGATGCCCTACGCCAATTCTTGCCAAGCTGAAACTGCATATGAGTCATTAGTGATTAATCACTAGTCTAAGGAGCGCAAAATCTATGACTTTACGAATTGCAATGCAGTTTCTTTGGAAGTCTGGGGACACAGAGCAGCAAGCGAGCGCCCCCAGTTTGTCGCTTCGTCTAAAACCCGAATAAAGATCTAAAAATACCAAGCACAGTGCCAAAAGGATTGAAGAAAGCGCCCACAGTATCACCGACTTTAGCTATGCCAGAGCGGTTAACTATCACGATATCATTATTACGGAGTATGGGATTAGTTTGCTCATTTATTCCTTGTTTGATATCTACTTTGACTTCTCGTTTGGTCACAGAGCCATCCGGGTTGAGGCGAACCAAATCAACAGTAGCTCTGCTTGCTCTGGCATCGTTAAATCCACCAGCTGCAAGCAATGCTTGATTTAAAGGGGTATTAGGCTGAATTTCTTTGACACCTGGAGCTTTTACTTCACCCACCACATTAACTTGAATGCGAGAAGGAGCCAAAGTCGTAGTTGCTAATTGAGTCGCTTCTGCTCGGCTGACTTCTGTTGCTGTTGGAAATACAATCGTATCTCCGTCTTGCAAAATTACGTCCTGAGTAATGTCACCACTATTGAGTAGTCTCCAAAGGTCAACTTTGATTGATTGTTCGCTGCCTGTTCTCGTGGATCGGCGTATTGAGATATTACGAACATCAGCCTGTGGCGTAATTCCCCCAGCCAATTGCAGTGCTCGCATCAAAGTTGGTTGCCCAGTGATACTTGGTGCACCTGTTGTATTGTTTGCATTTCCCCCTTCTGCAGTACCTTCGGTGACAAGATAGGAACCTGGACGCAGAACCTCACCAATTAGTGCTACTGTACGAGGTTTGGTCGGATCTGCTGCATAGCTTGATGAAGCTAAATTTCGTGCATCTGCCAAGTCTATAGTCGTTGCTGTTGGAACGTAGACTGTATCTCCATCCCGTAAGGTCAGATCTTGCGTTATTCTGCCTGTTCGTCTAATCTCCCTCAAATTCACAACAGTGACTTGCTCTGGACCTCGTCCTATCTTACGCCTCAATTGCACTTGTGTCTCATCCGCTGACTGGGTGATCCCTTGAGCTGTCGTCAGTGCTGATAGTAAAGTTGGGAATTGCACACCAGGATCATTCCCTCCACCTCCTTGTAAACTGAGAGTGTAAGCTCCTGCACGTGTCACCTCTCCAGCAACGAAAATATTAATGGGACGCGGTGATAAAAGATTGATTGTTATGATCGGTCGTTTGAGATAGCGAGAGTATTTCTGAGTAATTAAGTCAGCTGCTTGTTCTGTTGTCAGTCCTAAAACGGAGACATTACCAACTAAAGGTAAGTTCAGCCCTCCACCCGGAGGAACTTGGTACTCGCCTGAATATTCTGGAACTTCAAATACGCTGACTCTGACGCGATCGCCACCTCCCAACGTATAGTTTGTATTTATTTGTCTTACTCCCGGATCTGGTTGTCTTTGTGTATATTTTGTATCTGTTTGTCTAGCTGCTGGTACGGTTTGTCTAGGAGTTTTTGTATTTATTGTTTGAGCCGCTGTAGGTACTCCCTGTTTTTGTGTATAATTATTTATCTGCGTTGTTGATTGTTTGGTTGGATTCTGAGCTAAGCTAATAAGCGGAAAAGCGAAATTAATAGCGGTTAACAGTACTACACCCCCAAAAGGTTGGCTGATAAACTTTAACGTCTCGACTCCGCTCGACGTTAAAGCTGAGCGTTTGCGTAGCGCACCCTGCGGGGCTAGCCGAAGCTTTAACCTTGTGTTCTCCATATTTACCTAAAACTACTATTAGTAAAGTACTGTCTAAACATTTTAAGCTTGACTATTGTCTTTTCTTCAAGTTCCCTAACACTTTTCTTTTCTTAAAATCTTTGGTTTTTCCGAATCAGAATTGTTTTTTTATTTTGAATTTTTAATGAAGTTAATTAAAAGTTATAAAGTCTATCATACCTAATATTCAAAATATTGTGGTTTTTATGACATTTGATCTGATAAAGATTTCTTCGTACAGTATTGTCAACAAAATATTCTTCGCTAACAAATATTACGTATGAGAATAGTAGGATTTATTAAGTTAAGAGAGCCTGTCATAAAAGCAGAAAAAGACGTACAGTCAAAATCTTACTAAGAAGAGACAATGGTTTAAGGATTGGATATTTTTGTCTCGACCATTTGTTTTTTGTAATATCCAATAAAAATCAGTGACTTAATACGAGAAGAAAATAAAAGTTAAGGAGTTTGAGTCAGTAGTTGTGACGATGAATTCGTCACCATAAGGAACTAAAAAACTTTCTTCCTTTCTTCTCTAAGCCGCTACGTTTTTTTAGTCAACTAATTTTATTGCTATAGGACTCCTGTTTGATTTTGTTGGCATAGCCTGCGCTTTGCGCTTAAAAAACTCAATACACCTTTATTACTTCTTAAGGGTTAAGAGTTAAGCGTTCCCTTCCTACGCAAGTAATTTCTACCAAATCAAACCGGATTGCTATAAGACTGCTTGTGTTTTTGGATCTGTTCCACAAAAAAATCTTCCAAAGAGGGACGAGACAAATTCATACCAATGAGTTGCCCTCCCATGAGACGAAAACTGGCAAGAAAATCATAAGCATCGCCTTGGACTTTACCTTGCCAAGAACCATCAGGTTGGTACTCTAAATTGGGAACCCATTTTTTAAGAACTTCCGAATTACCTCCGTAACCTTTGACATGATACAGGTGATTTGTTCCTAAAAGTTCATCAAGAGAACCAGAGGAAATTAATTCTCCTTGAGCAAGGATAGCAACGCGATCGCAAATTTGTTCAACTTCATTAAGAGTATGACTGCTGAGAAAAATTGTCTTACCTGTGGCTTTTAGCGCTAAAATAATTTCTCGCATTTGGTAACGTTCCACAGCGTCAAGACCCGACATCGGTTCATCAAGAAACAACAGTTCTGGGTCGTTAATCAATGCTTTAGCTATACCAACACGCTGTAGCATCCCTTTAGAGTAGCGACGAAGCAGCTTTTTGCGGGCGTCAGCTTGGGATAAGCCTACCAGTTCCAGGAGTTGAGGAATGCGTTGACGTTGCACCTTTGTAGAAATTTTAAAAACCCCAGCACAGACCTGTAAAAATTCCCAGCCTGTGAGATAGTGAGAAAAAGAGGGATTTTCGCTTAGGTAGCCGATGCGTTCCTTAAGAGTGCGATCGCCCAATGGTCTGCCCATAAGCAATCCTCGTCCTGAGGTTGGACGAATTATTCCCAGCAACAATTTCAACAAGGTTGTTTTACCAGCACCATTTGGTCCAAGTAACCCAAAAGTCTCTCCCTTATAAACTTTCAAAGAACAGCTTTTGAGGGATACAATTTTTTTGTTCAAAAAAAAGCCTGTGCGATAGACTTTTTGCAATTCAGAAGTTAGAACAGCTGGCGGAATACTTGTGGTATTCAGTTCAGACTCAAGGGCGTTTGCTACAGACATCATGTTGTGCTTAATACAACAGAGAAAATTAGATGTAATGACAAATTATCCAGTTGACTGATAATAATAACACCATTAAGACCAATCTCCCCTCAATGTCAAGTGGGGGAGTTAACAATTCAAAATTCAAAATTCAAAATTAAAGACAGTTTCCGCCCTTGGATTTAAACCCCAACGAAAACTGAGACTTACGTAGACGTGGGGGTCACCGGATCCTTTAATGTGTGATCACACAGAAACAGAGGGAGTAATGACTCCCCGTGCTTGTGCTAGTTCATAACATCCCTTTAGAACTGGGAATGGTACCAGCACGACGCGGATCAATTTCTACTGCCATGCGCGTTGCTCTGGCAAACGCCTTGAATGTTGCTTCAATAATGTGATGGGAATTCATACCATCTAATTGACGGATATGTAGCGTCATTTGGCTATGGTTTACCAAAGCTACGAAGAATTCGCGCACTAACTGGGTGTCATAAGTTCCCACTCGCTGGGTAGGAATTTGCAAACCATAGCTGATGTGGGGACGTCCGGAAAAATCTAGCGCCACTTGAATGAGTGCTTCATCAAGAGGCGCAACAAAATGACCAAAGCGGACAATACCTTTTTTATCGCCAAGTGCCTTGCTAATAGCTTGACCCAAGGTAATACCAACATCTTCGTTGCTGTGGTGATCGTCGATGTGCAAATCTCCTGTCGCCCTAACTTCTAGGTCAATGAGCCCGTGGGAGGAAATTTGATGCAGCATATGATCCAAAAAGGGAATGCCAGTTGCTGCATTGCAAACTCCTGTACCATCCAAGTTGACTTTAACATACACATCCGTTTCGCTTGTCCTACGGCTAATTTCGGCAATACGAGCGCCCCCTTGGGGTTGTTCGTGCTGTGAGGGGAGAATTTGGCGTAGGATGGAGTCTGTGCTGGAGGAATCGCTTATTTGCATACAGAACCTGGCTTATGCTTAATTATGTAGTAATGGGTCAGAGCCATTTGCTAATACCTAATAACTAATGGTAAATACACAAGTAGTAGTTATTGGTTAGCAAATAGCAATATTAACGTTACATACCCATGATTTCATATCCTGCATCCACATAAAGGACTTGCCCAGTGATTCCACTTGCCAGGTCACTGCACAAGAAAGTTGCCGCATTGCCCACTTCTAGCTGAGTGACAGTGCGTCGTAGAGGAGCCACCTGCTCCACATGATGAATCATATCT
Source organism: Brasilonema sp. CT11 (assembly GCF_017982655.1). Classification (GTDB taxonomy): domain Bacteria; phylum Cyanobacteriota; class Cyanobacteriia; order Cyanobacteriales; family Nostocaceae; genus Brasilonema. The sequence continues at coordinate 20,677 of NZ_JABXYX010000019.1, read as the reverse complement.
AAGATTCCTCCTACGGCACTAGAGGCTAGAGTACGAATTGGACCAGCAGAGATGGCATTCACTCTGATATTTTGTGGTCCCATTTCGGCAGCTAGGTATCGCACACTCGTTTCTAGCCCTGCTTTGGCAACTCCCATCACATTATAGTTGGGAATTGCCCGCACACCTCCTAGATAGGTGAGAGTGAGGATACTTCCTCCTTGAGTCATCAAAGGTTTGGCATATCCAGCCAGTTGCACCAGGGAGTAAGTACTGATTTCTAAAGCCAAATTGAAGCCAGAACGGGAGGTTTGGCTAAAATCTCCACTCAAGTCTTCTTTCTTGGCATAGGCAAGGCAATGGATAAGGATATCTAAAGATCCCCACTTATCGCTAATCGCATTAAAGGTAGACTTAAGATCCTCGTCGTTTTGGACATTACAAGGAAGAAACAAGCTGGGGTTTAGCGGTTCTACCAACTCTGCGACTTTTTTCTCCATTTTGCCTTTCTCATCTGGCAAATAGGTAATACCCAGGTTCGCTCCTGCTGCGTTCAGTTGTTGGGCAATTCCCCAAGCGATTGAGCGGTTGTTTGCAATTCCCGTTACTAAAGCATTTTTTCCGGTCAGATCTAGCATATCAATTCTTAATGTGAACACTCCTGCTTGAGCATACTAGAATCTGACACCGATTTGTCTTTGTTATGGGTACTATTTGTCAACACGATTATGGAGTTACCTTTTGATACCACAAAATCATCCTTCAATTCTTAAATATATGCTCAAAACATAGTAGTGATAATTGATTTAGGAGTAAACAGTGGATGGTAAATAGTAAGTAGTAGATAGTAGGTATTTGGTAGTCTATAGAATTTATTTTCTCTCTACCAGAAACCAGATACGAACTACAGTTTTACACCTTCTACAGAATGAGTGTGTCTATTTTTTTTACTGGCTAAAAATTTTTCAAAAGATTTTAGAATTAACTTTGAAAAAAGACTAGATCTAAACATCAAAAGTTATGTATCATGATGAACATATAAACAGAGCAATCGAATTGGAGTTATCAGACTGCTCGTTAGAATCATCTTGAGGATCTCGCCCTTGGTGATTCTCCTCGTTAAAACAAGTTGCGTTTCTTAGTGATTTGTTATGACTTTGGACACTAAACACTGGATAAATGACAGGTGACGTTATGGGAAATTTCATAAATAGTTTAGAATTGCTATATGAGTGAGTGAGGTTAAGTATAGGAAAGTACAAAAACATTGACAATGTGTTCTTGATTTTTCAGGTGTATTCTTAGGAAATCCGATTTTAAATTTTCCGGCATTGGGTAGGGGAAGGTAAATGCTCGTGACACAAGATAAAGCCCTAGCAAGTGTTTTTCGTCAGATGGCGACCGGAGCTTTTCCGCCGGTTGTAGAAACGTTTGAACGTAGTAAAACCATCTTTTTCCCCGGCGATCCCGCCGAACGAGTGTATTTTCTATTAAAAGGTGCCGTTAAGCTCTCCAGAGTGTATGAAGCCGGAGAAGAAATAACCGTAGCACTGCTGCGGGAAAATAGTGTTTTCGGTGTCTTATCCTTGCTGACAGGAAACAAGTCAGATAGGTTTTACCATGCGGTTGCTTTCACATCTGTAGAATTGCTCTCAGCACCAATTGAACAGGTGGAACAAGCGCTTAAGGAAAACCCAGAACTGTCGATGTTAATGCTGCGAGGATTGTCTTCGCGGATCTTACAGACAGAGATGATGATAGAAACACTCGCTCACAGAGATATGGGTTCTAGATTGGTAAGTTTTTTGTTAATTCTCTGTCGTGATTTTGGTATTCCTTGTGCGGATGGAATCACAGTTGATCTCAAGCTCTCTCATCAAGCGATCGCTGAAGCAATTGGTTCGACTCGCGTGACTGTCACTAGATTACTAGGTGACTTGCGTGAGAAAAAGATGATTTCAATACACAAGAAAAAGATTACTGTTCATAAGCCTGTTACCTTAAGTCGCCAATTTACCTAAACAAAGTTCACTAGCTATGAACAGTCATTTCTGAGTTAGATAAAAAAGTCAGAAAAAATGACTCATAAACGTCACTTACTACAACTGACATCGGCAATACCGTCCTTGTTGCAATAAGCTTGGTGCGTTTGTGAGAAACCAGGCGTGTATCAACCTCTGTAAACAACTGCCATGCATAGTTTCCTGACTTGTAAATGCCCATAAAGTAAGTTCAAGGTAGCGAAAGCCCCTGCATTGCTCCCGCCGATAGCTTGGTGAGCCAAAGCGCACCTGAAAAGAACCCGCGTATACTTTCGGTGCGCTTTGGGAAGTGACTCTTGGGTTGAGTATAGGCTTTGCCCGTTGTAAGTGCAGCTTTGCATACAAAGTCTTATATTGTACGTGAGTGAAATAGCAACTGTTCGTGGGATTTGTTGAACTTTGTTTGAATCAGGAATAAAGACTAGTGAAGATTGCGTTATGTCAATGCTTGGCTTACATCAATTTCCCACAGATAATGACTGGAAGTAGTAGGCTGTATCTGGAAGGATTTCATCGGTAGGAAAAGATGACCACCGGGTACATCCTAATAGCGGCAATTTTAATTTTGGGAGGCGTTATTGCCACCGTGGGCGATCGCATTGGCACACGAGTTGGCAAGGCTCGCCTCTCCCTGTTTAACCTGCGTCCAAAAAACACGGCAGTACTGATAACTATTCTGACAGGTACTTTGGTCTCAGCATCTACCTTAGGAATTTTATTTGCTGCCGACGATGGATTGCGTACAGGAGTGTTCAAATTAGAGAGTATTCAAAAAGACCTTAAGCGCAAGCGCGAACAACTCAACACAACTGCAAAACAGCTAGAAGATACTAAAGGTGAGCTAGAACAAGCTCGAAAAGAACAAAAATCTCAACAAGAGCGCTTGCAGCAAACGAATCAGTCGTTGCAGCAGGCAAACGCTAAACAGCAAGCAACTCAGACTCAACTCAACCGTACTATTAGCCAACAAACTCAAACTCAAGCTCAACTTCAGGGCACACAAAACCAACTCAGTCAAGCAGTCGCTAGCTATAAACAAGCCATAGCGGAACTTCAAAGCGTTGACAGTGAGAAAAAAAAGCTGCTCGTGGAAATTGAAAAAAGAAAGGTAGAACGCCAACGACTGTATGAAGAAGCAAGAAAAGCGATTTCGCAAGCCAAAACAGCCATTGACAAACGCGATCGCGAACTAGCCAATCGACAGCAAGCTGTTCAACAACGGGATCAAAAAATAGCCGAACTCGATCAACTCATTAAAAAGCGAAACACAGCAATTGCCGCGCGAGAGCAAGTGATTGCTCAACGCGAATCTCGCCTCAAAGAATTGGAAACACAACAAGACTATCTGGAACAGGAAGTAGCAAGACTGGAAAAATATTACCAATCTTACCGTGACCTGCGTTTAGGAAAACTCGCACTGGTTCGCGGTCAAGTTCTTGCTACAGGCGTTGTTCGTGTGGAACAACCTGTTCTAGGGCGTCAGCTGATCGTTCAACTTTTACAGGAGGCTAATCGAAACGCTACCATCGAATTAAGTGAGCCTGGTGCTGCGAATCCAGCAAATTTGCAAATCTTGCAAGTGACAAATGAGCAGGTTGATCAATTAAGTAAGCAAATTAATGATGGTCGAGAATATGTGGTAAGAATTTTTTCTGCTGGCAATTACGTCAGGGGAGAAAAGCAGATTGCATTTTTTGCTGATGCAGCACGCAATCAAGTCGTTTTTACCGGAGGTCAAGTCATAGCAACAACAAGTGCAGATCCCAAAACGATGACATCTTTTCAACTGCGACAGCGGCTAGAACAACTGATTTCTGCTTCGCAATTTCGCGCTCGTAACGCTGGTATTTTAGAAAGTATTCAAATAGATGGGACTTTCATTCGCTTTATCGCCCAGTTGAGACAGTACAACCAGCCAATTGAGATCAAAGCTATTGCTGTAGAGGATACATATACAGCAGGACCACTGAGAGTAAAACTCATAGCTATCCAAAACGGGCAGATTATTTTTAGTACGTGAACTACCAGGGAACAACAGGGAACACTTCGACCCCTTTTAAGCTGAGCGTTCGCCCAAGCCGCCTGCGTTTTACGCTTAGCCGAAGCTTCGACTACGCGAGAGTGCTAGTCAGGGCAACGCAAGCTCAGTGCATTGCGCTTAACGCTTAACAAGGAACGCTTAACTCTTAACACCGAAGAAGGAATAAAGGTATTAAGAGTTTTTTTTCAAAAATCAAATAGGAGTTCTATATATAGCAGGGAACGCTTAACGCTTAACGCTTAACAGACTTGAAAGTCTCTTGGTGACCGTGTTTTCTCATTAGTTCGTGTTTTAATCTATCTGGCGACTGCTATATTACTAATTGTTAAGTTTTCATAATCTATGAACAAAAGTCCACAGTCCAAAAACTGTTGACTTTTTGCCAAAAAAATGGTTAAAGATCAGTAGTCAGAAGAAATTTATAAATCGCGCGTCAATAAGAGCGGAATTCTGGTGGGTGAGTTGGGGCTGTGTTGTGCTTGAATTCATTTATCGAGAAAAAAGAATTCTTTGCTTACTCAAATATGAATCTTATATTTAATTTGTAGGGAATTCTCTTGTTGTGGGTTTTGCGTTCTTGTTAATTTTAAATTTTTATTATGACTGCCCGTAAATTTTTACCAACCCAACCAGCTATTTTGGGTTTCGACCCTGGTCGTGATAAATGTGGTTTAGCTGTGATGGGACTTGATAGACAACTGTACCATCATCAAGTCGTATTAGCTGCTGAGGCGATCGCCGCTATCATGTCGCTGCGTCAAAATTTTCCCATTTCTTTACTCGTCATGGGTGACCAAACTACGGCAAAACGCTGGAAACAAGAACTGCACAATCAATTAGCAGATCCATTGAACGTTGTTTTAGTGGATGAGCGTTACACCAGCTTGGAAGCACGCGATCGCTACTGGCAGATGTTTCCTCCCAAGGGACTTGCCAAACTTCTACCACAAGGCTTACGACAACCACCACGACCAATAGACGACATTGTAGCCATCCTATTGATTGAAAGATACCTCAATCGTTTAACTGAATCAGTGACTAATAATGAATAATTAAAAGTTAAATATCTTAACACATGTTTAGTTGATAAATTTTCGTTTCTATAGTTGAGCCCGAATAGTGAAAGCATAGTCTCCTCCTGGTTCGAGCTGGTAATCTCGTTGCTCCAAGAAGCGACCGAGGGGTTCTTTGATCAAAGCACGCCCTTTATAAGGCTTGACAGAAAGTTCTCCCCGGCGGAAATGCCATTGGAACTGCCATTCAAAGTCACCCGCTCTGACTTCGCCTTCAAGAAATCCGTCTTGCCAAGATTGACGGATAATCCTGACATGGGCTGTAGTTTCTGGTAAATCTCTAGCACTCACAATGCTGTGTGTCAAGTTGAAAAATAAAGCTAACTTGTTATAGCTTTACATTTATTCACAATACCTCAAATACTCCAATTGGTGTATTTGGATATGATCTCTCGTACCACTAATTGCCTTTGAATGCAACTCATATCAAGTTGCGTTCAACAGATAATAAAAAACCGCACCTGACTCAAGCCGAGGGGTTCTCACCCTCCAGTTCGCGTCCGGATAGGGGCAATAGCTTCTCTACGAGACGCTGCTTTGTATCTCCTGCGGAGACGCTGCGCGTAAGTCCCAAAGGGACACGCTTACGCGAACGCCTTTGGCGTGCGCTTACGCTTACGCTCTTAGCGTGCGCGTAAGGGCTTACGCGATCTACAAAGGAGCACAGATCGCTGCAATCAGGGGCGATTTTACAGTATAAAAGAAATATGAAGATTCGTAAAAAACGTAACACCCTGCGCCAATCTCTAGCAGTTTTCCGGTACAGTGGACGAGCTATTAACTTGGTGTGGACAACTAGCCGCTCGCTGACTATTATTTTCGCGAGTTTAACTGTGCTGGCTGGTCTTTTTCCAGCAGCTATAGCTTATATCGGTAAGTTAATTGTCGATACCGTGGTTTTTACTTCTCAAAAGTTATCATATAACAGTGATTTTGTCAATAATTATCGTCCTTTAATATATGTGGGATTAGAGGCGATCGCCGTCGCTTTACTGGCGCTTAGTCAGCGAGGAGTCACCGTCTGCCAGTCGTTGTTGCGGATGCTGCTTGGTCAACGAGTCAACGTTCTTATTTTGGAAAAAGCCCTGACACTCGACTTGACACAGTTTGAGGACTCAGAGTTTTACGACAAATTGACAAATGCACGACGAGAAGCATCAACTCGTCCCTTGTCTCTGGTCAACCGTACCTTTGGCTTGGTGCAAAGCGCTTTATCACTTGTGACTTATGGCATTTTGCTGGTGAAATTTTCATTTTGGGCAGTGTTGATGCTGATTTTAGCAGCGATGCCCGCATTCTTTGCGGAAACGAAATTTGCTGGGGAAGCTTTTCGCCTATTTAGTTGGCGTGCGCCGGAAACCCGTGAGCAACATTACCTGGAAACCCTTTTGGCTAGAGAAGACTATGCCAAGGAAGTCAAACTCTACCAACTTGGCGATATGCTGCTGGAACGTTACCACAGCCTATTTAATAGACTCTACGGCGAAGACCGCGACTTAACACTGCGGCGAGGATGGTGGGGTTATCTGCTGAGTTTGTTGAGTACTTTAGCTTTTTACATGGCTTATGCCTGGATTGTTGTGGAGGCAGTTGCAGGCAAAATTTCCTTGGGGGATATGACGATGTATCTCACCGTGTTTCGTCAAGGACAGTCTACATTTTCCAGTGCTTTGACTTCCATCGGGGGGATGTATGAAGATAACTTGTACCTTTCTAATCTTTATGAGTTTCTAGAAGAGGAAGTTCCAAAACCAAAAGGCAAAGCAACCATTGGCTTGAAACCCAAAGACGGAATTCGCTTTGAAAACGTATCATTCACCTATCCAGGAAGTTTGCAACCAGCACTGAAAAATATTTCCCTGCACCTGAAACCGGGAGAGAAGTTAGCTATTGTTGGTGAAAATGGTTCTGGCAAAACGACGCTGATCAAACTGCTGACTCAACTTTACACTCCTGACTCTGGATGCATTTTACTAGATGGTTTGGACTTGCAAGAATGGGATGTGGATGTGCTGCGGCGACGCATTGGGGTGATTTTTCAGAACTTTGTCCGCTACCAATTTAGTGTTGGTGAGAATATTGGTGTGGGAGATGTGGACTACGTTGAGGACAAAAACCGATGGATGAGTGCGGCCCAAAAAGGTATGGCGCTTCCTTTTATTGAACATTTGCCCGACAAGTTTCAGACTCAGCTTGGGAAATGGTTCAGAGATGGACAAGAACTCTCTGGAGGTCAGTGGCAGAAAATTGCTCTTGCCCGTGCTTTTATGCGAACTCATGCAGATATTTTGGTTTTAGATGAACCAACATCAGCAATGGACCCCCAAGCAGAATTTGATATTTTCAATCACTTTCGCACTTTGACGAAAAATCAGATGGTATTCTTAATATCTCACCGCTTCTCTACGGTACGGATGGCTGACAAAATTGTCGTTATCGAAGCAGGGGAAGTTGTGGAACAGGGAACTCATCAGGAGTTGTTGCAAGCAGCAGGGCGTTATGCGACACTGTTTTCGTTGCAAGCAGCAGGGTATCAATAACAGGGAACAGGGAACAGGGAACACAACGACCACGCTCAGTGCATCGCTCTTAACAGTGAACAATTGATAACTGATAACTGACTAGTTGCTTTGCGCATACCCGGAGAGTTAAGAGTAGAGGAAATTGGGAGGCAGCGCCTTGCGGAGCCAGTGCTGCGGGAGGGGAGCCACTGCGTTGGAGAGCCAGCGCGAATGACGGCTCTCCCGACCTAGGCGTCTGGCGTCCGGGTTTCCCGGCTTGTAGACGCCCGGAGGGCGGCTTCCCGCTTTCTTAGCATGTGGCGTTTTCCCGACAGCCAGGCATCTGGTGAGACCAGCGCGAATGACGGCTCTCCCGACCTAGGCGGCTGCGGAGCGCGCAGCGGAACCGGAGGTTCTCCCCGATAGCCATAAGGCGTGGCGGAGCGCCATAGGGCGTTGGGGTTCCCCCAAAGTCTGCCGGGGGAAGCTTCCCCCGGCGTTAGCGGTTGATCGTGCCTTGGCTGCTTTGACCGTTGTGGCGACTGCCGTGAAGTAATGGGACAATAACTAAATGACTAATAACTCATGAATACGAATTTATGCAATTCATATTTGATCCACCAATTCCTGTAAAGATCGAAAAGATGAAGGAACGGGTACGGTGGGGAGATCCGAGTGTCGCCCAGCGTGGAATCGACCAAACCAGCATGGTTTTAGATGATGGTAACTCGGATAATCCAGAATTCTCGTTTATAGTCATAGGTGATAGCGGCACTACAGAACATCACGGACATCACCCGCAACGGAAAATTGCGGAATTGATGCTTGCTCACCAAAAGGAGTGCCGTTTTGTCCTGCATACGGGTGATGTTATTTATGTGGTGGGATCTCATGAGTATTACCCGACCAACTTTATCGAACCTTACCGCGAGTTTCTTGTCGGTGGCGAAAACCCAAAACGCATTCCGTACGATCGCATGGTCTTTAAGCTGCCAATTCTACCAGTTTTGGGAAATCATGATTACTATGATGTTCCGGGGATATATCGCTTGATCACCGGAGGTACCCGATCGCTGCGTCGCCTGCTTGGCTATAAAAATGTCGAGATAGGCTGGCATGGATCTTATAAGGGTGACGCTTATGCACGGGCGTTTCTTGACTATCTAAAGGAATTCGCCTCTGGTGAAGAGTTAGAACATCACTTGGATAACTATTACACTGCTAAAACTGACACAGGACACTGTTTGCGTTATGAACCCGGACGTTTCACCCGCTTACCCAACCGCTACTACACTTTCCGTTACGGCGGGATCGACTTTTTCGCCCTCGACTCCAATACTTTTAATGCACCATCACCACTCCCAGCAACAAAAGAGGGAGAAGCGGAACGCCGCGAATTGGTACATCGTCGCCATGAAATAGAACAAGAGGAAATCCAAATTCTGGAAGCGTGCGACAAGCTCAATCCAGATATTCCTGGAGAAGCCGAACAACTTGATGCCCTGAAAGGGAAATTATACCAAATCGATGAGATCAAAATTGATATTGAAAAACAACTTGAATCTGATCAGGCGTCAGTCATAGACTTTGAACAACTCAACTGGCTCAAGCAAAGACTGATTTTATCTTGGAATACTGAGGAAGTTCGCGCACGGATCATTTATTTTCATCATCCTCCTTACGTCACAGAGGCGACGAAATGGTATCAAGCCCAAACATTAGCAGTTCGTCATTGTCTGCGTTGGGTGTTTGATCAAGTCGCAAACAGCCTTGGTTCGGTGACTAAAGGTCGTCCAATCGTCGATTTGATTTTGAATGGTCATGCACACTGTTTGGAACACTTGCGCACAACGGACACCGGACACGCTGACTCGCATATCAACTGCATCATCTCTGGCGGTAGCGGTCATTATCCCCGTCGTCAGCGCAAGGAAGGACCAGAATTGATGGAGACTTTTGAGGATCTTCCAGGTAATCCTTACCGTAAAGTTGCAGATTCCTTCCTTTTTGTTGGTCGCAATGGATACAACGATCAAGCGCGACGACCATACTCATTTGTGCGTATTGATGTTCGAGGTGGACGCCCACCGAAGCTTATTGTTAGACCATTTGTGACTGAATGGTTTCGGGGAGAGTGGTGCGATCGCCATCTAGAACCATTCGTGATTTGAATTTTTAGATTACCGAACCGTGTATATATATTTCGTTCAAAACCTCACCCTCGCTTTTAGCTACGCAAAAATCTTTCCCTCTCCTTATAAAGGAGAGGGATGCCCGATAGGATAGGCTGAGGTTTAGAGTAAGTTTTGAGATCAAGTTCGGATTATTAGTTAGAATTGCAGCCCTTGCGTTACCCCACCCCCAATACGGTTCGCATAAGATCCCCCCGCCTGCGGCGACCCCCTTAAAAAGGGGGTAAAAGAGGGTTAGAACCCCCCTTTTTAAGGCAGGGCTGTTTCATTCGTTAAGGAGCAAGGATTTGTCAATATGTAGCGCGATAATTTTTGGGACAGAAGTTATAGAAAACCTATATTTTGACCCAGAAAATTCAATTTTTATCCAGGAAGTAACGAGCGATCGCCAACAGAAACCCTTGACATTATGAGCCTTTGAGGGAATGAAACAGCCCTGCCTTTTTAAGGGGGTTGGGGGATCTTAAATACCACTAACAGCAACTGTATTGATTTATAAGCAATTAAGCGAACTTGATATAACTGGTAACTGATAACTGATAACTGTCTACTGGTAAAAACTTAAATGAAATCTCAATCAAAAGACAAATTTTTAACTTTCGCCGTAACTATCCTGTTGATGCTGTGCTGCATCCTGCTTGCTCCTACAAGCACAGCAAGTGCATCTCCATCTTCCACAGTTTATCAACAACGGTTCATTCACAGTCCCGATGGTATTGGTAAATTTTACATGGGTCGAGAAATAGCCAAAGTTATGGGACATACAGGGGCATCTTGGTTAGAACGACCAAGTCGAGAGGCTGAAGAACAACCAAGCAAAATCGTTAGCGCCCTTAACTTGAAACCCGACGATGTTGTGGCAGATATTGGTGCTGGAACAGGCTACATGAGCTTTCGTATTGCTCGCGTTTTAACAAAAGGAAAAGTCCTGGCAGTGGATATTCAGCCAGAAATGCTGGATCTTATTAAGTTCTTGAAGAAAGAGAAAAATATCACCAATGTTCAACCTGTCTTGGCAACTCTGACTAACCCCAATTTACCAGCACAAAGTGTTGACTTGGCTTTGATGGTGGATGCTTATCATGAATTTGAGTACCCACGAGAGATTATCGAAGGAATTATCCGGGGGTTAAAACCCGGTGGTAGGATAGTACTGGTTGAATATCGAGGTGAAAATCCCTTTATTCTGATTAAAGCTTTGCATAAAATGACTCAAAAACAAGTACGAAAAGAAATGCAAGCTGTTGGTTTGGTTTGGCGGGAAACTAAAAACTTGTTACCCCAACAGCATTTGATGATATTTGAAAAACCCTCTGTCTGAGGAGACATTGCGCGGATGGGTAGGTGTTTGAAAAGTCAGGAGCAATTTCGCGGCTCAAAGGCTTATCAGTTCTGAGTTTGAGAGTTTTTTGAACAAAAAACGCGCAAGTTCTAGAACCTTTGTCAGGACTGGATTTGAGGCTATTTTTAAATTTGTACTACTTGACGTTGGATCGCTGAAATGGTACTTTTTTTATGTATCCGCGCAACCGTACCTCGAAAACTAAATAGGTCATGGGTTTCATGTGACCGCATCTATTCCCTGTTAAGGGGATTGAAACGATTTTATCTCTTGGAATTTAGCAAAGTATTTTATAAGGTTGAAATTATCTATTCCCCGTTAAGGGCATTGAAACAAGCAAGCACGCATACCCGCTTTATCCGATAAATTAGCGTTGAAATTATCTATTCCCCGTTAAGGGCATTGAAACTTTAGCAATGGCGAGCCAAACCATTGCATCTGAAGCAGGTTGAAATTATCTATTCCTCGTTAAGGGGATTGAAACTTTAGATTGTGCTTCATTTTTTTCAGGTTAGCTCTGCGGTTGAAATTATCTATTCCCCGTTAAGGGGATTGAAACTTATCATATTTGCGATCATCAATTTCAGCCTTGTAAGTTGAAATTATCTATTCCCCGTTAAGGGGATTGAAACTCTAGTATATGTACCTCGGTAGAGTTTTTTATATTCATGTTGAAATTATCTATTCCCCGTTAAGGGGATTGAAACGTAATTCGTCTGTTTGGTGCGATGAATTTATAGAGTTGAAATTATCTATTCCCCGCTAAGGGGATTGAAACTCTCCAATTTCGCCGAAGACAACGTTGCAGTTCGCGTGTTGAAATTATCTATTCCCCGTTAAGGGGATTAAAACATTAGCTTTGCGTTTTTTTGTATTTGCCTCTTCTGGTTGAAATTATCTATTCCCCGTTAAGGGGATTGAAACGCAAAGTAATCAAAAAAGGGTGAGTGATTGCATCCGTTGAAATTATCTATTCCCCGTTAAGGGGATTGAAACGGAACGAATTCAAACAACAACTATAGCAGTCCTAAATTATAAGCCCTACGGGCAGGCTACGCGAACGTAAAACTCTCTGTTTTCCTCCTCTGCGTCCTCTGCGCTTCTGCGGTTAATCCAATCAAAACCTTTTTCACAATTCAAATAGGATTCCTATGTAAAAGCTTCTTAACTCTTGAAGAAAAAGCCATCCATATCAAGAAGCTGTCCGGTATTTACATCGCTAAAGACTGGGAGTATATGATAAAGTTCAAATTTCTTTTCCTTCATAAACGCAATGGAATCATTATATAATCTTTGATTTTTATACAAAGCTTTCAATGACAGTTCCATTTGAACCCCAACAACTTTTTGGAGAGATTCATTTGCTCCTTGTAAAATCTGCTCTTCAAAACCTTGACAGTCTAATTTTAAAAAAACTTTGGAATTATCTAACTTATTTTCGTTCCAAAAGGTATCTAACGTTTTTAATTGAATTTGGATTTTCTCTTTAACCTCAAAAGCAGGTGCGACACTTTTGGCATATTCTGTGGGTTCTAAAATAGAACTTAAATCGGAGAAATTGGTTAAGTTTATTTGAGTGGTTCCATTTTCCGCTCCCAAAGCAAAATTAAAACCTGACCACTTTGAGTCTTTCGCTTTAGTTTTTTGAAGAGAGTAAAAAACTTCTGGTACTGGTTCTATGGATAAAATACGCCCATCAAAACCCTCGCTTCTAATTTCTGTCGCATATTGACCGAGATTAGCCCCAACATCTATAACTGTGTCTACATTATGGTTATTTAATAACTTGATGAAAAAATTATATTTGCGAGGGGGAAATCTCACGATATCAAACCCTGTCTTGTGAATCAAAGGGCGGAGATTCTTAATCGAAAATTGCCGGATTTGATCAACAAAAATCATTTTTTAAAAATTAAGTGATGATAAAGTACGATCGCGATACGCCTCTGGCGTCTGCCCTTTGGGCAATCGCTCTACCTTTATCTTATCAATTTCCTCGCAAGGTAATAAAAACGCAGACGAACAACACAACACGCAACAGCTAAGATTCGGGTGGAATGAAGCTGGCATTTTTTGTGGAACTATCCCAAACTATCCAGGCAAATTGATTATCTAAGTCACTTCCATTCTTGGCGACTTTGAAATAAATCTTTTCACCATTTCTGGCTTCAATGGCGAAGTCAGCTTTGTCAGCATATATTACCTTAAAACCATTGTCTCGTAGACAATACATTGCCCAAGCTTTCAACGACTGCTTGTGTGGCTCATGTGGAATTGGAGGTTTTGTAATCACCTCTTCAATAACTTGATATGTCTGTTGTAAATTAGCCATGAGTCATTGAGTCATTTTGTCAAGATTTTTTTCTTTCCTTGTGCCGCCAGCTATTGTGGATCACAGCGAATCTCTATCATAAAGCCATCGGGATCATAAAAGTACACACCTCTACCAGTAGGACGTGTAACTGGTCCGTGGGCAATTTGTATTTGATTTTGTCTTAAAACTTCAACTGCTTGCTCAAACAATTCAGGAGCAATGTCAAACGCCAAGTGGTATGCTCTGGTAAAAGTACGTTTTGGATTTGGATCTGGCGGTGCTAAGTCTGGTTCCCAAAATAAATCGAGTATTGTACCATCCGGAGTGACAAAGTTAGCGACTTTTCCCTGTGCGACTAACTCTACAAGAGTTGCAGGAACTTCATCACCAGTCAGTTCGTGCAAACCAAGAATATGATTGTAGAAGTGTCGAGAGCCTTGCATATCATGGACGTTAAGGGCTATGTGATGTACTTTTCGTAAGTCACCGGAAGTCAGGACACTTTTTAAGGATTCAGCAGTTTGTAGCATAGCGGAACTCAATTGAGTGATCTAGGGAAAAGCTACACTGAGAGCAGAATAGAGGCGTCAGTCGTCAGTCGTCAGAAGTAAAAAGGGCTTATACTTCATTGACTTGCAATGTGCTGCCATCATGTGAGATTATAATATATTATGTATGTTTGATTATTCTTTAGATTTTAAAAATATCAACTTTCGAGAACATCCTGAACTGTATCGCGTGGGTAAGGGTGAACAGGGAGTGCTTTTGGTAGAACCATACAAATCTGAAATTCTTCCTTACTGGCGGTTTAAAACTCCAGATATAGCAAAAGAGTCTAGCGAAAAAATCTACCAGATGTTTTTTGAATATTTAGAGCAAGATGATTTTGTGGGTGCTGATATGGCGCGGAAGTTTTTACAGATGGGGTACACACGCTCGCGCCGTTACGCTAACCATAAAAGTGGTAGAAAGTACAAAACTAACCCGCAAAAAGAAACTTCTCAGGAAGCCCAGATCAAGGCAAGAAAAGATATCTTACCAAATGAAGTAGATCCTATCAAAGCTGAATCAGCAGGAATCTTCAAAGAAAAGTGGATGCAAGCCAAGATGAATGAAAAGTATCTCAGGCTTTTAGCAAAGCATAAGCAGAAGTACGCAGATGAATCATCTGAATAAATACAGGGTACGCTTAACACGGAAAGAGGTGTTTGCTTCATTTGTAGCGGGTGGTACGCCGCTTGTGGGGCTGGTTTGAAGAAACAGTTTTGAGCAAGCAAGTGAGGGAGTCAGCTTAAGTCAGCTTAGTAGATCATATGCTGATAATTACGTATTAGTTCAACCTCATAATCCTCAGGTTTAGAAACAACCTGTTCCTGGTTATCAGTGGGTAATGGTTCTTCTTTTATTTCCTCACTTATTTTCTCACTAGAAATGACTTGATACTCATTTTTTCGTAAGAGTTTTTTCGGAACTGTGAGGGTCAAAATCAGTACCAAAAGCAGTAGCTGCCAAGGTGCGAAAATTAAACCTAGAACTATACAGATAGCTGCAAATATCCCTACCAAGTACCCGATTTCATCGGTACTTTTCTTGAAGATATAGCCACCAACTAAACCAGTAAAAAGCGGAAGTAGAAAAAACAAAGCCATAGTTTCTCACATCTGAACAAAAGCAGAGGCGTTAATGTGTGCATATGAGAGATGCTGTTGGGAAGAAATATATTTCGTTTGACAATCTACCTTATTTAAGCCACAATACGCTACTTATAACAACAGCGTATAAAAACAAAATTCCTGAATCCTTTCTTAAACTAGCTTAACACTTACATATTGGACTATTTCATCTATCTAACGTATTACTTTAAAAGTAGCGTCTTCAACTGAGACACAAATGCTGAATATTCCTCAATTACTGGCAACAGAACTCAACCTTAAACCCTATCAGGTGCAAAACGCCCTAGAACTTTTGACAGAGGGTGCAACAATTCCCTTTATTGCACGATATCGCAAAGAGCGGACAAGCGAGATGAATGAAGTTCAGTTGCGCGAACTGAGCGATAAGTACAATTACTTGACAGAGTTAGAAGAAAGGAAATCGGTGATTTTGAATTCCATAGCCGAACAAGGGAAACTCACCGACGAACTCAAACAAAAAATCGAATCCTGTTTACTAAAAACTGAACTTGAGGATTTATATCTCCCCTATCGTCCCAAACGCCGTACTCGCGCCACTATCGCCAGAGAGAAAGGACTCGAAGCGCTGGCGGAGTTCATCAAATCGCTGAACAACAAAAATGGTGTTTCGGCGTCGCTGGATGCGGAAGCAGCAAAGTATATTTCTGAGGAGAAGCAAGTTAAGACAGCAGAAGATGCACTTAAAGGTGCTTCTGACATCTTAGCGGAAGAAGTCGCGGAAAAAGCGGAGTTGCGAGCATATCTGAGGGGCTACTTGCTGGAAGAAGGAGTGTTTGTCTCCCGTATCAAAAAAGATCATCCGGAAGGTACAACCAAGTTTGAGATGTACCGTAATTATCAAATGAGCGTGAAAAATATTGCGCCTCACAATATGCTGGCGTTGTGTCGCGGTGAAGCTGAGGAGGTGTTGTCTTTTGAAATTTCCTTTGATGAAGATGTGGTGCTTTCTTATTTGGAGTCAAAGGAAATTAAGACGAAAGTCCGGGCCATCCGGGACTTTTATCAAGCGATGCTTAAAGACGCATTCAACCGCTTGATGAAAACTTCCTTGATAAGTGAAGTAATAGCTGAGAAGAAAATCTACGCCGATGTTGAATCTATCAAAACTTTTGAAACGAATTTGCGGGAGTTACTACTGTCTGCGCCAGCAGGGATGAAACCAACGTTGGCGATTGATCCTGGTTTTCGGACTGGATGCAAAGTTGCTATACTCGACCAAACGGGGAAATTTTTGGAATATCAAGCGATATTTCCACATCAAGCTGCTGAACAACGTTTGAAAGCTGCACAAACTCTCAAAAATTTGATTTCAAAATACAAAGTTGAGTTAATTGCCATTGGTAATGGTACAGCTTCCCGTGAGACAGACGAATTTGTTTTGGAAGTGCTGCAAACGATGGAACAAAAACCAGTCAAGGTGATGGTGAATGAGTCGGGTGCTTCCATATATTCTGCAAGTAAAGTCGCTTTGGAAGAGTTTCCCGATTTAGATATTACCGTTCGCGGTGCTATTAGTATTGGTCGTCGGTTACAAGATCCACTCGCGGAACTGGTGAAAATTGATCCTAAGTCCATCGGCGTGGGACAATACCAGCATGATGTGGATCAAAAGTTGTTGAAAAAGAACTTGGATGAAACTGTTGAAAGCTGCGTCAACTACGTTGGGGTGGACTTGAATACTGCTTCTCGTGAACTTCTAACTTTTGTTTCTGGGATTACGTCCAGCGTTGCCAATAACATTGTTGCTTATCGTAACCAGCATGGTGTGTTTAAAAATCGCCGACAGTTGCTCAAAGTCGCCAAGTTAGGACCAAAAGCTTTTGAACAGGCGGCGGGATTCTTACGGATTCGCGAAAGTGAAAACCCATTGGATAATACTGCTGTTCACCCAGAAAGTTACTCAGTTGTGGAGGCGATCGCCTCTGATTTGAGCATACCACTAACTCAAATCACCCAAATTGCCGAAAAGCTGAAAAAAGCCAATCTTAAGAAATACGTCACCGACACCGTTGGCGAACCAACACTGCGCGACATCCTCAGCGAATTGGAAAAGCCGGGAAGAGATCCACGCGCTGAGTTTAAGTATGCAACATTCAAGGAAGGAATCAAGGAAATTTCTGATCTCAAAGAAGGGATGGAACTAGAAGGTATCGTTACCAATGTTGCTAACTTCGGTGCTTTCGTCGATATTGGTGTACATCAAGATGGTTTGGTGCACATCTCCCAATTGGCTGATAGATTCGTTGATGATCCAAAGAAAATTGTCAAGGTGGGACAAGTTGTGAAAGTGCGAGTGCTGGAAATTAATCAGAAATTGAAGCGGATTAGTTTATCGATGAAGTCAGTGAAGCAATAAACCATAATCGGGAGACAAAGTGGTTGACCTAACTTTGGTAGGATGAGCGATCGCGCCGACGAGAACTACAATCAAAGCTGAGAATAAATCAAAATTTCCTAAAAGAGGTAGATTATGGCGTTGAAATTAACTGTGCCGAATATTACTTGTGAAGACTGTGCAGGAAAAATTACCGAAGCCATCCATGTAATGGAACCCGATACCAAAGTGGATGTAGATGTGAAAGCGAAAACTGTGACTGTAGAATCTAAGGCTTCTGAAGAGTCAATCAAACAGGCAATTGTTGCAGCTGGTTACCATATCGAAGGTTATCAATAACTGCTTTCACAAAGTAATGCCACAGATGCGTAGTAGCGCATCCATACTAAAATATTGGGTAAACAAGCTTACAAAAACTCTGACCATAGCTATCCTCAACCCAAAATTTTAAGCCAGACGTGCTAGTAGGTTGGGGAGAATACTTTCGTATGGAGAGTACAGTACCTAGCGTGGGTATCCCCCCAGCCCCTTATTCCTAGAGAGAACCCCATCCATTCCCACTCTGTGGGAACCCCCTCATGGCTAAGTGATGCCAGGCGCTGATCTAATATAGCCAACAGGGTATCTTTCTGAATTATGTGCGCAATGCAAAGTGTCTGTGTGAGAGAATCGCCATGAAATTGGCCAACAAACAGATGCTTCCTAGCACCAATAAAATGTATGTGGGAGCCATAACCACTCCGATCATAAACCAAGCAAATACATGCAGTATCATCAATAGAGCAAAGAAACTAGCAATTCCAGCAGTTTGCCAGATCGCAATAGCCGGACGATCCAATAATGTGAGAATTATTGTCGATGAGGTAGCAATCAGGTTGGCTGGAATTAGAAAGGCACAAATGCTAATGCAGTAAGTGCTTGAGAATGCTGTTAAGGTGTTGAAATTTAACATTAATTTTCCTGGGTTAAGTTGCCAAATTTTATATAGATTTTTTTGGTTCTTTGTACACTTATATCCTAAAGACTAGTTGGATTTTAAAAGATTTGTAAGTTGATAACCTAAACTACTCTGTTAATTTAACCCAAGTGAAGATCCACTAAAAATTTGAACAGTTAAGAAGTTGGTGGTTCAGAAAACGAAACTGATGAAAAAGGGCTAATCAATATAAGGCTTCTACATTGTGTCGGAAGACGATTAAGGCGTGCTTGCCCTGCTCCTCTTTTAGTGCCCAAAAGATAGTATCAGATACTTCTAGTGGAACAATACTCTTGATTTCAATGTTAGTGTTGTAGCCTGCTAAATCTGCCAAGCGTCTTCCATGCCCGCCCTCACCTTGTACTTGACTAATGGTGTAACCGCTTACATCGTGGCTTTTTAGTAGCTTAACAATACGGTCTTTGAGTACTGTCTCACCAATGATAGTGATCAGGACGGCAGGTTGGACAGGAAAGGCTGAGTTTGTCATACAGAACTCCAGAGAATGGGTTTTGGCTTCTAAAGCTTAAGTTTTTATCCGCAGTCCAAATGTTGGATCAAAAAGGCTCAAGCATTCCTGCCTGAGCCAGTGCTAAATCAAATTAATTTCTTAAATTAAGGGGCTGGTTCTTCATCCCCCAATTTACAAAGCTTAGTAGCGGTTACGGAAACTGTTGTTTCCTCCCCGATTACCACCACCACCACCAAACGAGCCTCTTTCTTCTCTAGGCTTAGCCTTATTAACTTTAAGGTCACGTCCCATCCACTCAGCACCATCAAGAGCATCAATGGCTGCTGTTTCTTCAGCATCTGTACCCATTTCCACAAAACCAAAGCCGCGCAAACGACCTGTTTCACGGTCAGTAGGTAGCTGAACACGCTTTACAGTACCATATTCTGCAAAAACAGCTTTCAGAGTTTCCTCTGTAACGTCGTAAGAAAGATTACCTACGTAAACTGACATAAACTGTCTCCGAAATCATAAGTGTGTAGAGATTTAGGTTTCGGAGAAAAGTTTGTAGATACCAAAAACAAAAAGCCTGTCAATACTAAAAACAAACGCTATTAACCGAATTAACTCTCGCCTTCCATCATGACATACCAGACAACTTTTAGCGAGCAAATTGGAAAAATTGTTATATAAAGTTACATAAGCAATTTTACTTAAGTATAATATGATCTCTACACCTTGATTTTTATATAAACACTCGTTAAGACGGGAAGCCCCAAAAACGAATAAGACCGTTTCTATTCTTTGTTTTCGTTGGAAGCTTGACTCTCAAACGAGGTAAGTCCAAAGGTAGTTCATCACGTCATAATTTATAGTTAGTCTTGTGTTAGATTAGCATTACTTGCACTCACCAAGTATTGAACAATTAAGAGGAGATCTATTATCGTAATTCAAAAGCAACTCATTAACTCGCAAATCAAGTCACCTCAGGTTTTCTTGATTGACCATGAGAATAATCCCCGTGGTCTGATCGATACACATGAAGCTTTACAACTAGCACAAAGCGTAGAGCTTGACCTAGTTGTAGTTTCCGAGGGCAAAGACGCTCCAGTTGCGAAGATTCTTAACTATGGTAAGCTTCAGTATCAAAAGAAAAAGCGTCAGGGACATAGTGCTAGACCTACAGTAAAGGAAGTTCGGCTTCGTCCCAACGTGGGTGCGGCTGATTACAACTTACGTATTGAGCAAGCAATTGAGTGGTTGAAAAAAGGCGATTCAGTTAAGTTTGTTATTCGTTTACGAGGCAGAGAAAATCAATATCGTGAACAGGCTGGAGAACTGTTAGAGCGGATTGTAGCTGCTTTGAGCCAAGCGGGTAAAGTCCAGTCGCTTGATAAACGCTCACTGATTGCTCAAGTCGTTCCTGCCTAAATTAATTTATTCGGAATATTTAGTTATCCCAAGTAGCCAGAGTAATTGCGTATATACTCTGGCTACTGTAATGCAGGGGCTGTAAGTGGATGCACTAAACGCAATGGGCGTGAGAGAAGCGATGTCACACGGGTTTTGCTAATGCAGATCAGGGATGGGCTTTAGAGACTTAGCAATATATAGAACCCATTTGACATCTAAAAAGGTGCTGCAAGCCTCTTAACCATCAGCCGAATAAAACAAAGATTAACCTTTGCAGTGGCATTAGCTAGAGTTCTCTCAAAGTTCTTGACAAGAATTTTGCAT
>NZ_JABXYX010000150.1 GCF_017982655.1 Brasilonema sp. CT11 | reverse complement strand
ACTCGGAGTTCGACATAGATTTGGATGATGTTGAACAACAACAAGCGATCGACTCAGAACTCCCAGACTCGGAGTTCGACATAGATTTGGATGATGTTGAACAACAACAAGCGATCGACTCAGAACTTCCAGACTCGGAGTTCGACATAGATTTGGATGATGTTGAACAACAACAAGCGATCGACTCAGAACTCCCAGACGATGAAGACCAGCAGATAGATTTAGATGAGGAGTCACCCGACGAAGAAAACACAGTAGTTATATCACCCACTCCATCCCCACAAAAGGAGATACCAACCCAGAATAACGATTACTCTATGCTTGGGACAGATGTTCCAATGCTGCCCCAGTTCCAAGTTCTCACGCGAATGCAAGCGATAGAGAAAATATTGCGAGAGAATGCTGGAAGTGTCTGTCATATAGACTTTGTTGTGCGCTCACTTTTTGGCGATTTAGAGCCAAGTGTGTTCAAAATCGTCAAAAGTCGCATCCAATCCTCTCTGACACACGGCAAAGAAAAGAGTTACTGGGCTGCCGTTCCGGATGAGCCAGGGTGTTATACTCTGGATTTAAGCTTGATAATACCAGCAAATGGTAAAGTCAAATCCAAGATAATCAAACCTAAAAAGAAGAAACCCTTCCTACTCCCCAAGGCAAAAAGGGCATCAATGGTACCTGAATATGAAGGTAAATTTTTGATTGATGCCATCTGCATACTCTTGCAGAAAAATTCTGGGAAAATCTTCAGCGTAGCTGATGTCATCACAGGACTTTATGGAGAACTCAATGCTGAACAACTAGTAGAGATAAAAACTGCGGTGCATAATGAGCTTTCTAGAGGTCATCGGATAGGAAGGTTCTCTAGAGTTCCTGAAAAAACTGGTTATTATACTTGGGATTTAAGTAAAATCCGGAGAAAATAGCCTTTTGATCGCAACTTGAGAAGTCAAAAGGAGTTTGCACTGTGGAATGGCACAATGCAAAATTCGCAAATTTCAACTCAGCTTCTGTTAGCTGAGTTGCAAATTCAGGGCGACTCCAAATGACTTCTGCAAGCATTGCCTAATGTTGTGGATAACGTTAGGGAGCTTTCTTACTTCCAAGCATCCTCCCAAAGTTACTGCGTATTTGCTGGTCTCGACCCAGGTTGTACTGTAACTTGCACGGTTGTGTCATTACGTTGCAGTTGCATTTGCACGTTTGCCCCAACGCCACTTTTATCAATTATCTGCTGCACTGTATCCGCAGTGGTAACAGATTGATTGTTGATTTGTTGGATGACATCTCCTGGACGTATTCCGGCTTTATCAGCCGGAGAACCAGGAAGAACGCGGACAATCAGAATGCCTTGGTCTGCTTGCACGCGGACGTTACTATTAGAAAGGCTGTTAATCCGTTGCTTAAGTTCAGGTGTCAGGGATACCATCTGAATCCCTATGAAGGGATGTTCAACTTTGCCCTGAGTAATTAATTGTTGGGCAATTCGCTCGGCGGTGTCGATGGGAATCGCAAAGCCTATTCCTTGAGCGCCCTGGATAATAGCTGTGTTGATCCCAATAACTTGACCACGAGCATTTAGCAGTGGTCCGCCGGAGTTTCCAGGATTAATGGCTGCGTCAGTCTGAATATAACCAACGCGGTTATCAGATGCACCGATATCACTAATAGAACGATCCGTTGCACTAACAACGCCTACTGTTACCGTTTCTTGCAAACCTAAGGGATTCCCGATTGCGATCGCCCACTGTCCTGGCTGAACCCGCTGAGATGTTGCCAGTTCTACAGTTGGCAGGTTATTTAGTGGAACTTGCACAACCGCAATATCAGTCAATTTGTCTTGTCCCAAGACTTTTCCTTCAACAGTACGACCGTCGGACAATGATACCGATACTGTATCAGCATCGTTGACAACGTGAGCATTTGTGAGAATCTGTCCATTAGCATTAATCACAAAACCAGAACCAACACCACGCACCACTTTCTCTTGAGGCTGTGCTGGTATCTGCCGACCAAAAAACCGCTGATAGAATGGGTCATTTAAGATCTCTGGGACTTGGCTTCTGACAGTTCTGGAAGTATTAATTTGCACTACCGCAGGTTCAACCTTATTTACCACAGCAACTACAAAGTTATTATCCTCTGGAGTTGGTGTCAGAGGACGGTTATTTGGAGTAGCAGACTGTTGGACTGGTTGAGCATTAGCAGTATTAGTCTCCCGTGAAGGTTGCACGTTTCTCGATGAGTTTATTGAACAGCCACTCAAAAATGCTATTCCAACTCCCACAAGTGGTAACAATAAGTGAGTTATCGGTTTTTTACAAAAGATTTTTTTTGTGAGATTATTTTTTTTATCGAAACCATCTATCTTTAATTTTATAAGCTTTTGATTGTCATTTAGGTGTTTTTTGTTCATAAGACTTTATAGATTTTATATCTTAGTGTCTGTTGAAAATAATCTCCTTATTTAAGGTTTATATTTTCTGATGCTTATTGTCATCTACCATAAGAAAGTTATTACTTATCAGTTACCAGTTAGTGTTGATTTTTAGCTTTAACTGAACCGTATTGGGTTAAAAGGCAGTTAGAAAAGCGGATTTATTATAACAGTCCAGCCTGTTAGTATGGGTATTTTACTGTGTTACTCACCAAAAAATAATTTTTCTTTTCCATTAGGTAGAACACAGGTTATACCGTTTCACTTTAAGAGGATGTTTTAAAAGTCTAAACAAGTAAAAAGTTATGCGAGTCGCCTGACCATAATGCGTATCATCGCAATGTAGATAAAAGTCTCGGAAGTTTCAGGTAATCTTTCGTAGTCCTTACTTAATCTTCTACACCAATTAAGCCACCCAAATGTTCGCTCTACGACCCAGCGCTTTGGTAATAGAACGAAACCCTTCTTTTCCAAAGGTCTGAGGACGACCTCAACAATCCAGCGAAACACATCCATCACCCAACGCATAAAGTCTTCTCCTCGATACCCACCATCCATCCAAATCGTATGTAAGCGATTCAGGCGAGCGCCCATACAATGAACTCGATTGAGGAGTTTTTTGGCTCCAGTGCGCTCCGGAAGACTTGCGGATGTAACCAAAACCCGTAAAACAAGCCCTAGTAAATCAACTGTTAGATGTCGTTTACGCCGGTATATCTTCTTACCTGCGTCATAGCCCACTTCCTGAGATATCATAGTGGCTGTTTCTACTGATTGGCTGTCAACAGCAACTTCTGAAGGACTCGGTTCACGCCCGATCGCAACCCTTACCCACAGGCACGCGTTTGTCATGTACAATCAGCCAAGTACCATCTTTACGCCAAGCCCGAAAATAACCATAAACGGTTGACCAAGCCGGAAAATCTCCAGGTAATGCTCGCCACGTACATCCCTGACATAGAACTCGCGAGAATGGCGTTGATCACAGCATACATGCATACTCTACGGGGACGACCACCAGTTTTTGCCTCTGGGAACAGCTCTGCAATCAATTCCCACTGTTCCCATGTCAGATTACTAGGATATGCTTTAGTCATTTGCTCAGAAGGTGCTGGTTTCTACAAAATTCAGCATAAGCCTTGTGAGCTTTCTTACAACACTCTCCCCTTTTTAAACATCCTCTAAGCTTTTTCCTTAACCTTGGATGTTGGGAAGTACTTTTGTAATACCTCCCCAACCAACAAAAAGAAGATTCCACTCAGAATTCCTATTGTCATGATGTTCAATTCAACGCTACCAAATCCTCCTACAAGCTCAGGATTTATAAGTGTTATAAGGAGTAATGAAATAGCCGAAAAACTACTTATTGTTAAAGACAGCTTGACGCTTTTTTTGGAGAAGTTATAGCGTTCGGTTTGAGCGATTAAATAAGCAACAAAAGGAGCAAACACCGCTCCTACATATGCTGCATAAAAATACACAATTAGATTAACAATCTCCCCACCTTTCAAAGCAACGGCAAGACCAAACAGAGCATTTGTAGCAGTGACGAGTAGGCGACTCCAAACAGATGCAGGCAGAATATTGAAGTCCAAAATTGTCTTGGTTTGCACTCGCAAAATACTGCTGCCAATACCCAGCGCTGGAACCAGTAAAGACATAATCATCAGTATACCTAAAGGCTTATCGGTGCCACCGCCAACCCAAGCTAGGATAAATGGGAGAGCTTGTTTACCATCAGTACCAGCAGGCAAAATTCCTGCGTTCTGTGCTGCGACAACAACTGTTGAAGGTAAAAAAGCAAGCAGTAGTAGCAAAATTGCGGCTAAAGTACACCCTCGATACAGGCTGTTTTCATCTTTTGCTTGGACAAGAAACTGCTGATACTTCATATCTATAGGTACCAGCAGAATTGTAGACAATGAGACGCCCACTATAGTTGGCAAACTCATATGCTTGAGTGAGCTAGCAAATTCTATGGGCGATCGCACATAATCACCAAAAGCGTGTAACACCCACAGTCCATAAAGCAAAGCCAAAAAGTTCAGAATCAGTAACCCCCGCAATATCCAGCCTGCTTTTTCCATTGGGAGTAGGGAAATGATTGCAAACAAGATAGCCAAAACAACCATCGTTGGGAGAGTGGGTATTCCGAAAACCTTGAGAATAAATGCACCAGAAATCAACTGAACGGCTTCAATACCAATCAGCGATAACCAGGACATCAGGCTGACAAAAACTTTTACCCCATCTCCATAGGCAGAACCTAGCAATGTCCAAATTGGCTCTATTCGCTTCCAGTAAAATTTTGCCAGTCCTAAAAGAGCTATTGTACCAAAGCCAAGGGAGACAGTGTAGAGACTGCCAGCAGCCCCTAAAGTTAGTGATTTCTCAGCGGTTCCTAAAACAAACCCCAAACCGTAATGCGCGGATACTAGCAGGGCTGCTAGCGAGAAGGTGTCGAGTCTGCGCTCTAAAGCCATATTGGCATCTGCTCCACAAATTTTTTTTAAATTTCTCCGTGAATTTTCACTGGCTCGTGGCTAAACTTCATTAACTCGTAAAGATCATAAGCATATAAATCTTCCTGACTTGGCTCGTCAGTCTGACTTGTTGCCACAATTGGGTCATTGTATGCTTTCGTTCTACCAATCAGTAACAGTTTTTTTCCGGCACACTCTCCAATTAATCTGAATTGATGGTCGGGAAAAAAGTTGACTTCATCTGTATATAACGTATGATTTTTGATCGGCATATTTTATCCTCAATTCTTATAAAAGGTGCGACTGGTTAAAATTTATTCTCAACCTTTAGTTGGGAAAGATGCTGATTCTTCGTAGTCAAGGGAATTGCTAGTAGTAGAGATGCACACAATTACTTAATTTTTTGACTTTTGAATTCACAAAAGATACAGGATCTTCCCTAAACTCAATCAACAGATATATGTTTACACTGCCAGTAATGAAAGGCAATGTTAGCAAGGAGAACCTGGGGACAACAGCTTGGAATCAGCAGATGCCATAGGTACTCCTTCCAATGCCGACGGAGTTAGCTGACGGGCTAAGACTGGAAGGTGTCTCTCCATTCAAGATTCGCCCCAATACATTGGTTCCTCCGCTTCTAACCCAGGTTTGAAGTTTTTCAGCAACTAGACTGGATTGAATTAGGCAAGTTTTACCCATACATTAACTAAAACTATACTGAAACGTCCAAACAGTCAATCCATCTTAACTTCCCACAGAAGGACGAGTGCTATTTAACAACTTATCTGGTTAATATTTACGGTGAATTGTATTAATAATGCTCTGATGGTGGATGCTTCAGTAATTGGTGAGGAAACGTATATGAGTAAAACCTCATATCTTTACAAATTATACCCAAGAAGAAAAAGATTGCTCAGGTAGTGAAATACCTATTTTTTACGGATAGTGCAAGCGCCATGACTGCCATACTTGTCAAGTTTAAAAATTAGCAACAGCCTTAATTGGCTGTTACTAGTTAGGAAAAATCATATGATTGACCAAATTGTAAACCAAACTTTAATCAACTTGCACCATAGCAGACTTTCAAGCTAAAAAACTTCCGTTGCTATCTAAGTATCTCTCACGCCCAGACAAAGCGCGAAAGCTGGAATTTTTTCTATATCTAAAACTTACAATCTTACCACTTTGTGTGGCGATGCTCCGGAGGAGCAAAACAAGCAAGGGGGCAGGGAGTAGGGAGCAAGGGAGAATACTTGCTGCCTCCTTGTTGCGAAACGAAATGTAGCAGGGGTATCAACCTCCGCCCATATCGCCAAAGATTGGGCGCACTGAATCAGTCGCGCTTATCTTGCCCCGACTGCATTCCTCTCCCCCTCTCCGGTGCTGGGGTGCTCCCTACCTCTTCTTGACTACACTTCTTGTGTATCTACTTGTGGGTGATAGTAGTCTTGAACGCATTTACTAGTCGCTTGTAGGATTGAGGCGTGACCTTCAGGACTTAGCTGTGGGAATGTTGACTCTACGCTAGTGAGATAAGAGGTAAAATCGCTTTCACTAGGATGAAATAACTCTTGCCCGATGACGAGTGCGGCATAAGTTTCAGACATCTTAGTACTGAATCCGTGGTCGCTGAGTCCATCAATGATGTAGCGATATATCCAGTTAGCATCAGGGTCTTTCTCAATCGATTTAGAAGCAACAGCCATGAAGTCTTGATATTCAGTCATTGGGGTTACTCCTTTGGTTGTGACTCCTTTGGTTGTGATGGCTTTACGAAGTTTAACCATTCTTTAGTTAAACACATAAAACACGGGTCAGCTACCAACTTTATAGAATTATAAGCTTTCCACAGATATTTTAGTTTTGTACACAGAGGATGCCTACACAGTTCGTTCCACACAAATGCTCTCGTAAGCTTATTAACTTCCCACCTCAGGATGAGTGCTATTTAACAACTTATCTGGTTAATATTTACGGTGAATTGTATTAATAATGCTCTTATGGTGGATGCTTCGGTAATTGGTGAGGAAGTGATTGCTACAAACCTAAAGCAGTTTCTTTTGGTACTTGCAGTTTCTTTAGGGGTGGCGACAATATCACAGATATTTAGCTGGTTTCGGCAAATACCTTACACCCTACTTTTAGTGATTGTGGGGTTAGGATTGGCTTTTGCAGATGTCCATTTAGTGGATCTTTCTCCAGAATTAATTTTGTTTATTTTTTTACCACCATTACTTTTTGAAGCAGCATGGAATTTAAAATGGTCGCACTTAAAGCGGGATTTGCTACCAATTACTTTATATGCAGTAATTGGGGTTGTGATTTCAATATTGGGGGTAGCAATAGGTTTAAATAAATTTGCAGGAATCTCACTCACAACGGCTTTACTGATTGGGGCTAGTCTTTGTGCGACTGATCCAGTTTCAGTCACTGCTTTATTTCGGGAATTGGGCGTTCCTAGTCGTCTGACAACATTAATTGAAGGTGAAAGCTTATTCAATGATGGCATGGCAGTTGTTGCTTTTAGTTTTTTGGTGCAACTGCCTTTAGGAACAGCTGAACAAGGATTCAAACCAATTGTGGTAGAACTTTTTACAGTTGTTGGTATTGGTATGGCGGTGGGAGGACTCATTGGCTTTGGTATCTCTTACCTCACCCAACGTTTCGATTTACCACTAGTAGAACAGTCTTTAACTTTGGTTTCTACCTATGCAACATATCTTATTGTTGAAGACTTAGGTGGATCTGGAGTCATTGGGGTTGTGACGACAGGGCTGATTTTGGGTAATTTTGGTTCTCGGATTGGTATGAACCCGCGTACTCGGGTTATCGTAACTGAGTTCTGGGAGTTTCTAGCGTTTTTTGTTAACTCAATTGTCTTTCTGTTGATTGGGGATCAGATACGGTTTGCGAGTTTGGGGGAAAACTTAACAATCATTGCAGTGACAGTAGGGGTAATGATTTTAATTCGGGCAGTTGCAATCTTGTCTTTAAGTCAGTTAAGCAATCTTCTACAAGCATCAAAAGTTACCTTACCTGAACAAACTATACTCTGGTGGGGCGGGGTGCGCGGTTCTGTTTCTATTGCTTTGGCATTGAGTGTACCCACAATTTTAGTAGAGCGAGAAAAAATTATTGCCACAGTTTTTGGTGCAGTATTATTTACCTTGCTGTTCCAAGGATTGAGTATCAAACCTTTATTACAAAAGCTTAACTTTCTGGGTGACCAGTCCTTACGTGAGCGATATTTAGAGATAGTTGCACGAATTGTTGCTCTCAATCGTGTTTTGCAACACCTTCAAGTAGACCAAAGACCTGGTGTAGATCCAGAGTTTTATCGCTATCAAGAAGCACTCGTTAAAGGGGGAATTGAAAATTTAGAAGCGGAAATTAACCAGCTACAGGATGAGTATCCAAATATCCGCAACTTTCCGGCTCAACAACTGCGAGGAGAACTTCTGGCAATTGAAGCAGATACTTATGCTGAATTTACCCGGACAGGTCGGTTAAATAAAGAACTTTCTTCATTGCTGGAAGATGTTTTGCAAGATGGTGAGCAGATTTGAAAAAACAGGTAAATTATTTGACATTTAGAAGATTTGAGATATCTTTGCGATCTTAGTTTCTGGTAAAATCCTTACGGTTAAGACAAACTCCGACGTAACATAACGGTCGTAAAAGAGTTGTATCTATCAAAGCTATGATAACAGCTAATGTTGACACAAATCCATTAGATCAAGACTCCTCTAATTGGTCTGCCTTGTTGCAGCAACTGTTAGAGCGTCAATCACTTTCGGTATCTCAAGCTTCTAATTTAATGTCTGGTTGGCTACAAGAAGCCATTCCCCCCGTGTTATCGGGTGCGATTCTAGCAGCAATTCAAGCCAAGGGAGTGTCTGCCGAAGAATTACTTGGCATGGTTGAGGTTCTATATTCCCAATCTAACAAACCAGCGCAACGAGATTTGATTGTTGGCACCTCACCACTTGTTGATACTTGTGGTACTGGGGGAGATGGAGCATCAACATTTAATATTTCCACTGCTGTTGCCTTTGTGACTGCTGCTGCTGGGGTAAAAGTGGCTAAACATGGTAATCGTTCAGCATCTGGAAAAACTGGATCAGCAGACGTGTTAGAAGCTTTGGGTGTTAATCTTAAAGCAAGTCTGGAGAAAACTCAAGAAGCTGTGAGCGCAGTTGGGATGACTTTCTTGTTTGCACCCGATTGGCATCCAGCTCTCAAAGTTATCGCTCCTTTACGAAAAACTCTGAAAGTACGCACAGTTTTTAATTTGTTAGGTCCATTAATCAACCCCTTAAAACCAACAGGACAGGTTATTGGTGTCAACTCTCCGGTTTTGGTAGAGACTTTTGCTAAAGTTCTAAATCAATTAGGGACTCGCCGAGCAATTACACTTCACGGACGCGAAAAATTAGACGAAGCAGGGTTGGGAGATAAAACTGACTTGGCTGTGTTGTCAAATCAACAAATACACCTGCTCGAAATCTCTCCACAAGAGTTAGGCTTAAACCCCGTTCCCATTAGTGAACTACGGGGTGGGGACGTGGAAGAAAATGCAGAAATTCTCAAAGCTGTCCTTCAAGGTAAAGGGACTAGACCACAACAAGATGTGGTTGCTCTCAATGCAGCTTTTGCACTGTTTGTAGGTGAAACAGTACCAGATCAAGGAGATGATTATCAAACTTTTTCTCAAGCTGTTATTGTTGCTAAGGAAATTCTCCAAAGTGGACTTGCTTGGAAGAAGTTGGAACAGCTTGCTGAATTTTTGAAATGAAAGATAATCTGCAAGAACCTTGAAGAAGGTAGAGGGCAAAGGGATCAATTGGATGGGGATTGATACCCCAATAAATTATGGAAGAAACATCTTTTCCCTGTTCCCTGTTCCCTGTTCCCTATTCCCTATTCCCTATTAATTCTTTTTCTCGTCATCTCCTAAGATATGAAGTAACTTTTTCGCACCCAAAGCACCCATAACTTTATCACCAACAACTTCCACAGCCTCTACTACTTTCTTGCCAACTTTAGGAAGATTTATATGATGGTGAAAAATCTCCTCATTTAACCACTCGGCAGTAGCTTTCAAATTATGAATTGGTGTTGGCAATAACCTTAAATAAGTGGCTTGGCGGATTAAGTGAGCAGGTTCACCCTTGACCTCTAAAACATCGTAAATGTTAGCAGCAGCATCATTCAACCCAAGTTTGAGGAGAGTACCACGTAAGCTTACCTTGACAGGTTTGGGATCATTTCCTAAAGCAATGGCTTTTAAATTATCAGCAATTGTTATTCCTTGTTGATAGGCAACTTGTGCAGTCGGTGGTAATGAAGCACCTTCTACAACAGCACAATCACCTCCTACAAATACCTCTGGAAAATTCTGTAATTGTAGGGTTTCCGTGACTTTCAATCGACCGCGCTTGTCTCGATGTTCATCTGGAATTGGTAAGTCTTTGATTAGCGGATGGGTGTTAGTACCAGTTGTCCAAATTGTGGTGCACGTTAGGAGTGTCTCAGATTTATCATCACGCTTATACTCAACTTTATCGGGATTTATCGCTGTAACTTTTGCTCCTAAGAGCACCTCTATTTCCACAGAACGTTTTTGCAAACTTTCTGTTGCAATTTCACGCATGGAATCCCTGTCACCTTTAAGGATTTCCTTGCTGTTGTTGATGAGTACGATCCGCACTTCTTGAGGGTTACCTTTGAGTGCTGCATACCAATCTGGTAAAAAATCTGCTAGAGTGGCAGCCATTTCTACACCTGAAGGACCACCACCAATGATTGCGACTGTGAGTAGTTTACGACGTTGTTCTGGATCTTCGGTTTGTGCGGCTTTTTGCAAACACTTACGCAAATGTTGATCAATGGCCATCGCATCTTTTTGCGTCCGAAAAGGTAAAGCATACTCTTTTGCGCCCTCAACGTCAAAGTAGCCAGTGACGCTACCTAAAGCTAAAACTAAGTTGCTGTAGTTGTAGGAAGTTCCAGAAGTTAATTTGACTTGTCGTTGATGCAAATCAATCGATTCTACTGTATCTTGAACAAAAGTTACACCGCTACCCTTGAGTAATTCTGTAAAACGTGGTACTACCTGAAAAGAATCCATCTCACCACTAAAATACTCATAGAGTAATGGCTTAAAGCAAAACCGTTCGTTGCTATCAATTAAGATGATTGAGTGAGGATAGTCTTGGTTAGCAAGATGTAACGCTGTAAAAAGCCCACTAAACCCACCACCTAAAATAATTGTTTGAGAAACTGGATTGCTCATAACTAATAAACTAGATTGCTCATAAGATGATTTTTCTCCTATGCGTTGAAAAAAAACGTAGTCAAAGTAACCTAACAGGATGCTTGGAATGTGTCCTATTGTACCAAAATTATTGAGAATCCTTCTAAATCCAAGCGGCTGTGATGATTTTAAGTACAGCCACTCGTTAAGGTTTTGTGTTAAAAAAAATACTCACAAAAACAAGTATTCAACTATAAGACTAAAAATCCAATCACTGCAATTAGAGCAATAGCAACATCAAAGATGCCAAAATATTGCTATTTTTGTAAACTTTTAGCAATTAAAGGATCATTTTGAGTACTACTGACGAAGTTTCACGTATTATGTCTCCATACTAGTTTTTTTGGTTGCAATTCTCGCGTAGCGAAAGCCATAGAAGTATTTCGTACAACAAACTAATATAAGTAAAGAACGTTGATTTCTAGAAATGGATTTCAAGAAATATGCTGAAACAATTTTCCTGGAATTTTAACAATTTTCCATTAGGTAGAAAGCTAACTGTATTACTGCTCGTTATATTTATTGCAGGAATTACTCTGAGTGGTATAGCTTTGTCTCACATCCTAAATTACAAAGCTCAAGATGAAGTGAGTTCAAATGGTAATTTGCTGTTCCAGACTATAAACTCTGTGCGATCTTACACAAATGATGAAGTCAATCCCGAGTTGGAATCACGCTTAGGAAAGGATGAATTTGCAGCACAGACTATCCCTGCTTACTCAGCACGGAAAGTTTTTGAAAAGCTACGAAATGACAACGAAGCCTATAAAGATTTTTTCTATAAGGAGGCGATGCTGAATCCAACAAATATCCGAGATAAAGCTGATAGCGTTGAGACAGCACTTATACAAAAATTCCGTCAAGATAAGAATCTTAAAAATTTGTCAGGATTTCGTTCTTTTGATCAAGAGGATTTTTATTATATTGCGCGTCCCTTAGCCATAACTGAATCTAGTTGCTTGAGATGTCACAGCACACCAGATGTTGCACCCAAGAACATGATTGCGACTTATGGAACAGAAAATGGATTTGGGTGGAAATTGAATCTTATTAATGGTGTTCAGATAGTTTCTATTCCTGCTAGCCAAGTTTTCCAGAAAGCGAATCAATCGTTTTTATTGGTGATGGGAATCGTGACTATCATTTTTGCGATCGCCATATACATGGCTAACTTCTGGCTGACGCGATATGTTGTACGACCCATTAAACGTGTCGTCCGTGTTGCAGAAGCTGTGAGTATTGGTGATATGGATGCAGAGTTTGAGAAAGTGGGTAACGATGAGGTGGGCAGTTTGGTGGAAGCTTTCACACGGATGAAGATAAGTTTAGTTATGGCAATCAAGAGTTTTGAACGATATCGTGGAGGAAATTAGTAAACTATTAGACAAGATTGCAAAACTAACAATTGCCACTCCTGTGGGGAAAGGAGAAAGGTTTTTTCTTATTCTTTTCCCCCTTAGCTTTTTCCCTACAACTGCCACGAAGTCTATTGTTTACTGATTGTTGAAAATTATAGCGGTTTTCGATTGCGTGCAATACAGTAAAAACCATACTGTACGGTGAGACCAGTGCTGCAGGAGGGTTTCCCTCCGTAGGCATCTGGCGAACCCGGACGGGTCTCTACACACCGTTGTATATTTGATTGAAACGAGAATCGCTATAAAAATTGATAATGGCTCGCAAATTACAAAACAAAACAATTGACTACAAATCTAACTTAAACTGGTCATCACAAACAGAACTCGTCGGGTTAGTATTTGAGTTCGTCACGCAAGCAGATGCTTTTATTTACCCTCAGTACACGATTGGACTGCACGCTTGGTTTCTTGACCAAGTGCGTTCCTATGATCCAGAACTCTCTACTTACCTCCACGATGGCGAGTCAGAAAAGCCGTTTACGATTTCTGCATTAGATGGACAATTAGTCAGCAGTGGTAGGCAAGTGCAACTAAGCGCCAACAACTCTTACTTTTGGTATGTCACAGTATTGTCGAGTCGAGTCTCACAATGGATGGAACAATGGGTGCAAAATCTACCAAAAGAACTTAACTTGCGCAATGCATTTTTGCAGATTCGCTCTTGCAATATTGCTCACGCTCCCACAACTTATGCTGAATTGCTAAACTCTGAACATGGAGAAACTGTTACTTTAAAATTTCTTAGCCCGACTAGTTTTCGTCGTAAAGGTCATCATTTCCCGTTACCTATGCCAACGAATGTTTTTCACAGTTATTTGCGTCGTTGGAATGACTTTTCTGGAATGTTTGTTGAGCAAGAGGCGTTTCTGGCTTGGGTGGATGATAACGTGTTGATTACCCGTCACCAACTCACATCTATGAAAGTTCTAGCAGGTAAGAAAGGTGCGGTAACAGGATTTATAGGAACTATAGAATTTGGTTTGACCAAAGAAGCTTCCAAACAACCAGATTTTTGCAAGCTATTTTATGCTTTGGGAAAGTTAGCACCTTACTGCGGTACTGGTCATAAAACGACGTTTGGGTTAGGTCAAACACGATTCGGTTGGTCGTCGCAAGCAGCACCAGAAGTACCTGATGTGCAAAACTTGCTAGCAAGACGTATTGAGGAACTGACAGCAATCTTTAAGTCACAGCGTAAGCGGACTGGAGGCGATCGCGCAGAAGAAATAGCATCAAAATGGGCAACAATCCTGGCGCGGCGGGAGATGGGGGAGTCGTTGCAGCTGGTGGCGCAAGATTTGGAGATGCCTTATGAAACAGTGAAGACTTATGTAAAATTGGCGCGTCGTGCTTTGAAAAATCCAGAGTGAAACACTAATAAACTTCTTGCAAAAATCGATTTTTTGTTAGGGGAGAACTCAGAACTCTACAGCTATAAACTCAGGAGAAAGACTACATTCTGCATTCTACATGTGTAACTGGGGATTAGCAAAAGCGATTAATGTTCTATGCTCACACTATTCGTGCAAGATATCTAAAATAATGGGACTTTATAAATTTATAAGCCCAGACATAACCAGACTTGCCTCTATGAGCGGCAAATACGTTGATGTGCGCTCTTGTACCAACGAATAAAGCGAAATTCTACTGCGGTACGAAATGCTTCAAGAGCCTCAGCAAAAGTTTTTAGAGGTACTTATACCATTTCTGTATGAAGCTGCGCTAAATTATTCACAAGGGTGTATTTGGTACAAGTGTGATGGGTCTCAAATTGCAAGTTGAGATTAAACAGAGCCGAGAAGAATTGGAAAAAGCTGTTAAA
>NZ_JABXYX010000149.1 GCF_017982655.1 Brasilonema sp. CT11 | reverse complement strand
TGCCAAGAGTATCGTGAGAGTAGCAAAGATTAATATTATCTGTTTGTTGTTACCACACGCTACCATCAAACAGATTAACCAACCAAGCCACAATAAACCACTGCGAAGCCAGTTAAACAGCTCACCACTAACTAAGGTATAAACTGGCGCTACCACCAACACAGCTACTACAGGCGTGACAGCAGTTAGCCACCAAACCTGCCCAGCATAACGACGCAGGCGCGGATTAGTGGAGAATTCAGCTCGTTTTGCAAAGGGATTTGTGATTGGCTCTAATTCTGGGTGGATATCCCGCAACCAGTTGGCAAAGGTGTAGGGCTTGAAGTAACTCCAGTAAAGAAGGCGAGTACATTCAGCTATGTAAGTCCACAA
Source organism: Brasilonema sp. CT11 (assembly GCF_017982655.1). Lineage (GTDB taxonomy): Bacteria > Cyanobacteriota > Cyanobacteriia > Cyanobacteriales > Nostocaceae > Brasilonema. The sequence goes on along the minus strand of NZ_JABXYX010000149.1, from coordinate 14,127 downwards.
ATCTGATGCTGAACGCTGTCGAGTCATGATACCCCTAAGACTTTATTCACCAATTTCTGTATCCATCGCCACGCATCAGAATGACTCACAAGACCGAACACAACCAAGATAATGACACAAACTATAACAACCCCTAAAATCCAACTGGTAATATCGCTCAAACTCACGCCGATGGATTTTACTACGCTACCTATACGAATTGGGACATTCCAAACCAACCAACGTAGAGAACGCCACCATCTGCGGGAACCCAATCCAGGACGGGGTAAACGGCGAGACTGCTGCTTAAACCGAGTTTTTACCCAGTTTTCATCTTTCCCTTGCTGACGGGCTTCACACGCCAGCATACCTGCTAATTGCAGCAAAAAAGGATGACGCCCACCCAGTTGCCGAGTTAAGTTCTGCTCATGCATACCCAAGGCTGGTTGAGCATGAGGAACAGTGTTGCTAGGTAAGAGAACTAATTCTGTAACTTCTTCTTCACTCAGTTCCTTCAGCTTGAGCACATGACCTAAATTAAAGAAAGAAGAAGTCAGTTGATGGCGACGGGCATAAAAATCTAGTTCTTTTTGGGAAGCAACCACCAGCATTAAACTGTTGCTATCCATCAAAGAGCGCAAGTTGTTATAAAACCCATCATCGAATTCGCTGTTGTTCTGAAATAATGTCTTAAAGTCATCTAAGCAGAGAACTGGCAATAAGTTTTGATTTTGATTTTGATTTTGGTTGTTATTTTGGTTTTGAATTTGATTTTTAAATTGTGCGATCGCCGTCGAAAATGCCAAGCGGTTCAGAGGGTTGACTTTCAAAGCAGTCATTAAACTTGGTATTGCTCGCACAGCCGGACGACGCAGCAACTCCTGCGCCACAGCGACATAAAAATCCTCTTCTCGTTGACACACAACACTTTGAAGCGACAGATAAATCACTACATAACGGCTGGGATCTTGCACTCGCTGCTCCCAAGTCTGGAAAAAGTGATACAGCAACGAAGATTTACCAATTCGTTTCTCACCAACAACATTAACACTTGTTGGCTGCACACCACTCATGCGTGATGCGATCGCATGTAATTCATCTTTTCTACCAACAAACAGCTGAGGATTATCTAACATCCCGCCAGCTACAAAAGGATTGGAAGGAACCGCTCCAGCATTCATGAAAAAATTTTATAGAGATTAGATTCTAACACCAGAGAAATAATCCTAAAAAAGTAATACTCGCGTTGCGGCTCAATTCCTCACCCTTACACCCCTACACCCCTACACCCCTAGTGGTGAATCAATTCTGCTCACCTATTTTGAACACACCAACAGACTTTTGCAATTCCTGCGCTACCTCTAAAGTTTTCAGTAGAGAACCTGATACATTGTAAGAGAAATCCGAAGTGCGTTCTGAAACTTTGGCAATATCGTTCATCAAAATAGCCACAGTATTAGAAGTCTGAGCTTGAGATACTGTTGTATTTGAAATCAATTGCAGTAATTGGTCAATCTGGCGAGACACCTGTGAAATTTTTGCAAGGCTAAGTTTGGCATCTTTGACAAGATTTGCTCCCTCCAAGACTTCGCTTCTTCCAAGCTCCATAGCTTTAACCACATCGTTAGTTTCCACTTGGATGTTCTCTAAGATTTGTTGAATTTCTAGTGTTGCTTGGGCAGACTGCGCAGCCAATTGACCAATTTCGTCTGCCACCACACTTAACCCCCGATTTTCATGACCTGCTCGTGATATCTCTAAACTAGCGTTGATGGATAACAAGTTGGTTTGCAAGGCGATTTGGTTAATCAACGACACAACTTTGGAAATTTGTTGGGAAGATTGACCTAGACGATTTACCTTGTCAGCTGTTTGTGTGACTGTATGTTGTAAATTTAAGATACTTTTGACAGTGCGATCCATTGCTACTTCACTCTCTGTAGCTATGTCAGAAGCGATCTCAGCAACTTCTGCCGCTTGATGGGCGCTATCTGCCACTGCTTGAATTGAAAGGGACATTTGATTAATCTGTGCAACGGTGCGGGTAATCTCTTGAGCTTGTTCGAGGGCTTCACTTGCCAGTTGCTGGGTGGCATTTGAGTTTTCTCCAACGGAAACATTCACCTGTTCGGCAGCTTTTTTGACAGCAGTGACAATTTGTCGTAAGCTCTCGATGATAGAGTTAAAAAAGTCAGCTATTGTACCAATCTCACCTGCGCTCACCTCAGCCCTGACAGTTAAATCACCATTAGAAGCCGCTTCGATACTATTGAGCATTTGTATCAATTTTTTCTCAAGTGCTTCTTTTTGTTGACGTTGATCCTGCGAAACAGCCTCAACTTGTTCTAGGAGAGTCGCTTGATCTAGAGCAAATCCAACTTGGATTGCTAACTGTGCGAATAAATTGATTTCCCACTCTTGCCAAGCACGAGGTTTTTTACACTCATGAGCAACCAATAAGCCAATCAGCTGCTTTTCTAGAAAAATTGGTGCGACTAAACTTGCCTTGACTGCAAATGTTTCTAAAGTTTTTATGTGACAAACTGTAAATCCTGCTTGGTAGATGTTATCAATAGCACGCACGCGACCATTTTTGTAGTGTTGTATGTAATGCTCACTCAAACAGGGATCATTCATTTGTGTATCGATCATTTTTGACCAACCAGCAGCAACAGATTCTGATACGATATTTCCACTTCCTACATCGTTAAAGCGATATACGACTACTCGCTCAGTAGCAAGTAAGTTTCGGATTTCTTCAACTGTTGTCTGGAGGATATCTTGCTGTTTTAAAAATTGACGAATCCGCAGTGTGATTTCTGTAAAGATTTGTGTTCGCTTGGCTTCAGCTTCTTGGCGAGAGGAGTGTTCTGCTTGTTCGGTGACTAGAACCTTGAGTTTCTCTGCCATCAAGTTGATTGCAGGACCTAAAGAAGCGAGTTCGTCTTCTTCTGCATCAATTTGGGGTTCTCCTGAACCTGGTTTTCTGAGCACATTAGTTGTATTCAGGATTGGACTTATGCACCATTGAACTAGGAAAACAGCGATCGCAACTACCAAAGCTCCTATCATTCCGATCCAAAGTAGCATGCTTAGGAATGAGTCTTGTTGGTTGGCAGATGTAGTAACTTTATTTACAGCAAAGATCACCTCTGAATTTAAGTTTGGCAAAACTCTTGGTGTTTTCCAAACCACATAGTTTGTGAACTGGTATGCACTATCGATTATGTAGCGATTTAAGACTGCTTGCTGTTGTTCAAGAGTATTATGTCGTACCAGAGGATTTACCAAAATCAGTAGATAAGCCGCTATTTGAATTTTTTGATCATCCTCAAGGATCGCTTGAGGTACCTCATTTGCTATAGCAGAGGTTTTGGTTTGTTGAACTTCGGTTATTTCCTGACTAATCGATTGATTCCCAAAGTTATGAGCCGTTGTCCTAACTGTTACTAATGGAAGTGTGCCAATCGTGATAGCTAAAGCTGTCACTTTTAAGACAACACTTTTTCTAAGAACTTTTACAATACGAGTACAGTCAAGCTTCCGTGAAGACGCTAGATATCGCTCGTCGATACGACGATTATTCAACATTGTCCTACCTAATTACTATGTAATTTTACTGAAAATATTTCTTTAAGTAGTTCGTATCGTAACAATACGGAACAAGATAGCAGTGTGATCAGAATCACTAAAAAATAGTGACAGACGTACTGTTATGAACCACTGTAATTTGCTACTTCCTAAGTCAGTGCCCGCCGGGTTTCTTTCGCCCTTTACATTGTAGCTTTGTATAGCGTAAAACACTGGCGAGGCGCATCTCATGAAGCTGATTTTACGAAAATTTACTAATTCTTTTTGTAAAAGAATCCTGAGATCTGATGTAATTTTAGTTTAGCAATTTATACTTTATCAGACGAGATATTTAAGAAATTTCCATGATAAGAAATAAGATTCCTGTTCAATTGGTTTGGGCAGTAGTCGTGATCTGTCTATTGCCTAGCTTGCTAAATCTATTGGGAGTAGATTTTGGTTCGCCCTCACAGACTTTTGACGTCTCACTGTCAAATACCACTAAAGACAAAGTGATTGATGTTATGCACCACACTTTATCTGGCAGTTTTACGCACACTATCTTAGAGTGGAGTGCATTTTGTACAGCAATCTTCACAGTAATTTTATCTTTTATACACTTCTATCTTAAGGCTGATGTCGTTACTCCTATCATTGGGATAGCACTTTTTAGCTCTGGATGCATGGATGCATTTCACACTTTGGCAGCTGATAGATTAATTCAGGGTGTCGCAGATAACCAGAATCTTATCCCCTTCACTTGGGCAATATGCCGACTTTTCAATGCTCTGATTCTGCTTGGTGGAGCAGGCTTTTTTTTGATTGCTCAGCCAGTGAGATGGAAAAGGGGTATCAGTTTGGTGGTACTTTCGAGTCTAGTTTTTGGTGTCATTGCTTTTTGGGTTGTATCTATTTGCGCCCACAGCGCAACTCTACCTAAAACTATATTTCCTAACTCTATAGTGACTCGTCCGTGGGACGTTGCTCCACTGTTACTATTTATCTTTGCAGGTTTTGTTGTTTTCCCTCGCTTTTACAACAAATATCCAAGTTTGTTCTCTCATGCGCTGATTATCAGCGTTATTCCCGAAGTAGCCACTCAACTCCATATGGCTTTTGGTTCAAAAGAACTGTTTGACAACCATTTCAACATCGCCCATTTTCTCAAGATTATTGCTTACTTAGTGCCGTTTCTCGGATTGATTTTGGACTATATACGAACTTATCGAGAAGAGGCAGATACAGCTAAGGAGTTAAAACAAGCTATGGGGGTGTTTAATTCTATTTTGAGTGAGTCTCGGTAAACAGGTTCAGTACAAAGACTCTGAACAACCACAATCAAAAATCTAAAGATTAGATGTTTACGAAGTTGCCAGAGCCTTCATTTATACTTAAGCTGCACAACAAAGAGGGGCAGGTTTGAAACCCGCCCCTACGTCTTCCGATATTCTTCGCCCAACAGATGCTGCTACGGGCTTTAAGCTATGAACCAAATTCACCATATCTTCTAAAGACAGTGCTTGACGTGCATCAGAAACAGATTTTTCTGGCTCTGGATGACACTCAATAATTAACCCATCTGCCCCACAAGCTATAGCCGCCTTGGCAAGAGGTGCCACGAGTTCACGTTTACCAACAGCATGAGATGGATCTACAATCACAGGTAAGTGAGTTATCTGCTTGAGAGCTACCACTGCTCCTAAATCTAGTACGTTGCGGGTGTAATTGTCGAAGCTGCGGATACCTCGTTCGCACAGTACCACATCAGGATTTCCGTGACTTAAGATGTATTCAGCTGCCATGACGAATTCTTCAATTGTCGCTGCTAAGCCGCGTTTGAGGAGTATCGGCTTACCTGCTTGTCCCAATGCTTTGAGTAAATCAAAGTTTTGCATGTTGCGGCTACCCACTTGAAGCATATCAACATGAGCGGCTATCGCTTCTATTTGAGAAATTGCCATCACCTCAGTCACGACTGGGATATTGTAGTGCAGTTGCACTTTTGCCAAGATTTCCAGTCCATCTTCTGCCATTCCCTGAAAAGCGTAGGGAGAGGTGCGGGGTTTGTAAACACCACCACGAAAAGCTTGCACAGGTGCGGCGGATAGCTTTTGAGCTACCGTTTCCATTTGTTCGGCGCTTTCAACAGTGCAAGGTCCACCGATAATCACCAGTTCTGTACCACCAAAGGCGACTTTGTCTGAAAGGTTGACAATTGTTTGATGGTCAGGATGAGATTTGGCAGCTAGTTTAGCACTATTCATGGTTGAATTCTCCTAAAAAACAAGAAATGAGAGGTTGACATTAAAAAAGCCCAGAACCTTTGCTGTTCCGGGCTTTAAAGATTCATCGACATGATGTTATCTACCCGGAACTTATTCGGGACCAAAAATAAAAGCCATAAAACCAGGTATTGAGATAGATCATCACGATGAAATTTAACTCCTTAAAAAAACAAAAACCGCAGAGTGCGCTCTGCGGTTCACCGGGCGGTTTCCATTAGGAAACTGAATTCACCCCCGGTGAACCACCTTAAACCAAAAATAAAAATAGGAATGACTGCTATACATTTGTTAGGCGCTTTGTTGGATAACTTAATTTTCACTCATACTTTATGACGCTAGCATAGACAACGAGTTCCGTCAAGAAAGCCATAACGCGTGAAAAAGCGTTAAACTTAGTACAATTGATGCGAATTAAGGCATATTGCTAGTAAAGGTAAAATGTCATTACGGAGCGCGCAGCGGGCAAAGGAGGGCATATGGAATGCAATATAGACGCGTTGTGCTTTCTTCGTGTCTCCTTGGGAGGAGCGCGACTTGCTGTAGACTCTGTAGAAGGCTTCGCGTAGGTTAGTGTAGCGTCCCTTGCGCGTGTGCTCCTTGGGACTCAGTAATCACAAAGACTCTATTTTACGTTTTTATCTGTTGAGTACTTATCATCTTCTTTACAGAAGTTTAAAAATATATTTCTTTCATTGCTTATAAAGAAATAATAAATGTATGAATCCTGAACGAAAAATTGGATTATTTTGACCTCACCATTAACTCAATTAATACTTAAAAACACCCGATTCTTAAGCTGTCAAAAATTTTCTCTGTATACAACTAGGAACTAGACCAATTGCTAGCAGGTTGTTTTCTTCCGGATTAAACTTTGAATGCATGAATGCGTGAATTGCTTATGATGCCAAGTTCCAAAATCTTAACTACATCTTTTCATGATCAAGGAGTTTATCCCTGCCCAGTCTGTCGTGTGGGTAAGATTACTCATATGCCATTAATGGAGGCTATGTCTTGTGACTTCTGCCAACAAATTTTTACTGCCAACGTAGAACAGCAACAAATTAAAATGCCATCCAGACAACCACCTCTGATTTGGTATTGGAATGGTTTTAATTGGACAGAAGCCCAAATAGAAGGTGTAGAACTTGGATGGGGCTACATGATAGCAGCAGTTGCTTTTGTACTCCTCCCAACTGTTTTAATTGGGATAGTCGCTTATAATTTTCCACCATCACCAGAAACTCCCCTATCTTGGTTACCATATGTCTGGACAGCATTAACTTTTTTGTTACATTTAGCAATTATTATTTGGCTTTTGATTGAAGTTTATCAAATTCCAGTTGGGGCGTATTGGCGAGCTATACAACAGCGTTTCCTTGGTCGGTGATGATGAGATATATCTACTGTGCCCAGAGCAGCGCCTTGCGGAGCCAGTCCTGCTGGAGGGTTTCCCTCCGTAGGGATCTGGCGTTGGGGTTCCCCCAAAGTCTGCCGGGGGAAGCTTCCCCCGGCGAGCTTTGACCGTTGTGGCGACTGCGGAGGGTTTCGCGCCGCTCAAGACTTGCATCCGCGCTGCCTCACCCAAGCGAAAGCGGCTCCCTATGCTTACGGCACGGCTGCGCCGAACGGGTATATCCTCTGGACACGTTACGCGCTCCACCAGTCGCGCCCGAGAGCGGAAAACCCTAGCCGCAACGCACTGGCTCCTCGATGCCTTGAGGAGGGTGCGCTTTGTTCGCGGGTGGGGTATCTGTTGCAAACATTTTTTTAATTGCTATTAACGAAGTTTTATTTTCTGGTATAGAAGCTATATAAGAATGGGAAAAATTATAGCAAGAGGTCTAAAAGTTACGACATAACAAAAAAAGTAAAAAAATATTAAGTAATATATTATTTATCATCAAATCAAGAAGCAATTCAAATTTAAATTACGCAAAGCACAGGGTTTGATACTTGTTTGTAGAATGCTTACTATATTCCCTCATTCCCTCGAAAGACTGTCTTTGTTAGTATGCAGGTATACTGTAGTAAAATAGAAAGTCACAACTACTCAAATGTTGTCTCCAGCTAAGCAAATATACTAAAACATATCGGCTTTAGCCAAAATCACCAAACAGCAAAAAAGTTTGACAAAAGATTCAGCCGCTAAACGGTTGCATCACTCATAATTAAGATAATTTCCAGCGAAACGTCTTATGAGCGAGTTCGAGCAGTATTATAGAGTTTTGGAATTAGAGCCTGGGGCAACATTTGAGGAAGTGACCCAAGCTTATAAAGATTTGGCTTTTGTATGGCATCCTGATCGCCTGCCAAAAGACAATACCCGTTTACAAGAGAAAGCGCAAAAAAAGCTACAAGAAATTAATGAGGCTCGTGAACAATTGCGCTTATCAAGCTCGAAGTATCAAACGTTACAATATTCTGCCTCACACTATTCAGCAGCGTCTGCACAGAAAAATCCAACCGAGAAAAGCTATCAACATTCAGCAGCGTCTGCACAGAAAAATCCAACCGAGAAAAGCTATCAACATTCAGCAGCGTCTGCACAGAAAAATCCAACCGAGAAAAGCTATCAACATTCAGCAGCGTCTGCACAGAGAAAGCCAACCGAGAAAAGCTATCAACCACCACACCCAAACCCAGACTTAAGCGGAAAAGACTATAGTCGGGCAAACTTACAAAATAAAGACTTATCTGGCAGAAACATGAGTTATGCGAACTTGAGTGGTGCGAATCTCAGTGATACTTTCATGCACAAAGTGAATCTTAGAGGTGCAAATTTGTCTGAGGCAAATTTATTTAGAGCGAACCTACTTTTAGCTGACTTGAGGGAAGCCAATTTCCGGGGAGCTAATTTAGTTGGAGCAGATTTGAGCGGAGCAGATTTGCGGGGAGCGAACTTCATGGGAGCGCGGATGAAATCTGGTGACAGACTTCTTGTTAAACTGGTTGGAGCTAACTTAGCTGGGGCAATCATGCCTGATGGGAAAATTTACGAATAAGTTAAGACAATGAACGTTGCGATTATTGGTTGCGGATATGTCGGTTGTGCAATTGCTCGATATTGGCAACAAACAATGACTTTTGTAGTCACTGCTACTACAACCACTCCTGAACGTGTCCCGGCGCTGCAAGCAGTAGCCCAACGAGTCGAAGTCGTCAAAGGAAATGACCCAGAAGGTCTAAAATCAGTCTTGAAAAATCAAGATGTTGTGCTTTTGAGTGTCGGTGCAAAGAGTGCCGATTTTTACGAAGAAACCTATCTACAAACTGCTCAGACTTTAGTCTCTGTTCTTAAACAGATTCCTAGTATACAGCAACTGATATACACAGGCAGCTATGCTGTTTATGGTGACAGACAGGGAGCATGGGTGGATGAAGAATCACCACCAACACCTGTCAATCAAAATGGACAAATTATTAGCGATACTGAGCAAATTTTACTATCAGCATCCAGTGCAAACCTCCGTGTTTGTATTTTGCGATTGGGAGGAATTTACGGTCCAGGTCGAGAATTGGTAAAAATCTTTGGTCGATATGCTGACACAACCCGACCTGGCAATGGCAAGGATACAACAAATTGGATTCACCTGGATGACATTATTGCTGCTATAGAGTTTGCTCGTAACGCTCAACTGCAAGGCATTTATAACTTAGTTGATGATGCCCATCTCACAACTGGGGAATTACTTGAAGGTGTGTTTGAAACGCACAATCTACCTAAAGTCACATGGGATTCCTCCCAAGAGAGTAAGCGCCCATATAACGCCAAGGTGTCTAATGAAAAGATAAAAGATGCGGGATACAAGTTAATTCATCCCCAGATAATTTTTTAGCTGTTATTAGGTGCAGTCCCATGATTTATCAAGAGAAAACAGTATCTCCTACCCAGTTCTACAATTGGAAAAATTATCGCTGCGCCTATGAGGTTGATAACCCAAGTCAATCAACTCGCGAGGGTATTCCCCTATTATTAATACACCCGATTGGTGTTGGATTATCGCGGCAGTTTTGGCAGCGTTTTTCCAGCGAATGGTATAAACAAGGTCGTCGCAATCCCATTTACAACCCCGATTTATTGGGATGCGGTGAAAGCGATATGCCTCATGTGGCTTATACTCCCAGTGATTGGGCAGAACAATTGCAACACTTTTTAAACACGGTGGTGCAAAAACCTGTCATTTTAGTCGTACAGGGTGCTTTATTTCCAGTTGCAATAGAATTAGTTCAAAAAGAACCATCCAATTTAATAGCCGGACTTGTATTAGCTGGTCCTCCCGCTTGGGCAATCATTACAAAGAAAACACCTCAGTGGAAAGATAAACTTATCTGGAATCTATTAGATTCGCCTTTTGGTAATCCTTTTTATCGTTATGCCCGAAGAGAAAAGTTTTTGCGTGATTTCTCAACACGTCAACTGTTTGACTCAGCAGATGCAGTTGATGCTGAATGGATAAACACCTTGCAAAAAGGTGCAGCAAATAGTGATAGTCGCCATGCAGTTTTCTCTTTCTTGGCTGGTTTTTGGCGCAAAGATTACAGTCAACCTATTGCTTCTATCAAGCAACCAACGTTGGTAGTTGTAGGCGAAACAGCATCAAGTATTAGTCAAGAAGGTAAACAAGAAAAACCAGATGAACGCTTAGCTGATTACCTAGCTTGTTTGCCAAATGGTCGTGGAATTAAAATTCCTGGTCGGAATGTTTTACCATATGAGTCAACGGCTGAATTTGTTGAGGCAATAGTGCCATTTATCAATGATATTTCATAAATGTCCCCACCCTGCTTTCCTTCATGCGGGTGGGTGTTTGAGGTAAAAATGTGCAGGAATCGTGAGTCATCATTGATAGAAATTGAGGACTATTTCGAGAGGTTTGGTTCTGCAATTTCTGGCCAGCTTTCAAAATTGCGCCTTACCCAATCCATGCCTACTTCGTTATTTAGCTTAATTTTTTGGGGTGTATTCGGATAAATTTTCCCCAAAATATCTGTATCTTGCTCAACTATAACTTTGGCAAAATTGAGAAACATCTGCCCAAAAACCTTAAACGCAGGGTTTTTTGCTAGCCCATACATTAGTACATAGGTTCGTGTCCGAATTTTAGACTCTGGGACAAACATGTGGATTTGGGCAACTTTACCCAGTCCGTTTTCTGCATGAGCTATGATTAAAGATGGAAAGTGATTTTCCAAATGAGGCTTAAGAACTTTCGGTAGCAACAACACACTTGGATTTTTCAGTTTTTCAGCCAAGCTAGTTGGTGCTGTTGGCATTTCAAAAAACGCATGGGAGTGGTGCCCACTGTCAATAAACGACTCAAAATGTACTTGCTCAATCCTAAATAAAGGTCGATGAGTTCCGTTTTGGTGATTGTAATCGTGCATATTTAGCAGCATACTCAGCAAATCAGTCTCCACGCTCGTATCAGCTGTATGACCGATAAACTCATATTTAGAAGCAATTTCATTCAGGATATTGGGAATGGGTATTTTGGGTTCAAAGCCACCGTATGACCAAATAAAATCACCCTGAATAATCAGTTCTAAGGGCTTGAGTTGCGGCAGAGTTTTCTTGTTTGAACCTGGTAAAATTGTGCAACCTTCACCATCAAACTCAAGTGCATGAAAAGGACAGACAACAGCACTCGTTTTATCTTCACGTTCTTGGCACCACCCTTCAGATAACATAGCACCCATGTGTGGACAGGCGTTGGGCAGGGCATTCACTTTGCCTGTTTTATCTTGCCAAAGTACATAATCAGTGCGGTAAAGAGATACTTTTTTTGGCTTGTTGACTTCCAACATAGACTTATGTGCCAAGAGCCAGGGCGCACCAGTAAGCATAGACATGGTGTTACACTCTCCTTATTTGCTGAAGTTCACAAATTGTCAATCCAAATATGACGCAAGCAGATTGACTTGCGGTCGATGTACAACGTATATCTGACCTATGTTGAAATGCCTCTATCAGGCAACTCAACTAGGCTCAGGTAGAATTGTCAACAAAAATGTGACTAATTATTCGCTTTTATTTTAATTTATGAGTAAAAGTTCATATTTGTCAAGAGGAATATTGGAAAGGATGTAAAGGTGTAGAGAAGATAACTATGAATTCGCCAATTAAAAAAAATGCATCTATGCGCCGTCAGCCTAAGCAAAAGCGTAGTCAGCAACGTGTTGATCGCATTTTAGACGCAGCAGCGGAGGTTTTTGATGAAGTGGGTTATGAGGCGGCGACAACTCATGCGATCGCCCAAAGTGCTGACACAGCCATAGGTTCGCTTTACCAGTTTTTTCCAGATAAATTGGCGATTTTCCATGCTTTGGAATTGCGTCATGTGGAGCGAGTACACGCCGTATGGGCAAAGCTGGATCAGCCACAAATCATTCAACTTCCGTTTGAGACATTTATCCGCACTTTAAGAACAACATTCCAGCAACTTTTTGAGCAACCCACGTCTCGGATGGTTTTTGTACAATACTTCACCTCCCGAGCAATCTTCCAAAGCATTGATGATAGCTTTACTGAGGAAGCGATTAACTTTACAGCAAAACTACTGCAAGAGCGTAATCCCGCCTTGAGTACTGAACAGTGCCATTTACTAGGTGAAGTCTGTACCCATGCCTTTAATACTTTGCTACTCCATGCACTCCGCAGCAATGAAACTCACCGCCTACAGATTTTTGAGCAAATCGAAGCGTTACTGATAGCATACTTACGCCCTCATGTAGGGGATGAAGTTTTGCACAATAAAGTAATGAAAGTAATGAAATGTCCCCACTGTGATTCTGAGCGTATTTCTAAAAATGGGCATCGTCATGGCAAGCAGCGTTACCTCTGCAAAGATTGTGGTAAGCAATTCCCTGAAGCATATTCATTGCAAGGATATGGAGATGAAGTCAAGCTGCAATGTTTGGAACTGTATTCCAATGGTGTTGGTTTTCGGGAAATTGAAAGAAGAACCGGAGTCTCGCATAATACGGTGATTCATTGGGTGAAGCAGACTGGCAGCAGTTCCTAGCAACTTATTAACCCAGTTGCTTCAACCCACCAAGTTATAGGTGCATGATTTCTGATCCGTTTAACTCTGAGTTGTACTTAGAGAGTCAACTCGCCTAGCTGTTCCTGTGAGGTACACAGTGTCATAAGTCTGTAGCTGCCCCTCAAGGATGGAAGAATCGCCGCGCTGGGGAGTGCGCTGGGTGGTCAGAATCGCTTCGGTCTGAATGGGCTTGTTTTGACTAGATGGCAGGTTGATGGTTGGTACTAGCAGAGTCAACCTGACTTCCTTCCCTGTATCAGCGTCAGGTTCGATGAGTACTGTAACCAGCTTACCAATAGCGGTCTCTAGCGTGCTGATTTCGTCGCCTCTGAATTGGCGGCTGAGGTTGTCAGTGTTATAAGTGAACTGCGCCTCACCGATGAAACTAGTTGTCCAGTAGCTGATCTGTGTGTCTTTGGCGCGCAGTTCAAAGTTATTCGGCTCAATGACTTGTTCGGTCATAGTTGTGTTCTCATTTTGGTAGTGTTAGTGATTTATTTATATAGATGCGTGTTCGCCCTATTGATAACCTGCTGTATTCTTGATAGTTGTAATTAAAATCAACTTATGCACTTTTAACTCATCCCCTGGACAAGAACATATCACTTCGTACCCTGCGGGAAGCCGCAAAGCGTCTACAGTTTCACAAAAAGCCAGGGGGAAATCGAAGTCATTAGTATCATTAAGAATGAGTACTCTGGAAAAACATACCAATGATTAATGACCAAGACGGCGGGGCGGCAATTCCTGAGCCAGTACTGTAGGAGGGTATCTCTCCTCCAGTACTGGCTCAACGGACAGGTGCCTCTCAAGAGCGGAGACGCTGCGCTAACAAGTCGGGAAACCCTAACGGAGGTCGCAGCCTACGGCTCGTCGCTCCGCTAACATAGCAGGGCTGTTTCGTTCCCTAAAAGGTGCTAATTTACAAGCGTTTGGGGCAAAGAAATCAGGTGATGAAAAAATCTGATTGGACAATAATCAATTGCGAGCACACTTAAATTTACTCATTGAAGCGGTAATTTTTCGATTACCAACTCCCGAAAATTTCTTGCGAATGGTATTGACAAAACACCTACCATTACGAATGAAACAGCCCTGCCTTGGTAAGGGGAGGGTTAGGGAGCTTTCAAGGGTAGGTATTTAAAAATCAGGCAGTAGAGAGAGTAATTTGAGAGACATGAAGTTGTGGAGTGAAGCTAGGCCAATCCTCAGGGAAAAAACCACCTTGGGGTAATGGAAGGCGATTAAGA
>NZ_JABXYX010000148.1 GCF_017982655.1 Brasilonema sp. CT11 | reverse complement strand
TTGATTGTTGTGAGCATCAATCACTTTTTGGCGCAGATCAGTGGAGTAAGCTTTCATGTCGATGCACTTGGTTATTGATATACTCCATCCTCCCACACTGTATTTCACTCAAGCGAGAACCGCTATAATTGCCGGGACAAAAACGAGTGAGATTTATTGGTGTGCTTGAGAGTATAAATGCTGTCTGACCAAAGCAGATCCGACAATACTAAAGATCGACTATAGGCAAAGTTGCTGGCTTTTCTGCATGGTCTTGACAATATAAATGAGAACTTCACTTTCGGTCAGAGTGGGTGTAATTTAAACTGTATTAAGGCTCACACTAGGTGGAATTTTCAGTTGAGTAATACCTCCAATGAGAACGAACTGGATGGGGGTATTGTGTATGGCGAAATGAAACTGGACACCAAAAAATACAGGTAACTTATTTCTGCGCGACTTCTTAGTCATGACAAATGTCATGTCCAAACCATGACATTTATTAGATGCGGGCAACCATTCCTTGCCGATAAATTAAGATTATCGAACAGAGGGAAACCTCATCAGCTAATCCTGGTTAAAATTGTTGTTTGCAGGCTGTTGCAAATAATCTTGGCTGAAAACCCACTTCATACGCTATTGAGAGCATTTTATAGTTGTAGCTCGCTACAACTATAAAATGCTCCAGAATCGACAATCAATGAGTGAATGATGGAATCGCTACGTCTGCGTCTTGGTAAATTCATTGGGGCTGTAAGTGCTTATCTACTACCAACAGGGGTAGTACTGCTGTTTTTGTTTTTCTGGATCGAGTCGCGAGCTGTTAAGTTGGAACAACATCTGCGTTATATTAACGATTTGGGTAAAATTCAAGAACTCGATGCCCGCATAAATCAAAACGTCTTAGAGGCGAGGTTAAAACTGCAGCTCGACTACGACCCCATTGTAAACAAACTAACAGAACTAAGGCGAACTCAGGCAGACTTACAGCAAATTCCCTCATTTATTAACTCAGATGGACAGCAAAAAATTAATCAGGCAATTTCGGCTTATCTCGAAGTTTGTCGGGAGAATGAAAAAGAAATTGATCGGTTTAAGTCTCAGAAGGCAGTTGTTGATAATTCGCTGACGTATTTTCCAATCGCCATTGCCGAATTGAAAAAAAATCAGAAAATTAATCGTGTCTTGGCAGATCATCTCAACACATTGTTGCGGGATATTCTACTATTTAACCTCTCCAATAACCAAGAGTTACAACCGCAAATCCAGCAAGAAATTCAACAAATTCGCACTGATGTCCGCTCAACAAATCAGCGCGCAAATGTAGAACAGGTAATCGCTCACGCTCAGATTATCCTGAAGCATCAGCCAGAGATGAATCGTTTAATATACCACATTTTGGACTTGCCGACGCCTGCTCGTGCCGAAGACATTACCCAAGCTTACTACCGCGCATATCAACAAGCACTTGATACCGCGAGCCTGTATCGACTGGGACTATATTTACTATCCACGGTAATCATAATCTGGATTGCTGTCTCGATTATTTACAAGCTCCGCCAGAGTGCGATCGCATTACAGCAAAGTGAATCCAAATTGCGGACGATTTTTGAGAACTCCCAAGTTGGTATTTTCCGCAGTCGTCTTGAGGATGGACTCATTCTTGATGCCAATCAACGCTTCATTACTATGATTGGCTATGACTCAGCCGAAGAAGTGGTTGGACTAAAGCAGACTCTTGAATTCTACGTTGATAGAACTGAGTGGCTAGAGTTGCTGGAAAGAGTGCACGCCCAACAGGAGGTTCATAACTTTGAGACACAGTTTCGCAGGCGTGACGGTTCCATATTTTGGGTGCTATCCTCAGCTCGTGTGAATCCAGAACAGGTTTATCTGTTGGTAGTGATCACTGATATTAGCGATCGCAAACGAACAGAAGCCGCCCTTGAGCAAGCAAAAGAAGCAGCAGTTGTGGCAAACCGTGCCAAAAGCCAGTTTCTCTCTCACATGAGCCACGAACTACGCACTCCACTTAGTGTGATTCTGGGATTTACTCAACTACTAAGCCGCAGTTCTTCCCTCGATCCCAAACGGCAGGAATATCTCGATACAATTAGCCGTAGCGGGGAACACTTGCTCAACTTGATCAATGATGTTCTGGAAATGTCAAAGATTGAAGCGAACAAAATTACCCTCAACGAGCAGGATTTTAACTTGTATGATCTATTGGATGGGCTGCAACAAATGTTCCAATTTAAAGCTACATCCAAAGGGCTGCAATTTATTATTGAGCGATTGCCCGATCTTCCTCAATATATCCGTACCGATGAAAGCAAATTGCGTCAGGTTTTGTTTAATCTAGTTGGAAATGCAGTCAAATTTACACAAGCTGGAAGCGTAACGCTGCGAGTGAAACTAGAAACTAAGGACTGGGGACTAGGAATTAGGAAAGAAATTTCTCAATCCCCAATACTCAATACGCAATCTCTAATTTTTGAAGTCGAAGACACCGGATCTGGGATTGCTTCTGAAGAACTTGATCAGCTCTTTGAGCCGTTTGTACAAACAGAAACTGGTCGTAGATCTCAAGAGGGAACGGGACTAGGCTTGCCAATTAGTCGCAAATTTGTGCAGTTGATGGGTGGAAACATTACTGTTGAAAGTCAGTTGGGCAAAGGTAGTTGCTTTCGATTCAATATCCAAGCCCAAAGTATCGAAGCTGATGTGATACCCCTGAGTGCAACTTCCCAACAAGTTATTGGGGTAGCTGCTGGACAACCCACCTACCGGATTATGGTTGTTGAAGATAAACCAAGCAACCGGCAGCTTTTAGTCGAATTACTTAAACCTGTTGGATTTGAAGTGCAAGAGGCAGAAAATGGAATTGAGGCGATCGCACTTACTCAGCACTGGTTCCCACACCTGATCTGGATGGATTTGCAGATGCCCGTAATGGATGGCTACCAAGCCACCAAGCGAATTAAGTCATCCGAGAAAGCCCCGATTATCATTGCCTTAACTGGCAATGCCTTTGAACAGGAACAGCAAGTTGCTCTTGAGGCTGGATGTGATGACTTTGTCCGCAAGCCCTATCGAGCAGAAGTCATCTTTGAAAAAATGACACAATACCTCGGTGTTAGCTATGTTTACGCAGAACAGGAACGCACACCGCAGGAGAATGAAAATTCACCTTCTTCTGTTATCCTTAGTCCTTCATCTTTAGAAGTGATGTCTCCTGTGTGGATCAAACAAATGAATCAAGCGGCAACTCGTGTTAATGCAAAATTGCTTCATCAGTTGATTGATCAAATTCCTGGATCGCATGCTCCTATTGCCAATGCGCTCACTCACTTAATCGATAACTTTCAGTTTGAAGACCTTGTTACTTTAACTCAGCAAAAAAGTCCATAGCAATAACGAAATCTTGGTAGAAGACATTATGTTTTGCGCTCCTGTTTTATGGAAAACAAAGAAAGATTTGTGTTGAGATGCAAAGCACCAGGCACAGCAGCGTCCTTGTCTAATATTGTGTCCGGATAAAGACTTATCATAAAGGCAGCAGGGGTGCAGCCAAGCGCTCGGGTGCTCGGGTGCTCGGGTGCTCGGGTGCTCGCTTTTCCCTCTTAAAACTTCAGTTGAAATTGCGAATCTGCATCTGTATCCATTCACGATCAACGATCGCATACAGCAACGAATCTTGCCACTCACCCTTAATCCATTCATACTCTCGCAAATACCCCTCCTGTCGCATCCCGATTTTTACCAAAATTCGCATTGAGAGAGTATTTCTCGGGTTAGACGTTGCAAAAATCCGATGCATATTGAGTTGCTGGAAACCAAAGTGTAAGACTTTTCCTGCAGCTTCGGTTGCATATCCTTGCCCCCAATATTGCTTATCTAAGCTATATCCAATTGAACCTTCTAACTTGTCTGGATTTGTTATGGAAAGGCGACAGGTACCAATAAATTGTTTGTCATCTTTTAAAGTGATTGCTAAAGTAAAATGCCGACGGGGTTGTTGGCGTTGTAATTTAATTTGTGTTTGCAAAAATAACTTGGTATCTTCTTCACTGTTAGGACCAAATGGTAGATAGTGAACAACTTCTGGATCACAGGCGTAGTTATGAATTCCTTGCCAATCTGATTTTGTCAAATCCCTGAGAATAAGACGTTGTGTTTCTAGCGGTAGATTAATGTTCATCACTTAAGTAATTATTATTTGTTAATCGCTATTTGCTAATCGCACGATTCACAATTCGCAATTAGTCATCAGCTAAGAACTACAAAATTTATTTGGCAAATTCTGTACGGAACTGATTCACCACTTTATCTAGTCCCACTGAATGCGCTGCCTTAAAAAGAATCCTATCACCTTCTTGTACAAAAGTCTTTAAAGAGGCAACTAAATCTGCATGAGTTGTAAAACACATCTGAGAAATACCTTCGGCACTCTTGGCTATGGCTAAAGCATCTTCTCCATCCACCAATACTAATAAAGCATCTAAATTTAATTTTCGCACCGCTTCTCCTACTTGCTGATGTAACTGGTGCGATCGCTCTCCCAATTCCTTCATTGCACCCAACACAGCAATCCGTCGTTTTCCTGGTGTCTCTGCCAATAAATGTAACGCTGCTTGCATAGCTTCTGGTGCAGCATTATAAGTTTCATCTAAGATTACCACATCATTGAGCAAAGTAAAACGTTGCGATCGCCCCCCCGGCATATCAACCCTCACACCCGATTTAAAACATGACCAATCAATACCCAGCACCTTTGCCACCGCTAAAGCTGCCAAAAAGTTAGTTGCATTGTGTCGTCCTGGCAATGGTAAAGGCAATTGCATTCCTGTCACTTCCAACGTGTCACTATCAATCAAATTCCCATGAATATCGCCACCAGAAAAGCCATAAGTCAAAACTTCTCCTTGCCAGACTCTCGCTGCTGTTTCCATCAATAGCGGATTATCATAATTGAGGATTGCCACACCATCTTTGGGCATTTGAGCCAGTAACTCACATTTTGCTTCAGCAATAGCCTCCTCTGAACCAAGTAACTCAATGTGCGCTGTTCCCACATTAGTAATGACACCAATAGTCGGACGCGCGATTTCTGTCAGTTCAGCAATTTGCCCCTTTCCCCGCATCGCCATTTCAATAACGGCGAAATCATGTTCTGTACTCAATTGCAACAGTGTTTTTGGCACGCCAATTTCGTTATTGTAATTTCCATAAGTCTTGAGGACTGTTCCTTTTGTGGCTAAAGTTGCGGCAATCAGTTCTTTGGTTGTGGTTTTACCCACAGAACCCGTAACCCCAATAACTGGAATAGAAAACTGCTCACGCCACCACCTACCAATTTTTTGATATGCTTCGAGCGTGTCTTTGACTTGTAAGACGGGAAATTTAGAATTCTCGTATTCAAAATCAACGATCGCAGCCATTGCACCTTTTTCTATTGCCATTGGCACAAAATCGTGTCCATCAAACTTTTCACCGCGTAAAGCCACGAATACTTCACCAGGCTTGAGTATACGGGAATCTGTTTCGATTCCACTGCTAAAATTTGCCAAACCAGCTTCAGATAAGTTTGCTGCTTTGGCACAAAGAACTTCAATCAGTTGGCTAATGGTGGCTGAGAAAGGCATAAGCAATTCAAAATCCAAAATTCAGAGTGAAGTCGCGAAGAAAATCAGTGCTAGCAGGTTGTCTAGCCACCTAGTACCGCTGCTTTGGAATTCGCAAGCAGCAGAAATGGACTGCGTCCCGCTGCGCTAACAAAATTCAAAAAGCTTAGAATGTAAGCTTTTGGCTAATTTGGAATCGTAGCTTTATTTCCGCCAACCTGTACTAGTTCTAGTTGTATGCAAATGAAATGCCTTACAGCATAACACTTAGAGCTTTTGGATTCCAAAATTTCTCGTTGAAATTCAACAAGACAGCCGAGTCAATGCCGCAACGGGTGCGGGGGTAAGGGTGTGAAGCGTGTTGCAAGAGCTTTGGCCCTACGGGGCGCTTCGTGCCGTAGGCTGGGTGTAGGGAACCCTCCTTCCCTCCTCATCCAAATTTGCTGACAATATAAAGTTAAGAAATATAAAAATTTTATATTTAGCAGAATTCAGAAGTCAGAAGTCAGAAGTAAAAATGGCTTTCTGCCTGATTTTTAAACAAGAGCGTTGTACCTCAATTACTTGCAATGCGCTGTATTTTTATTAAATTTAGAATCAAAACAACTTTAAAACACTGAAAAGGTATATAAAATTCCTATTTGATTTTTGCGAAGCTTCGTACAGTTTATGTTATGCGTTAAGAGTTAAGCGTTCGGGTGTTCCCGTTCGGACGTTCGGCGAAGCCTGTTCCCTGTTAAACGTTCGGGTGTTGCCTACGTCAACGAGTTCGTTCATAAACCAAACCTGATTCCTGTATGCTAAACGTGCTGCTTTGAGGATTTCCCAAAGCAGGCAACGGGTTCGGCACTCCGCCCTTGCGGGTTCCGCCACTTGTAGGAAGTGCCGAACCCGTAAGGGCTTTCCCGTTGGGCTTTGGGGTGGGCTATCCCCGATTTTTGACCAACATCACTTGCACAATTTGTATAGCGATATAACCAGAGATTCCCAAATCTTGAGACAAATCCTTTAAAAACTCAAGCTCTTCTTGAGGAGAAACTCCATCGGCTAAAACCAAATCGGTGGCGATCGCAAAAGCTGTTTCTCGCAAGTCGTAGGGTAAAGATTCTTTGGCTGAATGAAACAAAGCATTTATGCCTTCCCACTTGAGAATATTCAGGAGTTTCTCAAACATCCTGTTTATTTCATCGTTGGAATAATATCTGAAAAGCTTCATACCCGACAGCACTGATAAAATACCACGTGCCTGCTCATCAGAGAGGTTTCCATCTGAGGCTGTTGCAGCCAAAGCAATTGCTGCGATTGCTTCCGGTTGACTCAGTGCTTCTTGAACTTGGCTTTCTCCACCAAACATTTTGTCGAATAGACCCATTACAGTTTACTCCATTGCTAGCGTCTTGATCGCGATACACTCACTGGTACTTGGGAAGTCATTGTGCGACGCTGTGAGACTTCTATATGTTTCAGTGTTCCCAAGATTTCTTGCTAGCGAACACTCAAACTTAATGGTTTTCGACAAATAATAAATTTTTGACTTCTTATCAACCCAACCTTACCTTACCAAAGCCCCTGCGCTGATAGCCTTTACAGAAAGACGACTCTTAGTGAAGTCGTCTGGTGTCTAGGCGAATACCTGTTTTTTCCATAGTTTCGATAAGTGCCAAACCTAAGCCAGAAAAGACCATAAGTAGCAGTACCGAACCCAAGAAGGCGTTTACGAGCATTTGAAGGGCTTCATCGAAAAAAATATAACTAGTCATTGTTTTGTCTCCCGAACTTATAGAGTGCTAGTACCTATTTCTTTCTTCACACCGTGATTGGCATTTTTCGTTCATAGAAGACTAGCATTTGCATCTTAACAAAACTTTAGCTCTTTCATAAAGAAACTTAGATTTTTTATTCTTAAAGTTCAGATAAACTTTCAGTGCTGTTTTGTAAAACCAATTACTAAGGTGAATAACTAATAGAAAAGAAGTTTCAATAAGTCTATAGAATTTATTCATGAAAGGAGTAAACTTAGTTACATGCTTACGAGTAAAAACAGAGTAATGTAGAGCTACTTACTACAAAAATCACAGAAATATTAAGAAGAGCATGGACGATGCTGGAAAGCAGGCGCTAGGCGATCGCCTAAAACCAAGATCCCCAACTTCTGACAGAAATCGGGGATCTTGTTTGGTGCATGACTATTGAGGCGATAGCTTCGCGTTCTGCATAGCGGCAGATCGCCATCTTCCACGACAATTTAGTTTACCTTTTTTTCCACAACTGTCAGCCGCCCTTCTTTATACGCTTGTCGTAACGCTACAGCTTCAGCCACAATATGCTGTGCACTCAACCCCTCGTCATCTATCATCTTTTGTAAAGTTGTCCCAGTTCGCTCATCAGTTTCGTGAATTGGTGGAATTTGGCAGTACCTCCCGCCATTCTTTGTCCGCCGCCAAATACTTGGTTTTTCAGGTTTGTCTTCTTTAGGAGTGCGCGGTTCTCTCATCAAAGAGCGTACAGCTTCTTGGGTAATTGCAGTTAAGTCTAAAAGCCTATCTATAATTTGTTTGTACTTATTGCTATTCTGTGCTAGCCGATATACAGTGCTTGGTTCTATTTGTGCTAACTCTTGAGGCGAGAACTTTTGAAATGCTGCTGCAATCTTGAGATATTTTTTTTCTTCACCCTTCCAACCATAATCGACCAGTAATCTTCTATACTCTCTAACAGAGCGCTTCTGTTTTTGCTTGGCTAACCAAAAGGCATGACGCAGAATAGTTTCAGTCGCATCAGCAAGCATTTGGAAGGAAATACTATCATCCACAATGCTTTTGAGCACAGTAGCTGTTTCTTCTAAATATTGCTGGTCGAAGTCTGATTTTGCAATTGCTTGTTTGTCATCTGGGATAGCAATTGCATTCTTCAGTGGTGTCATCATGGTACTCAATAATACTGGATTTTTAGAACTTCATTGTGTCCTACGGACATAGAGACAAGAGCACAGTGCCTTCACAGGAGATTGTCCATGTGAAAGCACGGCGCAACTGGCGATTTTCTCATAGGTACTGTCCTTTTGGAAGCAGCGCCAAGACCAAAATTTCTTACTATAGAACAATTGTACTACTAATAATCAAAGAGTAATCGCCAAAGATACTCATCTTTTGAAAGATATTATGAAAATTAGATACATCTAAAACTCTGTTGACAGACGGATGTCATGCATATCTAGCAATACTCCGCAATCTGCTAGTAGTTAAGTCAAATAACTGAAGTTGGTCGATCCTAGCAAAAAAATATTAATCAACACTACTGATATCAAAAAACAATATTTTTTCTTTCGACGTAGTTATGTTAGGGAACTTTAACGATTCTGTTATAAGTCCTTAATATATGCTTACATATTTAAAGTGACATTATGGTTCTGTCTATTACACTTCAACTCCCTACAAAGAAACCAACCTTACAATTTGGTGCTTGTGGTTCAATTGTTAGAGATATGCAGAAAGCCTTAAATCGGCGGCTTGCTCAACTAGATACTGTATCAGTGTCTCCTTTGTCAGTTTCTACCGTAGGTTACTTTGACCACCAAACCAGAGATGCCGTGAAATACTTGCAGTGTCTTGCTTTCTTGACTATAGATGGGGTTGTGGGACAACAAACTTGGGCATATTTGTCCAACGGATTTGCTGGCTTGCCAATACTAAGTTTTGGCTGTAGTGGAACTGTAGTCAAGGCTGTTCAAGAACCCCTACAAGTTGGTGGCTACTACTTTGGTGCCATTGATGGTATTTTTGGAGCAAAAACTGAGGCTGCAGTTTTGGCTTTTCAAGCAGAACATTGTTTAGAAAGCGAAGGTATCGTTGAAGCTTTGACTTGGAATGCGTTAAGCAAGTTAGATAGTCATGGCTCTCGTTGCAGGGTTAACTCATTTCGTGGGTAGTGAAGTTAATCACCTTCTGTTTTTGGTATTTTGAATTCTCCGAAAAATATTTTTTAATTTTTAATTGATATTTTGAATGAGGGCGCAGCAAGAGTCATGTTATCTGGTGCGCTCTTGTTACTAGGGAACGCTTAACACCCGAACGCTTAACTCTTAATAAGAAAGAATTCAGTCTTAACTGTCTTTTAACTTCCAACTTTTAACTTCTTTACAGTAGAAATGTCAGCATTTTATCTGAAAAAGGATGTTGATTCATATATGAATTAACAAGTCCTTTTTTACAAAAGCTGATGCGAGTTAAAAATTTAGCTTACGGTATAGTACTATCATCTTGCTGGCTAACATCATGGGTTGTATCTTCTTTTGCTGTCAATGACGTTGTATCTTCTAATCAAATCAATACTAAAACGATTACTGTTAACAAAGCCGAGTTTGGGGTTTTAAGAGACGATCGCAACGGTAAAATGTCCTTTGTACCTACAACGAAAGTGCCACATCAAGAAGGAAATCGTTACGGATGGCGTATTCAGCTTAAGGACAAGCAAAATGAAGTGACATGGAAAGAAGTCCTTCGATTACCGAAACTTCCAGAAACTTGGAGTACAAGTAGTGGTGAAAATTTATTAATATCAGCCGATGGTATGGAAGCAGTGACAAAGCGCACACAGTCGGCAAAAAAAGGAGTCATTGAGAACTTTTGGACTGTTGCTTCTGGCGATCCTACTGGTAAACATGCGATCGCAGTCTACATTGATAACCGTCGCGTTGGTTTTTTCGAGTTTGAGGTTGTTTCCCCGAAGAACAAGTAACAGTTATCTGTCATCAGTTAGATTCAGACTCACCTAATTTATCAACCAGTGTATTAGGTATGATATGCTTGAAACTTAATGAGTCTCAAAGAAAACTCCGATTTCAATCAGTCGGTCTCAAAAGAAACTTTTGTTGATTGCCAGCAGGGATCTATATTATATGTAGGAATTCAGAAATTTTGACTGTTGACCTAGGTACAAAGCAAGGCGTAAAGTAGTAGCGAGTTACGACCTTCCACTAGGTCGCATCTATAACTGAAGTACCTTGTATGTCACCACATCTTACTCCTCCAACAACAAAGCCACGAGTTCCTAATTTCTCCTCTGGTCCTTGTGCCAAACGTCCTGGCTGGTCTGTTTCCAAGCTGGAAAATGCTTTCGTAGGTCGCTCTCACCGTTCTGAGGATGGCAGATCTCGCATCAAAGAAGTTATTGAGCGCTCCAAAACAATTCTTGGTGTTCCTGCAGATTATCGCTTGGGCATTGTTCCAGCTTCCGACACAGGCGCAGTGGAAATGGCACTATGGTCGCTGTTAGGAAAGTACCCCCTTGATATCTTGGCGTGGGAAAGCTTTGGTTTGGAATGGGTCAAAGATGTTGTAGACGAACTCAAGTTGCCTAATCTCAACGTTCTCAAGGCAACCTATGGCAGTTTACCAGACCTCAACCAAGTTGACTTTAGTCATGATGTGGTGTTTTTGTGGAATGGCACGACATCAGGTGTTAGGGTCCCTAATGGCGATTGGATCAAAGATGACCGTCAAGGTTTGACCATCTGCGATGCAACTTCTGCCGTTTTCGCAATGGAAGTACCTTGGCACAAGTTGGATGTTGTGACTTACTCTTGGCAAAAGGTGCTGGGAGGAGAAGCGCAGCATGGAGTCATTGTCCTTTCACCTCGTGCTGTTGAACGTTTGGAAAGCTACCAACCTGCTTGGCCGATACCGAAGCTGTTTCGCTTAGCACAAAAAGGTAAGCTTATTGAAGGAATTTTCAAAGGGGACACAATTAACACTCCATCAATGCTGTGTGTGGAAGATGCGCTTGATGGATTACTCTGGGCAGACAGCATTGGTGGACTTCCCGGCTTGATTCGTCGTAGTGAGGCAAATCTGGCGACAATTGCCCGTTGGGTTGAGCAAAGTGATTGGGCGGCTTTCTTAGCCCAGAAGCCAGAAACCCGTTCTTGTACTTCAATTTGCCTCAAGATTGTTGATAATTGGTTTACAAACTTAAGTCCAGAGAAGCAAGCAGAATCCGCTAAAAAAATCGCGAAACTTCTCCAAAAGCAAGAAGTTGCTTTTGATATTGCCTCCTACCGTTCTGCACCGCCAGGAATCAGGATTTGGGGTGGAGCCACAGTAGAAACGACAGATATTGAGGCGTTGCTACCGTGGTTGGATTGGGCATACGCGACTGTTAAACAGGAGTAGGAACAGTTTTTTTTACAGTTCTTTTCATGATCTCATGAATGCTGTTGAGTCCATTTTTCCCACAAAGGATGCAAATCCGGTGGTTGTCTCTCATAATTGAGCATCTGATCGCAAATCATCACCCACGGCTGAGCGCTACTTGTCCAAAGGTTACCCACAGGACGTAACCAACTCGTGTCATCTAGCGTTCCAGCTTTGACGTTGATGGTTTCTCGATTATAAGCCCGCTCATGGAACAATCGTGTTCCGCAGTCACCGCAAAACAGGCAAGTCACCTCACGTCTACTATCAGCTTTACGTGTCCAAGTTTTCGGTTGTCCTTGGACAATGACAACAGCATCGCGTGGGACAGTGAGGGACATTCCAAAAGCGCTAGAAGATTGTTTCTGACATTCCTTACAGTGGCACAAATAGAGAGTTAATGGTTCAGCACGGATTTCATAGCGAATTTGTCCACATTGACAGCCGCCGGTATAAGTCGCATTCACAGCTTTTCTCCTCCTTGCTATTAACTGCTGCCTGATTGTACCCAAAGCTGCTCCAATCTTGAAGTTAAAAAATCTATGGTTCCTTTTCCGGAATTGGTATTCATGTGGTGGTAGATATTATTAACCTAACTACTTATATCTGAACTTCTTATATTGAGCCAAAGGGGAGATAACTCCACTGCCTATTATTAAGGCCCAGTCGTTATGACTGGGCTTTTGGCTATGGGCTGATGTGATTATGATGGCAATTGTTGGGTGGGCATCTCGTGCCAAATGTTTCAGGATTTGTAATTCTACATCCATTGCCCTGCTTAGCTTCCAGAGTTTTTTCTTTTAATCCTTTGATTCAGAATACTCGGAAAGTGACAGAATAGGGATAATTTCCCCAGCGAGTGGGTAGGAGAAAATTTCATCCCACAGGACGGACGCCGGTTCAGCTCCTAAAAGCGCGAGATCAGCGTGACGCCAACGATCAGCATAAACGTACCCACGCCGCGCATCAAGTTGAAGGAGTGCGGCTCAACGTGCAACAGGCCGAAGTGGTCAATGGCGAGGGACATAATGATCGCAGCGCTGACGTTGAGCGCGGTGTAAGTGCCCGTGCCGACCTCGCCGACTAGCTTCAGCCCGGCATACACGGCCACCGCGCCGACTAACCCAGACAAGGGTGCCCACCAAGGCATTAGCTGGATGTCTCGCAAGGATGGCAGCGGCTTCGGAACAACGGCGACGGCGCAAACGAAAAAGGCGACGATGAGACTGAAAGAAACCAGTGAGGCGAGCCACGGATTTTTCAACGAGCGATAAAGCTGCGCGTTCATAGCTGCGCCGCAGGACTGGAGGAGACCCCCGACGATGATGAACAGGTAAATGCCGATTTTCATGTGGATGTAATGGTAACACTATTGACTGCTACGAAAATAGCCGCTTTCTTGAGCAAATTTCTGTGGTTCAGTACGTTCATTGACTTTTCCATCAAATTCACTTTCTCTATCTAGCGTGTGCAAAAATCATGCCAATCATTATGGACAAGCGCCAGGTAGCCAAAGGCAACAAAGCTGTAGACACGTTCGACGAGATCGCACTCAGGAGTCGCCTCAGAAAAAGGCTGTTTATTCTGGAATAAAAAACACATCACTATTTGCCCACGCTTATTACTCTTTCTTTTTACGTAGTAATATGCTACTAATTAGTTATATAAAATACTTTTGCTATACTGAGGAGTGTTCCGGTTTCTAATGTCACTTTCTTACATACATTTATTTATCTATGAATGATTTATCTTGTTAGCTGCAAGATATGAGCCTCCCATCGCTGTTCACGCCCTTGTTCTCACTTCTTGAGGCTTGGTGCAAGATGTGAACTTTGCAACCCGGAGGATGAGGCGACTGATACAACCAAAACTGATTCAGTGGCGATTGAGTGTATGCCTACAGGACATTTTGCGCTAAGCCCAAAGCGTGCCAAGCGCAACTCCTAACACTGAATAAACAGGTAAAAATGTCCCAATAGCTTGTACAGCAGTCCTTTGGAAAAAGATACAATCAATTAACGGAGGAAAGCTTAAAGCTTTCAAGGAATTTGAAAAAGAGAAGCAACACCAGACACCAATCCGAAGGTTGCTTCTCAAGTTTCCGTAAAACCCATTAGAAATGGATTTCCACAACTATGGTAAACCAAATTGTAGACATTGTAGATACTCTGAGTTACCCAGAGTTAGCCGGACTTCTCACGGCTTGTGGGTATGCTATTCGAGAGCAAACGGAACTTTCTAGGGCTTTGCTTGAACTTAGTTTTGAAATTTCCAAACTGCATGATAAAGAAGGCTTTTTTAATTCCGAATATCAGGATGTGGTGAACGATATAGATTTGGCACTATTAGCTGGTTTGTGTGCTGTTAAATTGACTCAAAAGGCTACAGTAATTGAGGAAATCAATCGAAGATATCAAGAAATATTTATAAATTCATGAGGATGAGAATTCGTATCAAATGCAGTAAATAAACTGAGGTTCTGAAAAGCTAAAGTTTTGTCACCAAAACAAATCTACTCATTGATCCCAAGTTTATAGAAACTTATCAAACCGAAATAATAAAATCAGTGAATAGCTAGCATAGCTGTTCACTGATTTCAAATACCGTCCAAGATTGTCCAACTTGTCAATGAACGGCATAGTAAAGGATATTTTTAACAAGAAAGAATTCATACCATTTCTGTATGAAGCTGCGCTAAATTATTCACAAGGGTGTATTTGGTACAAGTGTGATGGGTCTCAAATTGCAAGTTGAGATTAAACAGAGCCGAGAAGAATTGGAAAAAGCTGTTAAATAT
>NZ_JABXYX010000018.1 GCF_017982655.1 Brasilonema sp. CT11 | reverse complement strand
ATAGATACTTTACTGCAAGGGTCAGCCGATTTGATAGACGAAGCTGAAAAATATAAATAAGACTAATCATTCATTCATTAAGTTCGCGAATAATATCCGCGAACTCACTTTTTTGTCCAAAGTCCAATTATTACTGTTTCCACAGTAGTATCTTTGTTGCAATCTTATTCAAGACTTAACCTTGAGGATATATGCTTAATGGGAAGGAGCTATTGTTGCGGATAGGTCTACTCATGAAGAAGGCAAAACTTTCAATTCTTTTAATAGTTTCTTTCATAGGAGCGCTCTTAATTGCCCTAATACCCGTCATTACAACTGCTCAGACGAGTGTGCATTTAACAATGGGCAACCCCAGCGGTGCAGGCTCTTCCAGCCTCAATAACTATCTGTTGACCAAAGCCCAGTATGTAACGTCCCACAATTGTTCAAAGGGGATTCCTAACTGGGTAAGCTGGCAATTAAACTCCTCGTGGCTTGGCAGCGCAGCCAGACAAAACAATTTTAGGGCAGATACTTCTTTGCCTTCGGGATGCTATCAAGTCACGACATCGGACTATAGTGGTAGTGGTTTTGACCGTGGGCATATGTGTCCCTCCGGAGATAGGACTGCAACTACAACCGATAACTCTGCCACTTTTCTAATGACGAATATGATTCCCCAAGCTCCTGACAATAATCAGGGGGTGTGGGCAAACTTAGAAGATTACAGTAGAGATTTAGTAACCCAAGGCAAAGAACTATACATCATCTCTGGTGGATATGGTTCTGGTGGGTATGGCTCAAACGGGTCAGCTTCAACAATCGCTAGTGGGAAGGTGACAGTACCAGATCGAACCTGGAAAGTGATTGTAGTTCTTGATAGCCCCGGAAACGCAAGTAGTGTGACGACTTCCACGCGTGTAATCGCAGTCAACATTCCTAATGACGAAGGTGTCAGGGACAGCGATTGGCGCTCATATAGAGTCAGCGTTGATTCAATCGAAAGCGTTACTGGTTATGATTTTCTATCCAATGTGTCTGCTTCTATTCAGTCTGTGATTGAAGCTAGAGTAGATTCCCAGAGTTGATTATCAGTGACACCTTCTAACGGCTAAAAGCAAGTTGAATTCCTGTTTAAAATACCGTTACAGGAGTACAAGTATTAAATAGAACTTTAAATAATTCACTCGTCTAAATCCTAAACGGGTGAATATTTTTAATTACTAAAAAAGATTGCAACTAGGTTTCTACAACCTTTGTCTTTACCCCAACTAAACCAGCCTCAGTTTTTCCAACGATATAGATATCAATCTTTATTCTTCCGATACGAAAAACTTGAATATCAGTCAAATTGCCCTCAAGTGTTTCTAAAAATTTCTTAAATTTACTTACATCTACTTTTTGCTGGTTATCGTGCCACTCCTGCTCATAGGCAAGATTGGCAAACAAGTCGCCAAGAGCTACTGTTTCAACTGGTGAATCAGTAGGATGACCTGTTAGCTCTAAAATCTTCTTAGGAGTTAATTCAGTACCCGACCATACAAGAGGCTCAAACGGGTACTCCGATTCGCTTGGCATCAGTAAACCATTAGATGCGTCTTTTAGTTTTGCAGTAATTTCGGAAGAAGAATCACTCATTGTATTTATGACTGCTGACAAAGACCAACTATAGTATACGTTGACAAGCGACAAGTAATGACTGGTAAAACTAGTTATTTTGAATATATTAAAAATTTGTTAAATAAATTTTAACAAATAAATAACCTTTATTTTAAATTACGAGTTATTTGTTCAAGAACTTCTTAATTTTGCTTTTCAGAGAATCGAGCGAATAATTTTCGTCAATCTCTTCTATTTTCATCCATTTTAAGTCCGTAATTTCATTCAAAGCCAAATGTATGTTTTCTTTACTTTCTACTGAAAATATATATCTAAAATCAAAATGGTAGTGCTTACCCTCGTTCTTTTTTGGATTGGCTGGAATAGCGTGTGAATCTATGTCTAAGGGTGACATAAAATTGTCAATGTGCCACTGGTGCAATTTCAACTTTTCACCTGCTACTCCTGTTTCTTCACTAGCTTCCCGCTTAGCTGTAACCCAAAGGTATTCATCTTCAATATCGAAATGTCCGCCTGGACAAAGCCATTTCTTCAAAGTTTTGTGATGTATCATCAAAATTCTGTCTTCAGACAAGATTATAGAACTGGCAGTAATGTGACCCTCCATACTCGACCGCAGATGAATAGAGCTGTCGCCGTCAAGTACAGTCTGCACCTTGTCTAAGCGTTGTTTTTCATCTGGATAAAGTTCTAGATATCTACTCACAATCGTAGAAACACTCTGTTTAATAATTGTCTCAGCCATAACTAAAATCGGTTGTAAAAACTAATCTATGTGTGATACGCGCTCCTTTGCGATAAAGTGGAGGCTTGACGCAAAGCGTATCGCGTACAAACAATGTGCCAAACAGTATTTATTAACCGTTTTAAAAAAAGTTGTTTTGATTACAGATTTTTATTACAGCTAAATTTACTACTTTATGGTTTTCGTAAAAAGTGAAACCTGATACTTTTTACCTAATTTATAGGTAAAAACTGTCAAGATGTCCAACTAGTTATCACAGTCTAATATCTTCAGTACCTACAAAGTTGGTAAATTATATCAACCATCACTTTTTACCAAAATTATTAAAGTAGTAGGCGGGAACGTGCCAAAAAAGTAAAACGCTATTAAGGGCTAGCGAGTGACTTAACCAAATCCTCCCCCTCCTGGCGTTTCAATCACAAAGACATCGCCTGGATGCATTTGAACCTCTGCTTTGCTAGGGAGGGGTTCGATTGTCCCATCACGGTGTTCTAGCCAATTGCGCCCGATCGCGCCAGGTTCGCCACCTTTTAACCCAAACGGCGGCTTTTCGCGATGACCTGATAAAATTGCAGCAGTCATCGCTTCACGGAATTTAATCCGACGAATGACTCCGTTTCCACCCCTGTGTTTTCCATTTCCGCCACTATTAGGACGGATAACAAACTCTTCGACTAAAATCGGGAATCGCCACTCTAGCACCTCCGGATCGGTGAGGCGTGAGTTAGTCATATGCGTCTGAACAGCATCAGTTCCCTTAAAGGTTGCCCCAGCACCAGAACCACCACAAATAGTTTCATAATACTGGTGTCGCTCATTGCCAAAGGTAAAATTGTTCATGGTGCCACAAGATGCTGCCATCATACCAAGCGCACCATACAGGGCATTTGCGATCGCTTGGGACGTTTCAACGTTACCTGCGACGACTGCGGCTGGATATTGCGGATTCAACAGACACCCTTCTGGAATAATGATTTCTATTGGTTTGAGGCATCCTGCATTCAGGGGAATGTCATCATCAACGAGTGTACGAAAAACATAAAGGACAACCGCTTTGCAAATAGCTATTGGGGCATTCAAATTTGTAGATTGCTGCCCAGAGGTGCCAGTAAAATCAATACGTGCAGCGCGATTGCCTCTATCAATCGTAATCTTGACTTTGATCTGACTTCCATCATCCATAGAATAAGTAAAGCTGCCATCTTTAAGCACATCAATCACGCGCCGCACTGATTCTTCAGCATTATCTTGGACATGCTGCATGTATGTTTGCACGGTTCCTAGTTCGTAATGCTCGATCATGCGGGAAAGTTCCTGCACGCCTCGCTCATTAGCGGCGATCTGTGCTTGGAGATCAGCTAAATTTTGAGCGGGATTGCGAACCGGATAGTTACCTGCGTTCAACAATTCTAGTAATTCTGCTTCTCGAAAACGTCCTTGCTCTACAAGCAAAACGTTATCAAGCAAGATGCCTTCTTGATTTATAGTGGTGCTGTGTGGTGGCATCGAACCCGGTGTAATTCCGCCGATGTCGGCATGGTGTCCGCGTGAGGCGACGTAGAACGATGGAATCGCAGCCTGGGAGACAAAAACTGGAGTAATAACTGTGACATCTGGAAGATGCGTACCCCCGTTGTAGGGATTATTAGAAACATAGGCATCACCGGGTTTAATTGTATTGCCTTTGGCTTGGATTAAACTAGCCACGCTTTCGCTCATCGAACCAAGATGAACCGGGATATGCGGCGCATTGGCGACGAGTTGTCCGTGTTGATCAAAAATGGCGCACGAGAAATCGAGCCGTTCTTTAATGTTGACGGAGTAACTTGTGTTTTGCAGCGTGATGCCCATTTCCTCTGCGATCGCCCGCACTAAATTGTTGAAAATTTCTAACAGAACAGGATCGGGGGCAGAAAAGGACTTTGAATGTAACTTACTTGAATTTTGTGCTACAGTGAAGGATGAATTAATAGTTTCATCCTTGATATTACCTTCATCCCTGCTCAAAATTAGGTGATTCCGTGCAGTTAATTCTGCACACCAACCAGGCTCAATCACGTTTGTTCCAGTGGGTTCGACGATCAGGGCGGCTCCTGTGATGCGATCGCCAGGTCTTAAATCTTCACGCTGATAAACAAGTGTGTCGTGCCAGTTACCTTTTGTGTAAATTTGTACCGTCGCGATTGCTTCAAGCGGTGTAGTTCTGCTAGATGTAAGTATCGGTTCTTCGAGGTCGATGGTTTGTCCGATCACTTCCACAGAAACCGCTTCCACCATCAGTACTTTATCAGGCATCGTGAAGCCGTAACGCTGGTAATAGGCTTGCAAGAAGCGATCGCGCATGGTTTCAACATTCCCAAAATCTACAACCAAAGCAGAATCTGTCCCTGCATAGCGTAGATGTGCTTTAAGTAGAACGTGGATTTGAGACTCAGCTATCCCCTGTTGAATAATTTCAGTGCGACCTTGAGCAGTGAGAGTGGCGAGCGTTTGTTTTAGTGAGGGCAGTTCGGACTCGGTTAATTCAACTTCCACTGCCTTTTGTTTGAGAGTTCGCACATCCGCCAACCCAATGCCATAGGCAGATAACACCCCTGCATAGGGATGAATGAAAATTCGGGTCATCCCTAGCGCTTCGGCAATCAAACAAGCATGTTGTCCGCCAGCACCGCCAAAGCAACAAAGTGTATATTCTGTGACATCATAGCCGCGTTGAATTGAGATTTTCTTAATTGCGTTCGCCATTTTACCCGTCGCGATCGCTAAAAATCCTTCTGCTACTTGTTCTGGCTTTTGTTGAAAACCAGTTTTTTCACTAATTTGTGCTGCCAATTCGGTAAACTTTTGCCGCACAATCTCAGTGTCTAGGGGCAAGTTACCTTGATTGCCAAATACAGACGGGAAGAAAGCGGCTTGAAGTTTACCGATGATCACATTGCAATCAGTGACAGTTAACGAACCGCCTTGACGGTAACAAGCAGGACCAGGATATGCACCAGCCGATTCAGGACCTACTCGATAGCGAGATCCATCGAAGGAAAGAATCGATCCACCACCCGCCGCTACGGTATGAATCGACATCATTGGGGCACGCAGCCGCACTCCAGCAACTTCGCTTTCAAATGTGCGCTCGTATTCACCGTTGTAGTGAGAAACATCGGTGGATGTCCCGCCCATATCAAATCCGATGATTCGGTCAAAACCTGCCATTGCGCTCGTTTTCACAGCTCCAACGATTCCGCCAGCCGGACCGGATAGAATGCTGTCTTTACCTTGAAATCGGTTAGCATCAATTAAACCGCCGTTGGATTGCATGAACATGAGTTGGGGCATCGCACCATCCAAGAGCGAACCTTGGAGTTCTGTGGCAACCTGATTTACATAGCGCCGCAAGATTGGAGATAGATAGGCATCAACCACAGTAGTATCGCCCCGGCTGACCAGCTTCATCAGTGGGCTGACTTCATGAGACACTGAAATTTGGGTAAAACCGATGTCACGGGCGATTGCGGCAACTTGTTGTTCGTGGTTGGGGTAGCGGTAGCCGTGTAGAAAGGCGATCGCACAAGCTCGAATGCCAGCGTTATATGCTGATTGTAGCGATTGTATAAGTTCAAGATTAATTTGAACGTTTAGGAGTTCTTCACCTTGAGCGCTATAACGTTCCTCAACTTCAATCACCCGTTCATAAAGTATTTCAGGCAAAACAATGTGACGCGCAAAGATGTTCGGACGATTTTGATAACCAATGCGTAACGCATCACGGAAGCCCTTTGTGATCAGTAAAAGAGTGCGATCGCCCTTACGCTCTAATAGTGCATTCGTCGCCACCGTCGTTCCCATTTTGACAACAGCAATTTGCTCGGTTGGAATTGGCGCATCAGATGGAATTCCTAAGATATCTCGAATACCCTGAATTGCAGCATCTGTGTAACGTTCTGGATTTTCCGACAAAAGTTTGTGAACGATGACTCTACGGTCTGGGCTTTGTGCCACTATATCGGTAAACGTACCGCCTCGATCAATCCAAAACTGCCAGCGTTCAGTAATAGGGTTGTTCGTAGAAGAATTACTCTGCATTGTCATTTTTTCAATTCGTTAAATACAGCCTACTAATAGAACTGAAAAAATCTCCACTTCAGATGTAGAAAGTTTTGCGACAGGTGTAGATAAGGATTAACAGTTATAGATGGTTGGATAAATGTGTGCAAACCATCAAGTTATTTTTACATTGATCGTAAATGCGACCATTTCCACTTTTGTTGTTGAGGATTCCATTTCACAGTAACGATTTCTGACGGCGGTTCAATGCGGTCGCCATTTTCATCAAATTTGATAGTTCCTGTTACTCCCTGCTCTGCGCTTTGCTGTTTTTTGTAATACTGATCCATCTGTTCAATGAGAGAGCGGCTATTTAGTAACGGTTGATGGGCTTGGTTGCGTGTGCGTTCTAAAACTCTTAGAATAATAAACACTGCATCAAACGCGGTTGCACTGCGCCATGTTAGATTTTCTTCTCCCCAAAGTTGAGCGCCAACGCGACAAAATTGCTGGGAGATGATATTGGCACTATTACAGCCATTTATCTGACTATTCCAATGCCAGGGAATACAGGCGATAATTTGATCTCGATTTGAATTGATTGAATTATCCTGATGGTGTTCATGCATCCAATGCAAAACATTCTCTTGATAGAATGTGGCTGAGCCTGCAATTAAACACTTTTTCAGATTGAGCCGACTAATAAGTGCAGTGTTATTGAGAGAATTTGGTTCAATTCCTCCGTCAGGAATGACAATAATAATATCAACGCTCTGCTGATTAATATCGGATAAATACTCTTGAATTTGATAATAATCTTCACTGAGGTAGTCACACTCTGACAAAACAATGAACTGCCTGCTGTATTGATCAATAGCTTTCTTAATACTATTTCTATAAGATATGCTAAAGCTGCTATTTTTGTTGTAGATAATTGCTACTTTTTTATAATTTTCAATTGAGTTAATCTCAGCTAAATAGTTAATCAATTGCTTGGCGTTGATGCTATCTTGAGTTGTGAGCCTAAAAAAGCACAATTTTTCATCTTCCTCCAAACTGGAAAGCTGATTGGATGTACTACTATAATTGACCAGAGTTAAACCTTTTTCAGAATAAAAACTTAACGCTCTTTTAGTCATTTCACTTGAGTAATGACCTAGAATTGCCATTAAGTTTAATGAGAGAGCCAAATTCGCTAGACTTTCTGCTGTTTGGTTGTGTGGATTATACAGCTTATTAGGATCATTCACAATCAAAAACCGTAAGGCAATTTGATTACCTACATTTTTGAAAACATAAAGATTATCAGGAATAATTGTACTTAAAAGTTCCTGTTTTTTTAGATAATCCAAGCCCAAGCTCTGCAAATTTATCTGTAATTGAATTTGAGCAATACCTTGCAGAACTTCAACCGCAACACGACCCTGATTGTGGTGAAACGGAACAACTACAGCCAGCGTATAAATTTTAATATCATTTTCTTGTAAACGCGATTTTTGCCATTCTAGCAAGCAATTTTTGATATAAATTAAGACTTCTGGATTACCCGTTTTATAGTCTGACTGTTCTGTTTTCCAAGCTTTCAGAAAGCAATATAATGATTGATAATAAAGTCCTTGTTGAAAAAGTCGCGATGCCTGAGTCTGCGCCTCAGCAATCGCACCCTTAGAAGGATCAAGAAAAATTTGCCTTCCAAAGCTCCCTTGAAAGTTATCGCTGTTTAATTGAGGAGCAGGATTTAACTTATAACTATTCTTTGGATTCAGTAAGAAATTTAGAATTAGAACCCAGTTACCAGCGATCGCTTCTTGCTCAACTTGCATTAACTCTGCTATTTGATAATAGATATAGCGAGACAATCGATCTCTAACGCTTTCAGCAGATAAACAAAGTTGAAGAGCAATGTATTTTCGAGAGTGTCCTAGTAAAGATAGACAAATAATCTCTCTATCGCACTCGCTAAGTTGTCCTCTACCTAAATCTGCTAGCTTTCTGAAAAAAAGCTCAATGTCAATTCCTAGCTGTTCGATCACCTGTTGGCAATGTTTGCACATGTCATACCAATTCTATTCCTATCAGAAATGATAATCTAGAATGCTTACAGCGTAAGACTTTTACCACAAATCCTGATTTCAGCCATTCTAGAACGAAAATAAACACTCAAATGCTCGCTCTATCTGCGGTGTCTTGCATAAATCAGTTGTTTCAACCCTAGTAAAGAAAGATAGCTCATCTTTGCGCTATTCTTGGGCGGGTTTCTTCCATCCGCGCACCCGCCTTAGTACATCCATAGTCTGCTTTGACCCCCGCAATATACGAAATTGTGAGGGGTTTTTTATTTGGTTGATGGTAGGTGGGGCTGTAGCGGTGATTGAATTAATATTCAATATCAACGGTTCGCAAAGTAAAGACTAATTCTGCCATTCCTCATCATCCCCTACATCCCGATATGGTTTTGGGTTTTTTGGTGTGTGAGGTGAAGTATATTCGCAACTATAAAAGTGCTTGATGAGAAAAATATCAATCTTTACCACTCTAAAACACTCCAAAAAACCGAGTTGAACTTTTTTGGAGCACTTTTTAATCGCTGAAACTCTTATCATTAAGGGATTTTTAAAATGCCGGGGCGCAAAAATCGCTTACTCTGGGGGATAGGGAATAACTCAAAAAATCGCTCGGCTGCTAAAGACGCGAATGAGCGTTATGTCCAACAGGGGAGGGTTAGTGTCCGAGATGAGAAAGCTAGGACACGCCCTACAGATCATTTTGACTCAAGTGGATATCTATTTATTCATCGCAGCCAGATACACCTTCTGTACAGTAAACACTCCACCAAGGATTTATTTTGGTCTTGTCTTCAGGACCGACGTTGCTCTGATTCAACAGATTCAGGAAACTGGAGTTAGCATCCCCGTATCTCATATGCATATGAATCTTGCCAGGATCGCCGTGGGGCGAGCGCAAGATGACATAGTAGAACTGATTGCAGGCGTTATCTCCTGACACTAACTCAAACAAATCCCAAATCGATGTCTTAGACTGCTTTGGGTAGTAGAAAGGATCGCCTACCGCACCTTTATAGACATAGCGGCAATTTTGCGCGATCGGCGTATTTCCTTCCGTGTCGTTATAGAAAGAAAAGAACTCCATTTTGTTGAAAACAACTCGCTTGGGGTTGCGCGGATCGGTGGCAGAAATTTCCGTAGGGTCGATGGTAAAAGTACCATCAAGCCCAAGGTAAGGAACTTTAAAAGCATTGGGAGAAAAAACTCCGTCCTCGCTTGTGGGCTGCTTTAAAGATTCAAGCGAGCGAGAGATTAGGACAGAAGAATGTAGAGCTTTCTGTTTGCTCCCGTTTGCTGAGATGCCTACCTCTGTGGCGGGTAAAGAATTTCCCACCGTCCCTATCGGCTGTATACGCCTCTCTATTGCCTGACTGGATTCGCCAGCAAGCACACATGCCATAGCTACTACTAAGCTGATGGAAGAAAGCTGCTTTATACGCTTCATATTTTTTAGGAACTCCTCACAAAGTTATGGTGTACACCAACGAACATGTGTATGCGCTCGATACCTGATTTGACTTAATAGTTGCCATGCTCAATCAGACCAGGGGGCAAAGGTATTAAACCCTGATAGCAGCGATAGCATATCTGTTACTACTCACAACAATTTTGTGAATAGCTGTACTCCGTTAAATTAAAGACCAAATCTTAATCTGAACCTTACCAATCTCTGCCTGAAACTGCAATACTCTACGGGGGCATTTGTAGCTCAGTTTTATGTTGACACTCTGCGGCCTAAAAGCACGCAGATTCTTTCTTCTATGGGAGCGCAACCGCTTTACCCGCACTAACGCGCCGCTCCGCTAACAGAAAGCATCGTAAAACACCGATTACCCAGGAGCAATGGCAAGCTGTATTTCCGAACAATCCCTCCCAATTTAGCGGTCTTTTGCGTCCGGTGGAAAATGTCTCCTGGTGGGATGCGCTTGAGTTCTGCTATCGCCTGACACAACTCACAGGCAAACCCTATTGCCTGCCCACCGAAGCAGAGTGGGAATATGCTTGTCGCGCCGGAACTCAAACACTCTACAGTTTCGATAACACTAAACTGCCGCTCCGAAGCTATGCCTGATACACTTAGAACGCCCAGAATAAAACTCAACCTGTAGGACAAAAGAAGCCAAATAACGCAATTGATTATTTCTGAAAATATCTGCGGTTGTAACGGTCTTGATATTGTGCAATATATTGTACATTCCACTGCTCTGTACTTGAGAGCAAGCTAGTTGGAAAATCTTTTGGTGAATACAGAGGTCGATACCACGGCTGTTTATCAAAATACTGTTGTAAGCCAGTAGTGTCAAAACGACGACCGTGACGTGCGAAAATTGAATTTCGCATAACATCAAGCTCAAAACCGCTTTTACCATCTAAATCTGCATCTGTTACAGTTCTTTGAGAAAGCCAATAAGAATCATTTGGAGTTTGTTTTACCACTGGTTGTTGTGGAGACGGTTGAGAAGATTTTGTTAACACAAGACCAATAATCACAGATATACCGATTAACCCAGTTGCGATCGCACTTCCTATGATGATATTATTGTGACTATGATTGCGCTCTCTAGAAGGTGTGGAGACAACAGCCTCAGGAGATGGTGTACGGACAGCGTTTTCAGTAGAAGGCGGTTGTGTCGGTAAAATTGTATTTGCTATTCCGGCACAAGCTTGCAACATTTCTCTAGCACTGGCAAACCTATCCCGTGGATGGTAAGCAATTGCTTTATCAATAACAGATGCGATCGTTGAGCTAATATTCAAAGCATAAGAGCGCCAAACAATTTCTCCACTGTGTGGATCTGTTTCCAGTTCTTGCGGGTATCTCCCTGTCAGCAGATAAATAATTGTCATGCCTAAACTATACAAGTCACTGACATAAACTGGTTTACCGATTGCCTGCTCGCTAGGCATATATCCAAGAGTTCCAATGATAATTGAGCTAGTAAGACTCCCTTGAGAATTGATGAGTGTACCCATTGTTTCGCGTACAGCACCAAAATCAATCAGTACTGGTTTTTGATCTGATGAGCGCAAAATAATGTTATCTGGTTTGATATCACGGTGGACAATGCCTTTTGAGTGGATGTACTCCAGTACAGGTAATAAAGTTACCAATAATTCCCGGACAGTATTTTCACCAAAGACTCCCTGCTGTCTGAGTTTAGTTGTCAGTGTATCGCCTTCAATATACTCCTGAACTAAGTAAAATAGCTCATCTAACTGAAAATAAGCGTATAAAGCTGGTATTTGGTCATTGCTTCCACCTAACTGTTCTAATATCGCTGCTTCGCGTTGAAATCTCTGTTGTACTAGTTGATAAATCTGAGGGTTATTGTGAATCGGTTTGAGTTGCTTAATTACACAGCGACGGCGAGAAGGCATATGAGTATCTTCCGCCAAAAAAGTTTCACCAAATCCACCCGCACCTAGCACTTGGATAATTTGATAGCGATTGTTCAGCAGCTTGTTTGTCATGCTCCATTATCCCAGTTCTCACTCGGATAGAAAATATAACGCAGCTCAATAGGACATTGTACAGATAAAAGCAAGAATTGTGGTCTGTAAATCTCTGTCACGGACTGAAATCAACCAATAAACTCTTACCTAAAATACTTGCCCTTTGCAAATGTATACCAAATCTTAGACGACTGCACAGAGGAAATGTATCCCGCTTTCATAACTGTGTTGCTAGGCAAAGTGACTTGGCGTCAGCTTATCGCTGAAACCGCTATTTTACCAACTGCTATATTTAGAGATTATCCTGAATTGGTTTGAGTTGCTTAATGACATGATGACAGAGTAAAAGCTGAAAAGTACTGACATAAACTATCGCTGATTTCTGGCTTGGGTAAATATCGCTGCTGCATCTGGTGCACCCACATATCGCCAATGCCAAGGTTCAAAATTAACCCCTTGGGAATTGTTTTGCTTGAAAGACATTTCAAACCCAAATTCTTTAGCATGGCGAGTTAACCAACGATAAGCATCTGTTGTTTCAAACTGCAACTTTATATCCTGCTTAGGAAATCTGCCATCAGTCAAGTCTACAGCAAAGCCAGTGTGATGTTCACTATATCCCGCAGGAGCGCTAACTTTCGCAGCTTCTTGCGCGGAACCGAGACGTATAATTTGGTTTTGAAATAGTTGTTGTTGTTGCTCAATATTGCGAAAACCTGAGACGGGAATTATCCAAACACTTTTTTCTCTGGCTGCATAAATCATCTGCATGAGTGCTTTTCCTGCCTCAAAATTCATCAACTCAAAACGCTTGTCTTGGCCAGTGGCATAGCTACTAACAATCATCAATTGATTTTGGTCTGCTTGTGTATAAGGAAAATGCCCATATGCTGGCTGAGTAGCGATTGACTGCTGCCGAACTGAAACGGGATTTGCTTGTTTTATTTCTGCTCGTGGATTATTCGGTAAACCTACCTGAGATATGATAGGAGAACCAGAAGTTGGCTCATTAGCAGGAGAACTCGACAGAGGAATATTAGAAACAACACTTGCTGGTGTTGAAGTTGGAGATGTGGTTCCTCTCAGAGGTGAATTTGGAACTGAAAAGCGCATTAGCAATACCCCACAAATTATTACGCTCAAGGAAACTGTTGTGGCAATGGCTAGAATTCGTACCACATATGGTAATCTTTTAAAACTTTTCATAATAAATTTAATTGGAAATAATTTCACTAGAAGCAATCTTCCAACGCTCATCTACAAACTGTAAAATGTAACGAACTGTCCGAGTTTTTAAATCACTTTCTTTCGGAAGAATATTTCCATTGCTATCCAAAAGCTTGCGCTCTTCAGTCACTTTTACTTGAATGACAGCTTGATTACTATTAACAGAAAAATAGTCAACACCGTCAATAGTTTGTACGCCATATTTGTAATAGTGACCGTCTTGTTTAAGAGAATTGATTGAACCGTTTATTCCTGCAGCCTTTTCATACTGTTCGCCAGTTGTTAACTCAGCAGCAGGTCGAGGGTTGTACGGAGGAGCAAACATGACTCGCTTTGCTTGTAACCACCGATTAATTAAAGCAAGTGCCGCATCTTTTGTGATTGATGAAGATGTGGGTGAAAACTCAGATTGGTTGTAAGTTTGTGAGGTAGAAGGTGGTGGTACTGGATTGCTTGAAGGTTGCGGTTGCGCTGATATTCCAGTGTTAGAAGTTCCTGAAGAAGACGATACTCCAGTGTTAGCTGATGTTCCAGTGTTAGAAGTTCCTGAAGAAGAGGTAGCAGGTGCTGGGGAAATGTTTGATGCTGCTACAGTTGGAGTTGATTTTGCCTCTGGCTGAGTAGATTGTTGTCCTCTGGTTAACCACAAACCACCAACAACACAAACTCCAATCACACCGCCCATAATTACAGCTTTTAGCCAATCACTCATACCTTTGTTAGCTGCAGCTGGTAGCTGCTGGTAGTAAGCCGGTTGCTGGTATGGAACTCCTACGGGGGCTGCTGATAACACTGTCGGTGCCTGGACATAGCCTCCGTGTGGTGGTGTGGAGAGAACTGTGGGAGTGGATGGAGGTGCGGTGAGTGCAATGGGAGTCGCACCTGTTTGCAATGCTTGCAGCATTTCTCTAGCACTTGTGAAGCGATCGCGTGCATGAGAGTGAATCGCTTTATCCAACACTGCTGCAAAACTAGGAGTTACACTCAAAGCAAATTGCCGCCAC
Organism: Brasilonema sp. CT11; assembly: GCF_017982655.1. Taxonomy (GTDB): domain Bacteria; phylum Cyanobacteriota; class Cyanobacteriia; order Cyanobacteriales; family Nostocaceae; genus Brasilonema. The sequence goes on along the minus strand of NZ_JABXYX010000018.1, from coordinate 91,944 downwards.
AAAATCTCACCCGTAGCAGGATCAGTTGCTAACTCTTGCGGAATCTTGCCCGTGAGCAAATAAATAGCCGTTAACCCTAAACTATATAAATCGCTGCCAAACACAGGACGACCAGCAGTTTGCTCACTTGGCATAAACCCTGGCGTGCCAATCACAATCGAGTTGGTGGAGTTCCCAGAAGCACTCATGATCGTTCCCATTGTTTCCTTGACTGCACCAAAGTCAATTAAAACTGGCTTGCCATCGTTGTTGCGAATGATGATGTTATCTGGCTTTATATCTCGATGCACAATGCGCTTGCTGGCGACTGGATGATATTTCTTTTGCTATTGAACCAGGACAGTTTGTAGCGTTAGTTGGGGGAAGCGGTGCGGGGAAGTCAACTTTAATGCGGACGCTGTTGGGAACTGAGCAAACAACTCAAGGTGTGGTGTATTTGAATGGGGAAGATTTACGAAAAAACTTTAACATTTACCGCATGCAAATTGGTTACGTTCCGCAAGATGACATTATTCACCAGGAACTGACGGTTGCAGAGGTGTTAACCTACGCTGCTAAGCTGCGACTACCACCAGATATTGATGTTACAACGGTGGTGGAAAAGACTTTACAAGATGTGGAAATGTCTCACCGCCAGAATGCTAAGGTGTGCGAACTGAGTGGAGGACAGCGCAAGCGGGTGAGTATTGGAGTGGAGTTGCTTGCTGATCCCAAGTTGTTTTTCTTAGATGAACCGACATCTGGACTTGATCCGGGGTTGGATAAAAAGATGATGCAGCTGTTGCGGAAGTTGGCAGATCAGGGACGGACGGTGATTTTGGTGACTCATGCAACGGCGAATATGAAGTTGTGCGACCGCGTTGTTTTTCTCGGTCAAGGCGGACGCCTCTGTTATTTTGGTCCCGCTAATGAATGTTTACAATTTTTTGGCGTTAAAGATGACTTTGCCGATATCTACAACCAACTCGAAAAACCAGAAAATGTCATCGACCAGGCTGAAAGATTTCATCAATCAGATGATTATCGTCGCTACGTAACTAATCATCTCAGTCCGCGAAATCAAACGTCACAGGTCAATGCTGGTAATGAACAGCGTACTGGTGTATCTTTGATCAAACAATTGAGTCTTCTGACTCAACGCTATTTTCAGATTCAAAAGCGCGATCGCATCAACCTTGCTTTAGGACTTTTAACTGCACCCATCGGTATTAGTTTCATTACCCTAGCACTCAAAGATCAACACCCTTTTGTTTTACCAAAACAACCAGACGCAAATCTCGCACCCTTAGCATTACGGGTATTATTTGTGTTAACTTGTGCTGCTTTATGGGTGGGACTTTCGAGTTCACTCCAAGAAATTGTCAAAGAGGCTGCAATTTACCTGCGAGAAAGACTGGCGAATTTGGGCTTGTTTGCCTATCTCGGTTCCAAATTGATGGTTCTTTCTGGCTTAGCATTGTTGCAAACTCTGTTGATTTATCTAGTCATTATCGTATTTTTTAAATCACCACAGCCTGAATTGATTTCTTGGCAGTTGGGATTGTCAATCACTACTTTTCTCACGCTTTTAACTAGCATGAGTTTGGGGTTATTGGTGTCAGCATTTGTGAAAAATGCCACTCAAGCAAATAGTGCTTTACCTTTACTGTTGATACCCCAAATTATCTTTTCTGACGTTTTGTTCAATATGGAAGGTATTGCAAGTAAAGCTTCTTGGTTGATGCTGAGTCGTTGGTCAATTGGCGCTTATGGTGCTTTGGTTAATATTAATGGGATGGTTCCGGAACCGATGAAATTACCTGATGGTAGTATAGCTGTGCAACCTTTTGAGCCAACTCCTGTTTATGATGCAACATGGTCGAATTTGAGTTTGAATTGGGGAATTTTGTGTTTGCACACGGCGGTTTACCTGACTGTTACTTTGTGGTTGCAAAAGCGCAAGGATATTTTTTGAACCTTATTACTTTTGTCCAGCCCAAACTCTGTAGCTTCTAAGACCCACAGGGAACAGGCTTCGCCGTGAGTGTTTGCTTTCATTCATAACGCCTCCATCGAATCAGGTTTACCAATCCCCAGTTCCCTTAATTTAAATTTGACATCTTCCCACTCAATACCGCAGTAGTAGTATTTTTTATCTTGAATGTCTGCTATGTAATAACCTTGCTTACCGCCGTTAATTCTAAAAAGCTCAATAGCGACCTTCTTCATGGAAGTGTTAAAGGCTGCAAATAAATCTTTTTGGGAAAGTATAGGTTCATCAAACCAATTGATAAACGGTTCACCTTCTTTAAAAGCCCAACCGTTACCACGACGTTCAATAATTCGGTAGTAAACAGGATGAACAATTGTTGTATTTGAATTTCTCATATTAACCTTGTAAAATTACTAAGAGGAATAGCCCCTAGGGGCAAACTAGGGGCTATGCAGATTAACTAGTTACGGTCGTTTTCTGAGTCGTTTTTGGGATGTTCTGCCACGTCTTCCAAATCGTCTTTGACGGTTTCGGAGTCTACTAGGTAAAACTCACCCGAGACTTTGTCGGTCTTTTCCCAACGCCTTAACAAGCGTTTTATAAAGACTTTGACCGGATTCCAAAAATCTTGATGACCGTTACCATTGTTTGTTATTTTTATCACCTCCTTTTTTTGAGAACAGGGGACTAAATGTCCCCTAATTTATTTGAAACCACTTTTTCTTAAAATTTTTAACCACTTTTAAGAATATCAGGTGATTTTTTCGTAGCAATTAAGATGATTTCTCCGTCCGCTATTGCATCCAATAACTGCCCTGTAGAACCTTCTTTATCATAGATATAGCCGAGTGTTTGCGCGATTTCTTTAAGCTTATTCCCTGTTCCCGGTGCAACTCGTGCATGGAGATTTACGCGATCTAACTTTTTCCTACCTACCATAAGCGTCAACTATTTATTGAAAAAGTGGTTTACACATATAGAATAACAAAAAGCTTATGCGGATGTGAGAAGCTTTTCATACTTCAGATAGATTTTTAGAATAGATTTTTTTAGAGTGTTTCAGATTCGTTATATTTTATACGACATATTCTTTGGCACAACTTGTTATTGAAGACCAAAGTTTCTTTTTTGCGTCATAATTTGGTATGCCTTTTGTGTAAAGAACGCAATTGCAATTAATAGCAAGCAATAGCAAAGATAATTAATATAGATATTCTTGTCCCGCCACCATGTCCACTGAACAGTTAACCAGAGAAAGCGACAATTTAGATTTAAAACAGCTACTAAAAACGCTGGTAGCTGTTAAAAAAGGTGACTTTTCTGCCCGTATGCCCATAGATCAAACTGGTATGGCAGGAAAAATCGCCGATACGCTTAACGATATTATTGAACAAAATGAGCGGCTAACAGCAGAGCTACAGAGGATTAGTCATGTTGTTGGTAAAGATGGCAAAATTAGTGAACGCGCCTCTTTAGGAAATGTTCGTGGTTCTTGGTCAGTTTGTGTTGATTCTGTCAACACCCTGGTGACAGATTTGGTTCAGCCGACAGAGGAAACGGCGCGTGTGATCCGGGCGGTGGCGAATGGTGACTTATCTCAAGCGATCGCACCAGAAATTGAAGGTAGACCCCTAAAAGGAGAATTTCTCCAAACTGCCCAAATGGTCAATACAATGGTGGGTCAGTTGAATTCGTTTGCAAGTGAAGTCACACGAGTTGCCAGGGAAGTAGGAACTGAAGGTAAGCTGGGAGTGAAAGCAGAAGTTCCAGGTGTGGCTGGAACTTGGAAGGACTTGACGGACAGTGTGAATTTAATGGCGGGAAATTTAACCGCACAAGTTCGTAATATCGCCGAAGTGACGACAGCGGTAGCAAACGGCAATCTCTCCAAGAAAATTACCGTTGATGTCAAAGGTGAAATTTTGGAGTTGAAAAATACTATCAACACGATGGTCGATCAACTCAACTCCTTTGCTTCTGAGGTGACGCGGGTTGCGAGGGAAGTGGGAACCGAAGGTAAACTCGGTGTGCAAGCAGAAGTACGCGGCGTTGCTGGGATTTGGAAAGACTTAACCGACAACGTAAATTTGATGGCGGGTTCTTTAACCGCGCAGGTACGGAATATTGCGGAAGTGACGACAGCGATCGCCAATGGTGATCTCTCGAAGAAAATTACTGTTGATGTTAATGGTGAAATTCTAGAACTCAAGAACACCATCAATATTATGGTGGATCAACTCAGTTCCTTCGCCGGAGAAGTGACGCGGGTTGCAAGGGAAGTTGGTGCAGAAGGAAAACTGGGCGTACAAGCTGAGGTGAGAGGGGTTGCAGGAACTTGGAAAGATTTGACCGACAGCGTCAACTTCATGGCGGGTTCCTTGACAGCGCAGGTACGGAATATTGCTGAAGTGACGACGGCGGTTGCAACAGGTGACCTCTCGAAGAAAATTACTGTTGATGTTAAAGGCGAAATTTTAGAACTGAAAAATACGATCAACACAATGGTGGATCAACTCAGTTCCTTTGCCAGCGAGGTGACGCGAGTTGCTAGGGAAGTGGGAACTGAAGGTAAGCTGGGTGTACTAGCGGATGTCAAAGGTGGTGCGGGTACATGGAAGGACTTGACCGACAGCGTCAACTTCATGGCGGGTTCCTTGACAGCGCAGGTACGGAATATTGCGGAAGTGACGACAGCGATCGCTAACGGTGACCTTTCTAAAAAAATCACTGTGGTGGTGAAAGGCGAAATTTTGGAGTTGAAAAACACTATTAATATTATGGTGGATCAACTCAACTCATTTGCTTCGGAAGTGACGCGGGTTGCAACAGAAGTGGGCAGTGAAGGTAAGCTGGGCGTGCAAGCAGATGTTAGAGGTGTTGCAGGCACTTGGAAAGATTTAACCGACAGCGTCAACTTCATGGCAAGTTCCTTGACAGGACAGGTGCGAAACATCGCTGAAGTCACCACCGCGGTAGCAACTGGTGACCTCTCCAAGAAAATCACTGTGCAAGTCAAAGGTGAAATTCTGGAGTTAAAAAACACCGTGAACACGATGGTGGATCAACTCAATTCCTTTGCGTCGGAAGTGACGCGGGTTGCGCGGGAAGTGGGAACTGAAGGTAAGCTGGGTGTGCAAGCAGAAGTACGAGGCGTTGCTGGCACTTGGAAGGATTTGACTGATAGTGTGAATTCGATGGCGGGTTCTTTGACTGCACAGGTGCGGAACATTGCCGAAGTCACCACAGCAGTAGCAACAGGTGACCTCTCCAAGAAAATCACTGTTGACGTTAAAGGTGAAATTCTGGAATTAAAAAACACCATCAATACGATGGTGGATCAACTCAACTCCTTTGCATCTGAAGTAACGCGGGTTGCGCGGGAAGTGGGAACCGAAGGTAAGCTGGGTGTCCAAGCCAATGTCAGAGGTGTAGGAGGCACTTGGAAAGATTTGACCGACAACTTCAACTTGATGGCAGGTAACTTGACGGCACAAGTGCGGAATATTGCCGAAGTCACGAAGGCGGTGGCAAATGGTGACCTCTCGAAGAAAATCACTGTTGATGTGAGAGGAGAGATTTTGGAGTTGAAAAACACTATCAACACGATGGTGGATCAGCTTTCGTCTTTCGCCTCAGAGGTGACGCGAGTTGCGAGGGAAGTCGGCACTGAAGGGAAATTGGGCGGTCAAGCGCAGGTTGTTGGCGTGGCAGGTACCTGGAAAGATTTGACCGATAATGTCAACTCGATGGCGGGTAACTTGACCGCACAAGTGCGGGGTATAGCCAAAGTTGTGACGGCGGTTGCTAATGGTAACTTGAAACAAAAACTCACGCTAGATGCCAAGGGAGAAATTGAAACTTTGGCAGAAACGATTAATGAGATGATTGGTACTCTGGCGACGTTTGCCAACCAAGTCACAACTGTAGCACGTGAGGTGGGGATTGAAGGTAAGTTGGGTGGACAAGCCAAAGTGCCGGGGGCTGCGGGAACTTGGAAAGATTTGACCGACAACGTGAATGAACTGGCTGCTACCCTCACCACTCAATTACGGGCGATCGCCTCCGTCGCAACTGCTGTCACCAAAGGCGACTTAACACGCTCAATTTCCGTGGAGGCGCAAGGTGAAGTCGCCATGCTGAAAGACTACATCAACCAAATGATTGCTAACCTGCGCGAGACAACGCAGAAAAATACTGAACAAGACTGGTTGAAAACTAACTTAGCTAAGTTTACCCGCATGCTTCAAGGTCAGCGTGACCTTGAAACGGTGTCTAAACTGATTCTCTCGGAGTTAGCACCGTTGGTGGGAGCTTCGCAGGGTGTCTTTTTTATCATGGATATTACAGTAGACATTAAGTACTTAAAATTACTCAGCAGCTACGCTTACCGTGAGCGCAAGCATCTTGCAAACCGCTTCCAGTTGGGTGAAGGTTTGGTCGGACAATGCGCTTTGGAAAAAGAACGCATTCTGCTGACAGAGGTACCGCACGACTATATCAAGATTAGTTCTGGTTTAGGTGAAGCGACTCCGCTGAATGTTGTTGTGTTACCTGTCCTATTTGAAGGACAAGTCACAGCAGTGATTGAACTAGCCTCATTCCGACGCTTTAGCGAAATTCATTTGTCATTCTTCGACCAACTTACCGAAAGCATCGCGATTGTATTAAATACCATTGCTGCCAGTATGCGTACTGAAGAGTTACTCAAACAGTCCCAGTCTTTGGCACAGGAGTTACAAAGTCAGCAAAGCGAACTCAGGGAAACAAACAAGCGTCTAGAAGAACAGGCAAAATCGCTTCAAACCTCTGAGGATTTACTGAGAAGACAGCAAGAAGAATTACAAGCGACAAACGCTGAACTAGAAGAAAGATCGGAATTATTAGCTTTGCAAAACAAAGAAGTTGAGCGCAAAAATAATGAAATTGAACAGACAAGCCGAGAATTAGAAGAGAAAGCAGAACAACTTGCACTTTCGTCAAAATATAAGTCTGAGTTTCTGGCGAACATGTCCCATGAACTACGCACACCGCTAAATAGCTTGTTGATTTTGGCGAAATTGCTCACAGATAACGTTGACAAAAATCTCACAGCTAAACAAGTCGAGTATAGCCGTACGATCTACTCGTCAGGAAACGACCTTTTGACGCTGATCAATGACATTTTGGATTTGGCAAAAATTGAATCTGGAACAATGTCAATTGACATTGAGCAAATGCTGCTTGCAGAATTGCAAGAAAACGTTGAGCGAACTTTTCGACAAATCGCACTTGACAAGGCGCTCAATTTCAGCATAAAATTCGCTCCCGAACTGCCAAGAAGCATCTACACTGATGCAAAGCGTTTACAACAAGTTTTGAAAAATCTGCTCGCCAATGCTTTTAAATTTACAGATCGTGGAGAAGTCGGCTTGCAGGTGTTTGTGACAACACAAGGGTGGAGTCATGACCAGGAAAGTTTGAATCGCGCTCAAACTGTGATAGCATTCGCAGTCAGCGATACAGGCATTGGCATTGCTGTAGATAACCAAAAGATAATTTTCGAGGCGTTTCAACAAGCTGATGGCACCACCAGTCGCAGATATGGCGGTACGGGGTTAGGCTTATCGGTGAGTCGCGAAATCACCCGTCTTCTTGGTGGAGAAATTAAACTTCACAGTGGTCTTGGGGAAGGTAGTACTTTTACACTGTACTTACCTCAGGAAGCAGAAAAAATCAATTCACAATTAGAACTTTCTCGCCTCCCTCACTCACTCCCTCCCTCCCAGCCTACGGCTCGCTTCGCTAACACTCCCAGCCTACGGCTCGCTAGCCCCGGAGGGGGGGCTGCGCAAACGCTAACACTCCCTCACTCCCTCCCTCCCTCATTTCCTCACTCCCTGACTCCCCTCACCGACGACAGAGGCAATATTGAACAAGGCGACCGCATACTTCTGATCATTGAAGATGACATCAATTTTGCCCGTATCCTTTTAGACATGGCACGGCAACAAGAATTTAAAGTTATTGTTGCCCATAATGGTAGCGGGGGTTTAGCACTGGCACAACAATTTCAACCCTCAGCGATCATTTTAGATATCCGTCTACCAGGAATGGATGGTTGGACGGTACTGGATCGCCTCAAGCATGATCCAAGCACCCGTCATATTCCAGTACATATCATGACTGTTGAGGAAGGGCGACAGCGCGGATTGCGACTAGGTGCAATTGCTTATATGCAAAAGCCAATCAGCACTGAAGTGTTGTCTCAAGCACTCAGCAATATTAAAGGTTTTGTTGAACGCCCAGTCAAGAATCTGCTGATTGTGGAAGACGACGATAATCAACGCCATAGTATTATGGAATTGATTGGTAACACAGATGTTGCAATGACTGGTGTGAAAACTGCTGGCGAGGCGCTAGAAGCGATACAAAACCAGTATTATGATTGTGTCGTTCTCGATTTGGGTCTGCCTGACATGAGCGGGTTTGAACTGATCACAAGAATAAAACAGCATCCCAATGGTCAAGCACTACCAATTATTGTTTATACGGCAAGAGAGTTGAGTCGGGCGGAAGACACTCAACTGAGGCGCTTGGCAGAGACGATTATTATTAAAGATGTGCGATCGCCTGAACGTCTCCTAGATGAAACAGCCTTATTCCTGCATAGAGTTCAAGCAAATTTGCCTGCGCCCAAGCGACAAATTTTAGAACAGTTGCATTCCAATGATCCTGTACTTGCGGCTAAAAAAGTTCTCATCGTAGATGACGATATGCGTAATATCTTTGCCCTCACGAGCATGTTAGAACGTTATCAAATGCAGATTTTATATGCCGAAAATGGTAGAGATGGCATTGAAGTTTTGCAAAACACACCAGATATTGATGTTGTTTTGATGGATATTATGATGCCACAAATCGATGGTTACGAAACAACGCGCCTAATTCGGCAGAATAATCAGTTTAAATCCCTGCCAATCATCGCACTCACCGCAAAGGCAATGCAAGGTGACAGAGAAAAGTGCATTGAAGCAGGCGCATCAGATTATATTACCAAACCTGTAGACGTTGAACAGTTGCTTTCGCTGTTGCGTGTTTGGCTATATCGATAATTGACATCCCACAGCTACAGGTGAGACACCGGTGTAAGCGCTTCAGGCTTGCGGGGGCTTCGAGATCCTCTCTGAAGCGCTATATTTATCAGGCAAAGGAAAATTCCAACGCCTCAATATCGGCTTTGTCACCGCTTACACCAGAAACTATGTCTCCTGTGGCACCAAATCCACTGCTGCCCGTGATATCGCCAATCAAGTTATAGCCATCGCTAATGAAGTTACCTGCTACATCCGGGTTGACACCACCTGAACTGGCGAGGTTGGCAGCGATAGTCGTGTTTCGCACTCTAGCTGTACCAAAAGTATTATTGAACACACCTCCACCATTTGCAGCTTGGTTGAGGGTGAAGGTAGTGAACAGTAGTGTCAGATAAGCATTGTTATATATACCGCCACCGTTATTTTCTGACGTGTTACCACTAAGGGTGGTATTGCTCACTGTTAGAGTGCTACCACTGAAGTTAGTGATACCGCCACCCTCAAAGCGTGCTCTGTTATTACTCAAGGTGCTGTTATTTACTGTCAGAGTGTTGCCGTTCCAGATGCCACCACCGCTGACTAATGCTTCGTTCGCGGTAAGGGTAGTGTTGCTTACATTCACAGTACCACTATTAAAGATACCACCGCCTATATTGCTTGCTTTGTTGCCACTGAGAATGCTGTTACTCACTTCAACACTGCTGTTGGGATTGCTCGAGATACCACCGCCATCTCTTGCCGAATTGTTGCTGATAGTGCTGTTGCTCACACCAACTGTGCCACTACTATCAAAGATGCCGCCGCCGTTTCCTCCCGAGTTGCCACTGATACTGCTGCTGCTGACCTCAATGGTGCCGCTGAAGTTGGCGATGCCGCCGCCATTGTTGGTTGCCGAGTTGTTGTCTATGGCACTGTTGGTAACTGTTACAGTAGATTTATTGGATCTAGCGTCGTTAAAAATACCGCCGCCGTCTTGGCTTGTCGAGTTGCCGAAGATGGTGCTATTGCTCACCTCAAGAGTGCCGCCAATGTTAGAAATCCCGCCACCACCACCACTCGGGCCGAAGATGCCGCTGCCGCTTACCGAATTGCCACTGAGATTGCTGTAGGTCACCTTAACAGTGCCAGTGTTATAGATGCCACCGCCACTGGGGGAGAATAAGCCGCCTCCGCTTACCAAGTTATCGCTGATGCTGCTGTAGCTGACCTCAAGAGTGCCGCTGTTAGAGATGCCGCCGCCATGAGGAAAGTAAGTGTTCTGAATTGCTGAGTTACCGCTGATGCTGCTGTTGCTCACATTCATAATGCTGCCGTTAAAGATACCGCCGCCATCGCTTGCCGAGTTACCGCTGAGACTACTGTAGCGAACCTCAAAAGTGCCACCGCTGTTATAGATGCCGCCACCAGCGCCGCTGCTCCTCAAGCCCTGTGCAGAGTTATCATTCAAAGTGCTGTAGCTCACTCTCACGGTGCCGCTTTCATTATAGATGCCACCGCCACTGGGATCGGGAGCACTGCTACTTGCCAAGTTGCCACTTATGGTACTGTAGCTGACCTCAAGAGTACCGCTGCCGTTATAGATGCCGCCGCCACTGGTCTTGTTAAAGCTGTTTACCTTGTTATTGGTGATGGTGCTGTTATTCAGCCTCAGAGTGCCGTCGTTATAAATGCCGCCGCCATTGGTGGCTGAGTTGCTACTCAGGTTGCTGTTGGTTACTGTTAGCGTACCGCCGAAATTAGCAATGCCGCCGCCGTTCTGTGCTGAGTTACCAGTCAGGCTGCTATTGCTCACCGTCACCGTACCGAAGTTCTCAATGCCGCCAACAAAATATCCTGGGTTGTCGCTGATGGTACTGTTGCTCACTTCTAGAGTACCGGTGTTCGATATGCCGCCTGTCAACCCTAAATTGTTGCTGATGGTGCTGTTGCTCACTGCTAGAGTACCGGTGTTCGATATGCCGCCGGTGGTGCTACCATCAGCAGTGCTGTTGTTGCTGATGGTGCTGTTGCTGACATTCATAGTGCCGCCGTTCGAGATACTAGTACCTTTATTTGCGACTATGGTGCTGTTAGTCATCCCAACAGTGCCGCCGCTGAAGTTATAAATGCCGCTTCCCGCAAAGCGTGCTAAGTTGTCGCTTATAGTACTGTTGTTTACCTCAAGAGTGCCCGTGTTGGAAATACCGCCACCGACGACCTCGCCGAAACCGCCGTTGGCTATGGAGAATACCTGGTTGCCACTAAGGGTGCTGTTGTTCACCGTCAGGATACCCGTGTTGTAAATGCCGCCGCCAGAGCCAATGGCAGACGCGTTATCAACCACAGTGTTATTGCGAACAATACTATTGTCTAAGGTGAGAGTGCCGCTGTTCTTAATCCCACCACCGTTGTCACTTGTCACACTGCCATTGGCAATAATCAACCCAGAGAAGTTGACTGTTGCTCCGGTTCCAATCTCAAACACCCGTGAAGTATTGTTGGCACTCACACTCAACAAGTCTGCACCTGTCAACGGATCAACTGGGGCATTGATGCTTAAGCTGTCGGTAATACTCAGTTGTCCCAGACTGAGGGTAATCGTCTGTGCAGAGGCAAATAGCGAAGAGTCAAATACAATTGAGTCTTTTCCACCGATCGCGTTTGCAAAGTTGATCGCTTCACGCAACGTCGTCACCCCATCACTATCATCCACCACATCGGCAATGCTATTGACTGTAAAGATGGAACTGCCGCTTCCTTGGAAGTTTGCGCCACTAATGATGTCTTGTGGAGTACCAAAATTGAAGTTAGATGTGCCGGATGGGTTGAATGTAGATTGGGAACCTTGAAGATTGTCTAAGGCTGATTCAGATAAGAGATCCATAGATTTAAGTTCCTTTTTTTTCTTATATGTAGAGTATTTTCCACATTCTGCAGATTGCATTGTCGCATAGGATAATTATTTATCAACAATGAATTTTTAGTAATTTAGTTATGCCTTTATATCAAAATAAATGTGGTTTACACTACATCTTATCAATGACTATAGTATTTTATTTCACATTCTTGTTGATGACATTCCACTGGTTAACACTTTAAGGTAAGGTATTTTCAGGATGTCTTTCTTTTTATAAGTTGGAGATCGAAACGAAGCTGACAAAAGCCGCTAAGACACATAGTACGTAAATCAATAGCTGCTTTAAAATGAATCACCAGCTACCTGCACAATCAACCATACTCGGCAAAGCCCTTCTCCTGTGGACTGGGGCTAGAGATTTATTTTTTTGAATCTCCCTAAAACAAGGAATGCAAAAAACGCCCCCCTTTTAAGGAGAACGCTTTTACTTATCTAAATCTTAGCTATTAACCCCAGCACATCATAAAAATAGCCCCCAAGCAAAATACTGTGTGCCGATTGTTCTGTGGCGTCTACAACACTCAGTACTGCTGAAAATGACTTATTCTTGAGATCACTCTACCTCAAGTTGCGCTGCCGTCACTGCATCAAAAGCAAAAGCTAAAACCAGAGGTATTGGACATTTCAATAAGTAAGTAGAAACGACGGCTACAATTGTCCCAAAAACTGCCGACAGTGACCAAAATTTTTCCTGAGATGTCAATCCCTTTTGAGTTTTTATCAATCTCAACGTATGGGTAGGAATTGGCTCCGGCATAACTGCCCCAGGAGGAAATGCCCAATAGTTATTACACCGCTCTTCAAATAAATCTGTCCAGCCATTTTCTTGGCACCATTCTTCAATCCATTCATTATGATAATGTTTCATGTTTGGGCTGGAAAGTGGAATCAGCATAAGGTTTAGAAACTGAATATAATTTTTTAGGGCTTTTGGCGAGAAGTCTACTAATTGGTATACAACTAAAGATTATTCAAGAACTATTTGGCTTGGCTAAGAATCTAAAAATACCTGTAATTAGAATTCAATTGATCCTTTTCTTCATTCACAGGCTAACAGTATTTAGTTTCTTCTTGGATGAAAAGAAAATAAACTTTACTTGAAACTTTGATTTTTAACAATTCTCAACACTATAGCGATCTATGGCTCTAAAAACAGATATTTGCTCAGTCTCTATGTAAAGTTGTGTAACACAACACTATCCGCCATAACTGTAGCTAAATGAAAAACATTATTAATTTAAACATTGTAAGATTCTCAACAAGTGGCACAGCTTCCCTAGTAGCAAAATCTAAATGACCGTGAAATTATTCTGAGCGTAGGGCTTTAACTGGATCGATTTGGCTTGCTCGCAGGGCGGGGGTCAAACTGGCTCCTACCCCCACCACGAGTGCTGAACCCAACGCTAGTGTTGCAATAGACCCGTCAAACTCGTAGGGCAAGTTAAAGGTATTGGTGACTACAATTGTTAATCCATGCACTACCCCAAGACCAACAGTTCCTCCAATCAGACTCAAAAGCGTAGCCTCCAGAATAAATTGCAGCATGATTTCTTGCTGGGTTGCTCCTATTGCCCGTCTCAAACCAATTTCAGCGGTTCGTTCCGCCACTGAAGCAATCATGATATTCGCAATCCCAACACCACCGACCAACAGCGCGATTACTCCTACTACTGCAAGTCCTTGGGACGCCATCTCAAGGGTTTTCTGCTGCTCTAGGATGTCTGATACATTGTTCCAAGACTTAAATTTTTGACTGGGGAATCGCTGCTTTAGCAGTTCTTCAGCTTGATTGCTCAAGTTTTCCACGTCTTGGAGTTTGTAAGGACGCATTTGGATGCTACCAATGTCGCGGCTACCAGTCAGGGCGTTATACACAGACATTGGTACATAAAGTTGACCCGTAGGAGGTGCATTTTCATCTAGAGTTGTCGCCACTACCCCCACGACTACATAAGGTCTGTCCCCAGCATAAATCATCTGACCCAGAGGTTTCTGCCCACCGAAAAGTTGTTCGGCCAACAGTTTATCGATAACAACCACTGGTCGGTAGCTGGCAAAATCTTCAGCGCTAAAGAATCGTCCCGAGACCAGTGCTTTTCCTGAAGTCAGCAAAAAACCTTGGGAAACAGGTGACATGGGTGGAGTTAATTCCTTGTCCTGAAATATGGTTGGCAGAGAACCAGCCCAATTAAAAGCACTGATTGCCCGCAAGCCCACCAGCCGTTTTTGTAAGAATTCCATGTCTTCCAATTTAAGTGGGGTGGTTCGACCACCTGAATCCCACTCTGGATAGATTGAGGCTTGAGGTGCGCCTCGTTTTGCTAGTTGTTGACCAATAACTGCCCGACTGATGTTACCTACTTGAAGTGTAGCACTAACAGCAGCCACACCCATAAACACTCCTAAAGCTGTTAGGGCAGAACGCAAAGGGTTTTTACCCAAGGAGCGAAAGGTAATATTCAGTAAGTCTAGAGGTGAAAGACTCATAACGGTAGATTTGCACAAATTTTAAATTCGGAATAAAAAAATTAGGACATTGAAACTTGATAGTCAAGTTCTCAACTCGTTCAAGCAAAAATTTTTTGTTATACCCTTTCACAAAAATCCTGATACATTTGACTCCCTCTACTCCCCCTACTCCCCCTTACAAAGGTAGGTATTTTGGATTTGGTCATTTTTTGACGATTTCAGCCGACCCTTAAATCCTGAAACGACCAAACTACGTTAAATACCTGAGAATTTTCTCAACTATTTTCGAGATTCCAAAAAACCTACCCTTGAAAGCCCTACTCCCCCACTTACCCATATGTATCAACTTTAAAGTGAAACGGTATTACCCCTGGTTTTTGTTTGTCCAAGTAATTTCCCATAATACCGCGTTGATTTATTCTCAATGAAAAAAAGGCAGCAGCCCACACCAAACTGGTTACTGGACTGCTGCCTTTTCGTAATTAAGAATTACAAATTATGAACTACTTGACAGTTGCCTTACCGCCAGCATCTTCCAACTGCTTCTTAGCTTGTTCAGCAGCTTCCTTGGCGATCGCTTCCTTAACTGGCTTAGGTGCAGATTCTACCAAGTCTTTGGCTTCCTTGAGACCCAAGCCTGTCAATTCCCGTACAATCTTGAGTACAGCAATCTTCTTATCAGCTGGGACTGATTCCAGAATGACGTTAAACTCGGTTTGCTCTTCTACTGGTTCAGCAGCAGCAGGTGCACCACCACCAGGAGCAGCCATAAAGCCTCCAACTGGTGCTGCAGCACTTACGCCAAAGGCTTCTTCAATTTGCTTGACTAACTCAGATGCTTCCAGCAAGCTCAAGGTTTTTAGTTTTTCCAAAATTTCATCAGTTGCAGCAGACATGGATATAACTCCTGTAATGTTGATAAATTATTTATTAGTTGTTCTACCTAGCACTAACGACTAACTAGGAAGCACTTTCTTCAGATTCGCCGCCTTTTTCCTGATCAGCGTCAGAAGCGCTTTCTGATTCGCCGCCTTTTTCCTGATCAGCGACAGCCTGCAAAGCACGAGCCAGCGAACCGGGAACCTCGTTGATACCCACAGCAATCTTGGTAGCCAAGGCGTTGATCGCTCCGGCAATTTGTGCCATGAGTTGTTCTTTTGATGGCAAATCTCCTAGAGCTTTGACATCAGGCTCTTGCAGGAGGCGACCTTCCATAACGCCGCCGCGAATTTCTGTTTTCTTGCTGGCTTTTTGGAAATCTTGGTAAGCCTTAATTGCTGCAGAGAAATCATCTTTAACCAGCAAAAAGGCAGAAGAGCCTTTAAGCAATTCTGACAACACTTGCCATTTTTCGTCGTCTTTAATGGCAATGCCCATCAGGGTGTTTTTAGTCACTTTACAAACAGTACCAGAGGGACGCAGGCGTCGCCGCAGGTCTGTGATTTCAGCAACCGTTAGTCCTTGGTAGTCAATCACCAGTGCTAGTTGAGACTGATTCAAAGTTTCTTTGAGTTCAGTAACTATTGCTTTTTTGTCTTCTATCGTTCTAGGCATCCATCTCACCTCCTTAACAAATCAGCTTTCAGGTATTGGCTGTTAGGTTTTTGCCAACTGCTCACCACTATGACAGTAATCGCTTAAAAACAAGAAACCCCAGCTCTCGCAGCCGGGGTTTAGTGGTATAGACACCTTATACAGTGCGTGTATACCTTATCATCCTTATGCCGCAGTACTCACACTTGTTATGCGTGGTACTGGTAGCAGTTAGGGCGAAAACCTCGGCAGGACATTAAGCCAATGGCACCTGCTGTCTTGGGCTGTTGCCTATTTTATTTTGTTAGCAACCTTCAGTTGTTTGTCGTTTGTCATGTACTAATCGATGACATAACGATATTATGCTGCTTCTGTGAGTTTCAAATCGCGTAGGGCGTTAATATCTACACTAATTGATGGCCCCATTGTGGCAGAGACATACACTGTGCGCCAGTAACGACCTTTAGCTCCTGAAGGACGGTTACGGTCGATTGTTTCTTGCAACGCCTTCAAGTTTACTAGTAAATCTTCTGGTGAGAACGACACCTTACCAAACATAACATGGACAATGCCAGTCCGGTCAGCTCGGAACTCTAATTTACCTGCTTTGAATTCTGCGATCGCACTGCCTAAGTCAAATGTTACTGTCCCACCTTTTGGTGACGGCATCAAACCACGCGGACCAAGTAACTTACCAAGCTTTGCTACCTGAGGCATAATATCAGGTGTGGCAATCAGCTTGTCAAAGTCCATTCTACCTTTTTGAATTTCGTCAATTAGTTCTTCTGAACCAACGACATCAGCACCCGCATTGGTTGCTTCTGTGACCTTTTCCCCTCTTGCAATTACTGCTACTCGCACTGTTTGTCCTGTTCCTTTGGGCAGTACGACTGTTGTTCGCAGCTGTTGATCAGTATATTTTGGATCAATACCTAAGCGGATATGCGCTTCTGCAGCTTCGGGAAACTTTGCTGTTGCTGTTTCTTTAAGAAGGGATAACGCCTCTATGGGTATATAATCCCTCTCTTCAACTTTTCCTAGTAACGCCTGCATTCGGCGTGATAGTTTTTTTGCCATTTTTCTCTCTCCTGGGGTCAATTGCGAGGTTTTACCTCTCCCCCGAATAATTTTTCTTTTGTCCTAAGTCAATTGTCTAAAGCTAATCACTAATCTGTAACTGTTACGCCCATATTTTTTGCAGTGCCTTCGATGATGTTCATCGCTGCTTCTACATCATTAGCGTTAAGATCCGGCAGTTTGGTTTGGGCAATTTGCCTCAATTGTTCTCTACTAATTGACCCAACTTTTCTTTTGTTAGGTTCGCTGGAGCCTTTGTCAATTTTAGCTGCTTTAGTAATGAGTACTGATGCAGGTGGAGTCTTGAGGACAAATGTAAAACTCCGGTCTTCAAACACCGAAATTTCTACAGGAATTACCGTTCCAACTTGGTCAGATGTCTTGGCGTTGTACTCCTTGCAGAACATCATGATATTAACGCCGTGTTGACCCAAAGCGGGACCCACTGGCGGTGCTGGGTTGGCTTTACCAGCATTTAGGGCCAATTTAATGACCGCTACGATTTTCTTCGCCATTCTTATTTAGCTCTGTTTTTGAACCTGATTAAATTCCAATTCTACTGGTGTTTCCCGTCCAAAAATTGAAAGCAAGGCTTTAAGTTTACTCCGTTCTGGACTGACTTCAATCACCTCACCTTCAAAGTCTTTAAACGGACCAGAAAGCACGACTATCTTATCACCTGTAGCCATGTCAATCTTGACGACTGGCTCTTGTTCGCTGGTCTGTTTGAAGATTCTTTCTACTTCTGTATGACCTAGGGGCATTGGTTTTACGTGACCGCGACCTTTGCCAGTGCCACGCTTTTGTTCTGCTCCCACGAAATTTATCACATGAGTAGTATTTCTTACTACCTGCCAGCTATCATCGTCCATCATCATCCTTACGAGCACATAGCCTGGGAAAACTTTCTCTTCCGTATGCTGGCGACTACCGTCTTTACGGATTTTTACGGCTGGTGTGTGTGGAATTTCCACTTGAAGGATTTTCTCAGATAAATCGAAGGTCTGAATCCGCTGCTCCAAGTTTGTCTTGACACGCTTCTCACAGCCAGAGGCTACTTGCACTGCATACCAGCGGGCTTCGTAAGAAGCTTCTGACGCTGTATCTGCGGCATCCTCTGACTGCAGCGTCGCATTGTAATCTCCGTCTGTTGCAAAACTCATCCGAACACCTGTTGTGCTGCCCAAGTAAATAATCTATCTACCAAAAATATCAGAGATGCGGAGAGAGTCACCATTAACAGTACAGCCGCTGATTCACTCACTAGCTGCTTGCGACTGGGCCAAACCACTTTCTCGAACTCTTCTTTTATTCCATTTACAAAGTTCGTTACGCCAGACCCATTGCTTGCCTCTGTTATTTCTGCTTCGTTTTTTTTAGTCACGTCGCTTCTCTCCCCTCATTCCTGATACAAACAACTGTTAAGCGTTTATTTCTACCTTTTGTTAAGATTTAGTATTCAAACTTAACTTATCTGACGAAGCAATAAGCTGTGTACACAAAAATTATACCCGAAATTTTCAATCATACTGCAAATTTAGCAGATGTTGCATAATTTTCGGGCTTTTTTTTGTGACAGCGCGCCCTGGAGGACTTGAACCCCCGACATCAGGTTTTGGAGACCTGCGTTCTACCAACTGAACTAAGAGCGCACAGGCTGGCTTTTATTCAGTTATTGCACTTAATCTAACCCATTTTAACACAACTTGGCAATTTTTTTCTTTGAGCTTGATTCAGGGAACAAATGAGCGGCTGCTGCCGCTTTTTGTTGAACCCTTCCCATATCTTGCTTTGTTGAATTATAAAGCGCGGTCAAAACGCTGCTTGATTCGGGTAGCTTTACCAACACGCTTACGCAGATAATAAAGTTTAGCACGCCTTACCTTACCACGACGCAACACTTTGATGTTGTCTATGCGAGGAGAATGCACAAGGAACACTCGTTCAACTCCCACACCTTGGAAAACACGACGAACAGTAATGGTTTCATTAATACCGCCATTGCGCTTACCAATTACGACTCCTTCATAGGGTTGTATGCGGTATTTGTCGCCTTCCTTAATTTTGACTCCGACTTTCACAGTATCGCCTACAAATATTTCAGGCAAATTAGATTTTAGTTGTTCCGCTTCAATTGAGCGGATGATCTCTTGAGTATTCATAGTCCCGGAAAAAAATCCACAATCAACAATAATAAATCCATAACTACCTTACAGTCTAGTCATTTGAAATAGAGAATTTTTCACCACAACGTCACAATTAGGGATATAGGGGGGAAATGATTTATTCGTTAGTTTCGACAACGAGCGAAATTTAGGGGAAGAAAGTAAAACACTCTTACCCCTTACACCCAGCCTACGGCTCGCTGCGCTAACACACCCTTACACCCCTTCTTCCTCTCCCTAACCACCAGTAACCCAAACTCTGGGGGCAGCAATTGTGAAAGCGCGTGCTTTGTTTGTCACCAATGCGATACGCGTTCGCGCAGAGCGGCACCCTGCGCGAACGGGTCAAGCCTCCGGCTTATCGCAAAATTTTGCCACGCGCTTTCCTCGAATATAAAAGTTAGTTTCTGTCTTGAGGAGGCGCGGGACTACTGCCAGGTAATGGCGAAAGCCTGGTGATGGGCAGGTTAAAA
Source organism: Brasilonema sp. CT11 (assembly GCF_017982655.1). GTDB lineage: Bacteria > Cyanobacteriota > Cyanobacteriia > Cyanobacteriales > Nostocaceae > Brasilonema. The sequence continues at coordinate 72,286 of NZ_JABXYX010000018.1, read as the reverse complement.
AGAAAAATCCCGCGCCAGGTGAAGCGAAGCGCGGGAGCAAAAATATACAGGAGACCAACAAATGGTCAGATATTAAACAATATCACGTTTTACGATCACCTTTAGCGATCGCCACATAACAAAACGTGGCAGCCATATGTAATACCGTTTCACTTTAAAGTTAGAACATGGTGGGGGAGTAGGGGAAGTCGGGGAAGTCATTAGCCCATTTCCCACCCAGCAAATCGTGCAGCAGAATGTAAAAACAGGGGATGAGAAACAGCGTTAGTAATGTGGCGATCGCGTAGCGTGCCGCAGGCATTCGCCATCCCAAAAAACACGACAATTCCCAGTGCCTGCAAAAACTCCGAACCTTCGCCTATACCCAAACCTAAAGGCAACAGCCCTAATACCGTTTCACTTTAAAGTTAGAACATGGTGGGCGAGTGGGGGAGTAGCTTACAAAGGTAGGTATTTTGGATTTGGTCATTTTTTGACGATTTCAGCCGACCCTTAAATCCTGAAACGACCAAACTACGTTAAATACCTGAGAATTTTCTCAACTATTTTCGAGATTCCAAAAAACCTACCCTTGAAAGGGGAGTAGGGGAAGTAGGTGAGACAGCGCTCTTGCTAGGGTTTCCCGACAGCCAGGCGACTGCGGAGCGCGCAGCGGAACCGGAGGTTCTCCCCGAAGGGAGAAGTAGGGGGAGTCAAATGTATCAGGATTTTTGTGAAAGGGTATAAGATAACGTGAGTTCGACGGGGTTAAAAAAGGCACAAAAAAGGCTTTCGTCTCAAATTATAAGTAAAAAAATAGATCATAAATCTTTGGTGTTTTAGTATATTCTTCCTTATTAAGAGAAGTTTTGAAAATGTGATTTTATTTACTATACATAGAGGAATTTTATGCGAAGATATGCGGCTTTGCTAAGGTTGTTGCTTACGTCGTGTATATGTGTAGGAAGCGTGATGAAACCCGACGGTAGGACGCAGGCAGCTATCGAGGGTTCTTGTAGCGCCCAGACAGATAAAATACCACGAATTGCCCTGATTTCGGCATTTTCTGGGGAAGCCGATCGCCTCGTTAGCGAAATGCAATTGAATAATGGAGCTAACCGATTTGAAGGCTGTACAGTTATTAATGGTCATCGCTTCAGCAAAGGGAAGCTGCGTGGCAAAAATGTAGTGGTGCTGCTAACAAATATTAGTGTTGTGAATGCTTCTATGGTTACCCAATTGACTTTAGATAAATTTCGCATCACTAATGTTATTTTCAGTGGAGTCGCCGGGGGAGTTGGCGGTATCGGAGCAAATGACGACAATCCAAATACGCCCAATGAGACTCCAATCGGATCGGTTACCATTCCGGAACGCTGGGGCTTTCATCAAGAAATGTATTTTAACAACACCCGAGATACAGTTCCCTGTGCTTTATCAGTGGGATTGCAACTCAACTATACGCTACAAGAACCATCACAGGAAGCTCAAACCTGTAACTTTATATCTGGAACCGCACAGTCGCCAGGGTTCGCGAATACTCAGACAATCTTTGCACCGGATGCGAAAAATGCCTTTTTACGTAACACTAACGTGAGTTCCGATGACATACCCCAGTATTTCTTAGATGCAAATAATGTACAGCAACTCCGCTCAGTACCGTTTCCAGGTGTACCTACTAATCCAAACACAGATCAGAATCTCAAATTCTGGTTTACTGTGGATCCACATATGTTTGCCAAGGCTCGCCAAATTAATGTCGAACTCCTGAACTGTGCAGCAGCCGATACCAGCGGTAAATGTAACAGTACGCCACTCAATCCAGCTCCTCGTTTGATTGTAGGTGGAAACGGACTTAGTGGTCCTACTTTTGTGGATAATGCTGCCTATCGCAAATATGTCGCAACAAATTTAAACTTCGACGAACGCGGTAACAAGAACAACAATACTGAGGTGCTGGTTGCGGATATGGAAACCACAGCTTCGGCGATGGTGGCTTTTTCCAATCGCGTACCCTTTATTGCAGTACGGAGTGTCTCGGATCTTGCGGGCGGTGGTGAGCAGTCAGCAGCAGCACAACTGCAGACTTTCTTTGCAGTAGCGGCTGAAAACCAGGCGCGTGTCGTGTTGAAGCTGGTAGAGTTACTGTAGGAGTAGTAATACCGTTTCACTTTAAGGTTTATACAAATAGGGAGCTCTGAGCTCTTAGCAGGGAGAAAGAATTACAGACCAATTATTTGTATCAGGCTTGATCGTGAAATGCTATAACTGCAACAAAGTATCAACACAATGATTGATTTATTAGGGTGAGCTTGAGAGTTGTTTTTATTTACAAGCGCACCCTAAGTTCTACTCGCACCTTAGCATTGCGGCGTTGTATATTTGCGAAAGGAAGACCATAAAGTTGTGACAAGGGTAGAACAAGAAATTTATCTCCTTGGGGGAAGGCGATCGCCTAGCGCTTTGCTCACATATCTTGCACCTAGAAATTTGAAGCGGAGACAGGCTTTGTTTACATAGCAGCACACAAAGAGATTTTTTGTTATTTTTTATATGATTTTGCTGTTCTCAATACAGAGGGCATCCTACTTGGCGTGGCTAATAGTGGTTGCCCGCACTCAATGCTTGTGATACTTTTTGCCGTCGTTCCTGAAGTTTATTTTCAATCAGTTTGGCAAGAAGCCAGGAGATAGAGCGTTCTTCCTCTTGTGCCCATGCCTCCAATTCTACTTTCAGTTCTGGGGAAATGTACGTTGTTACACCAGACAATAGAGTTTTGCCGCCCATTTCAAAATTTATGTATTGCGTAGATAGTACTTATCGTAGCACCTTACAACAGTTTTTGCTGTCTTAGCTTGTGCTAGCCTATGCTAAATTACGCTATTATAGCAGGATGAAATTTTATCTCTTTGTGTATGAATATTCCTAGCCTCTTCACCCAGCCCGTTGCTCAACGGCAAAGTCGTGGTGTTAGCGTCAAGTCTCAACGTGAAATTGAAATCATGCGTCAAGCAGGTTCGATTGTTGCAACTGTGCTCAAAGAGATTTCTCAAATAGTGCAACCTGGAATGACGACTGGTGACTTAGATGCTTACGCAGAGAAACGCATCCGAGAAATGAGTGCAACACCCAGTTTTAAGGGATACCACGGATTTCCTGGCTCTATCTGCGCTTCGATTAATCATGAAGCCGTGCATGGCATCCCCAGTCCTCAACGGGTGATTCGACGTGGAGATGTTTTGAAGGTTGATACAGCAGCTTGTTATCAGAACTTTCACGGAGATTCTTGTATTACGATTGCTGTGGGTAAGGTACACCCAAAGACAGAAAAGTTGATTCAGGTTGCTGAAGAGGCACTCTACAAGGGAATTGAGCAAGTCAAAGCAGGAGCATATCTGATGGATATTGCGGGTGCTGTTCAAGACTGTGTAGAAGCACACGGCTTCAGTGTTCTTGAAAACTACACTGGGCACGGGATTGGTCGCAACATGCACGAAGAACCTTCAGTGTTCAACTTTCGTACTCGTGAAATGCCAAATGTGAAACTCCGGGCTGGAATGACATTGACAATCGAACCCATTGTGAGTGCTGGTTCAAAAGTGACTCGTATTCTATCAGACCGTTGGACTGTAGTCACATTAGACAAATCTTTAGCTGCTCAGTTTGAACATACATTGCTTGTGACTGACAATGGATACGAAATCTTAACTGACCGCACAAAGGTTTAGTAATTCGTCAAACCAAGCAGATAGTTAATTGAGTTGGGGTGTAAGGGCATAAGGGTATAAGAGTGTAGGGAATAAAACTGTACAAAAGGCTGGGTACTGCAACGGAGTGGCTCACGATTTCCTCAACTTACCCAGCCTACCAAACACTGGCTTTGCCCATTTCCCACCCAGCAAATCGTGCAGCAGAATGTAAAAACAGGGGATGAGAAACAGCGTTAGTAGTGTGGCGATCGCCATCCCAAAAAACACGACAATCCCCAATGGCTGCAAAAACTCCGAACCTTCGCCAATACCCAAAGCTAAGGGGAACAGCCCCAAGATAGTCGTGACTGTAGTCATCATAATCGGACGCAAACGTTGAGGGGCAGCTTTGAGAATGGCAGTGCGGCGATCGCAACCTTCCTCTTCTCGAATTTGGTTTGCCAGTTCTACCATGAGAATTCCCGCGTTCACCACAATACCCACCAACAGCACCGCACCGACTATCACCGTTGCACCAATGGCTGTTTTAGTGACGTAAAGTCCAAAAATCCCTCCAGCTAAAGCTAGTGGTACAGTCAACATAATAATTAAAGGGTCAATCAGCGAGTTGTATTGCACAGCCATGACGACGAAAATTAAGAACGTCGCTAGTGCGCCCATAGTTTTCAATGAGTTTTGCAACTGCTGATTCGTTTCCTGTGCGGAACTTGGTATAAGCGTAACGCCGTCAGGTAACTTAATGCTCTTAACAACTTCATTCACTTGTGCGATCGCGTCACCTAAACTAGCTCCCTCGCTTAAGTTCCCTGCAATCACAAAAACTTGACGTTGGTTAATTCGCTGAACCTCTCCTGGTGCTTGACCCTCTTCAATACGGGCAACGTCCAAAAGGCGGACTTGTTGGTTATTTTGCGTAAATAGCGGTAATCCTTGTAACTGAGAAGGACGCTCAATTGCTTCTTGATTTAACTCTACGCGCACATCAACTAAGCGGTTACCGCGTTGAATTTGCGTGGGAACTGAACCTTCAATAGCTGTTTGAATCGTTTCGCCAATTTGTTGCGCTGTCAGTCCCAAAGCTGCAACTCTTTCCCAATCAGGACGAATTTGTACTTCTGGTTGACGGGGGTCAGCATCTGGTCGGAATCTAGCGAGTGTAGCCTTTTCTTCTAAAGCTTGCAGCAGTTGCCTACCTGCTTGCTGTAATTTTTGTTCATCGTTACCTTGCAGAATAACATCAACTTCTGAACCTTGCGCTGGGGTATTACTCAAGATTAAACCCCGTACCTGACCAGGACTCAAGCGCAGCAAAATTCCTGCTAAATTGAGTTTGTTAAATTCCCGATTCACGTTTTGGACAAACTTCTCAACATCTTTACCCGGTTTGAGATTGATAGTACTGCTGGCGCGTAAAGGATTTTCTGTTGTGTTGCTACCAAAGAGAAAACCACCTACGGTTGAGAAAACATAATCAGTTTCTGGTTGCTTGATCAAGATATCATCTACAACCTGCATCACTTTCTGAGAAGTTGCTAAAGGTGTACCGGGAGGAAACTGCACTCTTAAATTGGCTTGTCCTGTATTGATGCGCGGTAATATTTCTTGAGAAATTTGACCTGCCATGAATAAGGTGCCACCGCCTAAAATCAGAAAAACGATAGTGACGGCTATTATTCGATAACGTATAACGTTCTTTAACAACTTACCGTATAAGATTGTTGCATCTTCAAAACGGTGATTAAACTGGCGCAGTAGCCAAAACTCTCTGATACGACTAGACCAAGGAATTGCCAAAAGTCGAGAACACAGCATCGGTACGACTGTGACAGCGACAACCAAAGAAGCGGCGACTGCAAAGCCAATCGTCAGAATCATCTCATTAAATAGCAGTGAGATAAAGCCGCCAATGAGCAAGAATGGGACTACAGAAACCAAGTTGGCAGCAGTGGCAGCGACTAATGCAGATTCGACTTCTTGGGAAGCTGCAATTGTAGTGTCGATAAAGAATTTTGAATTGGGTTTTTTGCCCATTTCCTTATCTGCCAATTTCTCCGTCTCCTTTTGATTGGGAGTCATGGCTGTTTTTTCAGCAACGTTCTCCAAAATGACGACTGATGTATCAATTGCTTGACCAATTCCTAAGGTAAGACCTGCTAAACTGAACACATTCAAAGTCAAGCCGAACAGTTTCATTAAGGCGATCGCCGCCAAAGTACACAGCGGAATTGCCAAACTAATAATAAATGTTTGCCGTATTGATCCCAAAAATAACAGCACTGCTACTGCTGCTAACAACGCCCCAGAAACTGCTGAGGTGATCACATCGTTCAACGAATTACGAATGAAGCGAGATTCATCTGTTGTCGGGGTCAAAACCATATCAGATCGAATCAAGCCAGAACCTCGCAATTGCTCAATTCGTTTCTTAACGCCATCTACAACGTTGATTGTATTCGCATCAGGCTGCTTTTGAATTGAAACTTTCACCGCTGGCTGACGGTTTAAATAAACAAAGATTCGCTGTTCTTCTGTACCATCACTAACTTCAGCAAAGTCTCGTAGATAAACGCGGCGGGGAGGAGATGAGGTGGAGGGGGAGAGGGAGGGAGTGGGGGAAGTAGGGGAAGTAGGGGAAGTGGGGGAAGAGGAGGAGACTTGAAAAGAAAGATTGCTGATTTCATCTGCGTTTTTGAACCGTCCTACTGTACGAGTTAATGGTTCAGAATTTTTCCCTAAAATTCGACCACCTGATATATCTTGGTTTCTGGCTGTGAGTTGATTGAGTACATCAGTTAACCCAACACCCAAAGCTTGCAAACGGTTTAAGTCAACAAGTACTCGTACTTCTTCTTCAGCAGCACCAGAAATATCAACAGAAGCAACTCCTTGTACAACACTGAGTTCGCGAGACAGTTCCTCATCTGCAAATACCCGCAAATCTTTACCTTGTAGTGAGGAAGATGTCAGCGCCAATTCGTAGATTGGTTGTTGCGAAGGGTCAAATTTGAATATACGCGGTTCTTCAATCGTATCTGGCAGTTGTCCTCTACCTCGGTTAAAAGCAGCAGTCGCATCATTTAGCGCCTGATCGATATCGCCTCCTGGCTGGAAAAATAAATCGAGGCTAACCTGTCCCTCACGAGTGCGGGAAAAAACTTGCACGACATTCTCAGTAGCGGATAAAGTTTCTTCCAAAGGTCTAGTGATTTCATCTACCGCCACTTCAGGTGATATACCAGGTGCTTCCAGCCGCACACCAATTCGCGGATAAGTAATTGATGGTAGTAAATCTACTTGGATGGTTGTGAGAAAAAATATCCCAACAACAATCACCGCCACGGTAAGCATGAGTGTGCCTATATGCTGGCGAATTGAAATGGCGCTAATACTAAATCCGCTAGTTTGGTTTACCTGCTGCATAATACTAAGTGGTGAGTACTGCTTTATGATTCAGGACTTACGCAAATTTATGAAAAAATAAACTGCAAAGGACGCAAAGAACGCGAAGTTAAGAGGGTTAAAAAGAGTTTTTGCGTAAGTCCTATGATTGTTGTTCAGAAAGAATAGAAAGACGTACAATACTGCGGTCTTTCAACGGTTTGCCACTACGAGTGACAAATCTTTCTCCTGCTTGCAAGCCAGATAAAACTTCTACATTGCCATCAGATCTTTCCCCAAGCGTTACGGCTCTCGCTGTCACCATTGCTCTCTCACCTGTTTGGGTTACAACAAATACCGTCCCTTGACGATTGGAATTTGAAGATTGGGCAGAAGAGGAAGAAGCTGTTGTGTTCTGTTTTTGTTGATTTGCGCCTGTCCCCCCATCTCTTCCTTGAAGCGCCGTCTCAGGTATGATGACTCGCGCTTGTGTCTGGGTTTCAAAATTAACTCTTGCCAACAAACCACTACCAATTTTTCTATCGCTGTTAGGAATGACGACTTCAACTGGTATCAAACGAGCTGTTGTGTCCGCAGCTGGGGAAATGCGTGTGACTTGCCCAGTGTATGTTTGATTGCCAAAGGCATCTAAGCGCACTTTGACTGATTGTCCTAAGCGAATTTTCCCCAGTTCTAATTCTGAAACTTGAACTACGACTTTGACACGGCTAAAATCACCAAGTCTTAGGACTTCATTTCCTGCTTGTAGGAAATTTCCCGGTTCTGTCACTTTTTCTAAGACGACTCCAGTCACGGCTGATGTTAGCTTTGAATAAGAGCGGCGTTCTTTCGCTTCCGCAACGACGGCTTGTTGAGCAACAACTCGACCTTTTGCAGCTGCGAGGGCTTGCTGTTCTGTGCGCACTGTCTGTTGTGCAGCACGAAGTGATTGGGCAGCAGTGAGGCTTTCAGTGCGTGCTTGTTCGGCTGTTTGTTGTGCGATCGCCCCCTGTTTCACAAGTTGCTGCTGTCTTTGTGAGTCTGCTTGTGCTTGCACCAATTGTGCTCGCGCTTTTTCTACCTCAGCACGAGCATTGCTAATTCTGGCTTCTTCCCGTGCGACTTCTGACTTGAGTGCTGCCAGTTCTGCTTCTGCTTGATTTTGAGTAGTTCTCAGTAAGGCATCATCTATCTGTGCAATAATTTGCCCTTGCTTAACAGCATCACCTACATCCACATTCAGCGCCAAAAGCTGCCCTTCGACTCGCGATCGCAGTGATACGGTGCGCAATGGTGTGGTCGTTCCTGTATATTCTGGATCTTTTTGCAACATACCAGTACGGGCAATGGATGCATCCACAGGAACTGCACTCTCGGACTCTTGCTTACCCTCACGACGCTGTGATTCAGCTTCTGCTGATTCGTTTGGAAGCGAACCGCAACCTCCTGTCAGTAGCCCCATACCCAATAAAGAAGCTATAAAAATTTTCTTTGTATTAACTTGCATTTTTTTTAATATTAACTGTCTTAAAAACCAGTTTCTGTTTTCTTTATTGTCGTGTGTGAACTTGTGTGCTACTTTCAGTTGCTGATTTTCCTCCAGAATCATTTGTGCACTCTCCTATCAGCCAGTTTTGGGTTAACTTACGTCTTGGATCTGGAAAAACAAGTGTAAAAAGAATGACTTTTTTTACTTCATTGTTGTCTGCCTAGAGCTGTAAGTCTCAGGCTAATAAGCGAAGTCCATGAAAATGGACTGAGACTGAAACTGATTTTTGAGTAGATCTAAACACTATTTAATACAAGTATTGGCCATTGACTCGTAATAGTGCGAGATCTCAGTTAGCCTAGTCGTTTGGTTATCTAAAATTTAATATCCTAAGTAAAATAAACTACTTAGAAAAGAAAAATAACCCCTTAAGTTCCTGCAATTTTGCGGGATATGGCATTTTTCGTTATTAATGCAAATTTTATTGAAGTTATTATAACTATTTTTTAATTTTCCTTGACTCTGTCCAAGGGTTAGCTATTTCATCTGGTTCCAAAGGAAAACTTTACAGATTAAAACAGCCAAAAGGTGGTGAGACAGCTTTATCTACAGAAGTTTTACGCAACGAGCGTGACTCGTGTTTCAAAGAGAAACGCTTTGCGATAAGGGCATCTGGGTAACCGCAAAATCCACACTCTATACGATAGAGAAGTCTAAGGATTTATCAAAAAACAGTAAGCAGCACAAGCACTCATGTCTGCAAAAACAAACCTTGTGTATGTAGACTAAACTTTTTGTCTATAAGTTCCAACAATAACCACAAAATGTTTTTTTGGAAAGACTAAACTTTCCTTTCTCAGGTTCTTGCTTGAGATAGTTGTCAAAAAATAACACAAATTCTTGCGTTTTTGAATGTAGCAAAACTATCAACAATTCTCATAAGAGCAAGATAAAATTAAGAAAAGTAAAGAAATCTGGAGTTTAGGACACAGATAGTGTAGTCAATCTTAAGCCGATTGTAAATTTACTTTAAGCGAGGAACGATAACGGTGACATCACAGATCAAACTGACACAGACTGCTGACGAATCTCTACTGGCAGAGTTTTTTCAAGAATCAGTTGGTAAGTGGCGTTCAGAACGGCGCTACTACACACTACCAGATGGAGAAATTAAGGAAATGGTGAGTATGATCACCATTCGGTTTTTGACGCAGGGATGCGATGAATTGCAAAAGCTGGCTCAGATGCACGATCTACCTGATACAGTTAGTTTGATTTGTGGTAGCCAAGTGATTTGGGAAAGTGAGAATTCTGTGACGGGAAAGAAAGAGTCTCAGGGTTCAACAATATTTGGTGCATTGGGGAATGTGTTGTATCGCGATCGCGGTTTTGCCACAACCAAACCTATCAGCGCCCAGTATTACTTCCCCAACCCGAAAACATTGTGTTTGCGAACTGAATACAACAATTCAGTGTTTGACGAAGAGTTAAAGCTAATTGGCAGCAAATACCGCACACGCCAATCTATCATGTCTCGTGCTGGGGAACAGGTGATGATTGGTCAATATTTGGAGAAGAGAGTAGAAAGTTAGAAAGAATTTCTCATGTTATTTGTAACTCAAACCCTGGCAAAACTTCTTCCCCAGAAAGGAGTGCTGGGGTTTGAACGACTTCTACAGCTAACCGAGCTCGGTAATATCGTGTCCGGTTAAAGACTTATCATTAAGGCTGTAAGGGGGCAGGGGGTAGGGAGCAGGGAGAGAAAGAGTTTTCAGATATTAGCACAGATGCATCGAATTATAACTAATTAGGCGAACATGATATAAATCTCTACCTGCTGATCTTGAGGATTAATAAGCCAACCCAAATGAAAATCCCAAAAATTAAACCGCCAAAAACCTTTGAATCACATCTTGACTAAGTTCATCAGTTGAACCAGAGGCAACAATAGCGCCTTTTTGCATAGCGTAATAGTAATCGGCTTGACGGACAAAGTGTAAGTGTTGTTCTACCAGTAAAACAGAAATACCTGTGGTTTCAACGATGCGACGAACTGCCGCTTCAATTTCGAGGATAATTGAGGGTTGAATTCCTTCGGTGGGTTCATCTAATACAAGTAATTGAGGTTGTCCCATTAAAGCACGAGCGATCGCCAGTTGTTGTTGCTGTCCACCACTTAAATCACCACCCATCCGCGACAACATGGTTTTCAACACAGGAAATAAGCTAAAAATTTCTTCAGGAATTTCAGCTTTTTTAACCTGTATCTGCCTAGCTTCTAACCCCAGCAGCAAATTTTCTTTGACTGTCAAACGGGGAATAATCTCTCGTCCTTGGGGAACATAACCAATTCCCATCTTCGCCCTTTGATCTGGAGATTTGGAGTTGATTAAATTACCAGCTAAGTTAATTGTGCCACTGCGGGGTTTGAGTAAACCCATAATTGTTTTGAGTAAGGTTGTTTTACCTACGCCATTGCGTCCAATTAGGCATACCATTTGCCCATTTGGTACATTCAAATCTACGTTGCGCAGAATATGGCTTTCACCGTAGTAAACGTTAATATTTGAGATGTTTAGCATTGATTTTCGCTTTGTCTTCCCATCTATTCCTGCTGTTGTCCTAGATATACTTCAACAACACGGTGGTCATTTTGGACTTCTCTAAAATTGCCTTCGCAGAGTACCGAACCTTCATGTAGGACTGTGACTTTGTTGGCAATTTGACGGACAAATTCCATATCATGTTCAATCACTAAAATTGAATGATTTTGAGCTAATGTTAAAATTAGTTCGCCGATGTTATAGGTTTCTTCATCGGTTAAACCTGCAACTGGTTCATCTATAAGTAATAAGTCTGGAGATTGTCCTACTAACATCCCAATTTCTAAACGTTGCTTTTCTCCGTGGGATAATAAAGCTGCGGGGATGTCTGCTTTATAAGTTAAGCCAATGGTTTCTAATAAACCTTTTATAGTATTTTTTTCAGTAGTATGAGAACGCCCAAACAATGTAAAAAAAACATTTTTATTGCGGTTGCTGGTAATTTCTAAATTTTCCCGTGGTGTTAGGTTGAGATAAATTCTAGGTGTTTGGAATTTGCGCCCAATTCCCCGCCGTGCAATTTGATATTCAGGCAGAGAACGTAGGTTTTTTCCTTTGAATAGTACTCGTCCTATAGTGGGTTGCACTTTACCTGTAATCACATCAAGAAATGTGGTCTTACCAGCACCGTTAGGTCCAATTACTACTCGTAATTCACCCACTTCCATACTAAAATTTAGTTGGTTGAGTGCTTTAAAACCATCAAAACTAACAGTGACGTTTTCAGTTTCCAAGATTTTGGCGTTCATGTTGCACTTCTGCGTCTTCTTCCAAGGTGGGATATGTAGAAATTTGTTGAGGGCGTTTGAAAAGAGGAATGTTTTGATTACGCAACCATCCTATTAAGCCGTCAGGAAGGACTGTCACGACAATTAAAAATAGTGCGCCTTGGAAAAATAGCCAAATTTCGGCAAATTGTTCACTCAAAAAAGCACGGGCATAATTGACTAACAAAGTTCCCACAATTGCCCCGATTAATGTAGCACGTCCCCCCACGGCTACCCAAATTACCATTTCAATAGAAAAAGCAATATCCATTGCTCTGGGTGATACAGAACCACTTTGCAGGGTGTAAAATGCTCCTGCTACGCCTGCGATCGCACCCGATACTGTAAACACTAATGTTTTAAAATCTGTGGGATCATAACCAGAAAATCTTACCCGATTTTCGTCATCCCGAATGGCGATTAAAAGTCTGCCAAAACGTCCACTTGTCAGCCAGCGACAAACCCCGTAGGTAGCGGCGAGAAACAATACTGTCAGAGTATAGAAAACAAATTTTGTTTTAGGATCACTGACGGTTGCACCAAACAAAGTTGTAAAATCTATCAGCCCATTAGTGCCGTTGAAAAATTGTTGTTGACCGTTAAAAAAATTGAAAAATACAATAGTTGCGGCTTGAGTCAAAATCGAAAAATAAACTCCCTTAATGCGATTGCGGAATACTAAATATCCCAATAATCCCGCCAGCAAACCTGGAAGTATCACCACAGCCGCTATTGCTATTGGGAAAGAATAAAAAGGTAGCCAAAACCAGGGAAGTTCGGTGATACCATACAGCCCCATAAAATCAGGTAACTCACCAACAGGGACTTGCAGTTTCAGGTACATAGCGATCGCATATCCACCCAAACCAAAGAAAATACCATGTCCCAAACTAAGTAAGCCAGTATAACCCCAAATCAAATCAATCGCTAAAGCCACAATCGCCAGTGACAAAAATCGCCCCAACAAATTCAAGCGAAATTCTGATAGCACCACTGGCATAATTAAGATCAGGATGAGTGCAATCACTATCACTACCCCAATTTCAATTAATATTAACCTTCCTCCCTTCTTCATCCTCTATGTCCTTCACGTCTCTGTGTGAAATTAAACATCAACACTACGACCTTTTTGTGGAAAAATCCCCCCAGGCTTCCACTGTAAAAATAAAATAATCAGCAGAAATACCATCACCTTGGCCATACTTGTGGTAGCAAAAAACGTCAAGAAATCCGCCAGAGGCTTAACAGGAGTTAACAACAAAGCTAGAGTCCCAGAACCAATTAAAAAGTTAGCTGTGCCAATTCCCAAGGCAGCTACAATAGTACCTACTAAATTACCCACACCGCCAACAACCACAACCATAAAAGTGTCGATAATATAATTTTGTCCAGTATTTGGACCTACAGAACCGAGCAAACTAATCGCGCAACCAGCCACCCCAGCTAAACCAGAACCTAAAGCAAAAGTGATCGCATCAACTTTTTGAGTTGGGATACCTAAACAAGCACTCATACTCCGGTTTTGTGTCACAGCCCGAATTCTTAATCCCCAGCTAGAACGTTGTAAGAATAGATAAATTCCTACTACACAAATTATTGTCAAACCAATAAGAAATAATCTTGCAAATGGTAATTGTACACCACCTAAAGATATGCCAGTTTGTAACCAAGTCGGTGCTGTTACATCTACATTTTGTGCGCCAAACCAAGGTTTAGTTACTGCTAGCTGATAAGTTTGACTTAATAAATTACAAGTTGCTGTTGTTATCCCCAGCGATAGCAATAGTACTACCCACACAACCCAGTTACGAATTCTCTCTAAATTTGTGCGGGAATTTAAAAACCATAACCCACCAAAAAACAATAGAGAAAACAAGACTAAGCCAATTACTAAGACCAAATTCGCACTACGGACAAACTGCTGAAAAATTAAACTTACTCCCCAAGTTGCTAGCAGAGTTTCTAGGGGTCGTCCATAGAGGTAACGAATCACACCTCTTTCAAGAATTAATCCGATAAATCCTGTGAAAATGAAAGCGATAATTAACGCCAAAAATATATAAATTTCAAACCAAAAACCGCCTAATTGTTTACAGCCATTCTGTACAACAAATGTTGTATAAGCCCCAAACATCATCAATTCACCATGCGCCATATTAATGACACCCATCAAGCCAAATATAATGGCTAATCCCAAGGCGGCAATTAATAACACAGAACCGATGCTAATACCATTAAATACAGCATCTAAGAAACCTGTTAACACTTATTTTTCTCCACCAGCTATAAGCTTGTTTTCTAGTAATGAGTCAACAGTCAAGAGTTAAAATCCTAACTATTAACTATTAACTATTAACTATTGATTAATTAGGCTTTTTTGTACTTACCGCCCTTAGCTGGATCTGACCAATCACAAGCAAATCCCTTAGTCTCTTTCACAAATTGATTCCAAGGAACTGGCTCAACTGGTGCAGGTGTAGCATAGATAATATTAAACAAACCATCATCTCTAACTTGACCAATCCGCACAACTTTGGATATGTGATGATTAGCATTTACTGTCACTTTTCCTTCAGGTGCATCTATGGTTTGACCATAAGCCGCAGCACGAACTTTAGCTAAATCAGGACTACCCGCTTTTTCTACTGCTTGCTTCCACAAATAAACAGCGATATATGCGGCTTCCATTGGGTCATTTATTACCCGGTCTGCACCATATTCTTGTTTAAATGCTGCGACAAATTTCTTATTAGCAGGAGTGTCTACAGTTTGGAAGTAATTCCAAGCAGCGTAGTGACCTTTGAGATACTCAACACCAATTGCCTTAACTTCTTCTTCGGCAATACTTACAGACATAGAAGGGTATTTGTCTGGTGTTAATCCAGCACCTTTTAACTGTTTGAATAAAGCTACATTACTATCACCATTTAAGGTGTTATAAATTACTCCACCGTTGGGCAAAACTTGCTTAATTTTAGTAATGATAGGTGTAACTTCGTTGTTACCTAATGGTAAGTAATCTTCACCAACTATTTTTCCGCCTAGAGCTTCTAATTGGGCTTTAATAATGGTGTTAGCAGTACGAGGAAAAACGTAGTCTGAGCCTACTAAAAAGAATTCTTTGCCTTTATTTTTTAACAACCAATCAACAGAAGGTTCAATTTGTTGATTTGGCGCTGCACCGGTGTAAAAAATGTTTTTAGAACACTCTTGACCTTCATACTGCACGGGATACCACAGCATATGGTCTTTACTTTCAAAGACTGGTTTAACATTTTTGCGGCTAGCTGAAGTCCAACAACCAAAAACTACAGCTACTTTATCTTGATCAATCAGCTTAGTTGCTTTTTCTCTAAAAGTATCCCAGTTAGAAGCACCATCTTCAACAATGGCTTCAATTGGTTTACCTAAGACACCACCAGCCGCGTTAATTTCTTTGATGGCTAATTTATCAGCATCGACGACACTTTTTTCACTAATAGCCATTGTGCCACTAAGGGAGTGCAAAATACCTACCTTGATGGTTTCACTATTAGCTGCAGCTACAGGAGAAGTATTGTTAGAGGTGGCTGGACTGTTCGTAGCGGTTGGGGTGTTATTAGCGCAAGCCTTCAAAAAGATGGTGCTACCAAAAGTTGCAGAACTGTAAATCAAAAACCTACGTCGGTTAAATTGTCTACTCATATCTTGGCTAATTTCCCCTCAACGAATCAGCTAGCTCCGTGAAAGTTCACAAGATCAAGCTTCAAACTGTGATATTAGTTTAATGTTTAATATTTAATCATTAAATTGTTATTTATAGAATGACTTTTTGTAAAATATAGAGACGTAGCACCCTACGTCTCTACATTGCTTACAATTCAAAATCACCGTTCGCGCAGCGTGCCCGTTGCAAGAGTGTGTCCGTAAGGACTTAGGGCATAGTTCTGATCGCCGGAAGCCGGCGATCAGACTTCTCTCAGACTCAAAATTAGTAATGATTCCCCGACTTACGATGATGCACAGCAGTAATTCCCTTAGCGTCTAGTACTTTCCCATGATCCACGGTTGCATAAACAAGCCAATGGTCACCTACTTCCATCCGGTTTTTTACGGAGCATTCTAAATAAGCTAAGGCATCATTCAGAACAGGAGAACCATTTTCACCTTCTTTACTTGCGACACCGTCGAATCGGTTTTGTCCTGGACCAAAAGGTTTGAGAAAGTGCTTCATTAAGCCGATGTGATTTCCCTCTTTCAAGACATTTAATGCAAATTTACTACCTGAGTGTGTCAGTGATTCTACTGCTCGATCTTTTGCTACAGCAATTGTTAAACCAGGAGGATTAAAACTTGCTTGCGATACCCAAGAGGCTAACATTGCACTGGATATATCGCCTTGTTTTGCTGTGAGGATACACAGCGAACCAACAACGCGCCCGACTGCTTGTTCTGTAGTTGTGGCGCTTTGGCTTGGAGTGCGCACTTTTTTAGCTTTCTTGAGTGCTTGAGCAAAGTCGGTTCCTGCTTCTTCACACATTTGCAGGGTGGCATCATCAGGTTTAAACTTCACCCTGATAGTATCAAAACCAAATCGATAGCCAGCGTCCTTCAGTTTACCCTCGATAATATCGACTGCTTCGCCACTCCAGCCGAAAGAACCAAAGACACCAGCAAGTTTGTTGTTCGTCGCAGTGGAAAGCACAATACCCAAAGCGACTTGCACGGGAGTCGGTGCATGACCTCCAAGTGTAGGAGAACCAATCACAAAGCCAGACGCTTTTTCCACAGCAGCGCGGATTTCTTCTGGTTCAGCAAATTCGCAGTTAATTGATTCTACAGCAACGCCCGCTTTTGTCATCCCACGAGCGATCGCTTGGGCAAGAGTCGTCGTACTTCCATACGCAGAAGCATAAATCAACGCCACAGATGTCTCTTGCGATGCTTGCTCCCGACACCATTGGTGATAAAACTCTGTTAGTTCGATTAAGCTATAGCGTACCAGAGGCCCATGTCCAGTCGCATACATCCTCACGGATAAGTCGCTAAGTTTATCCAGTGCTGTTTCGACTTGACGAGCGTGGGGAGCGATGATGCAATCAAAATAATAGCGTCTATCTTCGTTAAAGATTTCCCAACCTTCATCAAAAACTTGGTCGCCACAAATATGTGCTGCAAAAAGCTTATCTGTGTAGAGAATTTCTGTTTGCGGATCGTAAGTGCAAAGTAGATCTGGGTATCGAGGATTGGGAGTGGGGATAAACTCTAGATCATGACCTTTGCCCAAATCTAAAGTTTCTTCCCCGCGCATCACCATCACTGGTAATTCTGGGTTTTCCAGTGCAGCACGCAAACTTTTTGCTCCTGGGTTAGAACAAACAAAGGTGATTTGCGGTGCCAGTTCCAGCAAAGCTTTGAGAGTTGCGGCGCGATTGGGATTGATGTGACCGAGAATGACGTAATCAATTTCTTTGACATCAAAGCGTTGCTGTAACGCTTCGAGGAAAATTTCTGTAAAAGTTTCTCCTGGAGGGTCAATCAGAGCGATTTTATCTCCTTTGATCAGATAAGCATTTGCTGTTGTCCCTTTTGCCAAAGCGTATTCTATTTCAAATCTTAGGCGTGTCCAACTGCGGGAACGAAGCACAGTTGTGTCTGTAGCGATGGGGTAAACTTGAACGTCACGAGGTTTAGTTTCTGGCATAGGTCATATTTAATAAGGTTTAATATTGAACTGCGTGTTTTATGTAGAGGCGACTTTAGCTAGCACATCGGCGAGCTGAACAGGATGAGATAACATTGGGCTATGCCCGCTTCGAGGTAACTCAATTGCATCAACTCCAAGACGTTTGCGTGCAGCGTATCGACACCATGCAGGAGAAAGGCAACGATCTTCACCACAAACGATATATGTACACTTTACATCTGGCCAAGCTTGTAGAGGACTAACCTCACTCATATATAAAAACTGCTGATTGCGCAACTTTGGAAATGCCCAATGCGCCACATCTGAGGTGCAGTCGTGAAAGAGAAATTCTCTTGCGACAGCCTCGTCTTGTAAAGAGGTTATCCTCAGTGCTGCCGGATTGAACATATTTGGCTCATCGCGGAACTGCTCGAACTTCTCAGCTTCTGGCAGCTCATAGCCTATTGTTTTGAGGACATTGGGATCTACCTCGTCATAAAACTGGTCGAAGAGACTTCCACCAATGTGCGGAATCAGCCCAGCAATGAAAACAAGCTGACGCACTGGACGCTGGCTGGCAACCAGAGGAATAGTTAAGCCTGCCATAGAGTGACCAACGAGCACCGCATCGTCTTCAAATCCTTGCAGTGCCTTGTTCAGGACTTCGGCATATTGAACAACCCCAGCGGTAGGGTCTTCAATTGGGAGATCCACTGCTACCGTCTGATGACCACGCGCCTCTATCTCTTGGGTGAGTAGTTCCCAACACCAAGCGCCCAGGGAAGCACCGTGAACTAAGCACAAAAGACTCATAAGCAGTTATCAGTTATCAGTTATCAGTAGAGTGGATTAGTGTTGTTAATAGTGATTACCAACTTTACGGTGGTGGGCTGCGGTGAGGGCTTCTGGTTTACTTACTCGTCCTGCGTATACGGTGCTGTACACAAGCCAGTGATCGCCGCCATCCATCCGACTCATAACTTCGCACTCCATATATGCTAGGGCGTCTCCAAGGATGGGTGCACCGTTTTCGGCTGACTGGGTTTTCACTCCTTCAAAACGATCAGCACCAGGGGCGAAACGTTTGAGGAAGTGTTTCATCAATTTTTGATATTTACCTTCTTCCAAGACATTTAGGACAAATTTATCACCCACTTGCATGAGTGATTCAATAGCCCTATCTTTGGCGACAGCTATGGATATTCCTATAGGTTTGAAGCTGGCTTGAGAAACCCAAGAGGCTAACATGGCGCTGGATACATCACCTTTTTTAGCGGTGATAATATACAACCCACCACTGATTCTACCTAGTGCTTTGTCAACGTCAGCACCTAGAGATTTCATCTGCTTGACCGAGCGATCGCGTGTCACCCACTGTGCTATGTCTGTTCCGGATTCTTCACACTGCTTGTAAGTGTTTTCTGTGGGTGTTTGTTTGATCCGAATTCCTGGAAACGCTGGTATTAAGCCCAAATTCCGGAATTTACTCAACAACGGGTCAATTGGTTCGTCATCACCACCGCCTGATTCAAAAATGCCCACTCCTTGTTTTTCATGAACTGAGCCTAAAATAGTGCTGATGGCAGATTGGATATTTGCTGCACCAGAAGCTGGAGGCATTCCAACAACAATACCATCACAACGACCGACAAGTTCCCGCAATTCTTGTAAGTCAATGCCTGCACGCAAGTCTACCATTTCTGTAGCGACGCCAGTTTTGGTGATACCGGTGGCAATTGCTTGAGCTAGGCGAGTTCCATAACCATAATCTGAAACGTAAAAGACTCCTATGGTAGTTTCTGCCTTCGCTTGTGTTTTGCTCCACGTACGATAACGCTTGGTGAGTTCGTCAACGTTATGTTGTAGTAATGGTCCGTGACCTGTAGCAATCATGCTGATTTTTTCCAGTTCATCCATCCGCTTGAGGGCAGATAGAACTGAACGGGCATTGGGAGCCATCAGACATTCATAGTAATATTGATAGTCTGCTTCTATAGCTTTTAAGTCTTCGTCAAACGTGCTATCTGAGCAATAGTGCATCCCAAACGCATCACAGGTAAACAAACTTTGGGTTTTGTGGTCGAAGGTGAAGATGGTGTCGGGCCAGTGTAAATTTGGTGCAATGACAAATTCTAGTTCGTGTCCGTTGCCTAGATCCAGGCGATCGCCATTCTTGACAATTTTCCGCTCAAACGGACGATGCACCATATTCTCCAGAAATTGGATAGCAACTTTAGAACCGACAACCGTTACATCCGGCGCAAGTTGCAAAACATCTTTGACTAAACCGCTGTGGTCTGGCTCAGTGTGACTGATAATAAGATATTGAATATCTGCTGGATCAACAAGATCTTTAAGGGTATCTAAATACAGCTGACGAAACTTTTCGTGGGAGGTGTCAACCAGCGCTATTTTCTCAGCGCGTATCAGAAATGAATTGTAGGTAGTACCGTTTTGTAGACCGAACTCGATATCAAAGCGATCGCGATCCCAATCCAAAGACCGAATTGCCGTTGTCTCGGAGGCAATCTCTACAGTCTCGATGGTTAGCTTTTTTTTGGTTTTTTCGGTGAGCGCTACCATAACTAGTCTCCTTAGCAATTGAGTATTTATTACTCTGTCCCTATTGTGACATGTTTATTTTGTAAATTTTGTTTAAAATTTTTATCCCCAGGTTAAAAAAACTAAAAGTATAGCAGTCGCCAGGTAGATTAAGATACGAACTAATGATAAAACACGGTCACCAAGAGACTTTCAAGTTTTGCCACGGTTGGACTTTTCAAAAGAAGCTCCTGTAACTGTTCCTGTTTTTCGGGCTGGCATATGTGATAATACCCTTATGTTTCAACAAAACTTAGTCGTTTAAAAGCTACCCGCGCTCAGAGGCTGTGTGGTAGCTTTTTGCTTTACTAAGTAAGCCGGGGAGAAAATTTATAAGTATGTAACAAAAATATGTAACAAAAATTTAAGCAATTGATTTAGAGTTTAACTGTGTTTAGAAACGCTCATTTTCTTTTTTTTTAGTTTACGATAACTGATAGTTAATGGCTAATAGCTCTTTGTGGCTAGCTTTGATGATTGGAAATTCCCGACTGCATTGGGCGTACTTTACAGGCGATACGCTTATTCATGCTTGGGACACAGACTATCTACCAGCAGATGTTATCCAGCGACTGTCTCAATCTCAAACGTTGAAGGATTTATTACTAGAGATTTTGCCAAACGATGAAGCAACTGGGAAAAAAAGCCCTCACTCGCTCTCTTCCTCCCCTCCTCCGATGATCCTAGCGTCGGTTGTTCCCAGTCAAACAGCACTATGGCAAAGTTATCCTAATGTTCGCATCCTTACCTTAGACCAAGTTCCTATAAAGGGAATTTATCCCACACTCGGAATTGATCGTGCGCTGGCTTTATTGGGTGCTGGGCAGAATTGGGGTTTTCCTATACTGGTGATTGATGCGGGGACAGCACTAACCTTCACTGGTGCAGATGCTAACCAACATTTGGTTGGAGGCGCAATTCTTCCAGGACTGGGCTTGCAGCTTGCTACTCTTGCTGGAAAAACAGCACAATTACCAACAGTAGAGTTACCCCAGCAACTTCCTCACAGATATGCTCTAAATACGCCAGAAGCAATACAAAGCGGGGTTATTTACACTCTAGTTGCTGGAATCAAAGATTTTATAGAGGCTTGGTGGCGGGATTTTCCACAAGGGAATGTTGTGATGACTGGGGGCGATCGCACTTTGCTGGTAAATTATATGCGATCGCCGCTGAAGGCTCCTAAAGGAGCATCGCAGTTTCCTGAAATTGTAGATAGTTTGAATATTGAAGCGAATTTAATTTTTTGGGGAATGCAAAAAACACTTAAGAATTATGAGTAGTAAATTTCAGCATTATTTTTACTATTAATAAAGTTGCGAATATCCCCAGCCACCGCTGAGCTACAAGACTCTGGTAAATTATCCTCTGCGCTACCGACTATTTTCAACTTTGCATGAGGGATATATTGAGCGTACAACTGACTCATGGCTATAGCTTCTTGGTTGTCTTTTTCACCTTGTAAAATTAAAACCGGGACTGTTATAAAGGATAATTCATCGTGTAGTAATTCTGCTTGAATTTCTAAATGTTGGCGTTGGAAGATAAGCTCACAAGCTGTGGGGTATTGCAGCATCACCTGATGAAACTGCCAATCCTGTTCAATGTTTTGATCCAAACCAAAGATTTTCATGATCGGACGAAATAGTCGCAACAATTGAAACACAAGTGGTGGACGGTTTGCTATCCGCTGCATTTTCTCCCAACGCTTTTTTTGCCCTTGTATTTCTACACCCTCTGGCGCTAATAACACCAAACCATTAATTTGTTCTGGATACTTCAAAGCATAACTAGCTGCAATCCAACTTCCAAGGGAATCTCCAACTAAATATACCCTTTCTTGCTTTAAAGCACGCTTTAGAGCCTGTAGCAATTGTGCTAAACACTCCACTTGCAAATCAATTGAATAATGAACATTCGGAAAATCTGACTCGCCAAATCCCAAGAAATCTGGTGCAAAGCAATGGAAATTTTGTGCTAGTATCTCCATAACGGATATCCACTGGCTACTATCTTTCCAAGTACCATGTAAGAAAATAATCGGAGTTCCTTCTCCAATCTCACGCCAGAAAAGCATTCCTTGAGAAGTCTTTATCCGGGAGTTACGGAATATAGAATGCATATTTAAGAATTTAATGTAAGCGCTATATTAAATATATTTTTATTTGATATTGACAGTTATTGCTAATACAAAACTGCGGAAAGAAAGTGAAAATTCAAACTTAGCTAAAAGCTTGCCAGATCAGCCATATTTCTGAATTTTGAATTTTGAATTGCCAAAGCTGTACTAGATTGTTACTATAAATTCATTTTATTTTTAGCGAACTACTAACTCTTAACTATAGCTCAATACGGTTCGGTTAAAGCAAAAAACAGCCAACCAATGTAGATCGAGTTTCGCTAAGATTTTTCCTACTTACCTATTATTAGTCTCAAAAAACACTCTTGAAAGTGGAGAAAGTAAGCGAGGTGTTTGTGTCAACCCTTTGCTTAATTTAGGCATTCACTGATTCAAAATTCGCGCTATTGTTGCACAACCAGGACACCAGATGCTCCTCTTGGGGGGAACCCCAAGATCCCATTGGCTCATAAATCGGGGGCTTGAATGATTAGCTTGTGCATTTATTTCCTGTGCATGAATAAATACATTTGCATGTATCCTTTTATTTTTTGGTCGAAATTAAAAAACGCAAAATATAATTTTGGCGATTACTTAGCCACATGAGTTTACGAGTGCTTTATATTACTTTTTTTTGTATCTCCAGTTGCAGACGCACTTGTTATATTCAAAGAACGCTGCTTTGTAAGTCCCAAAGCGACACGCTTCAAGGACGCCTACGGTGTGCGTTTTGGGCTTGCGCTAATACTCGATTCGTGGGCTTCGCGCTTAGGTAATGATATTTTGTCCTTAATTAAGTTGAGCTACTTTTCATTACGCTAATGTTGTCAAGCCATCTAAATAGTCTTGCAACTGGCGACTATGATCATGAGACATCTGTCCCGGAGGTAACGAATCCAGTGGGAAAGCCTGGATTTCCATGACTTCCAAAGTATCTTGAATTTCCATTTTTCCCTGGACTATTACTTCAGCTACAATACAAATTGAATGAATTCTAGGATCACGATCTGGTGCGGAGTAGACACCAACTAAACGTCGAATTGATAACAGTTCTAGTCCTGTTTCTTCCATCAACTCTCGTCGGATAGCATTAGGAACATCCTCTCCCCAGTCCACTATACCTCCAGGTAAAGCCCACAGACCGTTGTCACGTCGCCGGATCAGCACAATTCGACCATCCGGTAAAATCGGGATGATGCTCGTACCGGTAATGGGATGACGGAAGATAATGCCCAATACGGTTTGTCCAATGCGCCATAAGTTACGTGTGGACTGAACAGCCACTGCAAAAAAAGCAAGAATGTTCAATTTTAAAATCTTTGGCTTGTAGTGTAGAGTTTTCCACATTCACATTTTTCAACTTAAATGTTGAGTTGCATATTCTACAACAATGTTTGTGGTTTGGGATTTTGTTCTAACGATTTACGTAGAATCAATGTAGATTCTAGCATTTGCTCAAACTCAAAGTCGTGTTTGTCTGAACACATACACTTATGACTCAAGCAAATTTTCAACTTTTAGCAAAAATATCATAGCTATAGCAGTCCTAAATGAGATTGTAAATTGTCTGATCAGGGCAAGGAATAGGGAACAGGGAACACAATTGTTTATAAATGATTTAGGATTGCTATATAATTTTACAGAATTGTTGATATATTAACTTAAAATATGCTATAATTGTCTACCGTCTGAAATTATTTTGTTGCAAAACTAGGCTAAATTAATATAAGTAATACCAATACCTGTTATTGCCTACAATCAGCCTAGAAGTAGCTTTTTTGTTGTTTATTAATGAGGTGAACATGGCTAAGCGCCGTAATCCCAAGAAAGAAAAGGCGCTACGGAACCAGGCGTATGCCCGAAAGTTTCGTAAACGGACTACAACGGGACGTTTCCAAAGAAGGTTCCAACAAAGACCGCCGAAGAATGAAGAGGATGAGGGCGCAGCATCAATAGCTGCTGCTGAATAAGTTCTGTGTGAGAATTTATTTTGCCTAATCGCTTTTTGAAGTGTGAGGGCGTACATTATGTACGCCTTTGTAGGTTATTTAGCAGTCATTTGGTCGCGGGCGCTAAGGAGTGCGCCTTTGACTTGTGCAAACCCTGTGCCACCGTAGCTATTACGAGCTGCAACCACTTGCTGGGGTAAAATTGCCTGGTAAATGTCTTCTGCAAATACTGGATGAAGTTGTTGCCACTCCTCCAAGCTCAAATCTTTGAGGAGTTTTCCGGCAGAAATACTAGTTTTTACGACTTTTCCCACAAGATTGTATGCTTCTCGAAAAGGAACACCCCGTGCAGCAAGATAGTCTGCTACATCGGTAGCATTAGAAAAGTCTTCTGCGACTGCTTCTGCCAAGCGCTGAGTACGGAATTCTAACCCTTCTTGGAGTAAAATTGTCATTGCTTCTAAACAAGCTTTGACTGTGACGACACTGTCAAATAAACCTTCTTTGTCCTCTTGCAGGTCTTTGTTGTAAGCCAAGGGTAGCCCCTTCATCATCACCAACATTGCCTGAAGATGACCAAATACGCGTCCAGTTTTCCCGCGCACCAATTCCGGTACGTCGGGGTTCTTTTTTTGGGGCATAATGCTGGAACCAGTCGCGCAGCTATCCTTAAGAGTCACAAAGCTAAATTCCTCTGATGCCCAAAGAATAACTTCTTCTGACAAACGACTCAGGTGAACCATAATCAGACTTGCAGCACAGAGAAATTCGATCGCAAAATCGCGATCGCTCACTCCATCAAGACTATTTGCATAAACTCCCTCAAAATCCAACAGTTTTGCTGTGTAGTGGCGATCTATAGGGAAAGTTGTTCCAGCCAAAGCACCGCACCCCAATGGTGAGATATTAACTCGGCCAAAAACATCTCCTAAACGTTCCCAGTCACGTTGCGCCATATGAAAATATGCCAGCAAATGATGAGCTAAACTCAATGGTTGGGCACGTTGCAGGTGAGTATAACCAGGAATCAGCGTTTCAACGTTTTTTTCAGCAATATCTAGTAAAACTTGTTGAAATTGCCGCAATTGGTTGCGGATTTGTTGAATTTGGTCGCGGAGATAGAGTCTAGTATCAGTACCTACTTGGTCATTGCGGGAGCGAGCAGTGTGTAACTTTTTACCCAAGTTCCCTACAATTTCCACAAGACGCCGCTCAACAGCAAAGTGTACGTCTTCTGCTTCGATACCTGGGTGAAATTTGTCTTGGCGATATTCCTGACGAATTTGCTCTAAACCTGCAACGAGCTGCTCTCCTTCTTCCTGAGAAATGATACCGGTGTGAGCTAGCATTTTGGCATGAGCTTGAGAGCCTGTCAGGTCATACTCAATTAATTCAATGTCAAAATTAATACTCGCATTAAACAAAGCGATCGCAGGATGTAGTGCTGATTCAAACCGTTGACTCCAAGTTTGTTGTTTTGTCATGGGTATGGGAAAGTTATGAACGATAAATTATGAACTATGAAACTTTTTAGCATTCATAATTAGATAATTCATAATTTATATTTGGCAAGATTAGTGAGCTAACTCATCCCAGATGGTGAGTAAAATTCTAATGCCTTAGTTTAGAGGCTGTACGCACAATTTGCCCCGCTAACACTGCTGCACCAAAACCATTATCAATATTCACCACACCCACACCAGCTGCACAAGAGTTGAGCATTGTCAATAGTGGCGCTAAACCTCCAAAACTTGCGCCGTAACCAACGCTAGTAGGAACAGCGACAACAGGACAATCTGCCAAACCTGCAACTACGCTGGGTAAAGCGCCTTCCATCCCCGCTACCACAATCAAGACTGACGCTGATTCAATAACATGGCGGTTATTTAGTAAACGGTGAATTCCTGCAACTCCCACATCCCAAAGACGCTGCACATGGAAACCAGAAAGTTCTGCGGTGACAGCAGCTTCTTCTGCAACAGCTAAATCAGCAGTGCCAGCAGAAAGAATCCCAATTGTGCCAGGATACTGTGGTTCGATGGTAGGAGGTGTGATCGCACAAATTCGCGCCAAGTTGTAGTAGCGTAGACCTTGAACTTTTGTTTCCAGTGTGGCGAAAACATCTGGTTCTATGCGCGTCGCCATCACCACTGAATTACGCTGGCGCATGACTTCCATAATTTGAGCAATTTGATCAGGAGTTTTGCCTGGTCCCCAAATTACTTCTGGAAATCCTGTTCTCAAGGCGCGATGATGGTCAACTTTGGCAAAATCGCCTACAGGTTCATAAGCTAAGTGTCGGAGTTTTTCTAATGCTCCATCTGGAGTAACGTTACCATTGGCAACGCTTTCTAAGAGCGATCGTAAAGATTTATCATCTGTCATTTGTTAGTTATTACCTGCTTGTTGATGGTTGTGGAAGTTTGTAAAATGCAAATGTTGGTATTCAATATATACAGTCGTTTCAAGCCAACAAGAATTTCTGTTCTATCAAGAAACAGCCTAACGGTTGCGTTAAACCGCAACTGTTCTGTTTCGCTGTTTTACATACCCTCAAATTATAGAAAATACAACCTCAAAGCAAATTCCTATGAGCGTCTTAATACCTGATGACATTCTCCGGGCAACAAAAATGACCGAGGATGAATTAAAGTTGGAGATTGCTATCATGCTCTACAAGCAGGAAAAAATCAGTAGTGGCAAAGCCCGTGCTTGGACTGGACTGACAGTGATTGAATTTCAACATGAACTTGCCAAGCGCGGACTCTGCATCAACTATGATGTGCAGGATTTTCAGTCAGGTGTCAGAACGCTGCGATCGATGGGGTTGCTGTGATTGTTGTTAGTGATACATCACCTATTACGAATCTGGCAGCAATCAGCCAACTAGACCTGCTCCGGCAACTTTACACTCGTCTGATTTAATTTCATACTTATTCTACAATCCTCCCTTTTGAGAAGCCAGAGCAGAGAATTTGACATTTTGTAGGGGATATCGCAAAGCTTCTGGTTAAGTCACTACTTTGTCACTTTCAGTTCATAAATGTTCCAAAAAGCACCACCTAAAGCTGAAAATTGAAGATCTTCAACACGATTACGTACAGCTGACATTGCCAAGGGGTTAACCAAGTAAATAAACGGTAAATATTCCTGAGATATCCGCTGAGTTTCGGCATAAATCGCTTTGCGTTTGGCTTCGTCTAACTCGCGTGCTCCTTGAATATAAAGTTTACCAATTTGCGCTTCCCAAGGAGTTACTTCCCAACCTTGAATTGGCTTTTGTCCTGCTTGAGGTTTCTGATTAAATGAATGCAATCCTCCTTGTGGAGACCAGACGTTAGCGCCATCATTTGGTTCTAAACCTCCAGTCAGTCCCAAGATAGATGCTTCCCAGTCCAAAGTGTTAGACAGTTTATCTGTATATGTATTCCATGCTAACGGGGTGAAATCGACTTGTATGCCGATTTTGTCGAGATCCCGCTTAATCTGCGTTCCTATTCCCTCGCGGATTTTATTTCCAGCATTTGTGAGCAAAGAGAAGCGGACGCGGTTTCCCTCAGCATCTACTAACTGATTTCTGTTGTTATACTTAAATCCTGCTTTCTGTAGCAGTTCCTTTGCCTTTTGTAGATTGTAATCGTAAGTTTTCAGCCCTTCTTTTGGTGAAATGTAATAGGGACTTTGTACAGACAGCGGTGAGTTTTGCATTTGACCCAAGCCGCGAAACGTGTTGTCAATCATCGTTTTACGGTCAATCGCATAGGCAACTGCTTGTCGAAATTCCACAGTATTAAACCAACGAGATTTTACTGGATTAACCAGCGGCTGGCCGTTTCTTTTCCCTTTATTAAGATTGAAGAAAATAAAATTGGTGCCAGCGCCTGGACCACCATTATAGATAGTAAAATTACCCTGTTTTTCTTGCTTTTTCAACAAAGAAAAGTAGTCTGGTCCTACCGCCACAGAATCTAACCCACCAGAACGAAATTGCAGCAAGGCACTGTCTGTGGATTCCACGATTTGCCAAATGACGCGTTCAATATAAGGTTGGGCATTGCCTTGAGCATCTTTGCGCCAGTAATAAGGGTTGCGCCGGAAAATTATACGTTGACTGGTGTCATAGCGCTCTACCTTGTAAGGACCATTAACAATAAGTTGATCACCAGGAGTATCAACACCCCACTTTGTCAGAAATATTGGCTTTCCTTCTTTATCTTTTGTTTTTACAGATTCTTCTAAAGCATGAGCAGGCAAAATTGGTAACCCGATTGTACCCAAAAATGGTGCGAATGGTTCTGGAATCGTAAATTCAACTTGTCGAGCATCGAGTTTTCGCACCTTGGGCAATGCCCTCTTTTCACCAATGCGCAAAACATCTCTAGCATCTGTGGGAATTACTTCATTAAGATAAATGTCGTTGAAGGTAAATACAACATCGTCTACTGTGAGTGGCTTACCATCAGACCATTTCAAACCATCACGCAGGGTAAAAACAATCCGTAACTTGTCATTAGAAATTTGCCAAGATTCAGCTAAATCTGGCTCGATTTTTCCTGTATTGGGGTTTTGGGTAGTTAACCCTTCGTAAGTTAAACCAAAAATATTCGGTGACTCTTGACTAAGGGGGTAGTTAAAGGTTTTGGGATCACTGAGAATGTTTTGTACCAATTGCGGCACTTGAGCCGCTTGGCTTTTAAACTGACTGGGATTACAACCATTGAGGGCTAGTACTACCAATAGACCCAGTAAAGTGAAAATCCAACTACGTTGGAAAAGTTGTTTAAAAATACTAAACTTCATAAATCTTAATGACTTTTGTTACTTAATTGAGTTGTATTTTCTACGATTTATCATTGCTGAAGATTCCACAGCCAGCCGTCTAAAATCGATATTAGGAGACTATATTAGATTCTAAAATTTGCTGGATTGCAAGGTACGATAGGCATCGCGCTAAACAATGTAAGCAATACTACCACCAACAATTTACGCAAGATAGCAGAAAACATAAAGTTGTATTTAAAATACAGTCCGAAAACTGATATTGTATCTAAATTGAGGAATATTTTAATGCTGCTGTTGCAGTTATTTACGCCAATAAAGCCTGCTTATGCAGGCTTTTACGTAGAAATCTAAGCCACAACAGACTTTATTTAGCGATGGCAACGCCTGCCCTACGCCCCAATCCGGCTCCGCCGGATTGCCCCGAATCTTCGATTCGGGGAGAGGGCTGTCTTTCAGACAGCCCTCTGGGCGTGACACGGGCGATCGCCACAAACTTGTTGCAGTGTGGTAAAAAATTCTGGGTAAGATACCGCTGCAGCTTCTGCACGCTGGATAATCGTTTGACCAGAAGCTTTGAGAGATGCGATCGCCAAACTCATCGCAATCCGATGGTCAGTATGACTATCAACCTCAGCACCGGATAGGGAGGTTCCGCCAGTAATTTCCATACCATCAGGTAATTCTGTCACCTTTGCTCCCATTTTGTTGAGTTGCTGTGCTGTGACAGCAATGCGATCGCTTTCTTTCACCCTTAACTCAGCAGCATCTCGAATGATTGTTGTCCCCTCAGCAAAAACCGCCGCCACTGCCAAAATTGGGATTTCATCAATCAACCTGGGGATAATATCACCAGAGATTGTACAGCTTTTCAAACGACTGGAACGCACTCGTAAATCAGCGACTGGTTCCCCAGCCACCTCCCGCTGATTTTCTTGTTGGATGTCTGCTCCCATCATCGCCAAGGCTTCTAAAATGCCTGTGCGGGTGGGATTTACTCCAACATTTTCAATAACCAGTTCAGAATCTGGTACAATTGCCCCAGCGACTAACCAAAAAGCTGCGGAACTTATATCGCCTGGAACAATCACTGTTTGCCCGTAAAGTTGAGTAGGCCCAGTGATTGTCACACTGTTGGTTTGGTGGTCTGTAACTAAATTTGCCCCAAATGCCCGTAGCATGCGTTCGCTGTGATCGCGTGAGAGTGATGGTTCTGTCACAATCGTTTTTCCCTCTGTCGTCAAACCTGCAAGGAGAATGCAAGATTTCACTTGGGCAGAGGCGATGGGGGAATTGTAGTGAATAGGTTTGAGGGACTTTCCTTGAACTGCTAAGGGTGCAAGTGTATTACCTTTTCGTCCCCAAATTTGAGATCCCATTTCTTGTAATGGTTTGATAACACGGGACATGGGACGCGATCGCAAGGAACTATCACCTGTCACGGTAAAAAAGCGCCCAGCATGAGATGCCAAAAGTCCCAGCATCAGGCGTATCGTTGTTCCAGAGTTACCAGCATCTAAGACATCAACTGGTTCTTGTAAGTTTCCTAAACCGATGCCTTTAACCCGCACCAATTCCGTATTTAGTTCAGAAATTTCTGCCCCCATCGCTTGGAAACAGCTTGCTGTGCTACGGGGATCTTCTCCCAAAAGTAGACCGGAAATCTGGGTTTCGCCTTCGGCTATTGCGCCCAGCATCAAAGCTCTATGGGAGATAGATTTATCACCTGGAACACGGATGCGACCTTGTAGAGATAGAGAAGCAGCAGGCTCAATGATTAAGTTTTGAGAAGCGCTCTCGCTCTTTTCTACGGTTATAACAGAAGCTGACATTAAGATAAACTGGCGTTGACTGCGCTAGTATCGTATCGCTTTCTTTGCTCCTCCTGCTCTACTAATCTTTATCAATTTCTTCTTGTAACTCATCTCATTGATTGGCCTTTTGCCCTTATCGCTGCCATGCTTACTCACCATCGCAAGCCCGTGTGCCTATCACTTATTTCCACAGATCTACCAGTTTGGTCTGTTGTGGAAACTGCCGCGACACTCTACCAAAAAGATCGTGACAGATTCCATTTACTTTTGTCCGCACCACCTGTAAAAGACTCTCAAAGCATAGACGACTCTCTGCTGACAGACAACACACTTTGCCAACAACAAAGTAGCACTCCAGTTCCTAGTGGTCCGCGAGTATTATGGCTGGAAATTTCCCCTTACAGAGTGACTATGACTATGCAAGGAAATGGTCAGTTGAGTTATCGTCACTTTTGGGAACAGGGAGTTTACGGCATTACTCGCTATTGGTTACCTGTTGAATCATTACAACCTAGCGAACCGATTCGCTTACGAAATTTCACCCGTAGCCTAACACTCGACGGACACCCCTTACCAAAGCATCTACGAGTGGAGTACGAATTGTGGGCAGGAAAAATCCAACTAGGATCTTATGTCCTTAGTTTAGAAATAAAGCACTAAAGGTAAATAATAGAAATCCTCCTTTGCAATTATTTCTCCTTTGTTCAGGAGGATTTTTATTATGTGATGCTGTAGATACCGTTAACCAAAATAGCTGGGTTCGTTGCCCGGTTTCCACTTGATATTGCAACCAATACTGGGTATTTGGTTGGGTGTAACTCGTTGATCTGACAATACTGCGTCAATAGCTGCGCGTAGATCTCTACCTGTTACAGGTTTGCCATTACCAGGGCGACTATCATCCAATTGTCCTCGATAAACAAGTTGACGCCTGCCATCAAAGAGAAAGAAATCTGGTGTGCAAGCTGCTGTGTAAGCTTTTGCAGTTTTTTGGCTTTCGTCGTAACAAAAAGGAAATTTAAAATCAAGTTCTATCGCCATTGCCCTGAGAAATTCAGGATCATCATCTGGATAATTATGGACATCATTGCTACTAATGGCAACCATTCCTAAACCATTATGAACGTAATCTTTTCCCAACTGCGCCAATTCTGACTTCACAAGCTTTACAAACGGGCAATGCTGACAAATAAACATCACAAGTAAAGCTTTTTTATCAGCAAAAGTCGAAAGCGAAATAGTTTCTTGATGTAGCACATCCGATAGATGAAAATCTGGCGCTTTAGTTCCTAGCGGTAACATTGTTGAAGCAGTTAAAGCCATAATCCTAATATTTTTTTCCGCAAGACTGAGTCATATCGTTTTCAATATACCAATTGTTTGTAATTAATAAAACCTCTTCACAGATGATACTTTGTCTGTATTATTAGTATATTGTGAGCCAATCAACATGTTTGCAAGTTAACGTAAATTACGTGACTGGGGCTGATTTGGAAGCTGATACGTGGAACGAGGCACATTACTTCGTAAAATGAGCAAAGGAATACTGAGAATTCCAAAAATAATCACTACTCCAGTCATTACCCAAACAGTAAACTTACTGGGTTGATAGTTTCCTTCTTCAATTTGAGAAAAAACTTGATTATATCGCCAGACTGCTAAAAGTAAAGTAAGAATACCAAATATTACCAAACAAATTCCCAAATTTTCTGAGGTGAAAAAAGGATGTGGTGCTGGTTCGTGTTGCTGTTGAGTCAGAGAGAAATTAAGCTGGCGTATAAATAGACCAAATCTAGCAATCGCAAAACCAAAGCCAATTAGTGATATTGAAGTGCGTAGCCAAGCTAAAAATGTCCGCTCGTTTGCTTGATGCTCTCTTTGACGGTCAATTTTGGGCATTTTGCTCATAATGTACCAGTTTTTTCCTGTTTCACCCACAACAGAACACTACCGTATTATGTCCTCATAAATACTCCCTCTGACGGGTAGCTTTTACAAAGGTAAAGAAAACACAGCTGTTGGTAGAATCGAACTTGCTAAACTTTTCTAAACAATTTGCTCGACTAGCACCAGTTGTGGTGATATGTTAAGCTGGCTAGCTTTTTTGACATTCAGGCAACTATCCATGATAGCAACGGGTAAGGCAACCAAATATCACTATAATGCACTGCACAAGCCTAACCAACTGATTTATGGTCAAGGTCAGACAGCAGTGATTACGGGATGGACTGTCAAGGGTGCGATACGCGTAGCGTCAAGCCTCCGGCTTATCGCCAAACATTTACACCCCCAAGAATATGCTGTTATTGGACAGCTCTATTCAGCCACAAGAGGGATAAACTTACTCATTCGCAATTTGCTTTTTAACCCCCACGTCCGCTACTTAGTTGTTCTCAACGCCACGAAAGAAGACAAGAACGCAGGTGCTGGAATCTGCTTGCTCGACTTTTTCCGCAATGGCTTTGAAGAAGGATTGAGCGATACCGGACGGCGTTGCTGGGTGATTCGCTCGCCTTATTCCGGATATATTGATATTGAAGTTGAAGCCAGTGCGCTACAAAAACTAAAGAACAATCAAAATGTTGGAAATAGTTTTTAATTATTCTGGTTCATTTTTGTATCAATTCTTTGCTCTGCTGCTAATCTCTCTAAAGCATACTCATTGAGATCCACAAAATGCATTTTAGATACTAATACTGGATGAACAGCACTAATTTGTCGATACATTTCTTGAGCGAGCGCTCGATAGGAAGGATGCCCTTGGCGAGAACTTCTTAACTCAACCAAATGGTAAATTTCACGAAGATTCAACTTAATTCGCCAGCGCACCCGATAAGCGAAGGGGACAACATATTGCGCTGCATCTGGCAAAACTTTACTAATTAACTCGGTTGTTTCAGCAGCATAGTCCAAAGCATTTCGGTAGGTTTCTGCTAGATTTGCTTCTTTTAGTTCTGCTGGAACTACGTACCCATGACGGACAGAGTAGTGCTGGCGTTCTTGTGTAAGAGCACGATGCCGATGCAAATCACGGTAAGCACCAATATCGGCTAGTAAATCAAATGTGTAGTATGTCTCTTCAAAAGCACGTCCAGGGCGATGGAATCGTGAACCTCTTTCGCCTAGATAGGTACTGATAATATTGATTCTTTCTTGAGTTGATAGATTGCTGACATATTCTTTGACTTGCTCAAATGTTAAATCAGTGTGGGGGTAAAGGATGGCAGCAACAACCTTTTCCTCTGCGTCTGGATCGTACTCAATTAATTGAACAGGTGATTTTGGTGCTGGTGTACACTGAGTTAAAAGTTTTTGTGCTAATAGTTCGGTGTTTTGGCGATTTGTTGCTAAGTAATTTGCATATTGAATGCCGCGATCACTTTTTGATCGTTTGACAAATGAGGGAATCATTTTGTCTAACTCTTGTTGCATAGCCAGCCCCAGCATATGGACTTCTTGATGTGGCGATGCAGCCAGCTTGACTAGCAAGTATTCAAAAGCGCGTCCGTTGCCAAATAAACCAACATTAGTAAGAGTTGCCATTGGCAGCAATCCGCGCAGCAAATCCAAAGTTTTAGCTCTGGTTGCACTGTAATAAGCTCGTTCAGAAGTAGCTTTATCTTTAGGAATTTGAGCCTGTATCCAGCTTAATAAAGGATCAATTAATGCAGTGTAAGTCTCGAATAAACAATCTAGTGTTTTCTCGTAACGTTCTGCATAGCTTGATGCCATAATTGACGGTTCCCGATAGTAGCGGTAGCGTCCATTAATTTTTCGATTAAACAGGACATATCTTGTTGACTTCTCCAGTGGAGAAATTCCTAAACGGCTGTCTTCAAGAGCTTTAGCAGCAATATTACTAATTCCTTCACAGGCAATATGTGCGCCACCTAGTTCTGCTACTGAGTCATCGCCATAACCGATTAGGACGCGCTCATAAAATGCTTCTGCTTGTTGAATTGCCACTAATTGGTCGGCGTTATTGTTAACTACTTCTCCAGTAATACGAGCAAAACTAGCTTCAGGTGCTTTAATAAATTCTTCAAGAAGAATACGGCGTAAACTTTTCTCACTCCGGCTATAACGCGAAAATAATGCACCTTTCACTACTTCAGGTAAATTCCTTAAACCAAAGACGGAACTATCAAAGTTAGTAAGAAAAGGCTGTAGTAAACAGCTTTCATGTTCGGTAAACGATTCTTCCAAAAAATCAGATATATCTGTCATCTTAAGTTTTTATAAATCTTAATTGGTACTGTGATTATTTTTTATATTGAAATAGAAGTTATACCACAGGGAACAAGAGTTAAATTTTGAAAAAGACAAATCACTAAAAAAGGTGAAGTATAAAGGAGAAAAATTTTAACATTTAACACTTCATCCTTTATAGTTTTTTATACTTTAGCTAAGGTAACCTTTTCTAGCTGATCCTGATACTTACCCTGACGAGCCTCATAACTAATAGCGCAGGGTTCCCCTTCTAAAAAAAGCAATTGCACCACTCCTTCATTGGCGTAAATACGACAGTCAGCGCTGGAAGAATTGGAGAACTCCAAGGTTAGATGACCCCGCCATGCAGCTTCAGCAGGAGTTAAGTTTGCTATTATACCACAACGGGCATAAGTTGATTTCCCTATACAAATAACTGTAATATTATCTGGAACCTCCAGCTTTTCTAAAGCAACTCCTAAACCATAAGAGTGAGCAGGTAGTATAAAATAGCTACCATTGTCATCTGTATGCAGTGGAGTTTGTTCCAGATTGTGAGGATTAAAGTTTTTGGGATCAACAACAGTTCCGGGAATGTGACGAAAAATTCGAAACTCAACTGGAGAAAGCCTAATATCATACCCATAAGATGATAAACCATAGCTAATGACACGCTGCAATGGTTCATCTTCACTGATTTTGATTTCTCGAATTAGTTTTGCCTCAAAAGGCGAAATCATACCCTTATGAGCCTTTTCATTAATCCAAATGTCGTTTTTAATCACGATTTCGCTATGAATTCAAACCAAGTAACTAGAATAGCGCGAACATAGGTTATTAGAGAATAGTCGCCGAATCTCAGTGCTGAGTAAGACAAAGAAAATTAAGAAGAAAGCGTTTGAAATTCATGACTCAGCACTCGGTACTGAGAAACTCAATTACGGTTGATGACTACGACGGATTTTGGTAATTTGGTCTGCTATTTCTAGAATAGATTTGGGCATTTGTGATCCTATCAGAACAATATCGATGTGGGAAGGACGTTT
The DNA here is from genome assembly GCF_017982655.1 of Brasilonema sp. CT11. GTDB lineage: Bacteria > Cyanobacteriota > Cyanobacteriia > Cyanobacteriales > Nostocaceae > Brasilonema. Next base: position 36,178 of record NZ_JABXYX010000018.1, on the reverse strand, counting down.
TGCCAGAAATGCTAGAACTTCTGTTTCAGCAATTAAGCCAAAGTGAATCGCTAAGCTTAGCTCATCTAATACAACCAGAGAATACTTACCTTCACACACAACCTTTTGTGTATATTGCCACAACTTTTGTAGAGATTTCGTTTCGCTTTCGTCCAAGTGTGGTGTATCAATGCAACGAGGCAAATCACAGCGAATCCAATCTAACTTTTGTCCCAGTCGAATGGGGTTTTCTTGTCCTTGACGAATCCCACCCTTGAGAAACTGTACTACTAACACTGGTGTGCCTTGACCGGCGATTCTCAGTGCTTGAGCCACAACACTAGTAAAAAAACTACGATAAGAGGTAGTGAAAACTTGTATGATGCCTTCAACGGAGTATGGTACATCGAGGGTTGAATTTAAGTTTGGGGTTTCTAATTGAGCAAGCATATAGTATCTAAAATAAAACAATAAAAATCAGTGGTTTTGCTTAAATTTATGCTGTCGAAAGTAGACTGTATAATCTAGCGCTTTTGAGGATACGTAATGTATTTGGGTGCGTTGTATTCTTAGTCAAACACTACATTTATGCTGAAGTCAAGAGTTATGGAAACTAAGATGATTGCCTTTTATCTGAAAGTAGTTGTAAAAATGAGAACATACAACTGAACAGCATAGTGAGTTCTGAGCAAAAAATGAGGAGTGAATTGTTGTGAAATTGGTGATCATAGGAGGTTCGGGAGCAGGGAAAAGCACTCAAGCACAAGGGCTTTGCACATACTTTAATATTCCTCTTATTTCTAGTGATGAGATATTACGAAATGCGACCGCTGCTTTTTGCCCAGAGGATTTTCCTCCAAAAAATTCTCTCAATCAAGGAAACTCAGGACAAGATAACGGAGGTATCCTAGAGCACCAGCACCGCTTTGCAATTTCATCCTTTCCCTATCTCGGTCATCTCGCACAGTCATACATGGAGACAGGAGAACTCGTTCTAGACGAAATAATTCTTGAATCCATCCAGATTCAGCTAAAAAAGTCTGATTTTAAGGATAGTTGGGTGTTGGAGGGTTATCCTAGTACAGCAGAGCAAGCTGAGGAATTGGACTTTTTATTAAACGAGCTAGGGCACAATTTAGACTGGGCAATCTACTTACAAGTCCCACAAGCGGTTATGGTGAATCGTTGTATGGGACGTTTTCTTCCAGATGATCTACCGGAAATTGTGCAGCGTCGTGTGGAAACTTTTTATGACCGTACTGTTCCTATTTTAGAGTATTATGATCGTCGCCGCCGCTTGTTAACTATCAACGGAGACCAACCACCAGAGGCTGTGCAGCAAAATATTATCGATTTACTTTTAACTTTCCAATAAGCTTTGAGACAAAAATATAGTGATTATCTTTTTTAGAGTACCAAACTCTGTGCATGTTGTTGACTATTGGCTAGAAAATGAGTCACGCTTTATAATACTTAAAGCCTAATACTCAAAGCATAACCGACTGTATAGTGGATACAAATTTTAAGGCAAACCCAATGGCTTGGCAGCGTCCAGACGGTCGGCAACCCTACCAACTACGTCCTATTAGCTTTCAGCAAAGTTTTACGCGCTTTGCGCCTGCAGCTGTTCTGGCAAAATGTGGCGACACTCAAGTACTTTGTAGCGTCAGCGTAACACAGGGAGTTCCTAAATTTCTAGAAGGAACTGGTAAAGGTTGGCTAACTGCGGAATATCGAATGCTACCAACAGCCACACCGCAACGGCAAGAACGAGAATTTATGAAGTTGTCTGGACGAACTCAAGAAATCCAACGTTTGATTGGACGTAGTTTAAGAGCAGCATTAGATTTAGAAGCGATAGGAGAACGCACGCTGACTGTTGATGCAGATGTGTTGCAAGCAGATGCTGGAACCAGGACAACAGCGATTACAGGCGGGGTTGTGGCATTAGCGAATGCAATCTCTAAATTGTTGCAGCAAGGAGTATTAGAGCGATCGCCCATCATTGGACAGGTAGCAGCGATTTCTGTAGGATTGTTGCAAGGTGAGCCGTTTTTGGATCTCAACTACATTGAAGATGTCAGGGCTGAGGTAGATTTTAATGTGGTGATGAATCAGCAGTTGGAGATAATAGAAGTTCAGGGCACTGCCGAAGAAGGTAGTTTTAGCCGTACCCAACTCAATTCTCTACTGGATTTTGCGGATAAAGGCATTCAACAATTGTTATTTGCCCAACGTGAAGCGATCGCAAACTGGAATGAACTCTACCAAGGCTAAAACAGTTCTATGCTTTAAACCTTAAACATTTTAAGAATATTCCACTTCTTATCCATTAGCCCAGACGCCTCAAGTTATATTTCCGGAAAATTTCCGTAAATTCTATGTAGAGCGCCCAGCTTTCCGTTGGAAGCGAGTAGGTTTTCAAGTCTGGCACTGACTGATATGATTATAGTATAGGGATTTAAACCGCTTCTGTCGCTACATCAGCCCTTTAAGAGGAGGCGGTATTCTTCCTGTCGTTGTTTATAAAAATTTTTGTTACGATTTGGCAAGAATTTTGTACAACGGCTCAACCAGGCTCTACATCCATATGAATGATGTTAAAAGTTTCAAAAAGTAAAAAGGGAAGTTGTCATTATTTCGCTATTGTATTGCTTGAAGTAGCTAGTGTGAAGATGACGCGATGAGCACAAAAATTGAAGTTCTTGGGGATCAAACAGCACTAATTGCGCGAGCGCTAGAATTGATCTTGTCTAAAATAGAAATAGCTATCAAAGAGCGTGGGCAGTTTACCATTGCCTTGTCTGGTGGCAGTACACCTAAACCGTTGTACGAGGCAATCTCTAGCCAAAAACTGTCTTGGGACAAAATTCACGTGTTTTGGGGAGATGAGCGTTACGTAACACCTGACCATCCAGATAGCAATCAACTGATGACGCGTCGTGCGTGGTTAGATCGCGTCGATATCCCGCCAGGTAACATCCACCCCATACCCACAGATGAAGCTGATCCCGCAATGGCAGCAGCTAAGTACGAAAGACATCTGCAGGAATTTTTTCACTCCTCACCAGGAGAATATCCTCCTTTAGATGTGAATTTGCTAGGAATGGGAGATGATGGTCACACCGCATCTTTGTTTCCCCATACCGAAGCTTTAAAGGTTACAGATAAGCTGATTACAGTAGGGAACAAAGACGCAAACCCTCGCATCACCTTTACATACCCATTCATTAACTCTGCTCGCTGCGTTATCTTTGTTGTTGCTGGTGCGAATAAAAGACCAGCTCTTGCTCAAGTCTTTGCACCTGTGGCAGATGAGTTGACTTACCCATCCCGCTTAATTCAACCTGAAGGAGAACTTTGGTGGTTGCTAGATGCGGCTGCTGGAAGTGATCTAAAAAAGGATGCAGGGTAAAACAATAAGGATGAAGTATGAAGGATGAAACTTAATCACACTTCATAAGACTTCTATACTTCCGGGTTCAAACGCACTTGTTAAAATCGAAAGCTAGAGTTGCCCCTCTACTTGAACGCACTTTTATACCATAGAACATCAACAAAGGCTAACCTAACCTCATGATCGTCTGCCCTAATTGCAATCACCCAAACCCAGACGGCGCTGTCCAGTGTGAAGCTTGCTACACCCCATTACCAGCTACTAGTAACTGTCCCAGTTGTGGGGCAAACGTACAGGCAGATGCAGCTTTTTGCGGTCAGTGTGGTTATAACCTGCGTGCAGCTATTCCCACTGCTGCTAGCGCAACTGTCGCACCTGAGATTACCCCAAATGTACCGCCTCTGGTTAACCCTGATCCACTTGTACAACCACAACCGATGTCGGTTAATGGTGCTGATTACACATCCCCTAATTCCGCACCTATACCGCCAACAGCAGTTGCATTTGTTGATCCATCAGTAGAGACAACACAAAGCAGCCCCCCGCCACCAACCATCACTACCCCACCTCCAGCACCTGCTGTCAGCCAACCCCCATCAATACCAACTCCACCCCCAGTAGAGGAAGTATCAGCACCACTAACTCCACCCCCAGTAGAGGAAGTATCAGTACCACCAACTCCACCCCCAGTACCAACTCCACCCCCAGAACCTGCTTCTACAACTGCCCAAACTCCACCGCCAACTGTTGTCCCGTCTAGTTTATCTAGAACTCAATTGCAGCAGGAGATGGCAAGACTGATCCACGTTCAAACAGACAGGATAATTGAGTTGCCGCAAAACCTTTCTGTTGTTCATATGGGCAAGCCTAATGATCGCATTCCTCCAGATGTAGATGTTTCAGGATTTCCCAATTCGGAAATTGTTTCGCGGATTCATGCTGATATTCGTTTAGAGGGAGGCGCTCACTATATCGAAGATGTAGGAAGTTCCAATGGCACCTACATCAATAACTTGGCCTTATTGCCAGGGAATCGACATCGTTTGCGCCCAGGCGATCGGATCAGTTTGGGTAAGGGAGATTTAGTAACGTTCCTGTTTCAAATTTCCTAAAATAATTTGTGTCTGGTGGTTGAAACAGTGAACAGTGAACAGCGGAGTCAGTGAACAGTGAACAGTTAACAGTTAACAAAACAAACAGATCCGTATTTTCTGTTGTAACTGATAACTGGTAACTGCTAACTGCTAACTGGTAACTGGTTGATTATACTACTAGACACAAACAACGGATAGAAAAATACAACTACAATCGAAATGATAGGAAGACAATGCCCCTTAAAAGCGAACCATGAGCAACATTGGAAAAAACTTTGAACCCTTGCTAACAAGAGAAGCCCCAAAAACAGTTGACCGGATGGGTTTGTTTTGGCTTCTTGCTGCAGCGATCGCCACTATTGTGCTGTGGCAAGTTCCAGGAGGTAATTACATTTTATACCCATTTACCATTCTGGCAACTTGGTTTCATGAAATGGGTCACGGCTTGATGGCACTCCTTTTAGGAGGACAGTTCCAGCAACTGGAGATTTTTTCCAATGGTTCGGGTGTTGCTTTTCATAGCCTTCCGTTGTACTTAGGACCCATTGGTCGTGCTTTGGTTGCTGCAGCAGGACCAATGGGTCCACCTATCGCTGGTGCAGGTTTAATTTTGGCTTCTCGTAGTTTTAGAGCGGCGCATCTGAGTTTGACGATTTTGGGGGGTTTTTTACTGATTTCGACACTCATCTGGGTACGCTCACTATTTGGAATCGTTGCAATTCCTCTACTTGGTCTGATTATCCTTGGTGTTGCACTAAAAGCTCCTCGTTGGATGCAGGGATTTGGGATTCAATTTCTCGGCGTACAAGCTTGTGTTAGTACTTACCATCAAGTGGACTATTTATTTAGCGCCTCTGCTGGTCCTGGTTTACTCTCTGACACAGCGCAAATACAGCAGCAATTGCTTTTACCTTATTGGTTTTGGGGTGGATTAATGGCGATCGCATCTCTAGTGATTTTGGTGCAAAGTCTCCGTATTGCATATCGCTCTAAGTAATCATTACCTCTTCACTCAAGATCCTCTTGATAAAACGTTTGCAGCAAATTTTCCAATTTCTCTTGCGGACAGCATTCTATCAGCGCTTCAAAAACCTCTACCAATTTTGCTGCACTGTCTCCTAATATTGGACTCAACCCCCACACATCCTGCACCCAGTCATGAGGACGCGCATCATCATAAATAAGACGTTCTAGCAGTTGCTTTGCTTCTGTTTTTGAAATCGACATATTCTTTTTCTTTATATTAAGTTAATTTTTTGAGTTTAATGGTTGCTCTTAAATCATTACCAGTATAAAGCTTGACTGTTCATTCTCAACCCGTCAGAAATTTATTTGGCTCTCAACTAAAGCTCAAGACTATCTAAGAGCATGAAATAGTAATTTTCATAATACAGTTCTGGTTGTTGATTAAGCAGAATCATCAGGACACCTACTCATATCATGTCCCTTTCAAGACTTATCATTAAGACTGTAAACGTGCAGGGCGCAGGTTTGAGGGAGAGAGGATTTTAAGGTTCTTGCACAAAACGGGAATAATAACTCATCAATCAGACTTCATATCAAAAGTCAATTTTCCAGAAAAACTGTTACATAAGCTACAACAATAATAACTTGCTCCTAAAAATTACTGGGCTATACTTGTTTTTGACGTTAAACAAATACCTAAAACCTTTCTGTAGAACCTGAGCCTTCAAGCGAAATATGCGCTAACGTAGGGGGTGAATCATTCTCTGTGGTTCTTCTTTATAAAATCGTTAGATAGAAGGAGTGTTATTTTCAGGATTAAGTGTAGAAAAATAAGGTATTGGTCTAGTTAATGTTTAAAAATTTGCCATGCATGAACTGGTTCAAACTATCTTAAATAGTGAAGAAAAGACTGCTCTGCGTCATTTAATCAAGACTTTGAGTGCCTTCGATAAAAGGTACTTTCTGAGAAACGAAATTTTACATGTTTTTGCTGACTACTGTCAAAATTCAGAAAAGCCAGGTTACTTCTTCCACTCTTCTTCTGTAGGGAAACTCATACACTACACCCACGAAATGATTGTGGAAGGGGAAAGTACGTGGTTTATTCTGCGACCAAGGATTGGTAGCCAAGAGGTTTGGCGGCTTGGGGCAAACATGACAAATTTTGAGCAGATGACGCCAGAAGCTTTACTGGATGCGCGCGATCACTTGGTCAACCGCTCTCAATCCCAAATTCTAAAAATTGATTTCAGTCCATATTACCACGGTTACCCTAGAATTAACGACCCAAGAAACATTGGTCAAGGTCTAGGTTTTCTCAACCGTCACCTATGCGGTCAAGTGTTGACTGATCCTGAATACTGGTTAGAGGTTTTGTTTGATGTTTTTCACCGACATTCCTATGATGGTATTCCCTTACTGATCAACGGTCGTATCGATTCAGGTAAACAGCTAGCCAAACAACTCAAGCAAGCCCTAAATTTCCTCAACGAACGTCCTCCTAACGAACCTTACGAAAAATTTCGCTTTGACCTTCAAGAACTCGGTTTTGAACCAGGTTGGGGTAACACAGCATCGCGAGTGCGTGAAACCCTAGAACTTCTCAACCGACTGATTGACACTGCAGAACCAGCCATTCTAGAAACTTTTGTCTCGCGTGTTCCGACAGTTTTTCGTGTTGTCCTGGTTTCCATACACGGCTGGGTTTCCCAAGAAGGTGTTTTGGGAAGACCTGAAACAACAGGTCAAGTTATCTACGTTCTTGAACAAGCGCGTCACCTAGAAAATAAACTGCAAGAAGAAATCAAACTTGCAGGATTAGACGTTCTTGGGATCCAACCCCAAGTTATCATTTTGACTCGTCTGATCCCCAACTGCGAAGGAACATTGTGCAATCTACGCTTGGAAAAAGTTGAGGGCACACAAAATGCCTGGATCTTGCGCGTTCCTTTTGCTGGTTCTAATCCTAATGTCACTCAAAACTGGATTTCCAGATATGAGATTTGGCCTTATCTAGAAAGATTTGCCCTTGACGCAGAAACAGAACTCCTCGCCCAATTTCGAGGTAGTCCAGATCTGATCATTGGTAACTACAGCGATGGTAACTTAGTTGCTTTTCTGTTGGCGCGCCGTCTGAAAGTGACTCAGTGCAACATTGCTCATTCTTTGGAAAAACCCAAGCACCTGTTCAGTAACTTGTACTGGCATGATTTAGAGGATAAATACCATTTTTCAGCACAATACACTGCTGATCTTATCGGTATGAACGGGGCAGACTTCATCATTACATCGACCTACCAAGAAATTGTGGGTACACCCGATACACGCGGTCAGTATGAGTCTTACAAATGTTTTACGATGCCCCAGCTGTATCATGTGGTAGATGGTATTGACTTGTTCAGTCCCAAATTCAACATGATACCACCAGGGGTAAATGAACATATCTTCTTCCCCAGTAACCAGATACAAGACCGAGATATTACTGTTACCAGAACAGTTCAAGATCTACTGTTTACCCGCGAAGATCCTCAAATCCTTGGACACTTAGAGAATCAAAGCAAGCGACCCATTTTTGCCGTTGGTGCGATGACTGCCATTGATAACCTTGCGGGTTTGGCAGAATGCTTTGCTAAAAGTCAGGAATTACAGCAGAGTTGCAATTTAATTATTGTGGCTGACAAGCTACATTATCATCAAGCAACAAATTCAAAAGAAGCAGAAGAAATCGAAAGACTCCACAATATTATCAACGAGTATAATCTTCACGGTCACATTCGTTGGGTAGGAATGCAAATCCCCATTGCGGATCTGGGAGAAGCATACCGTATTATTGCGGATTTTCAAGGAATATTTGTCCATTTTGCCAGCTTTGAAGCCTTTGGACGAACCATTCTCGAAGCGATGAGTTCCGGATTACCAACTTTTGCCACTCAATTTGGCGGTTCCTTAGAAATCATCGGAGATGGAGAAGATGGTTTTCTGCTAAATCCAACAGACTTAGAAGGAACAGCTAAGACGATATTAAGCTTTATTGACCAGTGCAATGCTTATTTAGAACACTGGTATAAGATATCGGAGTTGGTGATTCAGCGTGTACGTAACAAATATAACTGGCAGTTACACACCAAGCAGTTATTACTGCTAGCTAAAATCTATAGCTTTTGGAAGTTTGTGAACCAGGAAGTTGGCGAAGCCAAAGCTGGCTACGTGGAAACTTTATTTTATCTGCTCTACAAACCTAGGGCTGAGAAAATTTTGGAACAACATATGCAAAGGTAACATCTGATCTCAAAAACCCCCGGTTTGCCATGGATAAAACAGATAATTCCCACGACTTTACTTATACAGATTGGACACTTGTCGAAACCCAGCTTAAGCCGAACCAGATTCAGCACAGAGAAACTGTTTTCACTATTGGCAACGGTTATCTGGGAACGCGGGGAAGTTTTGAGGAAGGCTCTACTCGTGCAGTACCAGCAACCTTCATTCATGGGGTTTATGATAATGTTCCTCTTGTCTACACCGAACTTGCTAACTGTCCCGACTGGTTACCATTGATTGTCACAGTCGATGGCGATCGCTTCCGTACCGAACGCGGCGAGATATTGAGCTATGAGCGACAGCTTGACCTCCTTCGTGGTATCCTTAGGCGTAAAGTACGTTGGCGCAGTCCTGGCGGAAAGACAATAGATCTCTGCTTTGAACGCTTTGCAAGTCAAGCAGATGAACATGTTTTAGGGCTACGCTGTCAGTTAACGCCAGTAGATTTTGACGGGTTGATTGAAATTCAAGGTAGCATTAATGGCTATCCTGAAAATCAAGGTTTCAACCATTGGGAATTGATAGACCAAGGCAAAACCAACCGAGGAGCCTGGTTGCAACTCCAGACTCGCAACACCCGGATTAACTTGGGGATGGCTGTTGGAATGACGGTATCAGGAGCCGATGCGCCAGTACAAGTCAGTAGTCCTCCAGGTTATCCGACTTTGAGCACGGTATTCCAAGCTTCTTTAGGACAAACGGTTACTGTGGATAAGTTTGTCACAGTTTTCACGTCACGAGATGTGGATAACCCGGTCATTGAAGCTAATGAAAAGCTTGCTCAACTCCCAAACTATGAAGCGTTGGTAGATGCCCATGTACAAGCATGGGCTGAGGCTTGGGATAAAAGCGACATCTTGATTGAAGGAGATACCAAAGCTCAACTTGCCGTCCGGTACAATATCTTTCAATTGCTGATCTCAGCCCCAGAGCATGATGAGAAGGTAAGTGTCCCAGCCAAAACACTTTCAGGCTTTGGCTATCGCGGTCATGTGTTTTGGGATACGGAAATTTTTATCTTGCCCTTTTTCATTTACACTCAACCGAAACTTGCTCGTAACTTGCTCACTTACCGCTACCTGACGTTAAATGGTGCCAGACGCAAGGCATCTCATTACGGGTATAAAGGGGCAATGTATGCTTGGGAAAGTGCAGAAACTGGTGATGAAGTGACACCACGTTGGTTGCCTCCTAACGATTTTTACGGAGAAGACATACGGATTTGGTGTCGCGATCGCGAAATCCACATTAGTGCTGATATTGCTTATGCCGTTTGGTACTATTGGAAAGCGACTGACAACGATGAGTGGATGCGCGACTGCGGTGCAGAAATTCTTCTCGATACTGCTGTTTTCTGGGGGAGTCGCGTTGAGTATAACACCAAGCACGAACGGTATGAAATTCGCGGGGTGATTGGAGCGGATGAGTACCACGAGATTGCAGACAACAACGCTTTTACAAACCGGATGGTGCAATGGCATTTGGAGAAAGCGCTCTTTGTCTATGACTGGTTGCGTCATACTTACCCTGACAGGTTTAACACACTCCAACAAAAACTACAGCTGAGTGCAGGACGGATTTCTCGTTGGCAAGACATTATCAATAATATATGGATTCCCTACGATCCATCGACAGGACTTGTCGAGCAGTCCGAGGGGTTCTTTAAATTAGAAGATATCGACTTGGCTGAGTACGAACCACGTAACCGCTCAATACAAATGATTTTGAGTATTGAGGAAACAAATAAGCGGCAGGTACTCAAACAGCCAGATGTGTTAATGCTTTTGTACTTAATGCGCCAATCACAGGAATTTCCCTACACCCAAGAAACGCTCTCGAAAAACTGGGACTACTACGCACCCCGTACAGACATCACTTATGGTTCGTCTCTAGGACCCGCCATTCATGCCATTTTAGCCTCGGATTTGGGCAAATCCAAAGAGGCTTATGAACTGTTTATGCAAGCTGCATTAGTAGATATTGAAGATGTTCGTGGCAATGCTCACGAAGGAATTCATGGTGCTAGTGCTGGTGGTGTTTGGCAAGCTGTGATTTTGGGGTTTGGCGGAGTCCAATTTGCAGAACATCAACCAACAGCAACGCCACAATTACCACCGGGGTGGAAACGTCTGAAGTTCAAGCTTCATTGGCGTGGCGAGTGGCACGAAATCGACTTACGTCCTACACCACAAGATACTATGACACTTCCAGATATCCGAGGAGTTATTTTCGATTTGGATGGTGTTCTTACAGATACAGCAGAATACCATTACTTAGGCTGGCAAAAGCTGGCGGATGAAGAGGGATTACCCTTTAACCGCGAAGCAAATGAAGACCTGCGGGGTGTTTCTCGTCGCGAGTCACTGCTGAAGATAGTTGGTAAAAAGCAGTACTCAGAAAAACAACTCCAGGAGATGATGGATCGCAAGAACCGCTACTATGTGGACTTTATCCAGACAATGACGCCGGCAGATTTATTGCCAGGAACAATTGCATTGTTGGATGAGTTGAAGCAAGCTGGGATTAAGATAGCCCTTGGTTCTGCAAGCAAAAATGCTCAAACGGTACTCGAAAAACTGGGTATTGCTGATCGCTTTGATGTGGTTGCTGACGGTTACAGCGTGCAGCAACCCAAGCCAGCACCAGACTTATTTCTCTTTGCTGCCCAACAGTTAGGACTCAAACCTGAGCAATGTGTCGTTGTCGAAGATGCTGCAGCAGGTATTGAGGCTGCGCTTGCCGCCGGAATGTATGCTGTAGGACTTGGTCCTAGTGAACGAGTGGGAGCAGCACACGTTGTGTTACCTAATCTCGCGGGTGTTCATTGGACGGAATTACGGGACAAATTGAGCAACGATCAGTAAAACGACGAACAAAAGCAAATTATATACAAGGCAGAAGGTAGAAGGCAAAAGGCACAACTTCTACTTTCTGCCTTCTGCTTTATGGCACGATACAAAAGTATAACTTTGATGCTTAAATAATACTGTCTACCATATGGGGAAAACTTCCATAACCTATGCTGAGGCGGACCTTCCCATCCCCAGAAGCGCTTCGACGCTTCCCGTTCGGTCTAGCTGATATTGCCCTGATTTTTGGCACATTGGTGTTATTAGGGCTAATCGCACGTGTCGGTGCTGGTACTTTAGTGAGTTTTGTACCGCCGGATGTGGTGCCAGATGTTAGCCTCAACCCGCTTCATCTGCCATACTACGCTGCACGCTCAACTCTGCGGATGTTTATCGCGCTGTTTTGCTCAACATTGTTTACTTTAATCTATAGCTATGTTGCTGCCAAAAGCCGTCGTGCTGAACAAGTCTTGATCCCACTCCTCGACATTTTACAGTCAGTACCGGTACTGGGCTTTTTGTCGATTACGGTGACAGGCTTTATTGCTCTATTCCCTGGGAGTTTACTGGGATTAGAAGCAGCGTCAATTTTTGCCATTTTTACAAGTCAGGTCTGGAATATGACCTTTTCGTTCTACCAGTCGCTGAGAATGGTACCAAGCGAATTAGATGAGGCAGCAAGGCTTTATCGGCTTTCGGCCTGGCAGCGGTTTACAAAGCTGGAAGTGCCAAGCGCGATGATTGGGCTCATCTGGAACGCAATGATGAGTTTTGGAGGCGGCTGGTTTTTTGTCGCAGCTAGTGAAGCTATTAGTGTACTTAACCAGAAGTATACGTTACCCGGACTTGGTTCTTACGTAGCAGCAGCAGTCACCGCTCAGGATTTGCCTGCTTTAGGTTGGGCATTCCTAACGATCGCCGTGGTTATTTTACTGGTAGACCAACTGTTCTGGCGACCGCTGATTGCCTGGGCTGATAAGTTCCGCTTAGAACAGAGTTCGGCTGCAGAGGCTCCCAACTCCTGGGTGTTCGATTTGCTCAAAGCCGCGCGGCTTCCACGTTTAATGAGACGGGCGTTCACTCCGGTGGGTGAAACTATCAACCGCCTACTATCATCACTAACCCCACAACGTCCGCCGCATCCTGTAAGTGAGAATCAGCGAGTGGTGAGCGATCGCCTCTACAACTTTATTTTACTCATCGTGATTGGCGGATTGCTGGTTGCTGGGTTGCACTTTATTCTCACAACAGTGGGATTGGGTGAGGTGTTCAAGACTTTTGTGCTAGGGTTACTGACCTTGGGACGTGTACTGGTGCTACTAGTAGTAGCAACGCTGATCTGGACGCCTATTGGTGTGGCGATCGGGTTTAATCCGCGACTATCACGCCTGTTGCAGCCTGTGGTACAATTCTTAGCATCCTTCCCAGCAAATTTCATTTTTCCTTTCGCGACTCTCTTCTTCATTCGTGCTCACGTCAGCATCGATTGGGGTAGTATTTTCTTGATGTCTCTAGGTTCCCAATGGTACATCCTGTTTAACTCCATTGCTGGAGCTATGAGCATTCCAACTGACCTGCGCGAAATGGCAACGGATGTTGGTTTGCGTGGCTGGCGGTTGTGGCGCAAGTTAATCATCCCTGGCATTTTCTCCGCTTGGGTTACAGGCGGCATTACTGCCAGTGGTGGGGCGTGGAACGCCAGTATCGTTGCTGAAGTTGTCGCTTGGGGACAGACCACGCTTGCTGCAAGTGGGTTAGGAGCATACATCGCCAAGGCGACTGAAGTGGGTGACTGGCCCCGCATTACCTTGGGGATTGGAATGATGAGTCTGTATGTGGTTGGACTGAACCGAGTCTTGTGGCGACGACTGTATCAAGTGGCGGAAACAAAATATCATCTGTAGGAAGGAGTGCAAGCATGACAACTACGCAAGCAACTCATGAGGTATTGATTGCCGTCGAGCAGGTTAATAAGAGTTTTCCTCTGCCAGACGGCAAAGGAGAGTTTACGGTTCTCCGTAATGTCAACTTGACAGTTCATACAGGTGAAGTTGTAGCATTGCTGGGACGCAGTGGTAGTGGCAAAAGCACCTTGTTGCGGATCATGGCAGGCTTGATTCCACCAAGTGAAGGACAGGTTATTAGCAGTGGTAAACGTCTGCAACAAGCGAACAAAGATGTAGCAATGGTGTTTCAAAGCTTTGCGTTGCTACCTTGGTTGACAGTCCAACAAAATGTGGAGTTGGGACTACAAGCGCAGGGAGTTGCTCGATCTCAGCGAAGGCAACAAGCCCTCAAAGCAATTGACTTGGTAGGTTTGGATGGTTTTGAAAGCGCCTATCCTAAAGAGTTGTCCGGTGGTATGAAGCAACGGGTTGGCTTTGCACGGGCATTTGTTCTGGAACCGCAAGTGCTGTTTATGGATGAGCCATTCAGTGCGCTGGATGTTCTAACATCTGAGAACTTACGGGGTGAAATCGACGACTTGTGGAATGCTGGCACCTTTCCATCCAAAAGTATTTTGATTGTCACCCATAACATTGAGGAAGCTGTGTTTCTGGCGGATCGAGTGATTATCCTGGGATCGAATCCAGGGCGCGTTCGTGGTGAAGTTGTTATTGATTTGCCGCGTCCTCACGATCGCGCAAACGTTCGCTTCAAAGCGTTGGTAGACTATATCTACACTGCGATGACCAACCCAGAAGTTGAAGTGACTGGGGAAGTCGCAGTGGCAGCCCCCACAACCGCACAAGCATCTAAATCACCTTATGCCCAGTCGCTACCGCATGTACGAGTGGGTGGGATCAGTGGTTTATTGGAATTGATTGTAGAGAAACCAGAAGGCAAGGAAGATATTTTTAGGCTGGCAGAACGAATTCAGCTGGAAGTGGATGATCTCCTGCCAATTCTTGATGGTACTGTGATGCTGGGCTTCGCAGATGTTACACAAGGGGATGTTCAACTCACCGAAATCGGGCGCGACTTTGCCACTACAACGATTTTGCGAAGTAAAGACTTGTTTAGGCAGCAAGTACTGCAACGTGTGCCCATGTTAGTTAGTATACTACAGACGCTGCGAGAAAAACAAAATGGGTCGATGGGAGGAGATTTCTTTCTAGATTTACTAGATGAACATTTTCCGCACGCAGAAGCAGAGAGACAATTTGCTACTGCAGTTGACTGGGGGCGCTATGCAGAACTGTTTGAGTACGATGCTAGCGAAGAACGGCTTTATCTACCAGAATCAGTGCCTGCAGAGAGTAGAGAAGCATCCTGAAAAACAGGAAATATTTTCTTGACACAGACGTGCAGTGGCTTGTCATTGATATTGGTACTTAGGGTGTTGGGAGATACTCCGATTATTAGGATAAGCAAAAATTAGTCACATCATATTCTCAATACTAAATGTATGAGCAAAGAGTAGAGTTCATTTTCCACATTGCGGTATAAACTCAGGGCTAATTCTGCTTAACCTGAAGAGGCGACAATCCTACCGGATTTGACTGCTGCTACGAGGGCTTGATGATCTTGCTCAACTTGATGGGCGTAGGTAACAGCAAAGTCTGCTACAGCAGAGTCAAAAGTATCACTTTTGCCCAAGTAGCTACTGATAACAACAGAATCGCCGGAACGAGCATGGGCGCGGGCTAAGGCACAACCGCAAATTTCGGCGTAATCTTCCAAACCCCTGCCAGACATTCCCTTGAGTTTTATTGAGGTTTTCATGTCTTTTAATTGCCGAAAATAGAAATCTTGTCCGCGACTGTTACTTGTCCAACCCAAGAAAATATCACTAGCTGCCTGCATGAGGCGCTGACCATTGACTATGCGCTGTCCGTTGTGGGAGTAAGGATTTTTACTTACGTATGGTTCTAGTACTGAGGGACAGGCTTCTTTAAATTGCAGCAGCAAAGGATCATTATCGTTACTTAGCAGCAGTGCAACTCCGCAGTGAGTACCGACACTGCCAACGCCAACCACCTTCATGGCTACATCTACTAGATGGTAGCGATCTAGTAAAAACTGGCGATCGCTTTGCAGAGTGTCACGATATTGTTCAAATAACACCCCTACTTCCTCGAAATACTGTTCCTGTTGTGGTAGATGATATAACTGCGGTGGTTGATCAATAAACCGCCGTTGTCCATTCACCTCCTCTGTCAGCTGCAAAAATGTCTGCTGCATTGTGCGGGTAAAGGCTTTATTTGCCATTTCCTCCCAATATTTACGAGTTTCCTCATCAGGCGCGTGTTCCACCAGGATATTAGCATCCAGTCGCGCATACCACACCGCTAAAGTCCCCATCTGCCCATAGTCCCGAATGGACAGGCGATAGGCACGGACTGCTGCTTCGGCAGCATCATAGCAGTCTTTGTCAGTCAGACGGATATCTTTCCCCGCAACAATAATACTTGTCACTAAGCGTTTTACATCCCATTCCCAAGGTGCGCTTAAGGTTTCGTCAAAGTCATTCAAGTCAAAGATGAGATTTCGTTCTGGTGTGGCAAATCCACCGAAGTTTAGTAAGTGACAATCTCCACATGCTTGTACGTGGATTTCCGTTGTGGGAGTAGTTGCCAAGTCAGCCGCCATAATAATTGCACTTCCCCGTAGAAAAGCAAAGGTTGATTGCAACATGCGATCGTAACGGATGGGGATTAACTCTGGTATGCGTCCCTGATTTGATACTTCGAGTATTTCAATTGGATCTGGACGATCTGTAGGATGCCATTCGCGGTGGGTACTTCGAGAAACAACTTGACGTAATGCTTTGCCTGCTTCCACTCGCTGTGCTACGGTTAGCTGATTATTGGGAGTAAGTTCTGCTGATTTAATAGGTGGTGTAGTAGTCATATAGAGGAAAGTATTTTTCAGTGATTAAAGACTACAAGCAGTAGGAGATGAGAGAATGTTTTTTCCTCTCTTCTCCTACATCATCACATCAAAATATTAAAAAGATATAGGAATCCGGTTTGATTTGGTGAGTCCAGCGCTGCGGGAGGGTTTCCCTCCGCAGGCGACTGGCGAACCCGAAGGGTGAACTAACAAAGTAGGGGGAGGAACAGGGAAGAAGGAATGTAAAGTGTACCTAGCTGAACAAAAATCTGCAAAGGAATCGTATACTCCAAAATGTTAGCAAGAGTTCTAGCAAAACATGTGGATAACCTTTTCTTAATAAAAAAGCGAGAAAGCTTAACCTTAATGAGCAAATTTCTAGTCAAAGAATCATTGTAAAGTACGTACACCATAAAGAATGAAAAAGAGGTTAGGTATTGAGTAAATTCTCTAGTTCCTAATTTTCTATTAACCATAATTTTGGAATTTTAAATGACTTATGACTTGGTTAGATTTTACAATTCGCTTGGCGGTAGCATTTTTACTAGGCTCTGTTATTGGAGTGGAAAGACAGTGGCGGCAACGAATGGCAGGACTGCGGACTAATACACTAGTCGCCACTGGGGCTGCCTTATTTGTGATGCTGGGAGTCATGACTCCAGGTGGAAATCCGACCCAAGTTGAGGCGTATATAGTCTCTGGCGTCGGATTTCTGGGAGGAGGCGTAATTTTTCGGGGAGGTGCCAGTGTACAGGGATTGAATACAGCAGCAACATTATGGTGTGTCGCAGCAGTGGGCGCTTTGGCAGGAGGTGGATTTTTCCCACAGGCGTTTATAGGAACAGTAGCAGTTTTAGTGGCAAACATCTTTCTACGTCCCGTGGGTTACCGAATTAATCAACAACCGCTCAAGGGTACAGAAATTGAGCTATGCTATCGCTGTTCTATAGTTTGTCGTAGCAACGATGAGGCTCATGTCCGTGCCCTGCTGCTACAAGCAGTCAGTGCCACTGGTAAAATGAAGTTACGTTCTTTACACAGCGAGGATCTCGAAGAAACTCCCGAACGTGTGGAAGTTGAAGCTGACTTGGTTATGCAAGATCGCAACGACGCTTTTTTAGAACAAATTGTCAGCCGCTTGAGCTTGGAGTCTGGAGTAAGTGCGGTTAGTTGGAAAATTATTGAACAAGAGTACGGCTAGATAGTAAGGTGAAAGTGTAGGACTATAATGCCTTGCATTCCCACAGACAACTGAATCTGTAAGCTAGATAAAAATAATCTTATCTATGACTTCAACTTTTTCCTATAAAAATCGCAAGTTACCAACTCAAGCAATAGCAGCCAAAATTTTCCACTGGATTAACATTATCAGTTTATTTATTATGTTTACCAGTGGGCTGCAAATTTACAACGCTAATCCTGTTTTTGGTGGGCGTGAAGGTTGGCACATTCCTGGGATATTTACTTTAGGAGGTTGGCTTGCTGGCGGCAGACACTGGCATTTTGCTGCTATGTGGTTATTTTCGCTGAATCTTTTGTGGTATGGAATTTATATTTTCGTCACTCGGCGGTGGCGACATCGATTTGTAGGTATCAACGACTTGCAAGCGTTGCAAAAAAGTAAAAATTCAAAACGTTTAATTTATGCTTGGCACCGCATTGTCTACACAGGCATTATTCCTATTTTACTACTGGCTATCTTCACAGGTATAGGAATGTATAAACCTGCCCAATTCCCTTTTATAGTAAATACTTTTGGCAGTTGGCAAGCACTCCGAATTGTTCACTTTTCCTCAGTTCCAATAGTTATTTTATTTGTCGTTGCTCACTTTTTGCTAGGGCGTCAGGCTGGAGGTGAGAAATTGACTGAATCAATGTTTTGGTAAATCAATAGTATTCATCCTATGAATTTAATTCCGATCAAGCGTCCTCAACTATCGCGCCGTCAATTTATAAAAATTTCTGGATTGTCTGGCATGAGTTTTCTTCTTGGTGGATGTGGAACACCTTTGTTTGAGGATATTGTAGGCAAACTGTCTGAACCACTCAACCAAAAAGTTGAAGCATTCATCTTTAATCAACAAAAGCCAGTACCAGAATTTTCTTACAGTCAGATTGAACCAGAAGCTTTGATCATTAATAGCTTCAGGTATACTCCAATTATTGACAAAGCCAAATATCGTTTAATTGTTAATGGTGAAGTCAATAATCCCTTAAGCTTGAGTTTGGCAGAAATTCAATCTTTACCTCTGACTTCCATGATTATTCGTCATGTTTGTGTAGAGGGTTGGGCAGCAATAGTACAATGGGGAGGCGTTCGATTACAAGAAATTGTTGCTCTTGCTCAGCCTAAAGCAAATGTGCGATATGTTTACTTCCAATCAGCTGATGGCTACTATTCAAGCTGGGATATTGCTTCAAGTTTACATCCCCAAACTTTATTAGCTTATCAGAAAAATGGCGAACCTTTGCCAGTAGAAAACGGTGCACCACTACGTTTGGCTTCTCCCATTAAACTTGGATATAAGCAAAGTAAGTGGATAACTCAAATTACACTAGCGAGTCAATTATTCAGTTCTCGGGGATACTGGGAAGATCAAGGATATGAATGGTTTGCGGGATTGTAATTCGGAAAGAGAAATTATGAATACTAAAATTTTTCATTTCTTGATTAAACCTGTCCTAAAAGACGACTTTTCTCCTGCACAATTGGATTTTCAGATAAAATAACACATTCAAACAGAGAAATCATTTATTTTAATGTGTGTTTATGGTGTGGTTAAAAATACTGTTTCAAAAATATTCTTGAGAAAAAACTATGAACTTTTTCGACAAGTTAAACCAAGTCATTTCACAAAATCAAAGTTTACTCTTTGTTGGGCTTGATCCAAATCCAGAAATGATCCCGACTTGCTATCAATCTAAAAATATTATTTCTGGATTGTCGGATTGGTTGCAATTTATTATTTCTGAAACAGTCGATAAAGTCTGTGCTTATAAACCTACGCTTGGATTTTATGAAGTTTTAGGTGCTCCAGGTTTAGAACTCCTGCATCAAACTCTAGCAGCTATTCCTCCTCACATTCCAATTATTTTAGATGCAAAGCATGGTGATTTAAACACCAGTACTATTTTTGCTAAAACTGTTTTTACCAAATGGGGTGTAGATGCGATAACTTTGAGTCCATATATAGGACAAGAGCATGTAACCTCTTTTTTGGTTTATCCAGATAAAGCAGTTTTTATTTTATGTTGTACTTCAAATTCTAATACGTTCAGTTTACAGCAATATCCTTCGAGTGAATCACCTTTATATTTAGAGGTTGTCAAAGAATCAAAAAACTGGGGAACTCCAGAACAAGTGGGTTTAGAAGTCGGAACTACAAATCCTGATGTTCTGTCGCGTATTCGTGCAGTTTCTCCTGAACGAATGATCATGGCTCGTAGCATTTGGGGAGAGAGTAACAATCTTTATAAGATTTTAGCAGCTGGTCTGACAGCAAACGGAGATGGTCTTTTAATTCCTGTTCCTATAGATATGTTAACACAGGAAGATTTATCTGAACAAATTCAGTCTTTGCAAACAGAAATAAATCAAGCAAGAACCGAAATAACCCAAAATGCTTCCAGTTGTTCTGTATGGTTTTCTGATGTTTGTTTATTAGAAAAACATCCCCAACTAGATTTAATTTTGCAAATGTATGATATTGGTTGCATTATGTTTGGTAACTATGTGCAAGCATCAGGTAAGACTTTTCCTTATTATGTTGATTTACGCAAAGTTATTTCTACTCCGCAACTTTTTCATCAAGTTATCAAAGCCTATGAAGAGATTTTGAAAAGCTTAAGTTTTGATCGAGTTGCAGGTATTCCTTACGGTTCTCTACCTACGGCTACTGGTTTAGCCTTACGTCTCAATTGTCCGATGATTTTCCCTCGCAAAGAAGTGAAAGCACATGGAACTCGAAAGCTAATTGAAGGTGAGTTTTTTCCAGGAGAAACGGTTGTCGTTGTTGATGATATTCTCATCAGCGGTAAAAGCGTCATGGAAGGAGCAGAAAAGTTAAAATCTGTTGGATTAAATATAAATGATATTGTTGTCTTTATCGACCATGAACAAGGGGTGAAAGACCGATTACAAGAAAACGGTTATCGAGGTCATTCTGTTTTAACAATGTCAGAAATCACAGAAACGCTGTATCAAGCTGGACGAATTAATCACGATCAATTTTCTGCTTTAAGTGAACACTCAAATGCGTAGTATGTGCAGCACGAAAAGAAACATAACCATACTAAAAAGACCATGAATGGATAAGTTTAAGGCATTGGATAAGATAAGAAGTTAACTTTACCATGCAAAACTTTTATGGTCTAAGATCAAATATGGGCAAGTTAGTAAATAAAGACAGGAATTTTGCAATCTTTATTTACATTGCAGCTGTTTTATCCTTTCTATTAACAGACGAACTTGATCTGGTTTATTACGAAACCAATCTGTTGACCAAATTCGGTGAATATTCCAACCTAGCTTTTCAAGCACTTGTTGTCTGAGGCGATCGCGATCTCTTGCAGTCGGTGAACTATGGTAAGATGCGCCATCGCACTCAATCCCCAACAAAAATTCGCCTGGACGATTGTTGTTAACAACTGCTAAATCAATCCGATAACCTGAACATCCAACTTGAGTGCGGATAGTGTATCCGTCTTGAACTAAGGTATGGTAAACATCTTCTTCAAATGGTGAGTCAAAGTGGAGCGCATCTGTATAAGAATTCCCTTGTAGTCGTTCTCCACCACTTGCTGCGTACTCTAGGTAATCACGTAGTAACCTTACACCTTGGCTTTCGGCGCGTGTTAGATCAATATCACCAGCCTGTATAGAAGAAACCAGTGTAATCTTGCTTTTTGCCCGCGTAACAGCTACATTAAGTCGTCGTTCTCCACCTTGCCGATTCAGGGGACCAAAGTTGAGATAAAGTTTACCTTGAGAATCACGAGCATACCCAACGCTAAGTAAAATCACATCTCGCTCATCACCTTGGATGGTTTCCAGTGCTTTGAGAAAAAACCGAGGTGAGTTATCGCTGCAAAATGTCTCCAAATCTGGATAGTCTTTGCCCAAAATCTCAATTTGTTCGTGAATGGCATCAGCTTGAGCCTCGCTAAACGCTACTATACCGAGAGATTGATCAGGAAAATGTTGAAAATGCTCTAACGCCAACTGAGCAACAACTTCTGCCTCGCGTCGATTATCTCTACGTCCACCACGATCATATACGCCATCGGGAACATGCTTAAACCAAACTCCCAAATCTGGATTTTGAACTGGGTTTGGAAATGTAAGTAATTGACGATCATAAAAGTGGTGATTAGAGAAAGCTATCAAACGCTCATCTTGACTGCGATAGTGCCATTTTAGCGTGTGTCCTCCAAGCATAAACTTTGAACATTCGTCCAAAACGCTTTCATAGATATCATCATCATTAATATCTTCTTCGCTGTCTCCATCTCCGGTTGAAAAGAATGATGTGGGAGGCAGTTGCTTTCTATCGCCAATTACAATAACTTGATTAGAACGGATAATTGAGGGAACAACATCCTCTGTGCGAAGTTGAGATGCTTCATCGAAAATGAGAACATCAAAATGAACCACATCTGGATTAATATATTGACTAACTGAGAGCGGACTCATCATCCAGCATGGCTTTAAGGCTTTGACCAAATTTGGTATTCCCTTTTGCCCGTCGTTGAGGAGTTTACGGATGGGTAAATGTTGCCTTTTCTTAGTTGCTTCTTTCTTCAGCTTTTGCAACTCAGTTTGAGCCAGAGAGGTTTTTTCCCAGTTTTGCCAGCGTTGCACATGAAGTTGTTTTAGACGTTCACTGGCAGCATCTAGCTGGTAAGAATCGAGTTTGGAAAACTCTTTTATTTGCCGTTCGTGCACCTCAAGATTAAAATTTTTCAACTCAGGCTTTTTGGCAAGAATAGCATCAAGACATGTTTGGTAAATAAGTTTCTCCAGAGATGGAAACCATTGTAATGGTTCTAGTTTGCTGTCACGCAAAGCATCTAAAAACTTTTTGGCTCCTAGATTTTCGAGCTTTTCACAAGTTTCTTTGTAAGTTAACCATTCTTGAAAATAAGGCAGTTCCGATTGAGCCAGGTTCAAGAACTTTTCTAGTTCTGCAAACGAAATTTGATTGGGGGGCAGGTAAGAATCTGTAATATCGCTTTCGTCAAAGTGCGACAGCAGAAAATTTAATCCTTGCCTAATACTGTTATGAGTTGACTCAAATTTCTTCACTAATTCAGCCAGTTCGCGCCGCTTGGAGGGGGAATCAATAATGCGCTGCACTGAATCAGCAGGAAGCGAATACTTTTGTAAGCCAGTCAACCAATTCAAAGCTTGCTCAATTGGTGTCAACTCTGCTTGACTAGAGACTTTCGGGTTAAATAAAGATCCAAAAACCTGACGAGGCTGGTAGTTAATTTGACTTAGCTTATTTTGCAAAGACTCGATAGGATTAGGCGTATTGTCGCGCAAAGCATCTAAGAAATTTTGGACTCCTAAACTTTCTAGTTGCCTACAAATTTCTCTGTATATCAACCATTTGCGGAAGTCGGGTAAGTTGGACTTAGCTTTGTATAAAAAATTCGCCAAGTCAGTAAATAAAATTTGATTATCAGGCAGATATTGCCCAAGAATATCATTTTCATTAAAGTATAAAAGTAAAAAATCGATTCCTTGCTTAATATCTTCCGAAAGGGATTCAACTTTCTTAACTAATTCAGCTAGTTCGCGTCGCTTAGAGGGAGAATCAATAATGTGCTGGACAGAATCAGCAGGAAGCGAATACTGTTGTAAGCTAGTCAACCAACTTAAAGCTTGTTCGATTTTTCCTAATTCTGTCTCGCTAGAAACTTCCGGGTTAAAGAAAGATCCAAAAACTTGACGGGCTGGGTAATTGCTTTGATATAGCTCGTTTCTTGCAGCTTGTACTTGAACAGCTTGTGCTAAATCACGTTTGAATTCGTTGTGTGAAACCTGCCCCTTATTGATGCGTAGTTTCTTCAAAAATTTGAAATCACGTCTGTATCTGGGATTCAAAATTCTGAGCAACCAAAAGCGATGATATCTCTGATACCTATTTGCTAAAGCAGGTAATTCTGAAGAAAACAATTCGGAATGATATTTTGGTTTTAGAAAACGCTCATTTTCTTCCAAAAAATTAACATCTGCTTTTAACTTAGTCAACGCATTATGAGCAGTTAAGGTATTGACTTCCGTCCAATTATCAGGTAAATCTGATGGAGCTTTCAGTATATGATTAAGAGCAGGAAAAGAAGCTTCTACATCTCCTAAAGTGAATAAAGGCTGAATTTTTAGAATCATTTGAAGCTGTTGACTAGCTGTTTGAATCAAAGAAATCGCTTGTTGGAATTTATCGATTTTCTGATTTATTTCTAACTCCAGTGTCTCCGAGCAAGACTTTAAAGTGCTTTGTGCCCAAATCGTTGTTTTTTCTCCTCTTAAGAATGGGATAAATGAAGAAAGTTGACTTAGTAAATTTTGCGCCTCTGGCGAAAGCTTATTTTTTTCAATCTCTTGAACGTCTGTTTTTAGAAGAGTGAAAGCTTTCTGAGCAATAGAGATATCTACTCTAGTCCAGTTTTCTGGTAGATTGGTTGGAGCTTTTAGTACGTGAGCTAGGGCTGGATAACACGTTTGTAGAGACTCTAGATTCAATAAAGGTTGAACTTGTATCGCTTGCAATTCTTGATTAATATTTTTACTGGCAGAAATTGTTTGCTTAAATTCCTCTATTTTTTCTCTGATTTCTAATTCCAGCTCATAGGAATAAGACGCAAGAGAGCTTTTTGCCCAAACAGTTGTTTTCTCTCCTTTAAAGAAAGGTAAAACTCTGGCTAATTGATTTAAGAAATCTTTTGCTTCTTCCAATCGCTTGGGAGTCCATTGGTTAAAGTTAGAAAATATAACATTGATGTTTGGAACTCCTTCGCGTTCTTTTTTCAAAATCTCACCAAATATCTCGAACGGTGATTTATCTAGAGGCTTCTCTTTGGTATGTAAACTCATGAGATATGAGTTTAGCGATTGACGAGTAGAAACAAGACGCTCATAAAAGAGATTGTGATTTTCGACACAAGATATTTGTGAAATATAATCAATAGTTTTAGATAAATTATTGACAAGTACTCGTTTATCTGTTGTACCACTGTGATGCAGATTGAGACATATGTGGTCTAAACCACATTCAGCGATGCGCTTATATACAACACTTAATGCAGTCTCTTTTTCTGCAACTAATAAAACTGATTTACCATCGCCAATCAGTTCAGCAATCATATTCACAATAGTTTGACTTTTGCCTGTTCCTGGTGGACCTTGAACAACAAAACTAGAACCAGCTTTTGCTGCTTCAATAACAACTTGCTGGCTAGAATCAGCATCAAGAATTTGAAAGATTCGTTCAGGTTTAACTTGTGAATCCAGAGCAGATGCAGGCAAAGGTTCTCTATAATTAGACTGATAAGTACTTAAGTCACCGCTAATTGCTTGCAAAATAGGGTGAGAAAAGATTCGAGCTTCATTGTCAATAATGTCCCTAACGATTGCAGCTTTGGCATAAGAGAATAATGAAAGAAATACATTCTCTTTAATTTGCCACGTCTTTTGTTCTGCTAAAAGTTCGCGAATTTGGGTAAGAATTTCGTTGTAAGTTAGTCCTTGTATAACTTCTCCTTCTGGAAGCTCAATTCCAAAAGTTTGCTTTAACTTTTGTGCTAACGTTGGATTTAGTACAATATCCTCTTCTAAAATAGATATTTTATATGCATCTCGTCTAGGCTCTTTAATTAAATCTACAGGAACTAATATTAGAGGTGAAAGCAAAGCATCCTCTGGTTTATCCTTGTCATACCAAGTCAGCGTTCCTAGTGCTAGAAATAAGCTGTTGACGCCTCGTTCTTCAAATGACCTTCGTGCCTCAGCACGCAATTTCTTAAACCGCTTGAGTTGCTCATTTCCAGTCTGACGAGTTGTTAATTCTAGAGGATTTCTTGGCGCTGGTAATGCTTTGGTCTTTCTCGACTGGAAAATATCTTGATGCTCGCTATCAAGTATTTGAAAATTAAGTGATTTCTTTCCTTATGTAAGGTTTTTGAAAAGAAGATCTGGTTCCTCTGTGAGAATTTCCAAAGTTCGAGGACTATCTTGCCGAAACTTGATCAGAGGATTCCGTCGTCCCAAGTCAGCTAACCCAGCTTTCCACTTTGCAATCTTTTGGATAAGGTTTTGCTGAAAGTCTGAAGCTGGCTGTCGCATATTTGTTGTTCTTATAAGTACACCTATTGTCCAATATTCTAACTAGGACTTACGCACTGGTGACGAAAATTGTTCGGTCACTACAAAAACGCCGATCTGCCTAACTTTCCTACTCCTGTTCTCCCCTGCGGTGGATGTTAATGATACGCTGTTTCTATAGGGTCTAATGTAAGTTGCCTACTGTAGAGGGGTTATATTTATGTATTTTTTGATGGAAGCAGCAGCACAAGCAGTCAAAGAACCATACCAATTTCCTTTTGCTTTTACTGCTGTATATGTGATAGGCTTTATCGCCGCTGTCACCATTGGCTCTATTGCTTGGTACAACTCTAAACGTCCTGTAGGTTGGGAAGACAAAGAGCGTCCTGATGTTATACCTAAAGTTGAGAAAGATCCAACTCCAGGACTGGGTGAGCCGAAAGGTGGGAAATAGCCAACTCCGTAATCAAGTCAGCCGAAGTCCTAGATAGTTTTCAGTTCGTGAGTGCTGATACCAAACCCGATTCTTGTACCTCCTTTGAACCTTAGCACAGGTGCCGCTACACAAGAGTTGCCCTTAAGTGTAGGGACTATTTGAAAACAAGAGTTATTGATTCGGATTTTGGTTTTACTCAGGACTCACAACTTGCGAACTGGTGGACTTTTTCAATTTTGAACTTCAACCCAACGACGGTAAAGCTTCTGAATTTGCTTAAGAACAGCATTATGCCGAGGTTGGGTTGAATCACCTGTGCCTGATAATTGTTGTAATTTGGTGAGGAGTCTTGCTTCTTCTACCGCCACCTCACCATCACTGTAAATTAAGCCACTGATAGCTTCAATTAGATTTTGGCACTCTTGTGCACTAGGGCGATCGCCTAAATATTCCTTCACCCACTTGTCAAACTCTTCTGGCTGTACTGGAACTAGCTCATTTAGCAAAGGCTGAATTTCCGGTTCGTTAGCCATACCCTTTTCTTGAACTATTTTGCGAAGATATTCTCTCTCTTCTGGCTGAATTCTGCCATCAATCCAAGCGGCTCCAATCAGGATTTTCACCAAGTTTTTCACACTGGAATTTTTAACCATGATTTTTCTTAAGGTATTAGGACTTGGGAATATGTCTTGTTACTTATTTTCCTCATTATCCATACCCTTTCACCCAAAAATCTAACATTTTTAATTGTTTTTCCTTAAGCGCACCATAAAAAAGCCATCCATGTCCTGTTGATGAGGCAATACTTTGATCCAGCCTTGTGGAGTAGAGTATGTACTAGCGGGAGAATCAGCACTAGGAGGCTCTATTTCCCAATTTGGATTCTCAGCTAGAAAAGACGAAACGACTTCTTCATTTTCTTTGGGATGCAGTGTACAGGTGGAATAAACAAGGACACCATCTTGCTTGACAAAAGTCGATGTATGTGAGATAAGTTGCTTTTGAAGCACCGAGAGTTCTTCTACAGTTTCTGGTGTCTGTCGCCAACGAGCATCAGCATGACGGTGCAAGGTTCCTAACCCAGAACATGATGCATCCAGTAGGACACGGTGAGCAGTGTTTTGAAACTGGGGCATATTACGACTGTCACCAGTACAAATTTCAATAGATTTTAACTTCAGTCGTTGAGCGTTTTGTTGAAGTTTTTTTAGACGAGAAGGAGTGCGATCGCAAGCAAAAATTTTGCCCTCATCCTTGATCAACTCTGCAATGTGAGTTGTTTTACCCCCTGGTGCAGCACAAGCATCAATCACCACCTCACCTGGTTGAGGGTCGAGTAAATGACTAACCAATTGGGCGCTACTATCTTGTACAGTCCACCAACCCTGGTTATAACCTGGTAGATTTTGAATAGGACCAGCGTTACTCATCAATCGTAAAGCTTGCGGTAGGTGGGGAAGCCGTTGAGACGCAACACCAGCAGATGTCAACGCTGCTTCCACTTGTTCTAGGGAAGTGCAAAGGAGGTTGATTCGCAAGTCAATGGCTGGAGTTTTATTCATCCATAAGCAGAGTTGTTCGGTTTGTGCTAAACCAAATTGTTCCACCCAAACTTGAATCATCCAGTTGGGAAAGCTGTATAAAATACCTAAGCGTTCTGTCGGGTCAGAATATTGAGCACAGACTTTATCTCCTTTGTTTTCTAAACGGATATATTGTCGCAATAAACCGTTCACAAAACCAGTTAGTCCAGAAAAGCCATTCTCTTTGGCGAGTTGGACAGTCGTATTCACCGCCGCACTTTCAGGAATTCGTTCTTGAAAGCATAGTTGGTATAAGCCCAAATGTAGAATGGTGCGGAGGTCTTTTGGCTGTTGGTGGGATTTCTTTTTTCCTAATTGGTCGATAAAAGCGTCAAGAGTACGCTGTCTTCTGGTGCAGCCATAAACTAATTCTGTGACGAGACGTCGGTCAGTATCTGGTAGACTTGCTTTTTGTAGAACTCTGTCTAGGGCGATGTCAGTATAAGCCCCCTTGTGAACGTCTCGCAAGGCAATAAAAGCTAGTTGACGGGGGGATGTGAGCGATTCAAAATTCACGCATTCAAAATTCACGCATTAAACAAGCCGATGGTAGCAAGTATTCCGGCAGTTTTGCTGATGAACTCCCTGATTGTCTACTAGGGTATTGCTGTTAAGGTGCGATAAGCCTGTAATGCATCCTGTTTGACTTGTTCTGGAACAATGGAGAAGGTGCTGAGTATGTAAGCAAATTCTTCTTCCGTTAAGCCGTAGAGGTGCGCTATCATCCCGTCGAGTTCGGCGCGGAGTTTAGCGCGTTCCGTTTCGTCGGTAACGCCGTTTGCGTGGGACGAGAGTCCAACTTCTTGCGCGAGTTCGTCAAATTCTGGAGTGGTGCAGATGAGTTTGGCGGCGCGTTGTACGATGTCGGTGAAGTGGCGATCGGTTTCTGTCAGACGTGGGACAGGTAGTTGGTAAACAAAGAAAAAAGATACGTGGGCTGTTACTTTCTGGCGAATTAGATAGTCAACAATAAAACTATTTAATACACCACATATAAAAACTCTAGTAGTTAAATTTCTTAGTTCAATGTTTAGCTTGAGATTATTTTCAATAATTTTGTCTTCATAAATATTTTCTAAACTCATTGTATGAGGACAAAAAACTTTAGGAGGTAGCACTGTCATAATCATGGTGCGTTCATCTGTGTTCCTTGCTACATCACGAAAAGCTAGACGATAAGATTCATAATCAAGTTTGACAGATTTTTGACTGACAGTAATATCAAGATTTGCATCCTTCAAAAGCTTCTTAATTTTCTTGAGACGCGCTGTAAGTAGTTCTTCACGCGCTTCTGTCTCATCTAGCCAATATTTTGCCTGCCCCCACTTATGATTAAACTGATGAATCATCTTACCTTCATAAAGTGGTAATCTCCCTTTACCAGGCTGTTGCTTAAATAAATGACTATCATTAGTCATGTCAAATTCACGAGTTAACAGCAGATTCCACTTACCATGAATCTTTTGTCCCAACAAAGGAAACTTCAGCATTTTCTCAGCAATGCGGACATCTACCTCATTCTTAAACTCCATTACCGAAAGCGAATCAGGAGACAGTTTCCGTACCATATCAAAACTTATCTGCAAACTATCTTGACTAGGAAACCTTACCAATTCCTGCACATCAAGCCGCATAAAAGCAGATGGAAATTCTGTGGTTTTACCACCTTTAGCAAAGGTAAGGACAACTATTTTAAAACTGCGATGAACACCTTCAAAAACTTCTTTTCGATTTTCCAAACAAAATAATCCAGTTACGTTTGTTTGGTTAAACAACATTTCTCGCAGTTGCTTAGTTCCTAAATCAGTGTAAATACCACTGGGAACAACAATTCCACACTCGCCGCCATTCCGCAGCAGATGAAAACAGCGTTCTACAAATAATTTATAGAGATTAATATCTGTACCAGCTTTTTTACCGTTAACAATGGAAATCTGATTTTTATACTCCTCAGACGAACGATAATAAGCACTGAGGTGAGGATATTGACTCTGATACTCTAACCAAGCTTCTGCAATTTCCGGATTTTGTAAAAGTTTATTCTGTTCTTTCTCAAAAGTCTTGATATCCATTTTGTTCTTCGTCACCAGTTCATTATGCTGCGCGAAGAACTCTTTAGCTTGTGGTTTGAATATTTCCCACGGTGGATTTGTGATAATCGCATCAAAGCCACCTCGTTGTAAAACCTTATCAAAGTGATAACCCCAGTGAAAAGGTTTCAACGGTGCAATATCCTTTGGAGTTAAGACACGCTTCTTTGATTTTCCGGTTAATTGCACTTCCTCATATTTAATACCCAAACGCTGACTAAACTCATCCAACAACAAAAAATTTAACTTCTCTTGCGATTCTCGATTGAGTTTTTCAATATCACCCCGCAGCATCTGTAATCTTGATTCTTGCGATGTTCCATATACATCTCCTGGCTGAAAAGCATGGCTTTTATACTTTTCGATAGATTTATTTTTTTGCTCTAATATCGTTTTATAATTATTTGCTGCAAGTGTCTGTAAGAGATTACCTTGTTTAGTACTTCCTACCGTATCAAATGCAGTTTCATCTACTCGAATTAACCCAATCAGTGAATTCCCCGCCATGATATTAAAGTCAATATTAGGTAGCGGTTCTAATTCTTCGACATCATGAGCAGAAGAAACCAAAGCCAAGAACAGACGTATTTTAGCAATTTCTGTCGCTTCCTCCATGATGTCAACACCATAAAGGTTGTCAGTAACAATCCGCTTTTTAATATAATATGATAGCGATTTATGTTGTTTTCTTGTATCTTCAAGTTCCCTTTTTAAATTTGCATATCCCATCAAATCAATTGTGCCAATCACCGCACTGTAAACTTGAATTAGTGTTTTCATCGCTGCGACGAGGAATGCACCAGAACCACAGGCTGGGTCAAGAATCGATAAATTTGGGAGAATATCTTTAATCAGTAGACGACAGACATTTGCATCCAGTTTGAGCAACAGTTCGTTAATATCCTCAAATGGTTTATACTTATCTGAAATAGCATCGTTAACGCGGTCTACAATTAACTTGTGAATTGTTCTATCACAAAGATATTCAGTTATCTGCGGTCTAGTATAGTAAGCACCAAAAGTCTTTTGGTTAATATATTTTTCAAATATGAACCCTAACACATGAGGGCTAATTTCATCATCCTTACCCTCTGGCGTGTCATCCAAGTTCCAAGAATAACGAGCAAATAAATCGAGAACTTGTTCAAACGCCTCATCGGCTATGGCAATATTATACTCTTGCTCGATGCGATGCCTTAAAAATAATCCCCCATTGAGATATTTAACATTTCCTACCAACGCTTGTACTGATGCATCACGGTCTGTCTCTGGTTTTGCAAAACTTTCAAAAAATAACGCTTGCAGGAAGGTATTATAAAATTGGTTTTCGCCTCGTTGCTTACTTTCTTTGAGTTTATTTTGCAGATAATTAAAATCGCCGTTATCAATAAACCGTTTGCGTTGGAGAAAATAAACAAACATCATCCGATTGAGAAGCACCGATGTATACCAACGTCGGTCATGAGTATTATTAATGCCTTTAACATAGCCTAAAAACTGCTTGTGCTGCTCTTGAAATTCCTTATAAAATTGTTTAGTGACTCGCTCAACATCAAAAGCTTTTTGCAGTCGATGTGCAATTTCTACAACTGATAATCTATCATCTTCCAGTTCAGTGATATCAATCACTAAAGAACCAAGCTTACTTAAAAATAAATCTCCTGGTTGACCTTTTACATATAAATGGTCACGAACATAGCTTTTATTTCCTTCCCGCTTTACCCAATACCAAAGACTGCGAGTGCGTTTTTCATCAATAAAAACTAATAGGTTTTCAGCTGTCCTTTCAGTAATTTCTTTGTGAATAGCAGCACGAATTTTAGCTTCTGGAATTGCGCCATCAGCGGCGGTAACTTCAAAAACAGCTACACCGGAACTCTCAGCAATACACTTGTATTGATAAATCTTGTTCTCAATTTCCAATGGAACAGCTTTTCTGCGTGTAGATTGTGACCAACCTAACTCCTCTATAAACAAATCCTCAAATTGGAAGCTATACAGTAAATTCCGTGTTTTCTGAAAATTTAGTACCATAGTATACCTCTTAATCCGGCGCAGTATATCCAAACGAGCATGACAAACTCGCCCCAACAGACTTGCAGGCTGGGGCTAAAACCATTTCTTTAAATCTTCAAAATGTAATCACTTTACAAAGCAGCGTTCGCTCTGCTTGTAATGTTGTTTTTAATTATACTAATTACTTAAATATTTATACTGTAAATTTTTTGGTTGAAAATCTGCAAGTATAAGGTTATATACTGAGAACGTCAGGGAATTTCCGGTTAAAATTTGATTGAATAAAAAAGAATTTTGATGCACTCTCACAAATAAATCACAGCTTTTGCCTCAAACCCTGACCAGTTAGGCAATGAGAAGCTGGGAAAATTACTTAGGTAAATCTAGACTTGCTTTAAAATAGTTTACGTATTTACTGGCGGAAAAAAGAAATTTATTACCTTTTAAGAAATAAAATTAAGTATTTAATGGTTACTGGATTGCTACCTCTTGTAGCTTGGAGACAGCACAATTAAAACCCTGACAACAATTTTGCTACTTGTTCTCTGTCGTCTTTACACTTCTCCATAATTACCAGATTATGATTCTAGGCAATTTCTGCCACCAATGGTGACACTTTTTCATTGACATGAGTCGATATACTCACTATCTGGTTTTGTTTCTGGCAATTTTAAAAACTTTTCTAGAGAAAGGTTTGAAGATAACTGAGTTGATAGTGTCATAAGTGATTACTCCTGAAATAATCCCAGCGAACAAATAATTGATGGTTCTCTTTTCTCTACCTCTTCACTCACAATACACAAACGGTCATCCATTCGTAGGGCTACTACTAACTCTGCCAATTGCTGATTACTAATACCGCTTCTTAATTGCCGATTTAAAGTATCAACCGCTGACTGTCTTAACGGGTAACGATAAATATCATCAATCGCCTTTAGCAGTTGTTCAGTAACAAATAACGTCCCCTTCATTTCCTGAACATAACTTTTCAATCGTTCATAAGTGCGGAACCTTGCACCAGATGGTCTTCCCAACTGACCGCCTGCATTTGTTTCTTCTTCAGCAATCAATTCAGCACCTTTTTTAACTAACTCGTGATGCTGTTCATCTCTGGGAATGGCGGGAGTCGTTTCCTCACACGCCGCCATTTTTAAAACTGCTAATTGCGACTGAGTGACACTATTTCCTTTGCGGTCAACATAAACCAAAGAGTCATTACCTTCGGTGGTTTTCATGTAAAGTAGTACCCCCTCTGGTTGCACTGGTTGGGGAGTATGGGGGCGGGTAGAATAAACCACATTCGGCATTTCTTCAATCGTCTTTTTCAAAGCTGGATTGTCATCGGTAGCTTTTTTCCAAATTTGAAATGCTTCTGAGGTCAAATCTACTTCCGTGTCCTCTTCGCCATCCAAAATCCCAGATTTTTCATTGTAGAGGTCGAGAATTACCTGAGTAGAATCGTCTTCAAAAAAGACTTCATCGGTTCCTACCACCTCAGCATTTTCTTGTAGTCGCTGGCGGAGTCTTAAGCGCAAATTAATAATGCGTTCTACTCCCTCATCTGGTAAAAATGAATAACAGAGAATTTTTTCTGCATTTTGTCCAATCCGGTCTACCCGTCCCGCCCGTTGAATAAGGCGGATAATTGCCCACGGTAGATCCCAATTGATTATAATTGCACAATCTTGCAAATTGTGACCTTCACTGAGAACATCAGTGGCAATAAGGATACGTAATTCGTTGGATGTTGCTACTTTATCACCTTTGCCATTACTCACAGGACTAAACCTTCCCGTCAGTTCCGTAGGGTCTTTTGATTGACCTGTCACCCCTGCCACATGAGTTATATTTCTTGCCTGTAAATTATCTGCCAGGTAGCGTACTGTGTCTGCAAATTGTGTAAAAATCAACACCTTATCGTTCTGGTGAGTTTTTGTTAGTAGTTCGACCAAAGCGGCAAGTTTTTCATCTTCTTTGGGATTCCACTCGCCACAGTGTTGCAACACACGAATCAGCGCTTTGGCATCTGCCAATAAATCTCGTTTTAATCTTTTAATATCAAATAGTGTAGAACGCAACCACTTAAATCGTCGTTTATATCGGGTTGCATATTCAGTGTAAATTGACTCTGCTTTTTGTCGAAAACTTTTTTCTGTTAAGCTTTCTGTCTCTGTTTCCTCTTGCACAGAAGAGTCATCAACATCATCTTCGGTTTCTGTATCAAACACAGTTGCTGCAACCGAATCAGCATCTTCATCGTTATTGCTTGTGTCTAATAACTCAGCATCCTGAGTACCGATAGGAATATCAAGTCCCTGTTCTAGGGCATATAAATAAATAAAATTCCGTAAAATGTGGCGTTCAATTGATTGGATAAAAGCAAAGCCACTACTTTCTAAACGTTTAAATAAATTGGTACGGGAAAATCCCATTAACCTACGTCCACCACGAAATAATGCATTAAGCTGGCGTTGTTCAGTATCAGTGGGTGGTTGTTTGTGTTTGGTGACTACGTAATTTCCTAACCCATAACGAGGTAAATTGAGTTGATTAATTATCTCTACTATTGACTCAGAATAAAGACGAGAATAAAGGTTAGTTTCAGAACCTTCTAAAGTAAACTTAATAGTACGAGGAATGCGGTCTGGAAAATAAGAACGTCTTCCATCAGAAAATTCTAAATATTTTCGTCCTGTTTCATCAGTGTGGGCATAGTTATCTTTAATAAACGAGCGAGTTCGCCGCACCATGTAGCGTTTCATCAACTCTCGCCAGTCGTCGGGATGTTCGCTTTTTTCAAAAGCCGCTAAAGAACGTACAGAACATTGATGCCTTCTAATAAATTCTAGTTCTCCTATCGAACTACCGCCTAATTCATTGATTAAAGCTTCTGGTCGAAACCCCAAATCTTGGTCTTCTGGAACAAATAATCTTAATTGGGAAGAAAGGTCAAGATAGGTTTTATTGTAAGGAGTAGCAGATAATAGAATACATTTACTTTCGTTATTCTCAATATACTCTGCGATCGCCCGATAACGTTTGCCTTCGCGGTTACGTAAATTGTGACTTTCATCAATTAACACAACCCGGTAACGGCGTAAGTCTGGTAACTGACTCTGCACTTTACTAATTGGCAGGACTTTGGCATATAGCCGATAGTTATCTACATATTCCTGCCACATTTGCACTAAGTTTCTAGGGCAAATAATTAGCGTTTCTAAAAAACAATCTTCTTGTAATATCTTGGCAAGGGCGGTTCCCACTAA
Organism: Brasilonema sp. CT11; assembly: GCF_017982655.1. GTDB lineage: Bacteria > Cyanobacteriota > Cyanobacteriia > Cyanobacteriales > Nostocaceae > Brasilonema. The sequence goes on along the minus strand of NZ_JABXYX010000018.1, from coordinate 1,020 downwards.
AGTTTTCCCCAAACCAACCACATCCCCCACTAACACACCACCACGTCTGGTTACATGACGCGCTGCTAGCTGCACCGCTGCTTTTTGGAACTCAAACAAATTATTAAATTCACGGGGTATGCGGAATTCAGATAAACCAGCTATTGCTTCATGGGATAGATGATAAACAATCTTTAGGTAGATGTGGTAAGGCGGGATTAATTCTTCCCTCGCCCAACTCTCATCAATGATTTCTGCCAGTTCTTGAGAAATATCTACACAACCGTAATCTTTCCAGCGGTCATCAAACCATTGTTGCAGCTTGTTGCAGGCATCGTGGTCTAAAATATCAACATTCAATTCCCCTTGTTTCGCGAGTCCCGGCAGAGTCAAGTTACTGCTACCTAAAAATCCTACACAAGGAGTATTGGGGTCATTCCGATGCACTAGGTATAACTTGGCGTGGAGGGGGTGACGCAGAAACAATTTAATAATTAGTTTCTTTGTTTTTAGCTGATGACTTAACCGCCGCAACCCCGCTTCATCGTGATTGGTAGGTGCACCAATAGTCAACTGCTTGCGAAATTCAGATGCCATACGTTTTTTGAAGCGAACGATGGCACTGTTATCAATACGCCCGTCACCAGTCCCAAGCGTAAAAGCTGCACGGACTTCATCACTCTCGTGACTTTGCATCCCAATCAACAAACGGCAACAAGCCTTTTCGCTGCCAACATACTGTTCAATTAAATCATCTATCTTCCGCCAACCTCTAAGATTGAAGTAGCCAACGCAAAAATCCGCATGGGTAGAGATTTTCAGCGTCTCTCGCAAAATCGGTAGCAGTTGCAAATCTATATTGTCAAAGATGCGTGGCATGATCTCATATCCAGTTGGAACGGAAAAGTTAATTCATACCAATTCTTTATGAAGCTGCGCTAAATAAAGCTTCAAGAATAAATTCGTAAGAGGTGAGGGAAGCAATGATATCTGGGGTGATAGTTTCCAAAACTTCAGCTAACTTTTGACGCAGTTGGGTAA
>NZ_JABXYX010000344.1 GCF_017982655.1 Brasilonema sp. CT11 | reverse complement strand
CACTTCCCTTCCAGGGACCAGCAACCCAACGTCGGTTTTCAGCTCGTTGGTTTCGACAAAGGGCGAGAGGAAGACGGGGCATCAAAAGAACTTCAAGACCTGGAATTTAAACTCTGTGGCTTGTGGCAGTTCATTCCTGTGTGCCGAACTCCATGTATCTCAATTTTCCGAAATTTTACTAAAGAACGGCTTGAACACGTCAAGCAATCAGAACCAGCGAAAAAGGTGAAATTCATGAAAGCATCTCACCTGCCACTATTTTGGAGGGATGCACCAGTTCCACCGTTCCGGTTTAACCCAAAAGCAACAAAAGAAGAACAGGGTAAACCAGTCTTTGTTCAAATTAAAGCAAGGTTTCAACCATCGCGCAATGCATTTGAATTTGACTCACTGCTAGGAGTACCATTGGAGAAACCACCCAAATTCCTGAAAGTGAGCAAGGACGATAAAGCTACGGCAATGGCAGAAAAGAAAGCAGCGGATATTGCTGCTGGTAGAACTAGCAGACCACCAAGAAGTGGCAATCCACCGTTTAAGCCCAGAGATGACTTCAAGCCAAGGGCAAGTTCCGCACCTTTGGATATGCCGAAACCAAAACCAAAGCCAAAGCAGTAGTGGCTTATCAGTTCTTCTAATGGCACTTTGGAAAGCTTTCGAGAGCCAGTATTCAAAACACAGAAAGTAATAATGAGCAAATGTACTAATGGCATGTAGTAAAAAGAATTGAAGGATTGTTGACATCTCTCCTGTGTTTCCAACCAGGGGAGATGTCAAATCTTGGCTTGTTTGGCGCTTTGATTGGTTGTGGCGACCGCCTGCAGGTCAGGAGACAGTTGAATTTTTGAGATTTTTCTGGAAACACAACATGGGAGATTGTAGTCTTAAAATGTCAGTCAGAAATCATATATGAGAAGGTTGAGCGAATGGAATAAATACCTAGCATTTGTTAAATAATGAGTTTGTGTTAAGTGTTGCAAGTGTTTTTCTGATAAATCTCTAAATTCTATAAACGGAGAGGAAAAATCATGTCTAAGCACAATAAAGTTAAACAAATTGCTGAGTTTGGTATTGATGCTGTAATTGATACGGCAGCAAACAAAGTTGCGAATGGAATTATTCACGGCATCCTTTCTCATGTTCCTGGTGGTCGCTCTATTGAGCCAATGATAGAAACTGAAGTTGATTTAATGGTTGATAACGCAATCCATCGCGTAGTTCATAACCGTTTACACGGTTCAGAAGAGATGTCTCAAGAGCATCACCATCACCGTCACCATCACCGTCACCATTAAGAAGAATAGCTGCTACGCTCAAGCCGACAACCATAGCATGTCCGGTTAAATACTTATTAGATCTGTAAGGTTGTTAATGGTTAATTGTAATTAACCATTAACAATTAATCACCAACGCTCAAGAATGAGGGATTATCCATCGCACATTCGCTCAAGGTCGAAGTATGGTGAAAAGTCGGGGGGGCGATACGCGATCGCGTCAGCCCTTTGGGCTATCGCATTTTCGCTCTTATGCGATTTTTGCGAAAAGTCGGAGCATCGTTTCTGTAGGGCATTTTAAATTAAAAACTTAAAATGCTGACATATAGTGAATTCGCTGCAATTGGCTTAAGACTTTTGCAATTATTCGACAATGTAAACTTCGTCTATGGAAGAAGCTACATTATAGACAAAAAGGGCGTTTTGCGCGGGTCGGCAAGTCAAAACAAGAGAAGTCACTTGCAGCGCAACCAACGCAACCAAAAAAAACGGAGCTTGTATTATATTACTCTTAAATCGATATGGCTTGTCAAGCGGTATTATGCAATGGCTAATTGGAAAATATAGGTATTATGCAATAGTATGGTTTTAAATATAATAGTCATTGCTTGTATGCCAAAGAAAGGACAAAGAAGCTCCAAAGGGATTGGTGATTTATATGACCAGCCAAAAGTCAGAACGACGGTAGCACTAACTAAAGAAGCACAAGAAGCGCTTGATATTAGAGCTAAAGAATTAGGTATCAGTCGCTCTGAGTTGCTAGAGCGTTTTGCACGCG
>NZ_JABXYX010000147.1 GCF_017982655.1 Brasilonema sp. CT11 | reverse complement strand
TTGAGAAGTGTTGGGCTTGGCTCAAAAGTCGGATTCGCAAATGCTTATCTAGCTTTGCTTGTCTACGGCAAGCGATCGAGTCCGTCCTTAAAGATGCAGTGTCCTAACCTTTGTGGCAACAGCTATAAAAATATCGAACCGCCAAGACGAGGCAGTGCGTTGCGGGGGTTCCCCCCGTTGTAGCACCTGCCGTGCCAAGAACGCCAAGAAAAGAGAGAAGAGAGAATTTTACAAATGATTTAGGATTGCTATAGAGTTGATTTCTTCGTGAGATATGATGGAGACGACTTCTACAAGGCTATGGGTATGACTCCAGTATCCAATGGGCAGGCAATTATTATTCGGACAGAGCGCGGACTGACGATCGCAGGCACTCGTATCACTCTGTATGACGTGATGGATTACGTGAGCGCTCAATATCCGCCAAAGTTTATTCGTGCCATGCTCAGCCTGACAGATGAGCAAGTGAATGCTGCTCTGTCTTACATTAAGACACATCGTGCTGAAGTTGAAGCAGAATATCAAACCATTCTCCAGGAAGCGGAACAACTCCGGCAGTACTGGGAAGAACAAAATCGTGAGTTATTTGCCCACATTGCTGCAAAGCCCCCGAAACCAGGTACAGAAGCTATCCGAGCAAAACTTCAGGCAGCAAAAGCCAAACTTGAGTCAAGGGCATGAACTTTCTGATTGATCACAATTTCAGGGCTGCTGTGATTGCTGTTGTCATATTTTCTTAAAACAGGAGCATCCCAATTTAGCAAAAATACCTCTGTTTGTCATTGCGTTAGCGCAGCGTGCCCGAAGGGCATACGTAATGAAATGGAGCGAAGCAATCGCTAAGTCTAGACTTAGCGATTGCTTCATTCCGCTTCGCTTCATTCGCAATGACAAACATGTTTTTGCCTGCATTGGGATGCTCCCGTTGTCATATCTTATTAAAATTTGTGTTTTTGATATTTTAGAATTAAGATAAAGAAGATAGTTTGATTTTTAGACACTTTCTGCCTTCCGGAAAAAAATTTATCTCGATCCGCTCCGCTCCGCTTACACAGAAAAAAGAGGAAAGGGTAAAAGGACAAAAGTATAAAGGGCTACTGACTCCAAGCAGCAGAACACGCAACGCGGAAACCGTTGAGGAAGTCCCTGCCGCCCGCATCGAGGCCGTTGCGAAACGCCGAACGGCAGTTCTCGGGATTGAAGGCCCAAGAACCACCCCGCAGCAAGCGATTATCATTATTATCCAACCAGACACTACCATCTTTGGGTGCTGCTTCATAGTTCGGATGCCAAGTATCAGCACACCATTCCCAGACGTTGCCATGCATGTCGTATAAACCAAAGGCGTTTGGTGGAAAACTTCCTACGGTTGTCGTTTCTTCTCGACAAAATTGTCCCTTGGGAGCATTACCGTAAGTGTAGTTACCATTGTAATTTGCCAAATCAGTCGTTATCGTCTCACCAAAGTAAAAGGGTGTTGTTGTACCTGCACGACAAGCATATTCCCACTCCGCTTCGCGGGGTAACCGATAATCCCTTCCCGCTGTGAAATTGATTCTAAAATTAAGTCTAGCACAAAATTCCAATGCATCATACCAAGAAATTTGCTCTACTGGTCGGTCATCTCCTTTAAAGTAAGACGGATTTGGGTCTAGTTCTTTGTTGACTTGAGGTAAAGCCGCTACGGCTCTCCACTGCGCTTGAGTCACGGGATATTTACCCATAAAGAAGGGTTGAACTGTGACTTGGTGTTGGGGACGTTCGCTATCTCTACTACCTTGCTCATTTTTAGGTGCGCCCATCATATACGTGCCGCCAGGAATCGCGACCATTTCGAGGGTGACACCGTTTCCTAAGTCTTCCGTAAAGTATTGTGCTCGACATCTTTTGCGGCTAATTTTCCAACCTTGAGCATTTACCGTTACCACATCAAATTCAAAGGATTTTAAAAGTGATTCGTTGCTAAGGTTGGAATAGATAGCGTTAATTTCTTGAGCGATTTTCTGCACATCAGGATTACCAGGTCGTTCATTCAATGCTCCGTGAATTAATTCTGGTATACGATTTTGGCTGTCAAGCTGCTGTATTAAGTTGAAAACCACTAAATTATAGTTGGAATTATTAGGAACTTCTGATTCGGGTATATCAAGTTCCATGTGTAGCATCATCACCAGTTCGTCGCGGTTCGGAAAGGCAGATTTGAGTGCTTCTCTTATTTTCCTGATTGTTTCTCCAGGCAAACGCATTAACGGCTACTCCATAGTTAGAAAAAATAAAATTTTGCTGCTTCTGGCCCATTTTGACCGCCTCGGAATTAATTCCGAGGCTCATAGCCTAAGTCTACTAAAGTAGACTTCAAAGCTTATGCAGTCGTCTTTAGACGACTTTTGTTATGAGACTGGGATTTAAATCCCAGGCGGACGAGAATGCAAAGCGTCACTCTCGTTCCCTGGCTGAAGCCTGGAATGGTGCCTCTAGTATCAAAAGGAGGCTCCGCCTCCATTGCTGCATTCCTTGCCAGAGACAAGGAACGAGACAATAATCCGAGATGCTTCATTCCGCTTCGCTCCATTCAGCATGACAGTTTTCGGATAGGTTCCAAGTCAGTGAACATAAAGAAATATTCACCATATTGCTTTACCACTTAGTAAATCAGCCAAAAAACCTTGCTTCTCTAAACGTGAACAAATAGCACTGAACGGTGTTCCCGCGTTATAAGTTGGATTTCTCCAGTCAGGATCACCGCTATGATGCAACGCTACTAAATTCCAGTTAATGTCAAAGCATGGAGAACCAGAGGAACCAGGCTGAGTATTCGTTTTATATTTAACAGTTGTGCCATTTTCGTTGATGTTAATAATAGCATCTGTGTCAAACGCCAATTTTAATGGCTCGGCTTTTGGATGTTGCACTATTAATAATGGTGTCTCAGGCAAAAATTCATAAGCTTGGGTAGGTAACGAAATCCATCCTCGCTGTGGAGCTTTTGGATCAGAGTTTTTCGCGATCGCTTCTTCTCCAGGAACTCCATCTACCCGAAGCAAAGCATAATCTAATTCGTCAGGTGTTGGTAAAGTATTTTTGGTGTAAGGACTTTTATCAATCAGCCAGTCATCCTCTACTAAGCGATACTCTGTACCTTTGTTGATAATATTGCCATCCGCTAATTGTTTATAGTCAAAACGCAGAATAACATTGCTGGTATTTGCTTGTCCTGAATCCACAGATTCGATGACATGGTAATTGGTCATCACCACATTTGGTGCAATCAAAAAACCTGTTCCAAATTCTTTAGTATTATTGTTATTAATAATTTCTACGCGGCAGACTCGCCCTTCAATTTCGGCTAAATTTTCTCGCCATTTATTCACGTTTAGAAAACGATTCGTTTTCTTAATAATTTTCTCTAATGCGCCTCTTGCTGATAGCTGTGGTGGCATAGGAGTCGCAAGATTGAACTCCTGAGCAAAGACAAATAATGCTGAGTTTCCAGGATTTGACTCACGAGCACCTGCAATCAGTTTATCAACCCATCCCTCAGCTTCTGCCGCTTGAATTAATCTAAAGACAATTGCTTGTAAGTCATTGCCCATTGCGATTACATTTAGGTTTTTTCCAAACTGGAATCTTACGACTTCAGCAAGTCTTTGCTGTTCTGGAAATGCCTCAAGTAGAGCTTGTGTGAATTGTTTGTATTGCTGACCAGTTAGTTTCATGAGTTATTCTGCGCGAGTGCGATATATATGCAGTACAATTTTAGAACTCCATTCTTAATGATGGATGTTTATAAAAGTAGTGTGTTCAAATCTATCACCATTAATTGAAAGTATCTGTGGAGCAAAGCTATAATTGCCTTAGCGTTAGTTAAAATCGTCTATTTCCATGAGCCAATTGCTGACATTAGAACTAAGTGATGAGGTCTATGCAGTTTTGCAGCAACAGGCTAGTGCTGTCGGACTTTCGGTAGCAGAATGGGTTATTACATCTCTTAATCAGCAGCATGGCTCTCTGGCTAGTTCTCATTCACAGACTGAACTTCAGCGAGAAGAAGCACGTCAACGGCTACTTCATTATGCAGGTGCAATTAGCTTAGGCTATGCCACAGGTATAGATAACGAAGGCATTGATGCTGATCTGGCAAGAGCTTATGCCAATGACTTTTGAGCATTGGAATATGAATCATGCTGCTTGATACCTCAGGATTGCTCTGCTTTCTCCATAAAGATGAACCACAACACAAAAGGGCAGTTGAACTGATTGCTACTACAACCAGAACTCTGCTGACACACAACTATGTTCTAGCTGAATTAATAGCTCTAGCATTGGTTCGAGGATTCTCGCGTTCAACCGTGCTATCATACACCCTTGAACTGCTCAGCAATTCAAATGTTCAGATTGTGTGGGTTGATGAGCCGCTGCATCGAGAAGCAATGGATTTATTGTTAGCAAGGCAGGATAAAACCTACTCGTTATGTGATGCTGTAAGCTTTGTGTTGATGCGTAGGCAAGGAATTATGGAGGCATTAACAACTGATAAACACTTTGAGCAAGAAGGTTTTACTCGTTTGTTGCGCTCAGCAGCGTAACACTGCCGTTGTAGTATGATTGACAACACAATTTTGTCATCAAACTAATGACCAAGGCGAGTGAGATTTTCAACCGAATTATCCAATGGGCAGAAGGCGAAGAATCGATACGCGCCATAATTCTAGTTGGTTCGCGCGCACAGAACGAACCTGTTGATGAATTGGCTGATTTCGATGTTGCAGTCTTTGCCACAAGCTACCAGTCCTACCTTCAGGATGATAAATGGTTGTTTCACTTTGGTCAGCTATGGGTTTACATTCCGGAACAGTACGAGATAGCAGAGGACAACGAGATAGCAGAGGACATCGTACCAACACGTCTCGCCATTTATGAGGGGGGAGTCAAAGTGGATTTTGCCTTTCATACCGTCTCATTGTTATCAAAACTTGAATGGGATACACAGAGCAGAATTGTCTTAGACAAAGATGGTATCACTGCTAACCTGAAATGCTCTGAACAAAAGGCACAACAGCCAATCACTGAGCAGGAATTTATCAATCTCGTCAATGAGTTCTGGTTTGAAGCCTATCACGTAGCTAAGTATCTCAAGCGAGAAGAGTTATGGTTAGTCAAGTTTCGGGACTGGTCAACAAAGGAATTGCTCTTGCAGATCATAGAGTGGCATAAACAAGCCCATTACGGTTGGAACTACAATACGCACTACATGGGAAAGCACCTTAAGAAATGGGTGGATACTAACATCTGGAAAGCTCTACATCAAACCTTTGCTCACTTTGACTATGCAGACAGTCGAGATGCTCTGTATGGAACAATGCAATTGTTTCGACAATTGGCACAAGAAACAGCAGAGCAACTTGGCTTTACCTATCCCGCAAATGTAGACGAAAGCATCAGTGAATTTATTGAACAGGTAGTACCACCCAACAACCCCGTTGCACCGAACTGAAGAAAGACACTGATGCAGTTGTAAAAGTTACGTGCTGGCGCTGAACGAGAACGTTAGCTTGCTTAACGGAGGTTCAAACATATCCATAATTTATCGCTGTGGTCGTGCGGTGCTTTTTGGCTGTGATACGTTACACAGAACAAGAAGATTGCACAATGGATAAAGTAAGTTTATATCGTCAATATATTCAGGAATTGCTGAGTGAACGGGCGAAACTGCGCTCGCCCAATGATCCGATAGAAAGCGAGACGATATTTGACACGACGAGCGATTGCGCAAAGCGCAGATGCCAAAGGCGTATCGCTATCAGCTTGTGAATGTAGGTTGGAAAAATAGTAGCACTCGGATCTATGGTTGTGTGCTGCATGTGGATATTAAGGATGGAAAAATTTGGGTGCAGCATGACGGAACAGAGGATGCAATTGCAGATCAGCTTGTAGCGCGAGGAGTTCCGAAGCAGGACATTGTGCTAGCATATCATGCACCTCATGTGCGACAGTACACAGACTTTGCGGTGGGGTGAGAAGCTCTTATGTAACGGATTGGCGTAATAGAATGCCATTAGAAACAAACAATCTCAGTGGTGGATACGATAATAAACCGATTGTCCAAGAAATCACTCTCGCACTCCAAGCAGGAGAATGGCTGAGTCTAGTCGGTGCGAATGGTTCCGGAAAATCCACCCTCCTAAAACTCATGAGTCGCCTGCTCAAACCCCAAACAGGCGCTGTACTGCTGGATGGGAAAGTTATTCACACGCAAAAGGCTACTGCTGTCGCTCAAAAACTGGCGTTATTACCACAACAGCAAACGATACCTGCAGGGTTGACGGTGCGACAGTTGGTTTCTTTAGGGCGCACACCCCATCAACCTTGGTGGCAATGGGAATTAAACGCACAGGATAGAGATAAAGTTGAGAAAGCTTTAGAATTAACTAGGATGAAATCTTTGTGCGATCGCCCTGTCGAACAATTATCCGGTGGTGAACGACAAAGAGCTTTTTTGGCGTTAGCCTTAGCTCAAGATCCGCAAGTTCTGCTATTAGATGAACCAACCACTTATTTAGATATCCGCTACCAGTTGCAGTTACTGGAACTGCTCAAACAACTCAACAAAGAACAAAAGTTATCCATTATCACAGTGTTGCATGATGTGAATTTGGCAGCAAGGTATAGCTCTCGCATTGCATTGTTGTCCCAAGGTAAAATTTGGGCAGTCGGAGAACCAAGGATAGTTTTGACGCCTGAACATTTGGCTGATGTTTTGGGTATAAAAGTTGCTGTCTTGGAAACACCAGTTGGTTTGCAAATTTGCTCCTTGGCTGCTATTGATGAGGAATACGAAGCCGCATCTAATAATGAATAAAAATTATCGGATAATTATGCAACGTCGTGTTATACTATTTGGATTAATAGTGTGGTTAAGTTTGGTCACTTTTGCTTGTACAAGTGCAACCACTAGTACTACCTCTACATCGCAGCAAACCCAACAGTCAGCTAAAAGAATTGTTACCCTCTCATCTCTATCATCTGATATTGTTGAGCAACTTGATAGCACAAAATTAGTCGGTATCAGTGGTAGCAATTTATTCAAAAATGACTCACGATTTAAAGAGATTCCGCGTGTGAGTCAGGAGCAAACACCACCAAATTTAGAGAAAATCGTCGCACTGAAACCAGATTTGGTTATTGGCGCTGAAGGTTTTTCTAATCCGATTACCGACAAACTCAAACAACTGGGTATAACAACTTTACTGACTAAGGTTGATAGTTGGGAAAAATTACAATATTTAACCAAAACTTTGGCAACAATAGTTAATGCTGATCCAACACCCCTATTGAATCGCTATCAAACTTTTTTACCTGACAAAGCGACTCAGAATCCTTCCACATTAGTGCTGGTTAGCCGTCAACCAATTTTGTCACCAAGCAGAAAAAGTTGGGCAGGAAATTTGTTAGATAAATTTCAAGCCAAAAATGTATCAGCAGATTTACAAGGTAAATTTTCAGTACCTGGTTATGTGACCCTTTCTGCTGAAAAAGTTTTGGAAGCAAATCCAGAAGTATTAATTGTTGTTAGTCCTCAACCTGGATTATTAAAATCTTTTAAATCAGAATCTTTTTGGAATCAACTCCAAGCAACGAAAAATAATCGAGTCTATGAGTTCGACTACTACGGACTTGTAAATCCTGGGAGTATAGATGCGATTGAAAAAGCTTGTGGAAAACTTCAAGTAGCATTATCAGGGCAAAAGTGAATAACTCTTAGAAAAGTCAATTTTTGGACAATGAAAGTACAAGTAATTCTCATAACTCAGATAGAATTACTATATAAGGTGTGTTATTCACTTTGTTTTATGGTTTTGGGTAGAAAAATGCTTGATCCAAAACAGCTAGCTGACCTGTAGTAGTTCACAGGAAACACGAAAGAAAGAAGAGGGAACAGTGACTCACGTTTAAAAAATGTGAGTCAGAGGAGATTTTTACTGGCTGCAAGGGGTTGACAACGGTACTAATGCTTAATTTTCAAACGATATTTGAAGCGATACCGGGATTATATTTAGTATTGACACCCGATTTTGTGATTGTGGCAGCGAGCGATGCTTACTTGCAGGCAACCATGAGAAAACGAGAAGAGATTCTCGATCGCATGATATTCGATGCCTATCCTGATAATCCAGACGATCCGGATGCGACAGGAGTGCAGAATTTGCGTGCCTCATTAGAAAGCCTGCTGAAGGATCGAAAGCCCCAGACGATGGCGGTACAGAAGTATGACATTCGCCGTCCCTCGTCAGTTGGCGGCGGATTTAAGGAACGGTATTGGACTGCAGTCAATTCGCCCGTCTTCGACGCAAATGGTGAGATTACGCACATCATCCATAGAACCGAGGATGTTACAGAGTTTGTCCGGGTGCAGCAGCAGAAAAATGAGCAGCACTTAGTAGGAACTGAGCTTGATCAGCGACTTGAGCGAGCGATGAGTGAACAAACGCGCCAGCAATTTGAGTATTACTATCCCGCGTGGAATCGCTGGTTTGAAAATCGCGTTTACCCGATTCCTGATGCCATTGCGATCTTGTCTGCTGAGATTACTGAGCACAAAGAAGCAGAAGCGGCGCTGCGAGAAAGGGAACAACAGCTGAAGCTGGCGCTAAAAACGAGTAGACTTGGTTCCTGGCAACTCGATTTGAAGACAAATATTTTGTCTACCTCTGACCAGTGCAAAATGAACTTTGGGCTATCAATTGATGGTGATTTTTCGCTTCAGACTTTGATGGAGCGGATTCATCCTGATGATCTAGCTTGGGTGCAAGCGGCAATTCAAGAGTCAATTGTCAACCGCACCGACTACGATGTGGAGTACCGCAATATCTGGACAGATGGCAGCACTCACTGGGTACTAATACGAGGTCAGGTGGTTTATGACTCAGTCGGAAACCCCCTGCGCATGATGGGTATGTCAATGGACATCACCGCTCGCAAACAAGCAGAGATCGCCTTGCGAGAGAGTGAGCGGCGGTTCCGGCGATTGGTCGAATCAAATTTGTTTGGGGTCGTGTTTGGGGATTGTTTTGGTAACCTGCACTACGCCAATGACTATTTCTTAAACTTAGTTGGGTACACCCCAGAAGAGGTGCACTCTGGGCAAGTACAATGGGATAAATTGACCCCCCCAGAATTTGCAGCGTTGGATGCAAAAGCAGTTGAACAATTGAGTAGACAGGGTGTTTGTGCGCCTTACGAAAAAGTCTATCTGCACAAGGATGGTCGGCGAATTCCCATTTTAATTGCTGCCGCTTTAGTCCAAGAACCCTTTAATATAAACCAGGAAGTCATGGCCTTTGTCCTGGATCTGAGTAAACAAAAGCAGCTTAGGCAAGAACGCGATCGCTTGTTCAACTTGTCCTTAGATATGCTGGCGATCGGCAACTTCAACGGCTACTTTACACAAGTTAATCCAGCTTGGGAAAAAACCCTTGGTTTCACCCAAACGGAACTGACGACACAGCCCTATCTTGCATTTGTGCATCCTGATGATCAAGCGACAACACTAACTCAAGGACAAAAACTGGCACGGGGACAGCAAACGATTGATTTTGAAAACCGCTTCCGCACGAAAGGCGGTTCCTATCGATGGATTTCCTGGAACGTTGTTTGCGTGCCCCAAGAAAATGTTCTTTACGCCATTGCTCGCGACATCACTGATCGCAAACAAACTGAGCAAGAACGAGAACAATTGCTCCAGCGCGAACAAGCAGCCCGATCAGAAGCCGAACGCTTGAACCGGATTAAAGATGAATTTCTCGCCGTGCTGTCTCACGAATTACGTTCCCCCCTCAATCCGATTCTTGGCTGGTCGAGGTTATTGCAAACTGGCAAACTCAACGCCGCAAAAACAACCGAAGCCCTCGCCACAATCGAGCGCAACGCCAAGTTACAGGTGCAACTGATTGACGATCTCCTTGATGTCTCTCGGATTCTGAGCGGTAAATTGGTGTTAAATGCCATACCCGTCGATCTCGGTAACGTCATTTCTGGAGCGATCGAAACCGTTCGATTAGCCGCCGATGCCAAGTCCCTACAAATTCAAACAAAAATTACCCCAGCAGTAAGCGTTATCGGCGATGCGACTCGATTACAGCAAATCGTGTGGAATCTCTTATCCAACGCTGTTAAATTCACCCCGCCAGGTGGACAAATTGAAGTTAATTTAACACCCGTTGGCACCAATGCCCAAATTCAAGTCACAGACACGGGTAAAGGCATTCGGGCTGAGTTTCTGCCGTATGTGTTTGACCGTTTCCAGCAAGAAGACGGCTCCACGACGCGCAAATTTGGCGGTTTAGGGTTAGGACTAGCGATCGTGCGTCAAATTGTTGAGATGCATGGTGGAAAGGTGTTTGCCAACAGTCTTGGCGAAGGACAAGGAGCTACCTTTACTGTAGAGATTCCTCTGGCTCCCAAGTCTGTTGAGATGCCCCAAATCAAGCAATTACCACAACCAGTGTGTGATTTGAGTGGCATTCAGGTTTTAGTCGTAGACGATGATCCAGACTCGCGGGAGTTGATTGCTTTTGTCTTAAAGCAAGAAAACGCCAGCGTCACAGCTGTCTCCTCTGGTTCTCATGCCCTACAAGCTTTTTCACAATCGATTCCTAATATTGTGGTCAGCGATATCGGTATGCCAGAAATCGATGGCTACATGCTCATGCGTCAAATCCGAATGCTGCCACCCGAACGAGGAGGACGTGTTCCGGCGATCGCCCTAACTGCCTATGCCGGAGAATTGGATCAACAGCAGGCGATAAACGCGGGTTTCCAACGACACATTGCCAAACCAATTTCGGCAAATGCAGTGATCGAGAGTGTAGTGGAGTTAGTTCGATCGCCAGAGTGAATCGGGGCTACTCATGAGCGGTGCTGTGAAGATTACCGTTTAGGCAGCGCTTGGGAGTAAGGGAGTATGAACAGATGCACACTGATTAAGTCTACGTATATATGCGTATATTGGCGGTTTTAAATCATTATAAACCTGATTATTGCCAGAAATTTCATCAAGTATTATTCAATAGCCCTGTTGCGACCGCACCTAGAATTGCAGCCCCAAAAGCCAAGCGATACCAGACAAAGACGAAATTGTTATGGGTTTGAAGATATCGCAACAACCAGGCGATGGATATATAAGAAAATATAAACGCTGAAAGTACCCCGACGCTCACTACCACCAAGTCAATCTTGCCTAACGCCTCTTTGAAGAATTCATATAAAGTGGCGATTGTTAATGTTGGAATGCCCAACAAAAACGAAAATCTCGCTGCTGTCTCCCTTTTGAGTCCCAAAAACAAGGCAGTTGTTAAAGTTGAGCCAGAACGTGATACACCAGGCGCTAAAGCCAGCATTTGACCTAGCCCAATCAGTAGTCCATCTCGAATCTTCAAGTCTCGAAAGTCCCGCTTGCGCTTGCCAACTTTTTCCGCCACACCTAATAAAATTGCCATCACAATTGAATCGATGGCAATGGTAGTCATACTGTTAATCACCGAGTTTTCGTCATTAAGTGCCTTCTTCAGCAGAAACCCCCCCACCAAAGCTGGCAAGGTTCCCACTGCTATGCCCACTAGTAATTGCCATTCGTCTCGCCGCCAGTCTTTTTGCTGAAAAGCCGCCCAGCCTCCAGTCAAAATCTGAGTGATATCTTTCCAAAAATATAGGAACACGGCAATCACGCTGCCGAATTGAATCGTCGCCACAAAGGATTTTTGTCCCAGGAGTTCCCAGCCAAATGCTTTAGTAAACACCTGCAAATGGGCAGTGCTGCTGATGGGGAGAAATTCTGTTATCCCTTGGACAATCCCTAGGATAAATGCCTGAATGAATGTTTGTATCAGGTTGACTTCACCACCAGCTGGAGGATTTTCGGTTACCCCGACTTGTGCCAGTTGTCCCCATACACCATAAAGCAACCCGTAACACTGTGTACTACTCACTTCTAATATTGTCGTCATGACTAGAACTCTGAATATACCTGCGTTATTGTACTGAATTATCCAAATTTACACTCTTTTTGTTGGTCTTTCCGGGTGGCACGTGAACTGTAAGCATCTCAAATGAAATGCCCACAACATTAACACATTCTTAATTCTTGGATTAAGCTAGTATAAAATGCCCCCCTAGGGGATATATATTGTGATATCTTAAATAACATAAAGATAAGTAACAAATATTAAAAACATTGGTTAACAATACTTTGTCCTCTTACGTTGCTTCTACTACTACGATTCAGCGAACTCAGCCAACGAAAAGCGCTAATGTTGGTTTGTTATGGAAAGTTGCCCTCCAACCAGCGTGGTTAGTCTTTGCGGCGGCTGTGTTTCT
Organism: Brasilonema sp. CT11; assembly: GCF_017982655.1. Classification (GTDB taxonomy): domain Bacteria; phylum Cyanobacteriota; class Cyanobacteriia; order Cyanobacteriales; family Nostocaceae; genus Brasilonema. The sequence goes on along the minus strand of NZ_JABXYX010000147.1, from coordinate 3,394 downwards.
GGTTTCTGTGCCTGTGTTTATTGAAGCGCCACTCGTGCGATCGCTTCCGTGGCTGAGTTTAGCTTTAACAGCAGGTTGGATATGGTTAAGTTTTAAATTAATGTCGCATTCCTCTACGTATGTTTGGGGAGATTTGCTTTTAGGATTCAGTTGGAGTTGGCTTGCAGGCTCAATTTATTGGGGCTGGTTGCGCTGGGAACCGTTATGGCATTTACCCGTTGAGTGTATAGGTTTACCGTTTGCGTTGTGGTGTCTCAGTCGGAACTGGGGCAAAATCGGTAACTGGTTTTATTTCGGTTCATTATTCGGTACAGTGTTAACCGATGTGTATTTCTACTTGGTAGATTTAATCCCTTATTGGCGGCAAATCGTGCGAGTAGAATCAACATTGGAGGCAACACCAATTTTACAAAGTGCTTTGGCACAAGTCCAAACGCCTTGGGGACAAGCTTGGGCGCTAACTCTCGCCATAGTCTTGTTATCGGTGGGGCTTTTGTCTTTATCTGGGAAGCAGCGGCACTGGTATGCTTTTAGTGGAGCGGTTTTGAGTACGATTTTGGTGGACTGCCTATTTTTACTGGCTGCGGTTTTTGCGTGAAGATCAGCTTATGTACTTGGATAACCAGAATTGTACGTACTGACTGGGGGTTTGTTCGGCAAGCTAAGTTTATCATTGAAAGTTGAGAGTTTCACTGGTATCAACAGTGAGAGCGTCACAACAAAGGAACTTTTGCAGTGAACAAGCTTAAGCGGTTTTGGCAACAGTTTTGGCAACAGATAAACCCCCAAGAATTAGGAACGCCTGGAGACATGGCGGAGTCTGGGGCAGAAGTTTATAAAGCTGCTTTGGAATTTATGATTGCGCTTGGTTTGCTTGCAAGCGTTCCAGCAGCACCAGTGGTAGCCGCTACTTTAGGATTAGTCGGAATTACCCGCAAAGGACTAAATTTAATTCGTAGCAATGAGCCAAGTTTAGAACAATGGGTGGCGATCGCCTTTCCTCTTGCTTACGTACAAAGCTTTGATGCCTTAGTTCAAACAAATGACTGGTTACGACAAAAATTACAACAAATAATTGATGACGGGTTATCAAGTCAAGAGGTTAAGCAGCAACTTGACCAATTAGGAGAATTTCAATTAGATAAGGATTTAGCTGAGCAGGCATTAACCTATTTTCCCGAATCAAAGTTAGGACAAGCCTTAAATCAGCAACTATCTACTTACCTGCAACAAGAAGTCAGAATTAACGCGCATAAAACTGCTCCAATTGTGGACAATTACACAGCTTCAATCGTAACAGGATGGGTAGCGTGGAGAACCCATGAATGTGTAGAATCACTCCTAAAATACGAGCCAGAAAATTTTGTCAAGCGTCTAAGCTTGACGACAGCCGCAGCACAAGAAACAAGAGTCACCAAAAAATACAGCAGTATTGAATCTTACCTTGAGGAGCAGATATCACCCGATTCCAGTAACCCAGTGCTACTTGAACGGTGGAAGGTTATAGGTGAAGAGTTTAAAATTCCTGATATTTATGTCCCCCTAAAAGCTCAGTTGGTAGATAGCAATGGGAAAGTTAACGAACAGACTACCTCAGTTGATTTAGAGAGTTGCGCAAAAGACCAGCTGACAAACCCTGATAAAAACGGTCAGATGATGTTTATACAAGGGGGACCAGGACGTGGTAAGAGTGTCTTTTGTCGAATGTTTGCTGATTGGGTGCGCCAGCACTTGCATCCAATTTGGACACCTCTATTAATTCGATTGCGGGATATTCATGCTTTTGACGCGGATATTAAGAAAACTCTCCGCGCTGCTGTCAATGCAGATTTTGCTGAAAGTGACGACGGCTGGTTAACTGACCCCAATACTCGGTTTTTCTTTTTACTAGATGGTTTCGATGAATTGCGGATGGAGGGCAGAACCACCAAAGGGATTGAAGAATTTCTCAAACAGGTGGGATACTTTCAAGTTAGCTGTCAACAGAATCCCCAACTGGGGCATCGGTTTTTAGTCACTGGCAGAGAGTCAGCTTTACAGGGGATTGAACGATTTATACCCCCAAATTTAGAGCGGGTAGAAATTTCCCTGATGGATGACCAACTCCAGCAGCAATGGCTGAGTAAATGGGGAAATTTGGTTAGTCAGGATAAAGCTAAAGCTTTTCAAGATTTTTTGCAAGCCCAAAGCTGTCCAGAACGAGTACAGCAGTTAGCAAAAGAACCTCTGTTACTGTATCTTTTAGCAGCAATGCATCGGGATGGTCAAATCACAGACCAAATGTTTGAGGGGGTAAGCAGCGCTCAAGCCAAAATTCTGATTTATCAAAAGACATTGGATTGGGTACTTACACAACAGCGTCCAAAAGACCTTAATCGTGACCTCACAACACTAAAGACAGACGACTTACAGCGGATTCTTGCTGAAGCGGGTTTGTGTGTTACGCAAACAGGTGGAGAATTTACTTCAATAAAACATATTGACGAGCGCCTAAAGTTTGATAGTAACGCAAAAAAACTGCTGGAGGAAGCAGAAAAACACATTGGCGAGAATCCCTTGAGAAATGCGTTAGCAACGTTTTACCTGCGACCAACTTCTGCGACTGGCGAGAAGGAGGGAGCAGTCGAATTTGTGCACAAAAGTTTTGGTGAATTTTTGTGTGCACAACGGTTGAGAGACAGCCTAAAAGATTGGGTATCAGGAGAACAGCGCTTTGGACGCTGGAAATATTCCATCCGCAAAGACCAACTAGAAAAAGAAATTTACGATTTACTGGGTTACGGTGGACTGACACAAGAAATTGTGGAATATCTCATGGCATTGCTTGTACCTGATAGCGGTGAGAAATTTCAGCCAGAACAGTTTCAGCGGTTATTCGAGCGCTTAAAAGATTTTTATCATGACTGGTGTGAAGCAAGATTCATCAATGCATACCGGAATAACCTTCTTGATGAAGAACACCAGGACAATCTGCCACAGAAAAAGATGATGCAGCTGCAAAAGTATGGAAGCAAATTAGGACTGCGAGAGGTTGATATCTATACTGAGCTAAATGTGATGATTTTGCTCTTAGAATTACATCGTTATGCCCAGAGAAGCGATAAGTTAAAGGATAAAATCGTTTTTTCCCCCTGCAGGCAACAAGATACTCAAAATTTTGATCAGCAGCGATTGAGTCGCATCATTAGCTACAGCAATAGCATTGCCATCGGCACCTTTCTAAGGATAGCGGGTGTATTCCTTAGTGGCGCAATTCTCAGTGGCGCAATTCTCAGTGGCGCAAACCTCAGTGGCGCAAACCTCAGTGGCGCAATTCTCAGTGGCGCAATCCTCAGTGGCGCAAACCTCAGTGGCGCAAACCTCAGTGGCGCAAACCTCAGTGGCGCAAACCTCA
>NZ_JABXYX010000146.1 GCF_017982655.1 Brasilonema sp. CT11 | reverse complement strand
TAAGACAGAACCCTGATGACTTCTAAAAATATTTTTTTCCCTACTATTTTGGACTGCACTGAATAAGCTGTCTTGCACTGATGGTGGTAATGATTGATTGGAGAAACTAAACAAAGGTGAGCGGCTTTGTCCTGCAAGACTAATTGCAGTCACCAAACTTGTTAAGGGATCTTCTAGCGATAACAAACTTTTAACTAATAAAGCAGCTTGTCCTATCCGCCCGATTTCTGCGTTTTGCCATTCGTGTAAAGCTACTCCTGCTATTGTTGTCGTTAATATTAATGCTGTACTTAAGATTCCGATTAAGAGTTGTCGTTGTCGTTTTCGCTCTTGTTCGGCTTTTCGTGCGGCGTTTTCACAAGCACGAAAAAATTTCACCTGTAACGGCGTCATATTGTCGCTGGCTCGCTCATAATACTTTTTTAAAAAATCCAAATCTGGAGGACGCCAAAGACTCCCATCTGGACGACCATTTTGATTCCAATATACTGCTGTTTCATCCAAGCGACGTTGAAAACGGATGTTGCTACGACTGCTATCAAGCCATTGTCTCATCTGTCCCCAATAGACAAATAACGCTTCGTGAGTCACTTCTGCGGTTTCTGTCCCGTCAAGGCTAGAGAGAGTAACTAACCGCACACCGGGACTAGCGAACCTGTCAATCACTCTTTTAACAGACTTTGGCTCATCTTTATAAGAAACCAAGCTACTAATATTTGTACGGCGGCGTGTATCGCTTGTTCCTTCCCCAAGTTGCACTAACCCCAGAAAAACTCGTTGAGCAATTTTCTTTTCTTGTTCGTTAAGGCTTTGATAAATGCGTTGAGCTTCATCTGCTAATGCTCCACCAACTCCACCAATTTGTTCAAGCGTCTTGACAGGTTCAACACCAACTTTTAGCCCCTCCCAGATGCGAGTTAATGCAAACTGGAGTAGAGGTAATGCTCCTTCTCTCCCTTCTGTGTCCTTAAGTAACAAATTAACTACTGCTTCATCTAGTGGATGACCTGCATTTGATGCTGGTTTGGTAATTGCTTGCCGCAATTCCTCTGTACTCATGGCGGGTACAATTACGCCAAGCTTGGCAATGACCTGATTAAGCGCTGGGTGCCGTTGTGTTTCTCCAAGAAAATCACTACGCAAAGTTATAATAACTGATACACAACCAGAACGATCTGACGCTGCATGAATTAAATTTTCAATAAATATTTGGCGCTCATTCGGGTCATCGCAAAGCGAGTAAACTTCTTCAAACTGGTCTATTAATACCACTAATGGCGATACGGCAATCTCTGGTAAAACATTGGCAATGCGTCTTAAGCCATCATAAATAATAGTATCAGTAGTGTTACTGCTAGTTCGTTTTAATTGTTTTTCAAACTCGTAGGTCTTATTTACAGGAGTTTGGTCATTAGTCGCAACCCTTGCCAACACTGTTGCTAAAGCTTCTATAGGATGAGTGCCAGGGACAAGCACTGCCACTTGCGCTTGGCTTTTACCTGGTAGAGGACGCCATGCGAGTTCAGGAATTAAACCTGCACGTGCTAGGGAAGATTTACCACAACCGGATGGTCCCAAAATTGGCAATAAACGTAATGGCGCTTCTAGTTGAGTTGTGTTTTCGTGAAGAGTGCGAAACAGGTTCCAAAGTTTTTCGATTTGTTTTTCCCGCCCAAAATAGCGCTCACTATCAACTTCATGAAATGCAAGTAGCCCTTTGTAAGGATTGGAACCTATTTGTCCTGTGGTAGAAACTTTTTCTTCCTTTAGTTGACGCTCAAGTTGGTAGATAACAATTTTATTGCCATCTCCAGAAATAATCGCACTGCTGACAACATCCTTTTCAATCCTAATACTGCGATTTTCATCCTTTAACCCGCTATCGCTCATGGATTCTGCCTCAATATCAATGCACTCTCGTTAAATTCCCAAACCGACAATACCAAGTAGCTTATGCCAGTTCTCTCCTAACCAAGCTGTTGTTTTGGTTAAGTGAGGTTTAAGTTTTTCAACTAGAGAAGCAAATCCCTCAGCCCTCTTAGCATAATCGAACGCTCGATCCAATGCCTTACCTACCTCATTTTTATCCGGCTTGGGCTTGTTTACCTCTTCCTCAGCATCAGCAAAGGCATTGTCAATTTTGCGACGATCCGGACTTTCTAGCAATGCGATCGCCTCTTGCAGTGCCTTCAGTTCTACTCGAATATCAACACTTTCAGGCGCAGGTAAACTCACAGGCTGAAATTGTATATTGGCAACGTTGCGATCGCCTGAAAAAACTGCACTACCAGTGACATTACCCCCGATAGAAATTGAGCGGTTTTGTGTCACCTTGTTATCATCACTCCTAGAATCATCCTTAAAAGATTTTCCGAGTATTACGTTCTCTGAATTTGTTGTGATTTCTCTTTGGTTTCGACGCCGTCTTGCTTTGAGGACAGGTGTTGAGTCCTCTGGAATTCCCTGTAAGGATAGCATTGTACAACCAACTTCAAAACAATCCTCTATTCGTCTGCCAGCGCCCAACGCATCATAAAATCCAGTAGCAAATTTAATCGCGGCGACATCCCCAATCGCTTGATTCATACCCACGACATAATCAATATATTGATGAATTGCCTCTGCTTGGGCTTGTGAATAGCAGGCATTGAGTAAAACACATTCTGTCGTGTCTTGAAACAACCCAAATAACCTAGCCAAAGGTTCTGTACTTACCAGTTGTACTTGTCCAAAATTATTTTCCAAAGCTAAGCCATTGCTACCATCACCATGCCCACAAAAGTGAACGATAGTCGGTTGGTTTTCTAACAGTGCACGATGCAAGTCTTCAACTCGTGTCGCCCACTCAGTTACGATTTCAAAACCAGAGCGATTTTTGGCACGTTTTAGCGCCGCAGTTATTTCCCGTACTTCTTCATCCAGTCGTAACCGAGAGGTATTTGTCGGATTGGCAGCCAGAATCAGAATTGTTTTGACATCCGTGTTACTCATAAACGAGTTTAGAGCAGACGCTAGGGTTTACACTTTGACAGGAGTTATAAAATATCATCACTTAGATCTTGCACCATACTTTTCGTCCGCCAAGAAATAAATTTCTTGGCTCAAAGTCCAAGTCCGTTCAAACGGACTGGGTAAGTTTTTCAGTCCGTTTGAACGGACTTGGGTTATTAGCCTTGAACTTTAGTTCAAGGCGTACTCAACCGGAGGTGCAAGATCTGAAATGACAGATAAAATGTGAGCTTCGACTAAGTTTTTACTTCTTTTTTATAGATAAACTTCGAGTTGACTTATGCAGGTGAACTACCTACACCTTATCTATACTCAGATAGGCGTAGGTAAGTAGGTCAACATAAAAAAACATAAGATACGATTCTTGCGATTGCTTCACTACGCTGTCGCTTCGTTCGCAATGACAAACAGGTTTTTGCAAAATTGGGATGCTCCCTTGAAAAATAAAAGGACACCTAATATAGGTGTCCCAATATCATCACCAAAATCAGCAACTGTGCAAAATCAGAAAATTTTGATTCATCCAAAATCAAGAATTATTTACCATTGCCATTACCACCATTGCCATTACCAGAGGTAAGAATGCGATCGGCAATTCTATCAGGAACTTCTTGAAGATGGTCGTATTCCCAATGGAAGGAACCAACACCAAGAGTGAGCGATCGCAACTCCACAATAAAGTTCTGCATCTCTGCTTGTGGTAGATAAGCGATCACACAGTCCCATCCTTGCCAGTCATGTACACCTTCATAACCCAAAATCTGCCCCCGCCTACCAGTGACAAGTTGCAGCACTTTGGCAGTAAATTCGTTTGGAGTCGAGACTTGCACACGGATGATAGGTTCTAGCAGCGTGGGTTCACACTTCGGCATTCCTGTTTGCATCGCCAGACGGGCGGCTTGCTTAAATGCTTGCTCGGAACTATCAACAGTGTGGTACGAACCATTTGTTAAAGTTACCGCCACATCCACAACGGGGAAACCCAAGGGACCATGTGACAGAAACTCCCGCACGCCTATTTCCACACCAGGAATGTATTGCCTAGGAACAACACCACCCACGATAGTTTCTTTGAAGTTAAAGCCTTCGCCGCGTGATAATGGCTGAATGTCCAAATAAACATCACCAAACTGTCCGTGACCACCACTTTGGTGTTTGTAGCGTCCGTGAATTGATGACGCCGGTTTGCGAATGGTTTCTTTGTAAGGCACTTGCGGTAAGTGCGTTGTCATCGGCAAATTATATTTGCGGCGCAGTCGGTCTAGTGCAACTTGCAAATGAATCTCACCTTGACCCCACAAGATAACTTCGTGGGTATCGCCGTGTTGTTCCCAAGCAAGAGAGCAGTCTTCTTCCAACAGCTTGGTGATCGCACTGCTGAGTTTTACTTCATCGTTGCGCTTTTCGGGAGTGATCGCCAGGGCATAAACTGGTTCTAGTTGTCCAGCTTTGGGTAATCCTGTCGTCAGCTGTTCACAAGAAAGAGTATCCCCGGTCTTAATACCCTCTAAACGACTAATAGCAACAATTTCACCAACACAAGCTTCATTAATTGACTGCTGTTGTTGTCCCATCAGGCGGTAAAGACCACCAGCACGAACGCCGTTGAGAACAATACCATCAGTCAATTTACCCCGCCAAACTCGTACGAGAGATAATTTGCCACCTTGGGGGGTGTAGTAAGTTTTCAGCACTTGCGCCACAGGGGAATCGCCTTTTTTAACTTTTAAGCGACGTTCTGCTGTGGTTTCTGGTTCAGGGGCTTCTCTGAGTAAAGCTTCTAGAAGTGGGCGTACACCGTAATCTTGCTCAGCGACTCCAAAGAAAACAGGGACAACCAAATCTGCCCCTAATTCCATTTTCAGGTCTTTGAGGATTTCTTCTTGGGGAGGTTCGATGTCTTCTAAAAGTTCTTCTAGTAAATGGTCGTCAAAATCTGCCAAAGCTTCGAGCATTTCTGCCCGTGCTGTGTGTTCTTGTTCTTTGAGTTCTTCCGGGAAAGGGATGGGGTCAGCAGGTGCGCCTGCATGGTACTTGTATGCTTGTTCGCTCACCAAGTCGATAAAGCCCATGAGCTGTTCCCCTCGCATGATGGGATATTGATGGGCTACCAAGGGACGACTGGAAACGGCTTTGAGGGCGTGTAGCGTGTCTAAAACATTAATATTAGCCCGATCCATTTTATTCACAAAGACCAGGTGAGGAATTTCCCAGTCGTCAAGGAATTTAAATAAAGGGGCAAGGGTGAGGACTCGGTCTGTGATGGGTTCGCAAACGACAATTGCTGCATCCACGCCCATTAAGGCGTTGTACGTTTCTTGGGCAAATTCCACACTTCCAGGACAATCAATAAATGTGAAGCGAATGTCATTATATTTAGTGCTAGCAGCACTCACTTCTACACTCATATGGCGATCGCGCGATTCAGCAGCACTATCTCCTACTGTGTTACCATCCTTAACGCTGCCTTTGCGAGTTATTGCACCTGTAACGAATAATAAACTTTCCAGGAATGTGGTTTTTCCACTTAAATATGGACCAACAATTGCCACATTTCGCGAACCCGATTTCACTTTTTCGTTCATACAACCTCCCTTGCAGCTAGACATATCTAGCCGCGTTATCTTATGTTATTGATAGTTCAAAATTTGATGATCCCAAAGATTATTGTCTCCTTAACTTGAGATTATCTCTGTTTTAATATAGGTAGTGAAAAATTGTAGTTTCTCGTAATATTTAACTCAAGATAATTTAACTATTACAAAATTTGCTATATAAAATTAAACTTATATGAATGTGGTCATATGTTACAAAAACTTTGTAAAGTAAACGTAACTTAAACTGTTCCAACACCAGAAAACAATGCAGGTTCCTCTTTATAAAAATCGCCTTCCTACTTTAGTGGGTTTCATATTAGTAGTCCAAAGCCTTCTGTGCCCATCATCCTCAGCTTCTCCACCTCCAGCTACTCCTTTATCTCATCACCTTCTCAAACTGGCGCAATACATTGATAGCAGCGCTCAAGATTACTTAACACAAGGATTAGAAGCCATTCAGGTGGGGAGAGTAGAAGATGCGATCGCCTTATTTCGTAAAGCCACAGAACTTGATCCCAAGTTAGCCGCAGCTCACTACAACTTAGGACTAGCACTGCGACAAGCAGGACAATTACAACCTGCGGCTGATGCATTTTACAAAGCGACACAATCTGATCCCCAGTTTGCCCTGGCTTACGCTAATCTTGGTGGTTCGCTCTTGGAAGGAAGCAATTGGCAACAAGCGAACGATTATTTGCAACGAGCAATACAACTTGATCCCAAACTGGGAGTGGCTTACTATAACTTAGGGTTACTGCGCGAGCAACAACGAAATTGTGAGCAAGCGATCGCATCCTTTAAAAAAGCAATGGAACTGAGCCAAAACGCTCCAGAACCTGCCTATCATATGGGCATGTGTTATTTACAGCAAGGCAAAGCCGATAAAGCAAAAGATGCCTTTCGCAAAGCAGTTAAAATCAATCCAAAATATTCCGAAGCTTATTACAATCTCGGTGCAATTTTTTTGAACCAAAGAAAATTAAAAGATGCATTAGAAGCTTTTAGAAAATCAGCACAAGCAAACACAAATAATGCCAATGCTTATTATAGCGCTGGGTTAGTTTTTATAGAGTTAAAGCAATATCCACAGGCAGCAGAAGTATTGCAATATGCCAGAGATTTATACAAAGCTCAGAAGAATTTCCAGTGGGCGAACAATGCACAAAATTTGTGGCAACAAATATCAAACGTAAATTATCCACCTCGTTAAATCAGTGAACAGTTATCAGTAAACAGTGATCAGTTTTTACTGATAGCTGTTAAAAGAAGGCTGAGTTAAGAGACATTGAAAGTGCGTTCAGCGGAGGTGGCGGCTTCCGTATTGCTCCTTCAATATCTTTGAAAATAGGGGCGATCGCCGGAGGTGGCGGCTTCCGCATAGCTCTGTTTTGTAGCCATGAAACACCTTATGCACTAGCTATCAGCTAGATTGGTTTTGGGGTGCTTGCTGTACTTGCTCCAGCGTCCAATCCAGAGCCTCAGCTATTTGCTGCACACTCAAACCCAAAGCTAACAATCGGGGTACTGCTTCTAACTTTGCTTGCAGCTTACCTTCTTCTAAGGCTTCCTCCTTAATGGATTGATACATCCTTGTTTTTCTGAATTCATCATCAATGCCCAACATTGCTGCCAACTCCTCTCGGCTTAACTGAGTGTCGATGAAACTAGTGATTCTGAACTGCTTGTTGCACTTGCTCCAGCGTCAAATCTAGAATCTGTGCGACTTGTTCCATACTCAAACCCAATGCGAACAAGCGGGGTACTGCATCTAACTTCGCTTGAAGCTTACCCTCTCGTAAGCCTTCTTGTAAACCTTCTTGTAAACCTTCCTCCTTAATGGATTGATACATCCTTGTCTTTCTGAATTCGTCATCTATGCCCAACATTGCTGCCAACTCCTCTCGGCTTAACTGAGTAAACTTGTACAACAGGATGGTTTCTATCAATTCTACAATTTGCGTCCTGGTTGCTTCATCTGTCAGTTGTTGTCTTGCCCGCAAAATCAATTCTCTACCTCGCTCAACGGCTGTCTCTTGCCCTTCTATAATTAACTGCACAACCGCAAGTTGAAGTGAGTTTTTTGCTGCTGTACCTAATTCATCCAAATAAATCCGCTGGACTTGTGGACTCTCCAGCAACAACTGATACGGCAGTTGATCGTCTGGATCTAAACTTTGGTTGGGATAGATAACAACGGCACGCCAAAATTTTACGGATGTATTTTGACGCAGATAGAGAAAGATTTCTGCAAAAAAGCGCCTATAAAAATTTGAGTCTAGTTGAAACTGAACTTCGACAAAATAAACTGGCTGATTTGTGGTTTCAGTTGCTGGGACAAACACACCATCAATCCTAAAGGCAGTTTCTTTGAGTTCAACGGAAACGAATTCATAAGTATTGGGATTGATGGTTGTGTCGCCAATTATGTCAAAAAATATGCTGGGAAAAGCTTGAAACAAACTGTAGAATATTTTGTCAGTCCGCACGTTTTAAACTGTATTACTGAAGTTTTGACTAAAAGCGATACAAGGGAACGCAAAGTAACTGAAATTATAACAATTCTCTAAAAGCTTTCTACACATACAGCCTGCAAAATATGTAGTTTTGTTTTAGTGTTGAGACAATTGGTAACTTTCTACCGTAGTCTAAACTCCAGTCATAACAGCCTTGGCATTTACTAAACCGTTCGCGCTTTTTTTTATTGCGATTGCCTAACTCCAATAAAGTTGTAGCTCTCGAACTAATTATCTCTAATAAAGCGGAATATTTCGATTGTAAGCGTCTACAAAACTTGCGTAGTCATACTCAACCTGAGTGGCGTAGTCTACAGCAAAGTTGACAATTTCATTTTTGAATCCAGCCTTATTACCGCTGATAACGTCGGTTACTTCCTTGTCAACGCTATAAGGAACAATTGAACTATCATAATCCTTATCAGAAATTGCATGGTTCTTTGCAACGACTTTCCCCGCATAGGCGATCGCATCCATAAATTTTGACTTGCTGGTTAGCAACGTATAGTCAAAGTCCTCTTGATAAGGAGATTTTTCATGTAGCATGAAGTTTATACTGCTGAGCGTAGTGTAACCAACTAAGGGGTCAGTGTTGGAAAGCATTGCTTTGGTTGCTGTTGTTACCCTTTGTCCCTCATGATTTCCATAGACCGAACTTGGTAAAAGATTAGGAGCTGCGATCGCAACTGCACTACTAGTTTCCTGCTTCATCTCCAAAATCTGATCGTCATCGCTTGCTAAACTCGAACCTTCAATCAGCAAGAAATAGCGATACTTGCCGAGACTGCCAGTACCTGAACCTAATTTGAGGCGAATGTCCTTGAGGGTATAGTAATTATTGTTATAGCGCTTACTGCTGGGAATTGAAGCAATATAACTGCTCATGGCAGTAGTTATCGCTGAATAAGTGCTACTGGATACAGCCTGGAGTTCAGAGGTTGTCTGAAAAACTCGATTGCCACTCGTATTAATTTGCGTGTACTTATTTAGAAAATTAGAGCGGCTTTTGCCTGCTGCCTGTTGAATTAAATCCTTCACCACACCGCTTGTATTGCCAGATTCTAAACGGTAAGATAATTCATCGTTAGTCCCCTTAAAGTCGCTCATTTTGTTCAGGTAGGCATCGAGAAAATTCCGGACTATATCCTGGCCATCGCTAGAGCTTAAACCGTTCTCTTTAGCTGCCAGAAGAATCGAGACTGCCATGCGTCGTAAGTCCCAAACATAAGGACCAAGATAGCCTTCATCAAAGTCGGTGGTGTCAAAAACGTTGTTACCATTGCTATCCCTCATCCCCCCAAGATTTTGCATGTGCATGTCTCCCTCTAACCAGATAGCTGACGTAGAGGAATTGACAAATCCAGAACTTGGTAAGGTTTGCATATCGCGGTAGAAGATATGAGCCGTCCCTCGATAAAAGGCAAAAGGACTAGCTTTCATTTTTTGCATCTTCGTTGCTAGTTCTTGAGGCAACTGGCTGGCAAACTGATGGTTATATTGGTAAATTTCATTCTCCACCCAACTTTGACGGGGGGTTCCAGCTTTAAGTGCAGATGTCAAGCCCAAAGTCAAGATCAAAGCGATTAAGATTGTATACACTGGTTTTAGCATCGCAGTCCATTAAGCTGTAAAGAAATTTAAGTTAGATGAACTATTGTATTGTGTAACATCCGTAACAACTTAAAGATTGTCCATGTCTATGGAAAATTAAACGGAAACTGTTCGTTGCCCTTCTGCATAGTGCTGACTCGCTTCTGTTGCGAAACAAAAAACAAACCCCTCTTCGACGACAAATCGCAAAGAGGGGCTAAAAATAAGATACGCTTGCTTTAATAAGCGTCCTGCAACTCATAGAAGTCAGGCGACACGTAATCCTTACGTAAGGGCCAACCTACCCAATCTTCTGGCATCAAAATCCGCTTCAGATCTGGGTGTCCTTCGTAGACAATGCCATACATATCGTAGGACTCACGTTCTTGCCAGTCTGCTGTCTTCCAAATCCAGTAAACTGAGGGAACTCTGGGATTTTCCCGTGGGAGGAACACTTTGAGGCGCACTTCCTCAGGACGGTCAGCATTATCACTGATTTTAATCAAGTTATAGACACTAACCAACTGCTGTCCTGGCCCCAAATCAATCCCAGCTTGACACTGGAGAGAATTAAACCCGTAAGCATACAGTGCAGTGCAAAGTGGAAGCAGAAAATCTGCCTCGACTTTAATAATCTCTATACCGCTATGATCTGCTTGTAGAGACTCATGATCAAAGCCGTTTTCTGTTAACCACAGGGAAACCGCGCCTGCTTTGACTATTGACTTTTCCTCTGCTGGTGCTGCTTCGGATTCTTCTTCAGATTCTTCAGCTTCAGATTCTTCAGCTTTAGGTTTTTTAGCTTTGGATTCTTCTTTTGATTCTTCAGCTTTAGATTCTTCAGCTTTGGGTTTTTTAGCTTTGGATTTTTCAGCTTTGGATTCTTCAGCTTTGGATTCTTCAGCTTTGGATTCTTCAGCTTTGGATTCTTCTTTCGATTCTTCAGCCACGCTTAGTTTCCTCCTTTTGTACCTTTTGAGTCAAAAGAGCAGGTGGGACGGGTAAACCGATCGCCTCAGTCAACTCCTTCGGTGGTGCGAAGCGAGATTCAGTCCGCAAATATTTACCAGTGTGGATTTGCTCTGCGGGTTTGAGGTTGTGAGTTGTGCTGTAGTAGCGGTGGGTTTGCTTAATTCGATCGCGTTCCTGCATCGAATCATTTGCTATCTTCTTCCGCAGCTTGATTATTGCGTCAATAATTGCTTCTGGACGTGGGGGACAACCGGGTAAGTAAACGTCCACTGGAATCAGTTTATCGACACCGCGTACAGCCGAAGGAGAATCCACACTGAACATACCGCCAGTAATCGTGCAAGCACCCATAGCAATTACGTACTTGGGTTCTGGCATTTGCTCATAAAGACGCACAAGCTGAGGTGCCATCTTCATGGTAATTGTGCCTGCAGTAATAATTAAGTCAGCTTGACGAGGGCTAGAACGGGGAATCAAACCAAAGCGGTCAAAGTCAAATCGGGAACCAATCAAAGCTGCAAACTCAATAAAGCAGCAAGCGGTACCAAACAGCATCGGCCAAAGGCTAGAAAGGCGCACCCAGTTGTAGAGGTCATCAACCGTCGTCAGAATAACGTTTTCTGACAAATCTTGGGTTACTGAAGTCCGCGAAATCGGGTTGAGAATGCGCTCTTTTTGCTGTTCTATGTTAGTATCTAAGACCATTCCAAAGCTCCTTTACGCCATGCGTACGCTAGGGCAACGACAAGAATTGCAATAAAAACCAGCGCTTCAATAAATGCCAATAGCCCAAGACGGTGGAAAGCAACCGCCCAAGGATACAAAAATACAGTCTCAACATCAAAGATGACGAAGACCAGCGCGAACATGTAGTAGCGAATGTTGAATTGAATCCAAGCTCCACCAATGGGTTCCATGCCGGATTCATATGTGGTGCGCCGTTCTGGGTTGCGACCGCTGGGTCGCAGGAGCTTGGACGCTGATAGAGCCAAGGCAGGCACTAGGCTACAGATAATGAAGAAGCCAAGAAGATACTCGTAACCGCTAAGGACAAACACAATCAGTTTCTACCGCTTTTGGTGCTAATAACTTTGACCAGAGCAGTGCTGGGAAAGGGTTTCTCGCTCTCACGGCAACTAGCTCTGGGCTTGGGTTCTCCCCTTGGGCGAACCCTTGGGCGTTCAATTGAGGGATGCCGTGCCTTCTTTTGAAGAAGCTGCGCTGAGTGGGCGATCGCTTCGCGCTTTGGATAGCGGCAGATCGCTCAAGGGGCAAGCGATAGGCATCCGGTGAAGTGTAAACTTCTTTTACATTATATCTTTTTGACTTTCTTGAATCTCAACAAACAGAGTTGTAGATGATTTGATTCGTTTTTGGTCAACATAGAAAAACCTAACACTTAATGTCATAATTTTTAACGTATATTTAAGATTTGCTTCTCACTGAGGCCAAGAGCCATGAGCGAACAAGCTATTGAAACAACTGCGTTAGACCGCTACGAGTGCCGTTCTTGCGGTTACGTTTACGAACCCGAGAAGGGGGACGACAAGCATGACATCGCCCCAGGGACAGCCTTTGCGGAAATATCTTCTACTTGGCGCTGTCCAGTTTGCGGTGCAAAAAAGAGTGCTTTTGCAAACATTGGTCCTGCTGGCAAAGCATCTGGCTTTGACGAAAATCTTAAATTTGGTTTGGGTGTGAATACTCTCACACCAGGCCAGAAAAATCTTCTCATTTTCGGAGCTTTGGCTGTTGGCTTTTTGTTTTTTCTCAGTCTCTATGGCTTACGATAAAACACGCTCTTTACGGGGTGGGTAATACCTCAATAACACAAAACCCATACACAAATTCACAAATTCACAAAAAAACAAACAGATAACAGATGCTCCCGATTGTAAAAATTTGCCAACGAATACTCGCTTTGTTCGTGGTCATCCTTATGTGTGTTGGTTGTAGTAATGTCGCCTCAACCACCTTCAACCCTTGGGAAGTTATTTCTATCCCAACACAAGCAAAACTACTGGATATTGCTTTTACAGATAACCCCCAGCATGGTTTTCTAGTAGGCAGCAATGCTACTCTTTTGGAAACAAAAGACGGTGGTACAACTTGGCAACCTCTAGAATTAAATTTGGATGACCAAAGGTATCGTTTTAACACCATCAGTTTTGCAGGAAAAGAGGGATGGATAGCTGGAGAACCGGCTTTGTTATTACACACCACCGATGAAGGTCGTTCTTGGTCCAGCATTCAACTGAGTGAAAAGCTACCAGGTAATCCTGTTAGTACTGTTGCTTTAGGAAAAAACACAGTTGAGATCGCGACAGATGTTGGAGCGATATACAAAACCACAGATGGCGGTAAAAACTGGAAAGCACAGGTAGAACAAGCTGTTGGTGTGGTTCGCAACATCGAACGTTCTCCTGATGGCAAATATGTGGCTGTTTCTGCAAAAGGTAACTTCTACTCAACTTGGGAACCAGGGTTAAATGCTTGGGAACCCCACAAGCGGAATAGTTCCCGACGGGTAGAAAATATGGGATTTGCCGAAAATGGTCAAGTATGGATGTTAGCACGAGGTGGTCAGGTACAGTTTACCGACCCAGCTCACCCAGAGGAATGGCTAGAAGCTCAAAATCCAGAGCTTTCTACTAGTTGGGGGTTACTAGATCTGGCTTATCGTACACCAGATGAACTTTGGGTTAGTGGTGGTAGCGGTAATTTGCTGCGCAGTCCTGATGGTGGCAAAACTTGGGAAAAAGACCGTGACGTTGAAGAAGTTCCCGCCAATTTTTACAAAATTGTTTTTCTGAGTCCAGACAAGGGATTTGTGATTGGCGATCGCGGTGTTTTACTCAAATATAATCCTAGTATCGCAGCTGCTACCAAATCAGAGGCTGCTTAAAGCTGATTTGTGAGAAAGAAGTTACGAGGTGTAACTCTTTCTTAACTTTGTAGGATAATGATCTCAATAACAATTTTTGTGAAGGTAGGGATATAAATGTCAGGAACTACTGGAGAGCGTCCATTTTCGGACATTATTACGAGCGTTCGTTACTGGGTAATCCACAGCATCACCATTCCTGCACTGTTTATTGCGGGTTGGTTGTTTGTCAGCACTGGCTTGGCATACGATGCGTTTGGTACACCTCGCCCTAATGAATATTACCCAGGAGCACGGCAGGAATTGCCAATTGTGAATAACCGTTTTGATGCAAAACAACAAGTAGAACAGTTTAGTAACACAAAGTAGTTTGAGATTATGACTAGCGGAAATAACGTCAATCAACCAGTTACGTATCCAATTTTTACAGTCAGATGGCTGGCAGTTCACACTCTAGCTGTGCCAACTATCTTCTTTTTAGGCGCGATCGCCTCAATGCAGTTTATTCAACGTTAGGAGAAAATCATGGACAGAAGCCCCAATCCAAATAAGCAGCCGGTTGAACTAAACCGAACTTCCCTTTACCTCGGACTGTTAATGATTTTCGTTCTTGGTATTTTGTTTTCCAGTTACTTCTTTAACTAATTGGAATGACGGCTATTGAGTCATGTTTTTTAACTTTTGTCATTAATTTTTTTAGCAAAGAAAGGAGAGAAAGCAGTGTCTGGAAGTGGCAGAATACCTCTATGGGTTGTTGCGACAATCGCAGGTTTAGGAGTCATCACCGTTGTAGGTATTTTCTTTTATGGGTCCTACGCCGGACTTGGTGCTCCAACGTGATCTTGTAAAACCCCGTCCCTGCCTCTTGTGTGTAAAATATTCAACGCAAGTAAAAATACCTTTGTTTTGGTAAAGATAAGTAAGGCAGGGCATATTCCTTACAATGAAACGTTGTAAAGGGAAGTTATAGAAAAAAAATCTGCTAGAAGCTTACACTCAGCCGTCAGGGCAGCATAGCAGTGTGACAAATCATTAGCACAAAAAACCCGCCTGTCTTAACAAGATAGGCGGTAAATTTTTATAACAATATTTAAATCACCTCTGGTTCACGGTAACCCCCATCTTTCGGTGAGGCTTTTCGTACAACCAGAAAACCTCAGTAGTGATTCTGGGAATCCCCCACGCAACACAAGCTAGGGGGATGTCAAAAGAATCTTAGTAATCGAAGTCGCCGCCGCCCATACCAGCGCCAGCACCAGCTGGAGCGTTATCCTTTGGCTCAGGCTTGTCAACCACAATACATTCAGTGGTTAACACCATACCAGCAATGGATGCAGCGTTTTGCAGAGCAGAACGGGTAACTTTGGCAGGATCAACGATACCAGCTTCAAACAGATCAACGAACTCGTTCTTAGCAGCATCGTAGCCGATGTTGAAGTCTTTTTCCTTAACGCGCTCAGCAATGACAGCACCGTTCTGACCAGCGTTTTCAGCAATTCTCTTGAGAGGAGCAGCCAAGGCGCGAGCTACAATTAACGCACCAGTCAACTCTTCAGCTTTGAGGTTGCCGTTTGCCCATTCTTCCAATGCAGGAGACAAATGAGCCAGTGTTGTACCACCACCAGGAACGATACCTTCTTCCACAGCAGCTTTGGTAGCGTTGATAGCGTCTTCCAGGCGCAGCTTCTTGTCCTTCATTTCAGTTTCGGTCGCAGCGCCTACCTTAACGACGGCGACACCACCAGCTAGCTTAGCGAGACGCTCTTGTAGCTTTTCTTTGTCGTAGGAAGATTCGGTTTCTTCGATTTGACGGCGAATTTGGTCAATCCGAGCTTTAACTGCAGCTTCGTTACCTTCGGCAACAATGGTGGTGTTGTCTTTGGTGATTGTGATGCGGCGAGCCTTACCTAGAGAATCTAACTTGGTGCTATCTAGTTTCAAACCAGCATCTTCTGTGACAACTTGACCACCGGTGAGGATACCGATGTCTTCTAGCATTGATTTGCGGCGATCGCCAAACCCAGGAGCCTTAACAGCAGCTACGTTCAGCACACCACGCAGGCGGTTAACGACCAAAGTTGCCAAAGCTTCTTTTTCAATATCTTCAGCGATAATCACCAAAGGACGACCAGCACGAGCTACTTGCTCTAAAACAGGTACGAGGTCTTGTACCAGGGCGATTTTCTTATCGGTTAGCAGGATGAAAGGCTCATCGAAAACTGCTTCCATCCGCTCAGGATCGGTTGCAAAGTAGGGAGAGATGTAGCCTTTGTCGAAGCGCATCCCTTCGGTTATTTCCAGTTCGGTGGTCATGGACTTTCCTTCTTCCAAGGAAATCACACCTTCTTTACCCACCTTATCCATTGCTTCGGCAATCATCTGACCGACTTCGTCGGCGTTACCAGCAGAGATTGAACCAACCTTGGCGATTGCTTTGGAATCTTCTACGGGACGAGCGT
>NZ_JABXYX010000145.1 GCF_017982655.1 Brasilonema sp. CT11 | reverse complement strand
AGCTTCTCCTGCTTTGTCGCCCACTTGTTGACTCAAAGGCAGAGCAGAGTTGTAGTATTTGAGCGCACTTTGTTTGTCTCCTAATTTGGAGTAGACACCGCCAATATTGTTGAGGGTTGCTGCTTCACGAGCTTTGTCGCCCACTTGTTTACTCAAAGGCAGAGAATGGTTGTAGTATTTGAGGGCACTTTGTTTATCTCCTAATTCGGAGTAGACAACGCCAATATTGTTGAGGGTTGTTGCTTCTCCTGCTTTGTCGCCGACTTGTTTTCTCAAAGCCAGAGAAGGGTTGTAGTATTTGAGGGCACTTTGTTTATCTCCTAAATCGGAGTAGACTAAGCCAATATTGCTAAGGGTTGTTGCTTCTCCTGCTTTGTCGCCGACTTGTTTACTCAAAGCCAGAGCAGAGTTGTAGTATTTGAGGGCATTTTGTTTATCTCCTAAATCGTCGTAGACTAAGCCAATATTGCTGAGGGTTCTTGCTTCTCCTGCTTTGTCGCCGACTTGTTTACTCAAAGGCAGAGCAGAGTTGTAGTATTTGAGGGCAGTTTGTTTATCTCCTAAAGCGGAGTAGACTCTGCCAATATTGCTGAGGGTTGTTGCTTCAAGAGCTTTGTCGCCGACTTCTTTTATCAAAGGCAGAGAATCGTTGTAGTATTTGAGGGCAGTTTGTTTATCTCCTAAAGCGGAGTAGACTAAGCCAATACTGCTGAGGGTTGTTGCTTCAAGAGCTTTGTCGCCGACTTGTTTACTCAAAGGCAGAGATTGGTTGTAGTATTTGAGGGCAGTTTGTTTATCTCCTAAAGCGGAGTAGACTAAGCCAATACTGCTGAGGGTTGTTGCTTCCTGTGCTTTGTCGCCGACTTGTTTACTCAAAGCCAGAGAATCGTTGTAGTATTTGAGGGCACGCTGGTTGTCTCCTAAATCGGAGTAGACTTTGCCAATATTGTTGAGGGTTGTTGCTTCAAGAGCTTTGTTACCCAATTCTTTCATCAAAGGCAGAGAATCGTTGAAGTATTTAAGGGCACGCTGGTTGTCTCCTACAGCGTGGTAGACTGTGCCAATACCAAGGAGAGTAACTGCTTCCCATTGTTTATCCCCTGCCTTGCGCCACAATACCAGCGCTTCTTGCAATTTTTCTCTTGCCTGTCGCAGAGATACTGCTGTACCTTGTTTGTAAAGTGCCAACCCCTCGTCATAAACTTTTTGTGCAGCGGCGCGGGTTGGATCTTGCTGTGTTGTGGCTGGTTGCTGTGCGATTTGCGACTGTTTTAATGTACTTTTTGCTTCGACTGATTCAGATAATAAAATGACACTCAGCAAGTAGATTAAACTGTAAAGCTTAATTTTTGGTCTTGAATATTTGAAAAAATCGCTTTTTGTCGGTTTTGCTTTCATCTTCAAGTTGATATTGGTAATTATGCATAGGGAAATTCGTACGGTATAAGTACGGTAGATAGATACACATTCTTAAAATTTTCTCAGAAAATATACTAACTTACATGGAGTTTAGTTTAAGCTTGCGTGAAAATTAAATCAACCTGGTTTCGTTTTCTGTAACCAAGTTAAGAGAAATTGTCCTTTTGGAGTGGAAGATGATTTTAGAGTTGCTCATGGGTGTTTGTCGGAGCTTTTATTACATCTATTTCTGAGGTTTGAGGACTTATGCAGTTTTTGTGAGAAGCCACAAACCAGGGGTGTAAGGGCTTCGCCGTGAGCGCTCAGCCGAACGGTATAAAGGTGTATGGGAGAAGAAATAAGAGTGTAGGGATATATAGCAGGGCTGTATCAGAAGCGATTCTTTAAAAGATAGCAAGCTTGTATTAATGGGGTAGACACGTCCTCACGTATCCTCTATTAAGTTAGGAAACGACGCTGTGCAAAATCTATCCACAATCGCTGCTTGCGGCACTGGGCGATAAGCCAGAGGCTTGACGCTACGCGTATCGCGCGATAGCTAGCCCCTAAGGGGGCGCTGCGCAAACGCTCCTTTGCAGATCGCGTTAGTTTTGGTCAAAATTGAGAAAGCAGGACAGCAGTTAACGGAGACAAAAACATGAGCGTAACTATTCCCCTACATGCCATAGAACTCGCTCCCGGTAGCCAGATTGCCATTCATAACCTGTCCTGGCAAGACTTTGAGCGACTTCTCGAAGACTTGGGAGAAAAACGCAACACCCGCATTGCTTACTACCGAGGAACCCTAGAAATAATGTCCCCGTTAGCATTACATGAGCGTCCCCACCGCATCATTGCTTACATCATCACCACAATTCTGGAGGAACAAGGACGCAACTGGGAAGACTTCGGCTCGACTACTTTTAAACGTCCAGACATTGCTGGGGTTGAACCAGATACCTGCTTTTATATTCAAAATGCCAGCCAGGTAAAAGGATGTACCCAAATGGATTTAACCGTATATCCTCCCTGTGACCTTGCGGTTGAATCTGATGTTACCTCAAAAACAACCCTCAACGCCTACATATCCCTGAGAGTTCCGGAGGTGTGGATTTACAGCAACCATCAACTAACCATTTACATTTTCCAAGCTGACAGCTACGTAGAATCTCTCCTCAGTCCCACCTTTCCTAATTTACCCGTAACTGAACTTATTCCCCGACTGGTGCAAAAAGCAATTGATGACGGAACCAGTCAAATGCTGCGAGAACTGAGAGCTTTGCTACGGGAGTAAGAAAAATAGGCGTTGCTGAATCAAGGTATGAATTGTCATTCTGAGCGTAACGCAGCGTAGCGGTTCCTCTTAGGAACTAGTGAAGCGAAGAATCTCGCAGATGCTTCATTTCGCTGGGCTACATTCAGCATGACAAAACTGAATTCATACTTCAAATCAGCAACGCCGAAAAATAATGCCATTCCAGTTTAAGCGAAAAGTATTTGTCCCAAATCCCTGCCTTACAACTGTTAAAGGACAGGAATATTTATTTAGCTAGGCAAATATCTAGACATATACTCTATCCCAACTTGTTTAGCTTACGCCGTCTGGTAAAACATGTGCCTAAAGCACCAAAGGCTAATAGACTCAAGGTAAAAGTGGGTTCACTTACAACAGCAACGCTAAGGCTATTGATTCCTAAAGCACGGTTTGGTTCAGAGCTACTAAAAACTAGCCGCTTTATGTTAGGGATGTCACTGCTCACGCCCAGGAAGATAGCAGAATTATCCAGCGCGCCGGAGGAAATTCCAGGTACAGAGAAAGTCCCCAGTAGATTATTGGCGTTATCAAAAGCTGAGATAAATGCGGTGAAGTTTGGAGTATCATCTACGGCTACCTGAGTTCCACCTCCCGTGACAGGTTTATCGAAAGTAATAGTTATAGGTCCTGGGTTCCCAACAGCAGGAAAAGAACGTGCTTGCAATCCTGTCAAAAGGACGAAATCACCTTTTTCAAAGTTGGTTGGAATGCCGTTGGGTGGAAACAAGGTTTGAAAGACGAAGGGTGGGGTGACACCAGGGACAGTTGAAAGTGGTATGTTTACATTCAGTCCTAAACCTCCTTCAGATTTTGCGGAAAAGGAGTTAGGTAAAAAAGCAGCTGTGTTAGGAGAAAGAGGATTGAATATTTGACCCAAACTAGACCAGTCAACTTGATCATTGCTTTGCAAATCTGTCCGCTCAGTAACGAATGTGATTGCTTGAGCCGGTGATGCTACGGTTGCTGCTATTGAAAAGAGTGCCACTCCAATAACAGTACTTTTAAGACCTCTGATTGAATGTCCAAGCGTTCTAGTTGTCATAAATTTTATCAAGCCCCTTACTCTACTAACCTCCGCTTCGGCTTGTTCTCAAAAAGATACTGCCGTGTACAATGCGGCTGGCATTAAAATCATCTAAGATTAGAATAGAGCTACAATAAATTTATTGTAAAGCTATCGTAAAATTACGTAAAAGCTCATTTTGACCAAGAAAGTAGTCAGGAGGAGTTAATCTCTACAGTGGGGCCTCCCGACCTAGGCTTCGGGCGTTTAGCAGCCATTATTCAGCTTTTTTAATTTCTTCTAAAAATTAATTATCTAGACAGAGACTGTCGTCCCAGAGTTCTTTTTGGCATCTTGGCGTGAGATAATCATCCTGTTTTCATTTCATGCGGCGATATAATACACACGACTCCCACCAGCCAATGAAAAGATCCAACAAACTTTGGTTTCATAAAGCATTCAGGATAACCGTAATTGTACTACTAGTGCTAGGGTTATCGCTAGCGGGGCTTGTCACCTATGCTGTCAGGCAATCGTTTCCAGTAGAAGCTGGCACGGTTCAAATACCAGGGTTGAAGGCTGAGGTGAAAGTCGAGCGTAATGACTTGGGAATTCCCCACATTTACGCAGGCAACTCCCATGATTTATTTATGGCGCAAGGTTATGTCCACGCGCAAGACCGTTTCTGGCAAATGGACTTTTGGCGACACATTGGCTCTGGGCGACTTTCAGAAATGTTTGGTTCCTCCCAAGTAGATACCGATAAATATCTGCGGACAATGGGTTGGGCAAGGGTGGCGCAGCAAGAAGTGAATCAACTAGATACGGATATGAAGGCAAACCTGGAAGCTTACGCTGACGGTGTGAATGCTTATCTACAGGAGCACCAAGGTGTTGCACTGAGTTTGGAATATGGCGTGCTGCAATTCCTCAATCCTGGCTACAAACCAGAACCTTGGCAACCGCTTCATTCTCTCACATGGGGCAAGGTGATGGCTTACGATCTTGGCGCAAACCTTGATAGTGAAATTGAACGTAGTATCTTACTCAAAACCCTGACTCCTGCTCAGGTAGAAGAACTTTTTCCACCTTACCCTGAAAACCTACCAGTGATTTTACCTGAGTTCCAAGTGGGTAAAGCAGTGAGTACAGCAGATGTTTTCTCCCCAGTGAGTGGTGTAAATACTATCATCTCTGCCTTAGAGTCAATAACCAAACCGATGACTGCTTTAGAACAATTGCTAGGTTCTACTGGAGTCGGTATTGGTTCAAATAACTGGGTAATATCAGGTCAGCGGACGACGACGGGTAAACCTATCTTGGCGAATGATCCTCACTTGGCTGTACAAATGCCTTCTATCTGGTATGAGGTTGGTCTGCATTGTACACCAAAGGGTGTGGATTGTCCCTACAACGTGACTGGGTTTTCGTTTGCTGGGATGCTGGGGGTGATTGTCGGTCATAGCGATCGCATTGCCTGGGGTGTCACCAATGTCGCCTCGGATGTAATGGATTTATACATCGAGAAAATCAACCCAGAAAACCCCAATCAATATGAGGTTAACGGCAAATGGGTGGATATGCAACTGGTGAAACAGACGATTCAAGTTGCGGGGAGTCAGCCGATTGTCCAAACAATACGCTACACCAGACATGGCCCGATACTCTCCGATATTTCTCCTAAGCTGAAGCAGTTCAAACCAAACGAGCGGGTAGAACTACCGCAAAACTATGCTGTTGCTCTCCGGTGGACGGCTTTAGAACCCTGCCGACTCGTTCACGCAATTCCCCAGATGAATCGCGCTCAAAACTGGCAAGAGTTCCGCGCTGCTGCGAAAAACTTTGACGTACCTGCCCAGAACTTAGTCTATGGTGATGTTGAGGGTAATATTGGTTACCAGATGCCTGGTAAAATCCCTGTGCGGGCAAAGGGAAATGGGCGCTATCCCGTTCCTGGTTGGACGGATGAATATGAATGGCGTGGCTATATTGATTTTGAGCAATTGCCTAGAAGTTTCAATCCATCTCAAGGTTATATTGCTACTGCCAACAATTTGGTAGCTAAGAATTATCCTAACCTAATTACCACCGACTGGGTTTATGGCTACCGTGCACAGCGCATTGTCGAGATGATTTCACAAGCCACTAAGCCAATTTCTCTTGCCGATGTGCAACGGATACAAGGCGATAATCGAAACTTGAACGCACAGACGCTAGTCCCATTATTGCAATCTCTTTCTTTGGATACCCCGCGCTTGCAAGCAGTTCAGAAACTACTACTTGATTGGGACTTACAGTTAGGAATGAAATCGTCAGCAGCGGCGCTGTTTGAGGTGTTTTGGAAGCATTTGCTTGCAGATACGTTTCATGATGAGTTGCCAAAAGAGTACTTTCCGGATGGAGGCGATCGCTGGTACGCTGTAGTAAGTAATCTGGTCAAACAACCCAATAGCTCCTGGTGGGACAACCACAACACCCCAACCGTGGAAAATCGCGACCAAATCCTACGTCAAGCTTTCACTGAAGCTGTGAATGAACTCGAACACGTTCAAGGCAAAAACCCGAAAAGCTGGAACTGGGGCAAACTGCATACCATCACCTTTCGCAATGCCACCTTGGGTAAATCTGGGGTTGCTCCTATACAAGCTTTATTTAACCGTGGCTCCTTTTCCACTGCAGGTAATGGAGAAACCATTAATGCGAACCGTTGGAAAGCAAACAAATCCTTCGAGGTGACAGATATTCCTTCTCTACGAATGATTGTCGATTTGGGAAATTTGGACAATTCAGTTGCGATTCACACTCCTGGACAATCAGGTCATGCTTTTCACACTCATTACACTGATATGATTGACCCTTGGCGTAAAATTAAATATTACCCAATGTGGCAACAGAAGAAGATAACAAGGAACTCTGCTGCAACATTGAAGCTGATTCCAGCTAATTCTTAATTAATCCTGGTTCGATTGGGTTAACTTCTGCTTCCTTGAAGTCGCTTTTAGACATTTTACCTATTGGGAGCAGCTGGGACTTGCGGTATCTATCTCTATGATAGAAAACCGTTGAGCAATTTTACTCCAAAACACAAAGACGCAAAGTCTTTGTAAGTCCCTTTGCGTCTGATGCGCCGAATTTATTTTATCTACCCATACCTCAAACCATCTCTGAAGGTGTTTCCATCACTGCCTGAGGCTGAGGTTGGAACATGAATAGGGAGTACACCACATCTCGGCGAATGTTGGTCATCATATCCAAGAATAATTCGTACCCTTCGCTCTTGTACTCAATCAGCGGGTCTTTTTGACCATAACCCCGCAGTCCTACCGATTCCCGCAGAGCATCCATCTGTTGCAGGTGTTCCCGCCACAGGGTGTCAATCCGCTGTAAAATAAAGAATCGTTCGGCTTGCCGCATTAATCCTGGTCGAATTTGGTCAACTTCTGCTTCTTTAAGATCGTAGGCAATACGCACTTGTTCGTGCAAGAAAGCTTTGATTTCACCCATTGCCATGTCTTCTAGTTGAGCGGGTTGCAAGTCCGATAGCAGATAGACAAATTCTTTGACTTTATCAACCAACTTGTCCAATTCCCATTCTTCTGAGGGTAAGTCTGGGTTGATGTAGAAGTCAACAATGTCATCCATCGTTTTTTCAGCGTACTTAATGACCTGTTCTTTGAGGTCTTGCCCTTCTAGCACCCGACGGCGTTCGGCGTAGATTGCACGACGCTGGTTGTTCATCACTTCGTCATACTCAAATACCTGCTTACGGATATCGTAGTAGTAGGTTTCGACTTTTTTCTGAGCACCTTCCAAACTGCGGGTGAGCATTCCAGATTCGATGGGCATATCCTCTTCGACTTGGAAAGCATCCATCAGGCGTGCGACGCGATCGCCACCAAAAATCCGCAGCAGATTATCCTCCAAGCTCAGGAAAAATCTTGTAGAACCGGGGTCACCTTGGCGTCCTGCACGTCCCCGCAACTGGTTGTCGATCCGTCGGGACTCGTGACGTTCAGTCCCAATCACGTGCAACCCACCCAGTTCTACCACTTCATCGTGTTCACGGTTGGTGAACTCTTCGTATTCGTGCCTAATGCGGTTATATACTTCCCGCATTTTCTGAATCACTGGGTCATCAGTGGGGGCTTTTTCTGCTGCTACAGCGACTTTATCTTCTGCTTCCAGTTCGCTTAAGCTGCGCTCGCCATACTCACGTACAGCTGCTTCCACTGATTCTTTGAGGAGTTTCTCCGTTTCTTTCTTTAGCGAAGTCGGGAAAACCTGTGGTGAAGCCTTCCAAGTTTTGACTTTCTTACCTGGGACAAAACCTTGACCTCCGCCGCTTGCTGAGGACGGTAAACCAACCGCTCTGTGAATGTTAAACATATCTTCATCTTCCGGCTTGACTATCCGGGGCATGAAGTATTCCCGCATCTTCAGACGCGCCATATACTCGGCATTACCACCTAAGATAATGTCAGTACCTCTTCCCGCCATGTTTGTCGCAATTGTCATACCACCTCGACGTCCTGCTTGTGCGACAATTTCTGCTTCCCGTTCAACGTTCTCTGGTCTGGCGTTAAGCAGTTCGTGGGGAATTGCCATTTGTCTTAACAACTGGCTGAGATATTCCGATTTTTCGACGCTAGTTGTTCCCACCAGGACTGGTCTGCCGAGTGTGTGCATTTCGGCACATTCTTTGGCGATCGCCCCCCACTTGCCTGGTTCGGTCTTAAAGACCATATCAGAAAGGTCTTGGCGTCTTCTCGGTCTGTTGGTGGGAATAATCGTGACTTCCAGTTTGTAAATTTTTTCAAACTCGGCTTCTTCTGTCTTCGCTGTTCCGGTCATACCACCGAGTTTTGGATAAAGCAAGAACAGGTTTTGGTAGGTAATTGTTGCCAGAGTTTGAGTTTCCGGTTGAATTTCTACCCGTTCTTTTGCTTCAATTGCCTGGTGCAGTCCATCACTCCAACGTCGTCCTGGTAAGACTCTACCCGTAAATTCGTCTACGATGACAACTTCTTCGTTGCGGACAATATAGTTGACGTCCTTAAGAAACAGTTCTTTCGCCTTAATCGCGTTGAAAGCGAAGTGTGCCCAAGGATCTTCAGGGTCAAATAAATCTTTTACTCCTAAAAGTTCTTCTGCTTGAGCAAAACCTTCATCGGTGAGCAGAACGTTACGAGCTTTTTCATCCACTTCATAATGTTCTTCTTTTTGCAGCGCTATTGCGATTTCCGCTGCTTTTAAGTATTTTTCTGTAGGTCTTTCTACCTGCCCAGAAATAATCAGTGGGGTCCGCGCCTCATCAACTAAGATAGAATCTACCTCGTCAATCACACAGTAGTTGAATTGGCGCTGCACAACATCTTTGATGTCTGTCGCCATGTTATCGCGCAGGTAATCAAACCCTATCTCGCTGTTAGTAACATAGGTTATATCACAGTCGTAGTTTTTCTTGCGCTCAGATGGCGTCATGCTCTGCTGAATCAGCCCTACGCTCAATCCCAAGAAGCGATGCAGCTGTCCCATCCATTCTGCGTCCCGACGAGCCAGGTAATCGTTTACAGTGATGACGTGTACACCTTTTCCACTCAGGGCATTCAAATAACTTGGCAAGGTAGCAACCAAAGTTTTGCCCTCACCAGTTTTCATTTCGGCAATTTGCCCTTTATGCAGGATAGCACCGCCTAAAAGTTGAACATCAAAGTGCCGCAACCCTAATACTCGTTGTCCTGCTTCCCGCACAACCGCAAAAGCTTCTGGCAAGATATCATCCAGAGTTTCGCCTTTCTTCAGACGCTGTTTCAACTCTGCCGTTTTGCCCTTTAGCTCTTCGTCGCTAAGCGCTTTTATGTCTTCCTCTAGAAGATTAATTTCTGTAATGAAAGGTTGATATTTCTTAAGTTTACGAGCGTTGGGGTCGCCCAACAAAGTCTTTAGCATGGCAGATTATACAAAATCAAGGGGATGGGGATAAATAATGATTGGGACTGATTATAAACTCCTAACCCAACCGATTCGGGTGTGGTTTTGGATGGGTTGTACATGAGAATTTGGTAAAAAACACGCGCTTATAAACACCCAATCAGTTTGCTATTAGGTTTGGTTTTATTTTTCAGCTTAAATTTAAACTGTTTTTATAGTATCATTTCACCTCCAGATGAGGCAGCTAAGCCCGACCAAGCAGAGGTCGTGATTGCCCCAAAGGAAGGATGGGGAGGAGGGAGCACCGGAGCAGGGAGCACCGGTGCACCGGAGCAGGGAGCAGGGAATAAAATAGAAGGGAGATAGTGTTTCTTAAGGGGGGTTGCTAGCGCTCTTAACCGCACGAGTTTAAAGCTCACTGGGAGTTATCCCACTCCGGAGTCAGACGACGAAAGTTAAAGTCCGTAGCGCTGGGATGACAGGTGACACAGCTGCCAATTTGCACGGGGTTAGGTAGCTTGACTCTAGGATGCAAAGCTTTGAAATACCGAGAGCTATTGATGCGATATGGTGTTTGCTCGTCTTGGAGTTGAACACGGGAAAAAGTTGCAAGATACTTCCATACTAAAGCACGTGGCGGATCGACCAAAGGCTTTAACTGTGTGCCGTAATGTTGTGTATCTTCCAAAAGATTTTTCCAAGTTTGGGTAGGCAAAACAGCTGGTGGTATGGCGAAGTGACAAGTGGAGCAGTTTTCTATGTATAATTGTTGTCCTAGTTGATATTGTGCTGGTACGACATCAACAGTACCTACCTCTGAGGTAGGAGTAGCACCATTGGCATGAGTTGCCAAAGCTAACAGCCATCCCATCGCTAGACTCCAAGCCAAAATGACCAAAAGCAAACCGATGGGCTTTTGCTTTTGTTTTCGCTTACGTGATTGGCGCTTAACAATATTTGACATTCGTCACACTCACAAACTTTGGATATCGGCGCTTGTTGCACATCTTATGACATAGATAGCCAAGTATGTGTTTCAAAATGTTTGTCCATAAGCTAAAGCTTACTTGCGTTTGGTGGTCAGAATCGTAGTAAACATCATCAGGAAGCCACCTAAGATAATAGCGATCGCCAATCCTGCTGTAATTAAGTCCAGTGTATTGTTATCCATATTTACAAAACAGATTATTGTTTATTGAGAATGAGTCAATAGTCAAGGCATTTTGACCAACAAAGGGTGTAAGGGCAAAACAAGTCAAAAGTATCAAGTCAAAAGGAGCCAGTGCGTTGGGGAGGCAGTGCGGTCTTGGGGTTTCACGCCAGTCCCCTGGCTCGGGGGGAACCCCCGCACGGGGCTGGCTCCCCAAGTGGAGCATCTGCCGTCGGCATAGCCGACTTGTAGCACCTGGCGTTCAAAAGTATTAATTTTGAATGCGTGATTTTTGACGTCTCGGCTCCGCTCGACGTCAAAGCTGAGCGAAGCGATGCACTGAGCGCGGTCGTTGTGTCGAAGCTTTGATTTTTGACTTCCCCAGAGGGGTTTGGGGTGTAGGGCAAAAGATTAGAACTATTTTGGTAACAGATTGTTTAATTTTTCATCTTTTACCCCTTACCCCCTTACCCCTCCAGTCTTGGGTACAAGCCCCTACTTGTGGTATGGGGTTTCCCCTACACCCTTATACCCTTACACACGCCCTAGTGGGAACGGCCACGCCTTACGGCTATCGGGGAGAACCTCCGGTTCCGCTGCGCGCTCCGCAGTCGCCATAGGAGGGTTTACCTCCTATGGCGCTGTCTCACCAGATACCTCTGTCGGTAAACCCTCCTATAGCACAAAGTGCCACGCTGCGCTATAAGTACTGGCTCCCCTACACCCCTAATTTGTTGACTCTTTTAAAAATCTACCCCTTGTTTAAGTTCTACACCATGATTGGCATAGTGCTTGTGGCAGTATACTTCAGAGTGAATGCTAGCTAAGTCGAAGTATGCTGGTTGATTTTGGCAGCGACCTGTGATTATGATTTCCGTATCGCGGGGTTTACGAAGTAGAGCTTGAACAATCGGTTCAATCGGTAGGAGTTCCAAATCTACTGTAGGATTAAGCTCATCGAGAATAATCGTTTTGTACAATCCGGAGGCGATCGCAGTCTTAGCAATTTCCCAACCGCGTTCTGCTTCCACGTAGTCCAGTTCTTGACGGGAGTTGCGCCAGACAATCGCATCTCGTCCACAGCGTTGATGATCCACTACCTCTGGATAGGACTGCTGTAAAGCAGCTATGGCGGCATCTTCAGTATAACCCGTGCCACCTTTTAGCCATTGCATAATTAATACCCGAGTAGAACCTGGATGATTAATTCCTCTACCAATTGCTTTTAAGGCTTTGCCCAAGGCACTTGTTGATTTACCCTTACCTGATCCAGTATAAATTTCAACTCCTTGTATTCCATGTATTTTTGCGGTTGGGTGGACATGGGGTTTCATTTCTGAGTGTAAATCCGCAATATCAAGTAATTTTTGGGGTGCTGCACGCCCAGTAGCAATGATTTCTAATTCCTGTGGTTTGGATTTTAGTGTCCGTACCACTTCATCTACTCCAAGCAAACCTAAATCTAGGACGGGGTTAATTTCATCCAATACGACAACTGAATATAAACCGCTTGCGATCGCACCTTTTGCCACATCCCAACCCCTCGCCGCTTGAGCCCTGTCATAAGGCGTAATTTCTTCTGGTCCAAAGTATTCTGCTCTACCAGTACGAACTTGGTCAATCAGATGGGGAAAACCTCGTTGCAAGGCTGCTATAGCGCCATCCTCATCGTAATCCCGTTCTGGTCCTTTTAAAAACTGCAATAGCAAAACACGGTTACAATTATTGGGAGTATTTATCCCCAACCCTATAGAGCGCAACACGACTCCTAAAGCTGCTTGTGACTTGCCTTTACCTGCACCATCATAAACGTGAATTTGACCAGTAAGCCGTGAGGGGCGCAATTGCGCCGTACGAATACCAATGCTGTTCCTTGTCATCTTTTGAAAGCTTTAACGTCGGAGTCTTTGATCTTACCCAGGTTTTATCAGATTTCGTGCAGCCAAGCCAATGCAGGGAGTTCGGTTGAAGCAAACATGGCGTTGTGGGGTGTAAGGACTCTTCACACCTCACACTCTATAAGGTATTGAAATATATGAAGAAATACAACAAGAGGATATATAAACAAAAAGATGCTAAAAAACTGGAAGAATAAGATAAACTGTCACACAGAAAAACTGCATACAGCTAGAGGCTATACTACTTGCGCTTCCCTGGTTTTCTTCCAGGTTTAGGAAGTGAATTTTGTCCCTCCTGTACACTCATTGGCAAATTGCGCTTAGCCTGCCTAGAGGGCATCTTCTGAATAACTTAGTTGCCCCCCATCATGCTCAGTGTTGCGGCTATACTTTCTTAAGTTACACTTTAGCGATTACTTGTTTATGTTTGACATTCCTGAACTGCCCCAAATTTTTCCTATTGCTGCAATTTTGTTTAATTTTTTATTTTTACTAGTAACAATCCCTATCGAAGCATATGTCTTAAATACAAGGCTAAAATTCGACAAAAGAACGAGCGCTTTTTATGGTATTTCTATCAATGTCTTTTCTAATGTGATTGGTTGGATCATCTTTTTCTTCGTAGAGCCAGCATTATTACCAAAAATGAAATCCGAATTAATAACTTTTGTTTTCTTCAATCGCTTACAAACACCTGGCATACAAACATTACTCATTTTAACGGCTTTTATCATTTTCTTTGGCACTTTTATAGTTAAGTATGCTCTCTTAAGAGTCTTGTTAATATCATTAAGTGAATTCAAAAAAGCTCCTCCAGAACCTCAACTAATACAACGACGTAATTCTCGTTTTGCTTCTAAGGGGAAATGGCAAAATACAAATATAGTGACTACTATACTTATAGCCAATGCACTCAGCTATAGTTTAGTCGCAATTATCTTATTTGTTCGATCTGTGAATACGTAATTTGGTTCAAGTTTAATCATCAACTACAATCACTTTTCTTTAATTTGAATTAAATAAAGGAGAAAATATGCAATTAATAAGGGATGCATTTGGTCTATTTGGAATCGTTGAAAGCGTTTATGAGCGTATAAAAAAGATCCTGATTCCGCCAAAAGCCTACTCTTGGCAAACATTAATTTATTTAAGTATTTTTTCTTGGTTAATGTCATCTCTTGCACTGGGATTAGTCAAGGACTTAATAGCATTTTGCGGTTGGTTATTTCTGATTGCTGGTACTGCTTGGTATACGACGGATAACCCATTATATGTTCCAGGAACTAATCTGCCTATAGGAGCAGTGATTACTGGATTTTTAGTCAGTGTTTTTGCCTTTGGTTATGGAGAAAATGTTTTGACAACAAGGACAATTGTTCTTTGGCCAACGATTTCAGCAATCATTACTGCAATTCCAGAATTTTTTGAAGGGTCTGGTGTAGATGCAAAAACTCTAATACCTAAGATAGAAGACCGCCAAAAAATGATTATTTTAGTTGGCAGTTGTATGGTAATTAGTTGTTGGCTGCAATTCTTTTTTGTCACACAGAATTGGTTAAAGCAATATCCCACTCTTACAGTAGATAATTATCAAAAGAGTGCCTTTGTTACTAAAACAGCATCAACTGAAAAAGTTCCACCAAAAAACGGCGTTTTAATTTTAGATCAACTTAGCCCAAAAGTGGAAGACCAATTACGTGGCAAACCTTGGTCGGAAGCAGAACAATGGTTAATTAATGCAGGACCAAATGTGGGTAATTTAGGCAAGCAAGTCATACAAAAAGAATTGGCAGAATATGAAGAAAGGTTCTTATGGCGTGTTGAACCCCGTGTATCTAACGTTAAGGGGGGATACAACTTGGATCTGCTAAGTATCTGGGATGGTCCTAGTTCTAATCCTGGTGGATATTACTTAGAAAAATCTTGTCAAGTTGATCCAGTGTCAACATCTGGAAGCACCTCCAGCCAAATTGTTAGGAAAACGGAAAACAAAGATGCGATCGCCGAAACAAAATGTGATCCAAAAATTTCATTTTTTGCTGGTTCACCACCACCGCAGCAGTGAGGAGTTCGGACAATAAGATTCGGATAAGCACTCTTCAAGAAACCGGGTTTTTTTAAGAAACCCGGTTTCTCTGATCAATGACGTTAACCGAACCGTATTGCCACTTTCCCTTAATTAAAAAAAGATGATTTGAGGTTGGTGAATAGTTCCGTCAGGCATGATAGCACCTTGTAGTTTTGCCTCCGATAAATTTGCCTCCCAAAGGTTTGCTTCATTCAAATTTACCTCTATGAGATTTGCCCATGTCAAGTCAGCAGCAGTTAAGTTAGCTTGATTCAAATTGGCTTCTAGTAACCTTGAACCACAAAGCTTTGCACCTGTAAGATTGGCTCTTACTAAATTAGCTTGAATGAGTGATGCTTCAATTAAGTTAGCTTCAGTTAAGTCGGCTTCGCTTAAGTCAGCATCACACAAAGAAGCTGCCCATAGTTTACTTCCACATAACTTTACTCGCCATAAAAAAGCTCCACACAAATTTGCATAACTTAAATCAGCATGACTCAAATTAGCTTCACATAAAGAAACTTCATATAAATAAGCTTCCCGCAGATTGGCTTGCATTAAATTTGCCCCACTTAGATTTGCACCAGTGAGGATTGCATGACTCAGATTAGCCCCGCGCAAATCTGCTCCTATCAAGTTCATTCCACTTAAATCAACTGCTCTCAAGTCGATACCACTTAAGTCGCATCCACTCAAGTCCCTTTGTTGAAAACATTGATCTGTAATTTGATTGAGAATGAATTCGTGTTTTTCAGCAAAGTTTCTCATGGTATTGACCTCTGGGTGTAACATATCCAAACTGCGGATACCGAAAATCACTGCATTTTTGAGATTACACCTCAGAAGTATATAAGCTGAGTCAAGAATTTAGGAAAAATTCCCAAAAATTCCAGTAAAATCACCAAAAGCCTTATTATGCAAGCTTTAAATTCTTATTCATGTCAAAAGACTCTGATAAAGGTCACAAAAATTTGATATTTTATAGGACTTATGCATTTCAACGTAATTCCGTCATTGCGAGCGACAGCGAAGCAATCTCCTCAAGGTCGAGATTGCTACCCTATGGCGCTCCGCCACGCCTGACGGCTATCGGGAAGCCGCTGAGTCCCAAGGGGACACGCTTCGCGAACGCGTCTACACTCCACTACGTTCCGTATGCCCAAAGGGCACGCTGCGCGAACGCTGCGGACATTCTCCCTTGTTGTGTAAGTCCTGTTTTAGCAAAGCAATCCCAATTGTTTATTTATGGGGATGTATTCTGTAGAGAACCCATTTGACATCTAAGAAGAGGCTGCAAGCCTCTGAACCATCAGCCGAATGAAACAAAGATTAACTTTGGCAGTCGCATTAGCTAGAGTTCTCTCAAAGTTCTTAACGAGAATTTTGCATCT
>NZ_JABXYX010000343.1 GCF_017982655.1 Brasilonema sp. CT11 | reverse complement strand
CGAAGCGGAACCGTTCGGCCTCAAGCCGTGCCCGAAGGGCTCAGGTTCTCCCCGGAGGGCTATCGGGGATGACCTTCGGTCACGCTAGTCCCTAAGGGGGCGCTGCGAAAACGCGCTCCGCAGTCGCCTAGGTCGGAAAAACGCGCTTGTGCTCTACTTGGGGAGCCAGTGCGTTGCGGAGGTTCCCTCCGTTGTAGCACCTGGCGTGAGACCCCAAGACGACCCAGTGCTGCAGGAGGGTCTCCCGACCTAGGCATCTAGCGTCCGCACTGCCTCCCCTCCCGCAGCACTGGTCTCACCAATCACAAAGGACAAACATACTAATGAATAAACATCTT
Organism: Brasilonema sp. CT11; assembly: GCF_017982655.1. Classification (GTDB taxonomy): domain Bacteria; phylum Cyanobacteriota; class Cyanobacteriia; order Cyanobacteriales; family Nostocaceae; genus Brasilonema. Next base: position 1,738 of record NZ_JABXYX010000343.1, on the reverse strand, counting down.
TATTGCTGTTTTTCTGCGTGATCTTTCAAACGATCAACAACATTGTAGTCATCTGCACCAGCCGGAGTTTGTGATTCTACAATACCCTCTGTAGGACCGCCGATTTCTTTCCAAGCCACCAGACCACCTTTGAGTTGAGAAACGTGTTCAAAGCCTGCACTTTTCAATGATTGTGCAGCTTGAGAAGTTTGTTCATCGCTATCACCGTAAACATAAATATCACGGCTTTTATCCAAAGATGATTTCGCTCGATCTACCAATGTATCAACTGGAAAAGGCATTGCGCCCATGATGTGACCTTGGTTGTAGGTATTGCGATCGCGCACGTCCAGAATTGTCAAAGCAGGTTCACCCCATTCCAGACGAGACTTAAGCGTATGAGCATCAGACACTGGCTCAAGAGGTGGTTGTGATGGAATGATATCACCCACTAGATTATCCACAGCATTCTTCGCTGATTCAACAGTGTTCTTAGCTGCTGATTCAACATTATCCTTAGTTGATTGTGCAGTATTTTTTACAGATTCTGCAGTGTCCTTGGCTGCTGATTGCGCAGTTTCTTTGGCTGATTGTGCGGTTTGCTTGACTGATTCTGTAGTGTCCTTGGCTGCTGATTGCGCAGTTTCTTTGGCTGATTGTGCAGTATTTTTTACAGATTCTGCAGTGTCCTTGGCTGCTGATTGCGCAGTTTCTTTGGCTGATTGTGCAGTGTCCTTTGCTGATTCGGCAGTGTTCTTTGCTGATTCTTCAGTGTTTTTTGACGAGTCCATACTATTCCTCTCCTGGGTGATTAGAAAAAACGCCTTGCAAAAATTTCAAGGCAACATAGATCAATATACGCCCTTGCCTAGCGCGTTTTTACATCAGATTCGCGCCATACTTTTGCAAAAATTTATTCTATTGACAAAAATGTACCGAATAACACTACTTGAATTGCTCTTTCTTGAGAGTGAAGTTTTACATTTCTGTCTAACGGTAGACTAACTAACTTAACTTGCTGACTCAAAATAAGTTGTATTAATTTTTGTCTGATTATTTTTCGCTTCTATAATATCCTAAGGAAAATACATAAAAAACGACAGAAATGTCTGAAAAAATTACAACAATCCTTGGTGCTGATGGGGAAGAAATTTATATCCAATACGACGAGTAAGATAGTGATGAACTTCAAGCAGTTGGATATATTGATGACATCAAACAAAGAACGGAAAGATTGACAAAAATGACAGTCAGTACCGTACGCAGCTATTCAAAACTGGTACTAGACAGTGTCAAAGAAGGAATAACTACTACCACTGCACCAACTAAAGTATATTCTAAAACTGTAATGCTCTGTGGGGTGTTAGTCAGATTGATTGCTCGGTGGTAGTGTCCTTTTGACGCGGGGTATTATGGACACTCTACACCGCTAGGATGCTTATTCTTTCGTAAACAGACACGCCACTCAGAATTTATTGGAAATAGTTATCAATTAATGCGTTCACTGTGGAGAGCGCGTTTTATTTGTGTTTTTCAATAACGATCAGATAGTGCAATAGCAGCATTGGCGCGATGTCCACATATTTCCTGAATGTGTAGTAGTGCTACTCACGTTGAGGGGTAGCTAATTGAATGCATAAGCCAGGGATGTCAGACTCTCATTATGTATTACCAATTACATAATAAATTTACAGAAACTCAGTCTCTGAGGAGTAGCGTAGTTTTTATTACAACATTAAATTGAGATCGCCCACTGCAA
>NZ_JABXYX010000144.1 GCF_017982655.1 Brasilonema sp. CT11 | reverse complement strand
AAAATGGTTCGGTTGGGGGTATGCAATTGGACAAGCACCAAATTACTGAGGAGCCGGATGAGTTGAAAAACTCACGTCCGGTTTTGAAGACGAGTCGCTCTGGTGACGAAGCGGCTTAGTTTAATAACTACCACCGCCACTGTAAGATGGATAGTTCGCGAAACTCGCTATACCACATCCAACACAGAACGCACAAGGTATTCAACAAGGAAGCAAAGAATGACCGATATTCCAGCAAAAGCTTGCTGGATAAAGCGTTCCCAACAATTCCTTACTCCGAAAATAAGTTCGTCTGCATAAAAGGGGAAAAATCACCTTTTGATGGCGACATCACCTACTGGAGCGAGCGCAACAGCAAGCTGTATAGCGACGAAACCTCTAAAGCCTTAAAGCGGCAAAGCCATACATGTGGTCATTGCGGACTAAAGATGCTACCAGGTGAAAAAGTCCACCTACACCACGTAAATGGCAACCACCAGAATTGGAAAGCAAAAAATCTTCTAGCCGTACATGAAAGTTGTCACAACTACATTCACATGAGCAAGGAGAAATCCTAGAACATCGGGAGCCGGATGCACAGAAATGGGCACGTCCGGATCTAACAGAGAGGGACGGCGGGTAATACCGCCTCTCGACTCTACCTAGATAAAGCTACTGCTTATTGGAAGAACTACTGATACCAAGTTGCGTTCTGTTGTAGTAGCGCTTTAGGGGAGATTGCTTCGTTCCACTTCGTTTCACTCGCAATGACAGGTGACACTGGGAAATTGCAACTTGGTATGAAGTGCAATCGCCTTTGCCAGCAGCGCTTACGCGATCGCCCAAGCGTGCCGTTAGGCATAGGGGGCGCACTCAAAGGACGCGATCGCCTAATCTTGTAAGGTGTACAAAAAAACAATTTTTCTTTCCCCCCTACACCCTTACACCCTTACACCCTACACCCTCATCGCCTTCTTTACCAATTCTGGAATCTGAGAAGGACGTTCTGCAACAGGAACTCTGGCAAAGGAAAAGGCAGCTAACTTGTTTTTTGCTGTGCCAAAATCGGGATCGCGTCCGATGACAGCCGCCAAAGTTCCAGTTTGACGCCAATGTTTTGCAGGTGGTGCTTCTCTACCTGCAACATAAGCAACAACTGGTTTATCAATTGCTTCGGCAATATATCGTGCTGCGGCTTCTTCGCGATCGCCACCGGGTTGTCCAACCAAAACTATTGCCTTTGTGGCTTCATCTTCATCCAATATTTGCAGCCATTGCAGAAAAGATGAACCAACGATCGCATCACTTCCAATACTGACACTCATCGACTGTCCCAAGCCAGCATCAGTTAATTCCCTAGCTATTTCGTAGGTGAGAGTCGTGCTTCGACTTAGTATTCCTACTTTACCTTCTGTATAAAATTCACTAGGTTGAGTTCCTAAGAGAATTTTTCCCGGTATAATGATCCCAGGACTATTTGGTCCTACTATCAGGGTTTCTTTTGCTTCGGCTTTACGAAGTAGTTGTACCATATCTAATGGTGGTACGCCAGGGGAGATGATGATGATTTGGCGGATATTAGATGCGATCGCTTCTAGTGCTGCATCTAGGACTTGGTAAGGATGTACGCAGACAATTGTAGTATCAATCACTCCAAATTTATCCACGACTTCTTCTACTAAATCGAAAACTGGCAGACTGTACATCTGTTGTCCACCAAATCCAGGATTAACCCCAGCGACCAAATTTGTACCATTGGCTTTCATTTGAGCAACATGATTTGCTGTAATGTACTCAGAAAAGCCTTGGATTAACACTTTGCTGTATGGCGTTAAATTCATACTATAGAATTTGTGAAATTACTTGTATTGGCACAGGGAACACTTCGACAAGCTCAGTGCATCGCAGGAAAAAAGGTTCTAATAGATGTACGAAGCTTCGCAAAAATCAAATAGTAGTCCTATAGGTGAATTAGTTAAAACCTTCTAGATGCTGTTGATTTAGCCAAACGGATTGCTTCTGCTACGCCCTCATCTAAATTTTCCACTACCGTTATCGACGTATCAGTTGGAGTTTGCAGTGCTGCTATATCTTTCCTGGCTGTATCGAACTCAGAACCAGCAAGACGCACGACTAAGCGGGGAAAATTGTTCTCTCGACGTTTACCGCCATTTGATTTAGCCATAAATAGTTGAGCTTCACTCATACTACTTTCTACGAACTCACCAATGACTTGAGAAACTTCGCTACCTTGAGAAATGCTACCTAGGAAATTAATGAGTATCACCTGAATACTTTTATCAGAAGCTATGTTTTTTAAAGCTTTTTCCAAGCGACTCTTGAAGGTGGTTGGTGAGGTTTCGGTAACAGAGGCATGGCGGAGGTTCAAACATACCCCAGGCTTCCCACCACTATTAATCACCAAGTCTAAAGTTGCCATTACCAATCCAGCACCATTGCCCAAAATGGCAATTTTACCGTGCATTTCTACTACATCCCAGTTGCCCGAATTCCTAATTGTATCGCTACTGGTATTATGATTTACCATTGTTTCTGCCATATCAGCAATATTTTGATGGCGACCAATTGCTCGTTCGTTAACGCTGACGCTACCATTAAGCGCCATAACTTGACCAGAGGCACTTACACCTAAAGGATTGATTTCCACCAAGTCCAAGTCTTTTTCTACAAATAAGTGGTACATTTTCTCAACAACAGTGCTCACTGACTGTATCAATGCACCTTGCAAGCCCATTTTCAACGCTAGTTGTCGAGCATAAAATGGGGAAAACTCTTGTTCAACGACGACGTAGTGCATTTTTTCGTCTGCTGAGTCCCAATCTATGTCCATAGCTTCAGTACAACCTAAAAGTATAGGACGGCAGACAGCTGTATCCAATACCACAGCAATATAAAATTCTTGTTCTGTTTCGTACTTAGTTTCTGCCAGTAACACTTCTGGCAATTGTCCTAAAATTGGTAGATTAAAGATACTTCGTGCTGCGGCGATCGCATCAATTGTCGTTCCTACAAACCTGACTCCACCTACTTTTGCTCGTTCCACCGCATTGACTTGAGATTTCAGAACAATTGGGTAGCGAATTTTTAAACGTTTTAAATCCGTGGGATGGTCAATTCGTTGCGAGGGCAATACAGGAATGCCTATGTTCGCAAACCATTCTTTCACTTGGTATTCTAATAAATCCATTGACACGCACCTTTTTGCCACATCATAAAGGTGGCTGCAGTGCTGTCGAAAACATTCACGCTGCCCCCTTATTGCAGGATAAAGCTTTTTTTGACTAGAAATCTTTCTGTTTTTTTATCAATTTTATTTAGTTTCTTAAATCGATAAGATACATTTATTGATTTTTATCATAAATTAGTTTTTTATTAAAATATAACATCATTATTACTTACCTCTGTAATTTTGCTACAATTTCCCCACACATTCTGTAACAATAGAAACTTTTAAATTTTTGATATTTCTCACCAGTCAGTAATATTGTTGTTGATTAATGATTTAGGATTGCTATAGACGTATGATAACAAATATATTTGTTAATAAATTGATACAAATGTACAAGGGAAAGTCTGTGCAAGCAAAAAAATCGGTTCTGTTTAGATATAAAATTAGTCAAACCCCGAAAGGAAACTAACAATAGTCACATAACTAGTCATGTCAGCACAACAAAACAAAGAAATCGCCCGACAATTCTGTGAACAAACATGGGGAAAGGGAAATTTGGCAGTAGTAGATGAACTTGCTAGCCATGAGTTCAAGGTTTACTACCCAATACTTCCTGAAACACTTGATTGTGAGGGTTTTAAATCATGGGTCGCTGACATTCACACAGGTTTCCCCAATCTACAGTTTACAATTACAGATGCGATTGCAGAAGGGGACAAGGTTGCGATCAGCTGGACTGCTCAAGGCACTCATAAGGGAGAGATAAAGTTCCTAAACCTGCCTCCAACAGAAAAGTCAGTATCGTGGACAGGAATTATAATTTACCGCATTGTCGAAGGCAAAATCACCGAAGAGCGAGGGCAAGAAGATGCTTTGGGTGTTCTTCAGCAACTCGGTTTAATTCCAAAGCTGTAGCTTTGGTTATCTCATACAGCGCAAGACAAAAATAGACCCCGTCTAGCAGATCTTAAACGGGGTTTTTTGTTATTTTGAATAGTATGCATGAGTTCAGCTAAATAGCCAGAAATAAATCTACTCCGAAATACAAAATCTTGCGCAAAGTAGCTATTGAGTAGTGTTGCACGAGTAAACAGGATACCGCAAGTTCCTTGGCTAGCCATTCCGTGATTCCCAAACTAATTTCCTGCGTTATTACTTGTAATACTAATGCTAGTAGCACAGTTGATGCTAGGGCAGTTTTAGCGATATGCTGGTGATTTTTGGCAGCTAGTTGAGAATTAATCTCTTTTTCAACAATCAGAGGTTGCATTGCTTTTACCGATTATATGTAGATGACCCTAGGTGTTGTGAATAGACAATTGACCTTATTCTATTGAAAAAAATAAATAATGGTCTCTTTCTTATGACTGATTAGAATATACATCGCTAGGTACACACAAGTAAGTCAACTAACTTGTGTGTACTGCCCAAACATCCAAGTGAGAATGCAATTTGGTATAAGTTACGGTGCATTGAGATCAAACTGCCTACGCCTTTATCTCACCAGCTGGGCGGTGGAATTAAAATATTGACGACATATTCCCCGAGTGACTAACAATATTGTCAGCAAATTGGCAAAAGCAACCATAAACATAATCAAAATTTGGTAAGATGCAGCTTCGCGAGCATTAATGCCACTGAGCAACTGACCAGTGATAATTCCTGGTAGCGTCACCATAGCAATAATCATCATCTGATTAAGAGTAGGAATCAATCCAGCGCGAACAGCATCTTTACGGTATTGTGCGATCGCCTGTTGTGGGGTTGCACCCAAGCTTAAATGAGTTTCTATTTCTAAGTGAGTTGCATTCATAATACTAACAAGACGTTCTCCAGCCAGCGCAGCGGCGTTCATGGCATTACCTAATACTATTCCTCCTAGAGAAATCACATACTGTGGCTCGAACCATCGGTCTGGTTGAAGAATCAGTATATTAGTATAAACCAGTGTTATGGTTGTACTGAGCAAAATTGATCCCCACACCAAGGGCAACATCTGCGGTATTTTTTGAGTAATACGATTTCGTGCGACAATTGCTGAAATCGTCAGCATAACTGCTAATATCGCCAAAACTGCCCAAGGATTATCTAAAGCAAAGATGAACTCCAAAACATATCCCAATACGGCTAATTGTAAGAAAGTTCTGCCTGTTGCGAGGGCTAAATTGAACTCTAATCCTATTCGTTCCCACGCGGATAAAGCTATGGCTGCCCCCATTAATCCAACAGCAAAAGCCAAATCGACGAAATCTAGCTTGATCAGCTCCTGCATTGGTTTTCTACCTCTTGTACATATACGTTATAAGCTATAGATTAAAGGTTACAGGTAATAGCTTGCACTATGCGTGCTCTGTCCTTTATTCCCTGTTCCTCTAAAAGTACTCACCGGGAACTTTCATATTCGGTATTGGTTCTTGGTGGATATACAATTCCTTGCACCCTAGAAGATAGTAACCTTTTTGAAAAAAAACCTACGTGAAAACTCTTGAATAATGTGAATTTGAGGAAGAAGACTTTCACGAGCTTTTTGATTCAAAACGATCAGGGGCACCAAATCTAACGTCAGTATCTATCTTGAAGTTAAGATAAAATCTCATGGTTCAAAGTCTAAATCATTCCGTACCAGCTTTTGATATTAAGCAACAATACACCATTATAGAAGCAGAAGTCAGCGCAGCTGTCTTAGAGGTTCTTGCTTCTGGTCGTTATATTGGCGGTCCTATAGTAGCAGGCTTTGAGCAACAGTTCGCTGCATATATTGGCGTCACTGAATGTGTAACATGCAACTCAGGTACTGATGCTCTTTTCTTAGCACTTAAAGCTTTAAACATTGGTGCAGGCGATGAAGTGATTACGACACCATTTACTTTTATCGCCACTGCTGAGGTTATCAGTGCTGTGGGTGCCAAACCAGTGTTTGTTGATATCGATGAGACTACGTTTAATCTAGATGTAAACCAAGTCGCAGCTGCAATAACGCGCCATACCAAAGCAGTTATCCCAGTTCACTTGTTTGGTCAACCTGTGGATATGGCTGCATTGATGAAAGTAGCAAAAGCACACAATTTAATCGTGATAGAAGATTGTGCTCAGTCTACAGGGGCAAACTGGGTCGGGCAAAAGGTAGGAAGTATTGGACACATCGGTTGCTTTAGTTTTTACCCTACCAAAAATCTCGGTGCGTGCGGTGACGGCGGAGCAATAACAACTAACGATCCCGAAATCGCAGCCCGGTTACGATTCTTAAAAGAGCACGGTCAAAAAAATCGATACCAATGTGAGGAAATTGGTGTCAACAGCCGTTTGGATGCGATGCAAGCCGCTATTCTTCAAATTAAGCTGCGATATTTAGATTTTTGGAATAATCAGCGGCGGCAAGTTGCCGTTCGTTATCACCAGTACCTGAATCAAATTCCTGGTCTGATAGTACCCCAAGAATTGGCTGGAGGTATGGGAGTTTGGAATCAGTACACCATTCGCGTACAAGACAACAAAAGGGACTCGATTCAGAGTTTATTACAACAGCGGGGTGTAAACACAATGATTTACTATCCCCGCCCTTTACACTTACAGCCAGTTTATGAAAATCTGGGATACAAAGACGGACAATTACCAGTAGCACAGCAAGCTAGCCAGGAAGTTTTATCCTTGCCCATGTTCCCAGAATTATCAGAAGAACAGCAAAATCACGTGATTTATAGCCTCAAGGATTGTTTGGCGTAGAGGGGATGAGGGGGTGAGAGAGTGAGAGAGTGAGGGAAAATTTTCGCTGTTTCGTCCCTCCCTCCTTCGCTGCTTGGCTTCCCAACTCCTTATCGCGTAACTTCAATGCTCTGTTCGCTGAAGGCGTGGCGTAGCCATACAAGTCCTTACGCGATCGCACCAATAGTGCTGACAGTTCCCAACGCTTCCACCAAACCACGTACAGCAGCAATCATAGCGACTTCGCTATTGAGTTGGTTGATAGCAGAACCGACACCAACACCCGCTGCACCAGCAGCAACAGCAAGAGGTGCTGTAACGCTGGAAATACCAGAAGCACACAACACTGGAACTGACACCGCACGAGAAATTTCATAAGCTGCTGCTAAAGTAGGAGCAGCTTTTTCAACGAGTCCCAAAGTTCCAGGGTGAGTTGGGTTGCTACTGGTTCCACCTTCGGTTTGGATGATATCTGCGCCAGCTTTTACCAGATCCTCTGCCAACTGTACCTGTAGATCTAAAGTGAGAATATGGGGAACAGTCACAGAAAGGGTGATTTCAGGAAGGAGAACGCGGGTTTGGTGAGTGAGTGCTAAAACTTCCTCAGCCTCGAATTTGCGTCCTTGAGCATAAAAAGAATCAAAATTACCAATTTCAATCAAATCTGCACCTGCTGCGACAGCTTGGACAAATTTCTCTGGTTCCACAGCAGACACACAAATAGGTAAATCTGTCAATTTTTTCGCCATTTGTACCAAAGCAGAATCGGCGGCGATATCAACAAAAGTAGCACCACCATGATGGGCTGCTTTGACGATCGCTCGCACTGTATCGCGATCAAAGTTATTCAAGCCGCTGATAACTTTGAGAGCACGGCGGCTAGCAAATGCACTTTGGAGGGTAGGATGCATTGTCATATTTCGTCTTTTGAAGCTTGGAAAATTAGGTTTATTCTACCGCCTCCGCGATAATAAGTAATTCAAAATTCATTTAATTGAAATTATATTTGCCCTTAGTAATAACTTTTATCATCTATTGATATAGTCAAAAGGGAGACGAGTTATGAATTATAGGTGGTGCATCAAATTAAATCAACCCACAGAGTGATTGCACAATGGCTCTCAACATCTTGGATGCAGAGTTTGATCATTCTCGTTACCATCACACTTGTCGGTATCCCTTTTCCTGTAATTGCATCCAAAAACGACTTAAATGGCAGCAATGAACCTGAACCCCTTCAAACTGAGATCACACAAAGGGATCTTAAAATTATTGAGCAGTTAGTTGTCATTGCCCAGCGCAACTCCGCTCAAGTACAGGAGACAAAAGCTGAAATGGGACTGAGTGCGTTTTCGGACGTAGTGAGCGTAGAATTATCGCCGTCTCAAACCACTACAAATTTAACCTTACCTGAGGTTTCATCTGTCAGCGAGCACAGTTTTTCCCTCACCGTCACAATCGATCCAATTAAGCTTCTGAGAACCGTTAAAAAACTACCTGTTATACAGGCTCGTTGGAATGAAGCCAAGCTCCAGAAACGAGTGGCGATCGTAAAAAACTATGTTGCATATCTCCAAGCCCATCAAGCCTCGAAAATTGCCGCTTACCAAATGCAAAAGCTGACTGCGAATCGTCTGAATTCCCAAACAACCTCTCCTGGGAGCGTTGATGATCTTGCAAATCCTGAGTATGTCACAGCCGCAACTCAAATGCTGAGTACGAGTACAAACGAACGAGTAGCATTGGAAGAACTAGCAGCTAGTGTCGGTTTATCCTTGCAAAAAACGATCGCCATTATCAATGGTCAATAGCTATTATGGGTTAAGGAACTGGCCAAATCTTGATAGTCTTGTCCTTACTTCCACTCACCAAAGTTTTGCCATCTGGGCTGAAAGCGACAGCAAAAACTTCGCTTGTATGTGCTTGGAAAGTTTCTATTTCCTGCCCTGTACTCAGATTCCAGATTTTAACTATACCGTCATCGCTACCAGTAGCAATTGTTTCGCCATCTGGGTTGAAAGCGATCGCACTCACATCAGCTGCATACTCTCGAAAAGTACGTATTTCTCTTCCTGTATTAAAATTCCATACTTTAACAGTTTTATCATCGCTGCCACTCACTAACAATTGACCATCCGGGCTAATGGCAAGGGCATTCACATCACTTTCATGACCTTTGAGGGTGAGTATAACTTTTCCTGTATTCAGATTCCATACTTTGATAGTTCTGTCTGCACTGGCGCTAACTAGCTTCTGATTGTCCGGACTAATGGCGACAGACAGAACTTCTCTTGTATGCCCCGTCAGAGTGCGGATTTCCTGCCCCGTCTTCAAGTTCCAGACTTTGATTGTATTATCATAACTACCACTGGCAATTTTTTCACCATCTGAACTGATAGCAACAGAATTAATCAGACCGGAATGTCCTTTAAGAGTGCGAATTTCCTGCCCCGTCTTCAAATTCCAGACTTTGATTGTGTTATCCTTACTACCACTGACAAGAGTTTGACCATTCCGGCTAATTGCGACACAATAAATAATACCTTTATGTCCCTTAAGAGTGCGAATTTCTTTTCTTCTGTTGAAGTTCCAAAGTTTGATCGTTTTGTCATCACTGCCACTAGCAATAGTAGTTCCTTTAGGGTTGAATACTAAAGAATTAACTTCACCTGAATGTCCAGTTAGGACTGAAGTTTGCCCAAAAAGTTGCCAGTAATAAATAATTCCACCTAACCCTAAAAGTGTAATAACACCTCCAATCAGCAGAGATTTATTCCACTGAGTTCTTGGTTGAATAACAGTGGTTGGGAATCTTGGAAAAAGTGATGATAGCGAGGAAAGTTGTGAAGGCGATCGCGTTGCCGTCATATCTGTTTGAATGACTTCTGGTTGTCGATTTCGACGTAAGTTTTGCAAAACTTCATCAGCGAACTGGTAACGAGGAGCGATATCTTTTTGTAATAACTTGTCTAACACCTGATCCAGTTTTGGAGATATGCGAGACTTGAGATATTGCCGCCAATGCATCACCCAACCATAGCCATGTTCCATGTAAAGCCCAGATGGATGAATTCCTGTTAAGAGATGAAAGCAAGTTACACCTAAACTAAACAAATCGCTCGTTGGATATGCACTGCCATACTTCATTTGTTCCATTGGTGCATAGCCATAGGAACCAATAACTGTACCCGTATGCTCTAGAGAAGTTACTGTTAACTGCTTAGCTACACCAAAATCAATTAGTACTAAATCTTTTCTACCATCTTCTGAGAAACGACGAATAAGATTTTCTGGTTTTATATCCCGATGAATAACTTGATTTTCGTGAACAAATTTGAGCACAGGTAATAGTTCATCCAACAGTTCCCAAATCTTTTCCTCACCGAACAGTCCCTGTTGTCTCAACTCCTCTCGCAAAGTTTGCCCTTGGATAAACTGCTGCACCAAATACAAGTAGTTATCATCCCTAAAGTAGGCATACAAAGTTGGAATCTGTGGATGTTCTCCAAGTTGTTGCAGACGCCGCGCTTCTTCTTGAAAAAGTTCGGTTGCTTTATGCAGGGCGCTGGTTCCTTGCATTTGCGGTGCAAGTTGTTTGACAACACAATCTTCATTCAGCTTATCTTCATCCTCTGCCAAAAAAGTTCTGCCAAATCCCCCACCTCCCAATGGTTGGATAATGCGATAGCGGTTTCGCAACTGAGGTATCAACTCTATACCACAACTTTGGCAGAAATGTGCACCATCTTGATTTTGGGGCTTCTCGCAACTGGGATTGAGGCAGTAAATCATAGTTAGGCGTCGCTGAGCCGTTGTCATCTACTATAATCCCTTCAAACGTCTGAATCACCAATTTTATTAAGTTTTCCTATGGAGGAGGGTTTCCCGACTTGGGCATGTGGCGTCCTCGGCGACTACCCCCGGCGCGGCCTCCTCCTGAATTCTGCTGTAAAAAGTGAAATGCCGTACCAAGCTACAAACAGTTAACAAGTCCAAGACGCAGAACTTCTCTTGTGAAGTCACATGAATATCCAATAGAGGCGTCGGCAAGAAACTTACCTGTTTGAGCTTGCTTAGTAACTCCATAGCCACCAAGAATCTCAAGTGCTGTTTGCGCGTTTTTAATTGCCACATCCACAGCAAAAGTCTTAGCTGCTGGTGCCTTCACCATTGCAGCGAGTTGGGGGTTAGTGTCTACAGTATTTGCTGCCTCCCATACCGTTAGTCGTGCAGCCTGGGTATTTATCATCATATCAGCAAGTTTCAAGGCGACTGACTGATGCTGGATAATTGGACGCCCCCAGCTAACCCGCTTTTTGGCATAATTTAGCGCATACTCATATGCAGCCCGAGCCAAACCAACGTAGCAAGCTGCAAGTCCAATAGCCACCTCAGGAAGCAACATGAGAAGTTTTGCCGCCTCCCCCTCTTTGCCAAGAAGATTCTCTGTAGGTACTCGCACGTTATCAAGATGAATTTCTGCATGATGAGAAGGTTTCCAACCAATCATCTCGGTTCTCTTACCAAATTTCAGACCAGGGGTATTTGCTGGAACGTAGAATATAGACATGCTCTCGCCCAAAGGCTTATCGAGAGCGGTGCGTGCAATGATGAAATATGCATCTGCAATCCCAGCATTTGTGACTAACGATGACTTTTTCCCGTTGAGGATATATGCATCACCATCGCGTTGTGCAAAAGTCTTAAGTCCGATGTTAGGATCAGGTATTGGACAAAACAAATCTGAGGTGGCAACGTTTGGCTCACTTTCTGCTGCGCTATACAAGTGAGGTTCCCCGGAACGAACATGCGACAATATTCGCTTTTGCTGTTCACTTGTTCCAGCCCTAGTCACAAAAAGGGACATCGCAGCAGTCAGATTGAAGTAACTAGACGCAATACTGACATCAACTGCACCTAGTTCTTCCAGAACCAAAACGAGATCTACGCACTTTCCACCCAAACCACCGTACTCTTTTGGGAGTAATAATGACGTGAATCCTAGTTCAGTTCCTTTGCGGAACAGACTTTGACAGAAATCCCAAGGTTCTATTTCTAGATTATCAGATTCCTCAATGATTTGAACAATAGGTTTCATCTCTGTTTGGGCAAAGTCAAGCGCTTTCGACTGCAACATCCGCTGTTCAAGAGTGAGGCTGAAGTCAATCATGATTTGTTTTTCCTTCATCATTGGATGTTCTTGACGCCATAAATTAGTAGTCTGCCAGACCAAAACTTGGGTGTGGGTTGGGGAAAGCGTAAAAAAAATAAGACATCTTTCTCCTTTCCCCTGGCAAGTTTCCTGAGCAAAACACTAGGAGCAATTTGGGATTTGCTTTCCATATGGCTCTAGCTAACTATCATATAGCCCTTGAGATAGTAGAAAAATCTTACCTATAACTCGATAATTTTCGTTTCATGTGTTATTTTTTAGTCTTGTAACTCCTACTATATAAAGTTTTCAGTCTTTGTCGCCTAACTTCAAGACATGGCAATTTATATAAAAAGATGTCAAAATTACATATAAAAAAATCAACTCCTCATCTCCACTCATATAGGAATTATATTTGATTTTTGAACGGAACTCAGTACAGTAATCGTATTATCCGCAAAATTGAAGATGGCCTCACTAAATCAAGAGGTTTTACACTTGCAGCAAATAAAAAACGATCAACCAAAGAATCTCAAATCAAAATAAACGATGAGGAGATCTATCTTCTCGGGCGTGGACTTATCCCTTGCTGTCGCGGTAGAGTGCGATACGCGTAGCGTCAAGCGTTTGACTGAGCGCTCACGCCGAAGTCCTCCGGCTTATCGCCTGTTTCCACAATGTCACACCCACGCTTAGAGTTTTCACCTCACGCGAAAGCGCAACAACATACCAGTGATTAGGGTTAATAGCCAACTGGCGAGTATTATCACTTTGTGCATGACTTTGGGCAGCTTGGGAAACAACAGACATAAATTGACACATTCTCGCTACTGTTAGAATGTACCGCAAATTTTCGTAATGTTCCCCTTAACTACTTAAGGAGCTTAAAATGATCAAGCACACAAGCTATAAAGTAGTCTAGATGGAACAATTATGCTGTTGAGACAAAAATCTGTATGACGAGCTACCAATCCAATCCAGAAACGGTTGAGACTGAATCCACATCCACTGATGAACTCATCAATGAGATTATCGAAGAAACAAACCACATTAACTACGTGGAGATCATCGAAAACGTTATCGACACGCTAGAACAAGATGACAGCGCAATGGTGAGTCAGCCTTCAGAAGGTGGTTACCGTTGGAAGTTCAAGTACGGCACAGTGGAAGTGTATGTCCAACTCACTGGCACAACTGATGAAGATACTTTAACAGTTTGGTCTGCAGTGCTCAAATTACCCGCCAAAGATGAACCTAAGTTAATGCGACAGTTGTTAGAGATGAATGCATCTAGCACCTTTGAATCGCGTTTCGCCTTTATTGAAAATCAAGTTGTCGTACTTGGAACACGCACTCTGGCAGATTTGTCTGCTGGCGAAGCTTCCCGCTTAATTACTATCGTGGCAACGATCGCCGATAACAACGACGAAATATTACAATCTGAATTTGGTGTGGCTTGACTGTAGTGTGGCGATTCATTCCGTTGTTACAAGCTTCTGGTGATGTGCAGATGGCGATTGACAGCTGGTTGTTAAAACAGCATCAGTCGGGACATCCTCCTGCTTTGCGATTTTACACTTGGTCGCCACCTGCCATTTCTTTAGGCTACCATCAACAGAAATATCCTGAACATTGGCAGCATCTGGTTTGGCAAGGTGAGAAACTAGATTTAGTGCGGCGTCCTACAGGGGGACGTGCAGTGTTACATCAAGGTGATTTAACCTACGCTGTTGTGACATCTGATGTCACATCTGGAATTGTGGGGAGTCGCGTTCAGGTGTACCAAAAAATTTGTGAGTTTTTGATTCAAGGGTGGCGATCGCTCGGCATAGAATTACAATACGGTACAGCTGGACGCGGTTACATCCATAATCCCAACTGTTTTGGCACTGCGACTGGTGCAGATTTAATTTTGCCAGATGGTACTAAACTCATTGGTAGCGCCCAACTGCGACGAGGTGGAGCTATTTTACAACATGGTTCCATCCGTTTGCACCCTTCAGCTGAGTTATTTACTCAAGTATTTGGCACAGAATCTTTTTCCCCTGTTCACCTTCCCAAGAACTTAGATATTGAGAAGATTATTGCCGCTTTAATTGCTGCTGCTGAAGATTGTTTTGGTATGGAGTTAAAAGTGCAACCAATCTCTGAGTCTGAGTGGGAGGCAATTTTGAGCTAGTTAGGCGCTATTGGCTCAAATACCTGTTGAGTAGTTGATATGTATAATTTCCATCATATCAGGAGGCACAGCTTCCTGGTTCTCATTCCCAGGTTGAGCCTGGGAACGAGTCCGAACAATGCTTCGGGCTTAACAAACATGCCATTGACTCAAATACATGTTGGGTAGTTGATATGTATTATTTTGCTGGAGTATTTGCAGGAGCATCTTTAAGATAACCAGCTGCTATACAATCTTCAATCAGTTGCTGCACAAAACACCACAGTTCTGGTGATCCCGTCTCCACAGGCGCTACCCGTTTCATCACCTGATCGCGTGTAACACTATGAATGCGCCAAGTACCGCCTTGAGTTTGCTGGTTGTGCAGCAAAGGTTGTATGCGATCTAGGGCTGCTGCAAACTTAGCTGTGGGTGTTTGCAGTGTTTCAAACTCTTCCCAAACAGAACGCAACTCACTTGCTTGATCTGCTGGTAAAAGTCCAAATAGACGCAACGCTGCTTGAGCTTCTCGCTCTTGCTTGTTTTCGTTGGCTTGCACATCATAACAGAAGGTATCACCTGCATCAATTTCCACCAAATCGTGAATGAGTAGCATCTTGATAGCACGCGATAAGTCAACTCCTTCTGGAGCATATTCTGCTAATACTACAGCCATTATTGCTAAATGCCAGGAGTGTTCTGCACTATTTTCCTGGCGTGAACCATCAGTCAACAGAGTTTGGCGGAGGATTTGTTTTAGTTTGTCGATTTCGATGATGAATTGTATTTGTTGAGTGAGTCGGCTGATTTGCACTTTCTTGTCCTGCTAAAGAGATTTACAAATATCAGTAGACCGAAAAGTTCTGCTTACTGAAATTGGAAACCACTATAAGTTACACTTTCTCAGTCTAAATACGATAGAAACAAAACCCAACCTCGAACCACCCAGTTCCTTTCCATCAAGCGCGATCGCCCTTTGGGCGGCTCCCTGCTGGAGCATCGCCTTTACAAAGATTTACAATAAATCTAGAGTTAACCTCTTAGCAGCTGATGAGTACATATAGCATTTTGAGCCAAACTGAACGTCAACGCGTGAGTGATGGAGCAGTTGTATCTATCTTGAGCGGTTGCTTTTCCTCACCAAAGCAGCTGGTGCTAATATTGCCACAATTAGGAGATTTCGACAGCCTTGAATATGCTTGGTGGTTGCGACAAGATGCCGAACGGCTTCAAGCGCAAGGGATCGCAATCCGAGCCGTGGGAATTGGCAATCGCACTTCCGGTGAGCGATTCTGTAGTTATACTGGATTTCCGGCAGATTGTTTGTTTGTAGATCCCACGGCTCAACTGCATCAAACGCTCAACCTGTATGAAGGTCTATCCCTCAAACTACCTGGTTTATCGCCCGGAGTGAATGCTTGGCTCAACCTGATGTTGATGTGTGCTGGAATTGGTAGCCCTGGTACTCTGGCAGAAGTGTTTCGCGGATATAGGGGCGACACAAAAGCACCTCAGTTAATTGGCGATGAAGAAATTGTTCAAGCTCCCCCTTTGCCTCCACTCAAAGGTTCATTCTTTGAATGGGCGGGTGGCAAAGGTTTTCAGCGCCCGTTTGAGTTAGCCACTTTACGATTGCGAAATATGGCAGAAGTGCTAAGTAACTGGAACACATATGTTCCTAATTCTGCCTATCTTACCCAACGAGGAGCAACTTTCCTGTTTAATGCTCAAGGCGAATTGCTTTACGAGCATCGCGATCGCGCCATCCTTGGTTTTGCTGCTGATATGAGTCATCCCCTATCTTTTCTCACGGGTAGACCAATTTGAAAAAAGAATGCGACAGATACACATTCCCAAACCCTTGTTTAGTCTCAGCTTTCTTCCTGATTGAATTTTGTAACCCCAACTCCAGTAAATAGGGAGAATCTTAAAAGCCCCCTTTTTAAGGGGGTTGGGGGATCTCTTTTGCGTAAGTCCTATATTATTGGACTTTGGACAAAAAAATGTGTTCGCGAATAAGGTACGCGAATAATAAAAGAATATAAACTTTTCTACCTCAGCCTTGCTCGTATGCTGAGTCAAACAACTGTATAACCAGAAAAATTAC
>NZ_JABXYX010000017.1 GCF_017982655.1 Brasilonema sp. CT11 | reverse complement strand
TGTAAAAGCTAGAACTACTGAGACACTCAACCAAGCCTTAACCGAAATCATTTCTGAGCAAATCTCCTGTGATGATGCTTTGGGCTGGTTTGCTCACTGTGGTCTATTCATGTGAAAACCGCTGTAAAACATCAGCAGGTGTCCGGCTGCGCTTAGCAACTTCGATAAAAACCGTGGCAAAGGCAGCGACTTCTCGCCTGATGTTAATTCCCAAGGTTTTGATTTCATCACCCAAGGCATAGGTATCGAGAAAAACATCAACTTCAGACAGAAGAATTGAGGGGTTGTTGTGGTCTAGTGCTTTACGGAAAGCTTGTTTGATTTTTTCTTCGCGGAAAACTTCTAGGAATGCCTTGGGTTTACCAACGCCGTATTCCACCAAGGTATAGGCGTAAACACCACTGAAATCAGCGGGAGGATGCTCAGGATCAAGGTTAAATTGCTTTAATAATTTTATGACTATTTCGTTACGCAGAAGCTTTTCTTTAATGATTGGGTTGGCAATACCAGTAATTGCGCTGATGAGGGAGTGGAGATTAATCAATGTCACAGGGGGCTTTTGTATAAAAGAGACAAATTATATGTTGCTTATACTTATATTAACGCCTGGTAATTTCACTGTGGTTTAGTGATCAAAGATTTCATTGAAGAGCGATCGCCTCACTCTAAAATTGATTGCTACCAGATCTTGATAAAGTTGCTCCAGATTGTCTATGGTAATTTTGCCATCCAACCATAGGTTCCTAATCACAGCTAAAGCAAAAAGACCTGGCGATTAGAAATCGCGGCTACACAGGCGAAGTCCACCTACGTGGACTGATTCTAGCCTGCGGAGGCAGGCTTTGTTTGTGTAGCCCCAGACTTATAGTCTGTTAGCGAAGCGGCACGAAGTGCGGGCTATTTAAACATTTGGGATACTCCCAGTTTGCTTCGGCGCAGTGGGAGGCTTTGCAGTTAGGTGAATCTCCAGCCATGTGACTTATCAGAGATTCTTTAAGCATTTTTGTAAGTAGAAAGTAACCGGATTTCCTCAACTTCTTGGAATTTTGTGTGAAATGTAGCGGTTTCACTACAGCTTGCCTGCTTGTTTAACTTCACAATGAAATAGTCCGAGAAATCAGCTTTTCCCTTTTTCATGTCTTGTACCGATAACCAAGCCGTTTCTCTGTTTTCAAAGTCAAACGCATCCGTTCTCAGTATTTTTTCAAGAACGTCGATAATTTCACTTCTGCTGAGTTTATAGGAACTTTTGAGTACCCAAACGAGTTCACAAAGAACGATGTTGTTGATGAAACAGGTTTCACCACTTGCCTTAACCTGCTTGATGTACTCCGCCGCAAGTCTACCTTGTTCGATGTCATCTTGAACTAGATAACGAACTAGAACGTTAGTATCTAGTCCATTCATGACAAGTTACCAGCACATTGCTCAATTGCTTTATTCATTTCCTCGATAGACACTGGTTTCCTTTCTGGCTTATGGAGGATACCAGACAATTCCTCAACTTGAATATTCACCGGCTGAATGTAGACTTTGCCGTCTGGTTCAACAATGAAATGAATGCGATCGCCTGGACGCAAGTTTAGTTTCTCCCGAATTTCCTTTGGGATAGTTGTCTGACCTTTACTAGTAATTGTAGCAATGGACATGAGCTTTCCTTACTTTTATAAAAATTCTTACTTTATTGTAAGGAATTAACTAGTTGACAGTCAAGCAGAGGCGTCTGCGCAGCGCAGACGCCTGAAGGCGTAACACGTGACTCTAAAATTGATTGCTATCTAAAGTGAATTAGCGTATTACATGAATAAGACAAAAGTTGGTTTGAGATAAGCAGTAATTCAGAAATTAATTACTTAAGATAAACTTGCTCCCTTATTTCCTTAAACTACTGAATCAATGAGCAAAGAAGCAGTCAAAGTAATCTTATGGGAAGAAAACCAAAAAGATTTTCTAAAAAAATTCTATGATCTAGAGTTTATTCCCAGAATAGGAGAGGAAATTTACCTAAAAAAGGAGAACTGGATAGTAACTAGAATTGAGCATGATATAGAAGTTAACGAGATTAATGTTTACATGGAATTAAAGAAAAAAGACAAGCAGCATAAAGGAACCAAGAGTTCCTCCATTTGGCAGGAACAAATGCACCAAAACGATGGGCTTTAGAGGATGGTAGAGTTTTTTGTGCAGTATCCGGATGTACAAAAAATCTAGCTTTTGCGGTGATTAGTTAATTTGAAAAAAAACATCCGTAACCGCCACATAGCAAGCATTATCTCGGTGTTCTGCTAGAGCATCTTAGGGTGTTTGGAATGCTTGCTATGTTTTAAAATAAAATCCCTCACCACCAAAGGCGAGGGGCATAGAAGACGAGAGAAATTAAGAAATCCGATGGTTAGGGCGGGTAGTGATGTACTCACCTGCCTTTTATTAAGTGCAGAAAAATTAACTTATGCATATGCTTCTCACCTCTAGTGTTAGAGTGCTAATTGGGAGAAAGTTCTAAGGAAGCGCACTCCCTTGGTGCCCAAATTGTGATTCTAATTTCTTAAATTGTTGGTACTGTTTATCTTTGGATTCAACGTATTTATTTACTGCTGTTTTAGTTGCTAAAGCGTTTTCGCACTCCTTGCCACCTTCAATCAGTAGTCGTTGTTTGACACGCTTACGAATATCTGAAACAATCTTGCCATTAATCAGCCTGGTCTGCGCCCAATCTAAAATTGGTGATGGGTATAAACCATGCTCTATATACTTGCCTTCGAGAATTTCAGGTAAACTATATCCGAGTAACTTCGGTATCCAGTGGTAAATGAAGCGTAAATCTGAGTCTTTTTCTTCAATATTTTTATTGGGATTGTATATGCGGAAAGTATCACTAAGGGGATTAGTAATACCAGCCTGCATCTGCCATTGCCAATTGTTAATAGCTAAATCGCCATCTACTAAGCAGTTCATGTAATGTTTTGCTCCATGATGCCAAGAGATACCGCAATTAATAGTTAGGAAAGTAGCACACATCGCTCGCATGCGGAAATTCATCCAGCCCATTGTTTTAAGTTGACGCATGTTCGCATCAACCATTGGAAAACCAGTTATACCCTCTTGCCAAGCATGAAATAATTCTTGCTGCTGTGGAGTGAGTTCATCTGGTCGGTAATACTCATCAAACTCCGGATAAAAGTTTGTATGTGCTATTTCTGGATGAAAATACAACCGCTGCGTAAAACTATCGTGCCAACGCAGGCGATCGCGAAATGCTTTTAAGGAAAATTCTGCTTTGGGTGTATCCGCAAGTTCTGTAGCTCGTGCCTTTGTACGCTGGTACACATTTCTCACAGAGATTGTACCAAATGTTAAATGAGGGGAAAGATGGGACGTTGCCTTCTGTTGTGCCGCCCACGGGCGGGAGAGTTTCCAATGATACCCATAAAATCTTTTGGTAAGAAATGAGTCTAAAGTTTTTTGCGCTTGCGTTTCTCCACCTTTGAAATAGACTTTCTTCGTTTCGTAAAAAGCGTGGTACTTGTGTTTGAGTTCAGTAAAACTAAGTTGGGGTAGGTTGAAAGATATTTGTGGGGTGTTAATGTGAATAGGAGTTGGGTGAGATGTTTGTCTAACGTAGGTATAGTATTCGTCAAACCATTGGTCGCGGTGATCATCGTCGATTTGCAGAAAGTTGTTTAGACCAATGTGGTAGTCAAGGTTAAGTTGTTGGTAGAAATTAACGATAGTGCGATCGCGTTCAATTCCGTATTCAACCTGTACATCACGATTGAAGTAAAGTTTCGGTTTGTGTCCTTGCTGGATCAATTGTTGAGTTATTTCTTGCAGAATATTTACCGAATCCCCTTCAAATAAGTACAGATTACTACCCAAAGAGCGTAAATTTTGGTCAAGGTTCTCTAAAGATTCAAACAAAAATCTTACCCGTGCTTTACCCACGTCTGTCCATTTTTGATAAAACCACGGGTCGATTATAAAACAGGGCAATACGGGGGCATCATTGGCTGATGCCTCTGCTACGCATTCATTATCAGTTAAGCGTAAATCTCGTCGAAACCATATAATTTTCATGGTTCAATTGTACTATAATTTGAGCTTTAGCTAAGCTTACCTGCTATAAGAATTATATTTAATTTCTAAAAAAGAGTACGAGATAATACGGAAAATCGTATCTGTTTAAGAGCGAACAATGATCAATCAGCTTTTACAACAAGCGATCGCAGAACTACACCAAAGCTTTACGGACAGTTTCCGGTTTATTAATGTCTTTTTTGTAATTAGTAAATATGTAATAACATTATATTTTTCTTAGGAACTGTTCAAATGCCGATCTCAGAAAATTTTCCACAATATTTAGAAGTGTCGCAATATCTAGAACTGATTAAAACATATTTAGAATCACATTTAGAGAGATTGCAAAGCGAATATAAAATTCAAAGAGGGAAATTACCGCCACAGAATGAATTTTATCAATTGATTGAAGCTATCGAGAGTGTTAAATCTCTTGAGTCAATACAGGAAATCATTTATCAATATAGGGCGGAATTAGGCGAATAGCTATAATTTCAATATTACAAGACAAGTGTAGTAAAAATTTATTACGCTTGTCTAATAGGAGATATGTGGTTGCAGGCTAAAACTTGGGTTCGACGTTTCTGTGCTTTAATTCCAACATTCTCTCGTTTAAAGTGGATGTTTGAGTAGTTCATTAGAAACACTACCTTTCATTTTATATCTCTCCAGATATGCGGAGCTTTTTCAAAAATCAAATACTAGTCCTATATCATAAACATCGTGTTAAAAATAGTTAGCATTGGTGAGATTAATTAGTAGACAGTCAAACAGAGGCTTAGTACAATCTCATAATTTCCGACTCCCTTCAATAAGGATATGTACTTAGGGCTATAAATAACTGTGAGGATTCTTTCCCAGTAAAGAATTCTCACAGATCAAAGATGTTTGCTAGATCAGCCTGCAACTGTTCTCTTACGCTTTAGGACGGCTCCGAAACTGCCGACTACCAGCGCACCCACAATAGTGGTGGGTTCGCCCACTGTTGTTGCTGCCACAATTTTGAAATCAGGTCCGTTGTCGTTAGGAACACCAGCGAGTAGCCCATTATTGTTAGAGCTAGTTAATCGCAGTGTTTTCGTGGTAATTCCATCCAGCCTAATGCCTTGAGACCCAATATTGAAAGGTCCATTGTTAAGAACTGGAATGACCTCAGTACTGATGTTGTAGTCAGCTTTCGTGTAGTTTTGCCTCAATATTTTGTAACTTGCTACAACTGCATTATTATCGTCCAGCGCTTCAACCAATAAATCGCTATCGCCTGCAACTGCTCCACCCGGTGTTCCACCACGCTCCCAGAACAAGAAAGTATTCACGGGATTCTCGAAAGAGACCTCGATACTTGCTTTATTTGCATTTTCACGCGTGACCAGAATACTATTCAGATTTAGATTGCCCAAACTGTTAACAATGTCTTGATCAGTTGGGTTGGGTTTTGAGGGACCTTCTCCAAGCAGATTGTCGCTGGGGGTATTGGGACCTCGTCCTGAATGGAGTACGCCCAGGACACTTCCATCGTCGAGGGTGTAGGTATCGTTTTGGAGAATCTTTGCCTGTTTGACAACCTCAAAGTTGCTAGTCGTGTTTCCATTAAACACCACTGAGTCCAGCCGGATATCTCTTGTGGGGTCATTTAACAGATTACCTGTAGGATCGTTAATCGGACTAGCCGTAACATTAGTTTTAAACGAAAACTGAGTGAATGATGCTGCCATAGCAGGCAGTGTGACCACTAGGGAAGCGATTGATATAGAGGCAGCTGTTGTTGCGCTCGCCATCGCGCTTAGCGCTCCCTTAGGGTACGTGATCGTGTTTGCAAAGATAGTTTTCAAGAGCATTTCACCTTAAATAGACACCTAAAATAAACTTGCTTGACTGAATCAACTAAGCAGAACAAAACCAGCCGCACAGTCTTAAACATGTACAGCTTCGCGCCTGCTGTTGCAACAAGCGAAGTTTTAAACTTCTCCACATCTTTGGTAAATTAGCTTCTCAGTTTCTCAAAGCCTTTAAGTAAGAAACTTTCTTTTAAGTACTGTAAATACACTATCGTACCGTAATTTAATAGAAATATCCCACAGCTTTTTATCTATGTCAATAACTCTTTTTTATGACTCTAGGCAGAGGAAAAATAGAAATCAGGGTGAACTCTTTTGCTTCATACATCAGAACTTTCTAGCACTGTCAACAAACTCTTCAGCATCCAATAACAAGAAGTCGCCCCTGGATCTTGATGTCCTATGCTGCGTTCTCCCAAATAACTCGCTCGTCCTTTTTTGGCAATCATCGGCGCAGTATCTTTCACCCCCTGTTCTGCTGCTGCTACAGCGCGTTGCATTGCTTCCAATGTACCCTGCCCCTGACTCACAGCTTCTTGAAAAGCGATAACTGCCGGAGTTAGGACATCTATCATCGTTTTGTCGCCAAGTTGTGCTTTACCACGCCCAAGCACACCATTTAATCCTGCTTTGAGCATTTCAAGCATATCTTCAGCAGTAAGTTCTTCCTTTGCAGCCACAGCTGTACTTGCTCGTAGAAAGAAAGTCCCATAAAGAGGACCACTTGCACCGCCGATTGAGGAAATCAGAGTCATGCTCACTGTTTTCAAAATGCTACCGATGTCTTTATCTGCAACAGTCGGTAACTGAGCGATCGCCTTTTTGAAACCGCGATCTATATTGATCCCGTGATCAGCATCTCCAATCGCCGCATCTAATTCTGTCAAATAATCTTTATTTTGCTCTATCTGGGTTGCAAATGTTTGCAACCATCGTAAAATCTGCTCTTTTGTCACCATACATCAAACTCCCCACCGCAGACTTGGTGTTTTTACAGGTGCATCCCATAACCGAATCATCTCATCATCCAACTTTAGCAGTGTTATCGAACAACCTTGCATATCCAAAGAAGTGATGTAAGGACCAATCAGGTTTCGCACAATCTGCAGTCCTTTCTTTTCGCAGATTTCAGCCAGTTTGCGGTAGATGATATAAAGTTCAGAAATCGGAGTACCCCCCATACTATTGACGAAAGCTAATACTTTATCACCTTGCTGAAAAACCGGATCAATCAGTTCCACATCCATCCACTCGCCTTTTTCTTCATCCCACTCGCGCAGTGTCCGGGTGTAAGGTGCATCCTCGATAATTGATAGCGCCAGCATCTCAGTTATTTCATCGGCTGATTTCAGGTTCATGCGTTTGCGTCCTGGTTCACCGTGGATACCGATGCCCATTTCGATTTCGCGATCGCCTAATTCAAAGGTTGGCGTCATCCGCGCGGGTACCGTGCAGGAAGTCAGCGCCATTCCCATACTTCGACCATTTTTATTTACATAACGACACAAATCTGCGATCTTGTGCAAATCATACCCCTGCTGTGCCGCCGCACCACAAATTTTTTCTGCTAGGACTGTCGTCCCTACACCACGGCGTCCCTGAGTATAGAGGCTGTCCTTAACTGCCACATCATCATCAATCAGAATACTTAATACCTGGATACCTTCGCTACGGGCTAACTCCGTTGCCATCTCAAAGTTCATCACATCGCCGCTGTAATTCTTGACGATATAAAGGATACCAGCACCACCATCTACTATCTTTGCTGCTGACAGCATTTGGTCTGGGGTAGGAGAAGTGAAAACCTCTCCTGGACAGGCAGCATCCAGCATTCCCATCCCCACAAACCCCGCATGCATTGGCTCGTGACCGCTCCCTCCACCTGAAATAATTGCTACTTTCCCTTGCGCAGGTGCATCGGTTCGATAAACAAAAGCAGGCTCATAATTTACTTTAATCAAATCGGGGTGAGCCGCAGCGATACCCTCTAGATTTTCGCGTATAAAGTCTTCAGGTTTATTAATAAGCTTTTTCATAGTCTTGTCGCTCCTCATTTAGAAGTTACTAAAACCAAGAATAAAGCACTGTTGCTCCTTCGTCATTTCTGAGAGCTTTGTAAAGTTAAGTAAAACTTAATGAATATGATTAAGAAATGTTGCAAGTACTTGATCCCCTTGCTAGCGTATGCAAAGACAATTGGTTCTGGTAGACACTTATATCTAAAAGAGGTGCCATCCATGCTACATGTTAATCTTGGCTTTTCACTGATTCACTGATTGTAGTATTGTCCGAAAGGTATTTCTCTGACTGGTTTACACCAATTTTCCGGTAAGACAGCTAAGAGATATTTCTGTTGCTCGTTTGGCTACACCAAAGACGACTTGAGACAGTTGTTGATTTGCTTGATTGTTACATATTGCCAGTCCAACTCAAAGTTTACTGAAATCTGACTAAAGACATACCCAAAGTTTTTCTCCAAGAATGCGGTAAGAGAAGCTTCTTACTGCGAACGATTTGGTTCAACCAGTTACCAGTTGTCAGCTATCAGTTACCAGTTATCAGTAGTTGTTATCATTTGAAATTTTGATAACAACTACTGATTTAACTCAGGAGGTTTTTGTTGTGGATATTCAAGGAAAGACGGCTCTTGTTACTGGGGCTTCACGTGGTATTGGGCGAGCGATCGCCTTTGAATTAGCAAGGCAAGGAATAAAACGCTTGTTGTTGGTTGCACGAGACAGTGGTTGTTTAGCTGAAGTAGCCTCTGAAATAGAGATGCTTGGTGTGGAGGCTGTGATCTTGCCTTTGGATTTGTCTGAAGTGGTGGAAGTTAATATTGCGATCGCCCAAGCTTGGCGAGATTATGGACCAATTGATCTACTTGTTAACTGTGCTGGAGTTGCCCACCAAACACCCTTTTTAGAGTCTCGACTACCAAATGTGCAGGTAGAGATAAACGTCAATTTAATCGGAATGTACACCATGACTCGTCTAGTTGCCCGACGCATGCTAGCACAAGGCTCAGGGACAATCGTTAACGTATCTAGCTTGATGGGCAAAGTGGCTGCACCAACAATGGCAACTTATTCAGCCACCAAGTTTGCAATTATAGGGTTCACTCAAGCCTTGCGCAGCGAGCTAGCCAAACACAACATCCGAGTTGTAGCCTTGTTACCATCCCTAACCGATACTGATATGGTGCGAGAGTTAGAGTGGTTTCGCTGGGTGATACCCATAACTCCCCAGAAAGTGGCTCAAACACTTGTTAGCGGACTACAAAGAGATTCACCAGAAATCTTAGTAGGATGGCAAAGTCATGTAGCCGTATGGTGTAACCGCATTGCTCCTTGGCTGTTGGAAAAGGTTTTATTGATGAGTGCTCCTCAAGACAAACAACCGCGTTATCAAAGATTCACAGGCGCTAGAGCAACCTCACGTTGAGGTTTTTTCTAGCGCTTTTCACGTGATAGTCACAGAATCAGGACCTCCCTCAAGCGTTCTCTCAACGGGATATCTTGTGACTTAGCGTGACACGAATGTGCTGTAAATTCCACACGTGTAGAGACGTTGCCCTTCAATACGGTTCGGTTTTTTAATATTTTGAAGATCCCCCCAACCCACGCCAGGTGCTACAAGTCGGCAGAGCCGGATGCCAGATACCTACGGAGGGAAACCCTCCTACAGTACTGGCTTCCCAACGCACTGGCTCCCCTTAAAAAGGCAGGGCTGTTTCATTCGATAAGCAGGGAGGATTTGTCAATACGTAGCGCGATGATTTTTAGGACAGAAGTGATAGAGAACCTACATTTTGATCCAAAAAATTCAATTATTCTCCAGAAAAATTAGAGCAATCGCGCTTCACAAACCCTTGACATTATGAGCCTTTGAGGAAATGAAACACCCCTGCGTCAAAAAGGGGGTTTTTAACCCTCTATTACCCCCTTTTTAATGGGTCGTCGCAGGCGGGGGGATCTTAACCTAACCGTATTGCGTTGCCCTGAAGGTTTGCCTGTCGCCTGCGCAGAGAAACCATTTTAATGCGCGCTGGACTCACATGCAACGTCTCTACATTAAGCTTTTCATCTGCCTTTTTGTACTTGTGCTTTAAGAGTCCTTCATCTATTTTCAAAAAATATTTATATCTTTATTTAAACATAATAAAAGTGTATGGTTTAGGTGGTATTATTCCAGACAATAGTCTATCTTCAACAAACTTCAGACAACGAAGTCTTTGATGAGTGCTCTCTAGAAATAGAGAAGTATTTTCAAATCATTCAACTGAAAAAACAGACTTGCGTATCAACAGATTATTCTAGATAGACATAGATTAAACCCAGGTAAAACCAATGGAAAGTATAAAAGTAGAAGATTTAGATAACGAGCCAATTAGTTTTGATTTAAGTGAAGAAGACTTGCAGTCAATAAAAGGTGGTAGTACTGCCACAGATAATATCTCTAATGGGGAGAAAACCGTCTTTCCAATTCGGATTGTCGCTACTTCTGCGAAACGCCCCCCTCACGCAATTGTCATTGTCGCAATTCCTAAGAGATCATAGCCTTGAATTAGGTGGGAGTTAGTCACTCTTAAAACAAAATTCACCAAGTCAGAATGGACTGCGTCCCTCTGCGCTAACAAAAGTTATAACCAATTGGATGCAGATTTAGATCCAACCAATTGTAGACATCGTATAGACGGTGCGGCTTTAAACTCTTTACTCATCCATCAGTCGCACAGAAATTCATTGTGAACCCCAGAGCCCTAGGTTGAAAAACCGTTCGGACGTTCGGTGAAGCTTCGACGCCGCTCAGCTTGCGCTCAGTCGAGCCGGTGAGATCACGGCCGAAGCCCTCCGTAGGTGCTAATTCCTTCTGGCGACTAATTCCTGTTAGTGCAGTGAAGCGCAGCCTGTTCTTCTTTTAAAGGAGACGATTTGCTGTTGGCATTGCTTAAGGAGAGTTATGAATATTGTCAGTGAGTTAGCGT
This sequence comes from Brasilonema sp. CT11, assembly GCF_017982655.1. Taxonomy (GTDB): domain Bacteria; phylum Cyanobacteriota; class Cyanobacteriia; order Cyanobacteriales; family Nostocaceae; genus Brasilonema. The sequence continues at coordinate 95,269 of NZ_JABXYX010000017.1, read as the reverse complement.
TAAATTACCTCCAACGTTATGACTGCCAAATTTCTGAGGATTATAAAACTATTCTGATTGAGGCATGTGAGATTCACCCACCACCACACGGTATGGCATGGTACGGTAATTTATATCGTCAGTTTGCCCGTAATGCTGAGTGGTTCACTAACTCCTTAATGGTGAATGCGGCTGAAGAAGGAACTGGCTCAAAAGAAGTTTGGCAATTTTCGCAGCGCATCGACAATCAGGAATTTGCACAGTTGGTTCGCAATCACTCAATTGATGAGTCGCGCCATTCCCTCATGTTTGTAGCGCTACTCAATATCCTTTTTCCTACACAAATGGAGGCGAATTTTCGAGCAGAATTGCAAGCTTTTTCGCCTAAATACTATCACCACAAACATCCACCCATAGAAACGCTTTCTCCTGAGAAGACAATGGACGAATTTCTGGTGATGGATGAAATTATCCAAATTAATCTCTTGGAAATACGGGCATTAATCTTGCAACTTTTGCTGCGCCCTGTACTGCAAGCCTATGCCACACCTGAGGATTTACCAAAGGTAACTCGGATGTCCGATTTGTTGATTTACGACGAAACAAAGCACATTGAGTATTCTGGCTACTGCATTGGTAAGTACATGGAGCAAGGTCATGATTCTTGGGTGCGAGAGATGATCATTGACCGCCAAAAAACTATCAACGAAATGTTTTTGGAGGATATAGAATTAGAAAATTCTGTTGGCACAACTGTTTTGAAAAGTAGCCGGTAAACGGACACTGTCACAGATCCCCGACAACTTTTAAAGGAGTCGGGGATCTTGTTTTTCTAAGACTCCTCACCTTTTACTCTTTGCTTGCCTGTGCTTGGCTCGTAGCGTGCAACTTAAGAAAACTATCAAAAGCGTACCAACCTAACACATACCAAGGAATAGTTTCCAATTGCAATCCCTTAGTAAGCAACTGCCGAATAGAAAACACACCCAGTCCCAAAGGAAAAAGCAAGCGCAAATCAACAGCATTATTCGTCGCTTGTCTAACTCGCTTATTCAAGTCAACAACTGCATTTGATACTTCTGCTGCTGCCTCAGATTTTCCTAATGCGACATCACCAAAAATAATTCCTAAATCACATAATGTCGCGTAAACATTGTCTCGACTTACATAGTCACCATCGTGATTGATGACGATACTGCCATTTTGAATATTAGTCCGTACTTGGTTAATATTAGGATTTGCTTGCAGCGCATTGGCAATCCGTTGCATGTCCCCAGATTGACGGTGGGGCTGTGCAACTCTCAAACGCAGTCTTCCTGGAGTAGAACTGACAACCCGCGTAGATATTGGTTGAAAAGCTTTTTTTATAGATTTTTCTTCAATAACTTTTGGCATATCAGTGAGATTAATATAACCATTTTTTGACACGTAATTATCCTCCTAACTCAGGAATTCGTAATTCGTAATTGAGCAGAAAAATGATTGCGAACTACGAATTTCCTTGGTGTTCCCTGGCTTAGCCAAGGAACACGAAATTAATCGAAAGCTACACACCATTATCGAGCGTATTGTCAACAGGGGAACCCACAACATCAACTACTGGTAGCTGTCTTCCTTCAGCAAGTTCTGCTCTTGCTTCGGCTACCATGTCCTCCCAACTTTCGCCAACTTCTGCAACGGCTCCCTTGCTTTTTTCAAAAAGAACAAGTCCGCCTTTGATGATTGATTTGGCTATGGGTTTACCAATACCTGTCACAATCGGAATGACGACAGGTGCGAGGAGTACTGCTCCAATACCGGCTATAATACCAGGTGCGCCAGCGTCTTCAACAAAATCAGTGATTTTAGGTGCCATGATTATTTTCCTCCTGTAAATAGAAAAATTTTTACAAAGTTGTTTAGAATACTATCGTTAAGATAGTTATTTCATCTTGCTGATGGTAGAGCTTTTTGTTTGCGGTTTTTGAGAATTGGGCGCAAACCATTGACTCCCGCAACAACTGTTGAGCCATTATTAACTACAGTTGCTGCTAGGGGGTTAAGACCAAACAAAACTGCGATCGCTAATGCTGCTACGTTAGGAACAGCAATAAGACCTGTGTTTTGCTGAATTATTTGCCTAGCATTGCGGGCAATTTCAATCGCCTCCAACAAACCATGCAAGTCATTCTGCATGAGTACTACGTCTGCTGTTTCGCGAGCGATTTCAGAACCGTTGGCGAAGGAAACAGAAACATCAGCATAGGCTAAAGCTGGCGAATCATTGATTCCATCACCAACAAATGCAACTGTCTTACCTTGTTCGTGCAGCTCACGAACAACAGTTGCTTTCTGCTCAGGAAAAGCTTCTGCGTGGGTGTGCGTTGGAGGAATTCCCAATTGAGAAGCTACAGCGCTAGCAGTTCGTTTATTATCCCCAGTCAGCATGTGGACCTCCACACCTTCGGCTGTCAAGAGTGCTGTGATAACTTCTCGGCTTTCTGAACGGAGTACGTCACTATACTCTATCATACCTTGAAGTTGACCATTGCTAGCAACATAAATGACTGAAGTTGCCTGCTTTTGATGTCCATTGAGATCCATCTCAACGCCTTCTTGACGCAGATAGCGCTCACTACCCACGTAAACAGTTTCCCCGTCAATGTCTGCACGAACACCTAGACCAAGTTGGTAGTCCCACTTAGTACGGGAAAGCGTTTGTACTCCTTGTTCTTGAGCATAGCGGACGATCGCCTCCGCCACTGGGTGAGTCAGACGCTGCTCAGCCGCAGCAGCAAGTTCCAGCACTCGTGTTGTTGATGTTGCAGGATTTCGACTTTCGACACCAACAACAGCCACTTCACCTTTCGTCAGTGTGCCTGTTTTATCAAACACAATCGTGTCAACTTCTGCAAGTTTTTCTAGTGCTCGTCCGCTACGAATCAGAACACCGTGCCGTGCTGAGTATGTTAGCGCGGCTAATACAGTTGTTGGTATCGAGACACGAATTCCAGTGCATAAATCGAGAGTGAAGATGCTGGCTGCTCGTGCTGGGTTACGAGTAACGGCAAATACTGCCCCGCCAAGTAGCAATGTTGGCACGACTGCTTTTTGAGCAATATTCAGAGCTTGGTTTTCCATACGGGTATCGTGGACAGGAGCTTCTTGCATTAACCGAATGCTCTGTCCAGCACAAGTATCATTACCGACTCGTTCCGCCGAAATATAAATTCGTCCCTCGCGCATGAGAGTTGAGGCGTAAACGGTTTGTCCTTTTTTCTTCAAGACAGGCATAGACTCACCAGTGAGTTTCTGCTCATCTAGTAACGCTTTACCTCGTAAAATAGTACCATCAACTGGAACTTGTTCACCGGGGTAAACTATGACTGTATCGCCTCGGTGTACATCTTGGATCGGAATTTGCACTTTTTCGCCATCGCGTTCCACCCAGACAAACTGTCCGAGAGAACTGAGTAGATCCAAAGTTTGTTGAGCTGAAGAACGAGCCGTGCGATCGCGTATATTCTCGCCAATTTCAATTAAACTCAGCATCAGCGCAGGTGTGAGAAATTGACCTTGGACTGTGGTTATGGCAATAGCAATAAAATCTAGAAAGTCAATATTCAGTTTTCGCTCATCCCTGATCCCCTCCCAAGCTCGTTTGAAAACAGGTAATGTGGCAAGGGTTATGCTTCCTGCAACCATAACAGGCGGAATAGACCATCCTAGCGGTCCACTCAATACAGCTAAAGCCGTAGCCAAAGCCGAAAGTTGCATTCCTGGCCAAGGTTTTTCTTCTGCATCTGAAGCAGGTTGTGGCTTGGAGGATTTAACAACGACGACTTCACTAGCTGCTTGAATTAAATGATCCAGATGCGAACGTATCTTAGTATCTGAAACTTTGCTGGATTTATAAGTCACTGTTAGTGACGCGGCTGCACGTTTAACACGAACACTTGTCACAAGGGTGTCAGCTTCTAATAACACTTGTAGGCGCTGTGCATAATCTGCATCATAAAGCAAACGAGGTACTCGCAACCTCACTCTTTCCGGGAGTTTATGCACAATACTATATGGAACTTCGGAAGACTTAACCTGTGCGTGTCCATTTGAGTGTCCATTACTCTCAACTCTAGAAATTCCATTTTTTGCTGCTACAGCTACTTGGGATACATGATCTCTGGAAGTTGGTAGTTGCACACTGAGTTTTGCCATTTCTTCTCTCTCATACAAAGTTTGTTCAAATCGGAGTTTTAAAAATCTGCTGCTTTGAGATTAAGACAGGGTACTTCAGGCAGTTCAAAGACAACTGCCTTGAGACTTGGTTGGGCTTGAATTTGACTGCCCTACTTGCAAAAGTGGGCAAGACTCTCTTCTAGTTCACTGATAGAAACTACAGTATCGCTAGCAGCAGATTGAATCAGACTGGATAAATATGATATGACCTGTTCCAAAAGGTTTAAAGAACGTTTTTTGGAATTGGGCAAAGTTATCGACTTGTAGGTAATGACAATTGAGGCTGCTGCGCTATTAACGCGTTTGCCAGTGACTAGAGGATCTCCTTTAAGCAACGCTTCCAAGCGTTGGACGTATTTTAAATCTTTGGCTATTCGAGGTATACGAAAACGTACTCGTCCTGGAATGGCATGAGCAATGGTATATGCTACTTTTGCTGGTTGCTTTGCTTTGTGATAAGTCTTATCAGGAGTATGATTGGGCTGTTTTGATGAGGTAGGTATCTTGTCTGCTCCTTTTAATTCGGAGCTTGGGGATACTTTGGCTGTCTCTAATTTAGAGTCCAAAGATGTTTCCATTCTGACAAGTCCGGGATCAGATAAGACGTTTGCCCCCACAAGTTCATAACCATTCTCTTTTTCTTTCTTGACAAGTTCAGGACTAGATAAGACGTTTGCCTTTACAGGTTCATAACTATTTTCTTTTTCTTTCTCGACAAGTTCAGGACTAGATAAGACGTTTGCCTTTACAGGTTCATAACTATTTTCTTTTTCTTTCTCGACAAGTTCAGGATCAGATAAGACGTTAGCCCCCACAGGTTCAGAACCATTCTCTTTTTCTTGTGCAACACTCGGACGAGCAGCTGCTTGAGATACGGAGGATGAACTCACTGGCTTTTCTTCTGGTTTGCCTGCAAACTCAATGGTACTAGCCAAACACAGACGCATCTGCACATCTGGCACTCCAGGTTGGTAATCTATGACAATAGACCCTGCGTTCTCGTTAACTTTGTGACTTATAACCCGAGGATCACAAGCAAGCAAAGTCAGCAAGCGCTGCACATATGTGGGATCTACAGATATTTGAGGGATACAAAAGCCTACGCTACCAGAAGTTGCATAGACAATACTGTAAGCTATCGCACAATATGTTTTTGCTGTTGAAGAACTAGTCTGTTGTTCTACGATCTGAGATTTTCTATATGATTGGGATGCTAATTGCGTTGTTAAACCAGCCATTTATGTCCTCCAGTATTCCTTGGTCTGAAACACGGTCTAATGGAAAGTTCGCCATGAAGGATAGAGCTGTATTCAAAGCTGGAGATTTAAAATTAGACCACAGACCAGCTGTTTCTAGTATGGGTTGCTCTTTTAGCGTTGTTGATTTAGGAGGTTCTTGGCTGGACTGATCAATTGGTTGTGTTAGCGCTTGGTTTGTTTTTCTCTTTCTGGCGTTTGTTTGCGCAGTTGATTTGGCAAGTTCTTGGCTGTGTTGATCAACTGGTTGTGTCAGCGCTTGGTTTGTTTTTCTCTTTCTGGCGTTTGTTTGCGCAGTTGATTTGGCAGGTTCTTGACTGTGTTGATCAACTGGTTGTGTCAGCGCTTGGTTTGTTTTTCTCTTTCTGGCGTTTGTTTGCGCAGTTGATTTGGCAGGTTCTTGACTGTGTTGATCAACTGGTTGTGTCAGCGCTTGGTCTTCTATCTTTATAGGGTTTGTTGGCACAATTGTTTTATCTGCCAATAGCATCAAACCAACCCAATGAGATACTGGAATCTCTGATTTATAGGTAATAGCAACAGATGCAGCATCTGGGCTGACGCGTACGTTTGTCACTTGGGGTTCTGTTTTCAGTAACCTTTCGAGTCGTCGTGCATAGGCGCGATCGCGTCCAATTCGAGGCACATTCAACCGGATACGTCCTGGAATCGCATGAACTACGCTGTAAGCAATTTTTGCAGGCTGTGCTGCTACTTCAATAGATTTATGCTCCACTTTCGATAATGAAGGTTGGTCAGTTGTATTGGGTTTTGTCGAAGATTTATTATTTTCTGGTTTTGGCGAAGAAGGGACTGCACTTGTTTGTGATTTTGATTGGAGTTCGTCTATCACTCGACGAGTCGCATTTGCTGTTACATAGTAAACTGGAATCGATGCCAAACCGCTGATTCCGAGTCCTCCAGTGACTGCCAATCCCGTAAATAAGGGAATAAACGAAATGCCTTGCTCTTTCCAAAAATTAGGAGATTTCCATGCAGCAAAAGGGTCTTTTAGACTTCCTGTCTGAGGCGAAGCTTGCAACGGATGTATGTTCAATTGCTGGAGTCGTTCCAACATTTGAGGTAAGGGCAGTTTCTTCTCATCAAAGTTAACAACTAAACTGCCTGTTTGCTCATTGACATAGACTTCTCTGACTCCGTTTTGCTTTCGTAACTGTTGAGAGATAGTTTCAAATATCGAGTTATGACTACCGTCAGTAGCGCGGATTCTAACGCGTCCTGTTGTTGCATGAACAACTTGCAATTCAACTATGGGTGGCTGCATGAGTGACTCTGCACCAGATTTCTTAATAGTTTCACTTGATTCATCGCTTAATTGCTGAGACGAAAATAAATCCACAGGCTCTTTTTCCTGAGGACTTACTCTCTCGCTACTACTGAGAGTTTTGGCCATTTACCCGATTACTGCGTCAAGCCAGATGGTTAACAATAGGTTAAGTGTACCTTAATTTCTTAGGTGAATTTTCATTCTTCAGAATGATTTATAGTTAAGTATTGTTAACAATTTGTTTATGATATTGCTGTTCTGTGATTATATCCAGAGTACTTTCCAGCCGATCCAGAAAGATAATACCATCAAGGTGGTCGTATTCATGTTGGAAAATACGAGCGACAAAATCAGTAAATTCCTGCTTTTGCGTTTTGCCATGTCGGTCTGTGTATTCCACTTCAATTTCTTGGTATCTGGGAACTAGCCCCCTAATCCCTGGAACACACAAACAACCTTCCCAGCCTTTGACTATCTCCGTCGAATGGGCAATGATTTTAGGATTAATCATCGCAGTTGGTTCCATTTCTGGAGCGTTGGGATATCTGGGATTGGGGCGAGAGGCAACAATAAATAAACGAGAAGATTGAGCCACTTGAGGTGCGGCAATACCGACACCATTAGCCTGAGCAACTGTTGCCATTAAATCGTCAATCAGTTTTTGAATATGCTCATCATTGATGTTTTCAACGAAGGACGCTTTTTGACGTAGTATCGGCTCGCCTAGTTGAAGAATTGATAATAATTCACTCATAATAAATTTTAATAATAGCTCTCATCAAAACAAATCATGAAATAGAAAATATGAATCAGGAATATTTTTTAATTCATAATTCATACTTTATCATTTTTATTCTGCTACTGCGGGCGCAGAAATAAACATACCATTCAAATGAGCGCGAAAAGCTCATAATATCAGCTTATTGTGAAGTGTGTCCCTCTAGGACATGTTTGGAATGAGCCAATGAGCGAATTCAGCTTTTATACCTTTTATACCATTTCACAATCAGATCTGATAAAAATGATTGGTCTTGAATTCTTTCTCCCTGCTCCCTGTGCTCGCGTGCTCTCTATTTGTATCAAGCTTAAAGTGAAACGGTATTAACGGTACTAGCTTCCACGTCGAACTGGTAAAGGTGCGGGTTGAATAGCTATTTGTGTTGTTTGCCCATTACGTAGAACTTGCAATTCTAAAGAAGAACCAATTTTACTCTTTTCGACTATCTTTTGCACTTCTTCTATTTTAGTGACTGGCTGGTTACTAATGCTTTGAATCACATCTCCTGTTTTTAGTCCAGCAGAGGCTGCGGGAGAACGGGGTACAACATCAATTAATAAAACTCCCTTATCTGTTGTCAAGTTAATACCGAATTTGGAATTTACTTGTTCTTTAATATCTGGAGTCAAAGTCGCCATTGTAATACCTAAATAAGGATGTTCAACCTTACCTTTTGCGATTAATTGCTGAGCAATCCCCTGTGCAGTATTGATAGGAATGGCAAATCCTAACCCTTGAGCGCCGCGAATGATCGCTGTATTCATCGCAATCACATCTCCGCGAGTATTTAACAGAGGTCCACCAGAGTTACCAGGGTTAATAGCAGCATCAGTTTGAATGTAATCAACACGTTTATCAGTAACACCAATGTCACTGCTAGAACGACCTGTAGCGCTGATAATTCCGGATGTAACTGTATAATCTAAACCAAGGGGATTACCGATCGCAATCACCGCTTCTCCTGGTTGTAATGACTCAGAGTTACCTATAGAAACAGTTGGCAGGTTATTTGCTTCTATTTTGATCACAGCAACATCAGTTACCGGATCTTCACCCAATACGCGTCCCTTAAAAGAGCGACCATCTTTCAGTTTTACTGTGACGCTTTGAGCACCGTTAACCACATGGGAATTGGTCAAGATTTGACCGCCAGCGTTAATAATGAACCCAGAACCGCTACCCTTTTCGATTCTTGGTCTTGGCGGTTGTGAGCCAAAAAATCGCCGAATAATTGGATCGTCAAATTCCTCGGGAACTTCAGCAACAACAGTCCTGGCAGCATCAATACGAACAACTGCAGGTCCTACTTTTTGTACGACTCCAACAACAAAGTTAGGATTATTGGACGAGGAGACAACAGGTAAAATACTTGGGGAGGGGTTATCTGTTGTCTTTTGGACTGATGTTTGAGCCTGAGCATCTGTTTTTGTAGCATTAAGCGTACCTGCAGGGATGGAACAACCCCCAATAGACATCACTGCCCCACTACCAAGCAGCATCAGCAAAATACCATTTCTTGACCACCTTTGGGACAAATGCGATTTTAGGAACACGGAAACGTGGAGATGGGGTGAGTGAGGCAGCGAAGGAGTGTTAGCGTTTGCGCAGCGCCCCCTTCGGAGCCAGCGAGCCGTAGGCTGGGAGTGAGGCAGGCAGAAGGATGAGGAGAGAGTTTCTCCCCTGCGGCTCTGTTTTCCTTGTTCTTGATGCGGCTGAAAGTCATAGTCTGTGGTCTTCATTTGTCTTTGCTTCTCCGTATGAATCTATGGGTGATAAAATCTTGGCTACAGGGGGTAGAGCAAGAATGATGACAACTCAACGGCAAGTTTTGGGATCTAGAATGTTGTTTGCACTTACTTGTACTTGCTTATATCTTCATTATTATTGTGACCATTGCCGAGCATTGGTGGTAAATTATGGAAATGCCCATAGAAAATCTGTGGAGTCAGGTACTGGAACGCTTACAACTAGAGCTATCTCGTCCCACCTTTGAAACTTGGATCAAAACTGCGAGCGCTGAGCGATTGGAAAATAATTGCTTAGTAATTTTTACTCCTAACCCGTTTGCTCGTAATTGGTTACAGAAATATTACATAAAAACAATTGCTAACGTTGTACAAGATATTCTTGGTTATCCTGTAGATATTTATATCACTGTTAATCAAGGTGATGAAGTTTATCATGTCAAGGAACAAGAAGCTTCTTGGGGATTTCAAACTCAAGCCAGTCCAACAGATGCGCTTCCTCAAAACCGACTAAAAACGACAGAATTAAATCTTAAGTATGTATTCTCTCGATTTGTAGTTGGTGCTAACAATCGTATGGCTCATGCTGCTGCATTAGCAGTTGCTGAATATCCTGGAAGAGAGTTTAATCCTTTATTTTTGTGTGGTGGTGTGGGTTTAGGCAAAACTCACCTGATGCAGGCGATTGGTCACTATCGATGGGAAATTAGTCCAGATTCAAGAATATTTTACGTCTCTACTGAGCAATTTACGAATGATCTCATTGCTGCGATTCGTAAGGACAGTATGCAAAGTTTCCGAGAGCATTACCGTGCTGCTGATGTCCTTTTAGTAGATGATATTCAATTTATTGAAGGTAAAGAATATACTCAAGAAGAATTTTTCCATACTTTTAATACTTTACATGAAGCTGGTAAGCAGGTTGTCTTAGCTTCTGACCGTCCTCCCAACCAAATTCCTGGGTTACAACAACGTCTGTGTTCCCGATTTTCAATGGGGTTAATTGCTGATATCCAATCGCCAGATTTAGAAACAAGAATGGCAATTTTACAAAAAAAAGCTGAGTACGAAAATATTCGTCTTCCAAGGGAGGTTGTTGAGTATATTGCTTTTCACTATACTTCTAATATTCGAGAGTTGGAAGGAGCATTAATTCGTGCATTAGCGTATATTTCTATTTGGGGTTTACCAATGACGGTAGAAAATATTGCACCCGTTTTAGAACCACCAACGCAGAAGGTAGAAGCCACACCAGAAGCAATTTTATCAGTGGTAGTTGAGAGTTTTGATGTATCAATAGAAGACCTTAAAGGGAATTCACGGCGACGAGAGATTAGCTGGGCGCGTCAAATAGGAATGTATCTGATGCGACAGCACACAGATCTGAGTTTACCAAGAATAGGAGAAGAATTTGGTGGAAAAGACCATACAACGGTTATGTATAGCTGTGAAAAGATTACCCAACTGCGACAAACAGATCAAAACTTGGTGAAAACACTGCGTCAATTGAGCGATCGCATTAACATGGCTAGCCGTCCCCACAAATCATCTTGACAAAAACAAACAAAATAAGTAAACAAGCGCGAACAAATCGAGCTATTACCAATGACCAATGACTGCCTTAACGAGTAAACTTTATTTGTACCAACCGACTTATTGTGTTTTCCACAAGAAACGCTTACCTCAAGTGTTAAGTTAAGTATAAAGAATCTTTAAAATAAAATTGCTTTGTGGAAAGTTTTTATTTTTTGTGGAAAACTTTCCACAAATCTGTGGAAAACTTCTTTCAGTATAAATACTCTGTGGAAAAATAACCCTGTTTTTCCACAAGTTTTCCACAGGTAGCAACCTGTTAAAGCATCTTTGAAGTAGACGTGCATCAAGTTTTCCACATTTTCCACAGGTACGACGACTGAATAACTAAAAATAATAAAGTTGACCATGAAATTAGTTTGCACCCAAAGTGACCTTAGTACTAACCTCTCACTCACCAGCCGTGCTGTACCTTCACGCCCAACACATCCAGTACTTGCCAACGTACTACTACAAGCGGATGCTGAAACTAACCAAGTCAGCTTAACAGCATTTGATCTGAGTTTGGGTATCCGTACTAGTTTTAGCGCCGAAGTCTTGCACTCTGGAGAAATTGCGATCCCCGCCAAGCTCCTTAATGACATCACGACTCGCCTTCCAGAAGGTGAAATTACTCTAGAAAATGAATCAACTTCTACAGATGATCCCTTAGCAGGGGAAGGCTCAATTGTGACTCTGATACCCAAAAGCGGGCGTTATCAAGTACGCGCAATGGGAGCACAAGAGTTTCCAGAACTCCCTGTTATCGAAAATACTCCAGCACTACATATTCCTGCTGGTGCATTAATTGAAGGATTACGAGGTTCTTTATTTGCAACGAGTGCAGATGAAACCAAACAAGTTCTCACCGGCGTACATTTAACAGTTCAACAAGACACACTGGAATTTGCAGCAACTGACGGACATCGTTTAGCTGTCGTACAGACGACTAATGAGAGTCCAGACACAAATACCGAAACTAGCTTAGAAGTCACAGTACCAGCCAGAGCATTAAGAGAACTAGAACGGATGCTGGCTCACGCGCACTCAGAAGAGGAACCTGTGGCGTTGTATTTTGACCAAGGTCAGGTTATTTTTGAATGGCAAAATCAAAGGCTGACAAGTCGTACTCTTGAAGGACAATATCCTGCTTATCGTCTACTCATTCCCCGACAATTTGAGCGAGAATTGGTTTTAGATAGGCGACAATTCTTGAGCGCTTTAGAACGAATTGCTGTGTTTGCAGATCAAAAGAATAATGTTGTTAAGGTGAGCATGGATAGCGAAAAACAGGATATTACTATATCCTGTGAAGCTCAAGATGTTGGCAATGGTAGAGAATCAATGTCAGCACAGATATTAGGAGAAGATATAGATATTGCTTTTAATATTAAATATTTGATGGAAGGTTTAAAAGCATTGCCATCTGTTGAAATTCACGTGCAGCTAAATGGAAACTTGACCCCAGTTATTTTCACTCCAGTTGGTGGTTTTAAGATGACTTATTTAGCGATGCCTGTTCAACTTAGGAATTAAAACCTTAGCGTTTTTTGTGTGCTTCTCGTTCCTATAAAGCATAGGAACGAGAGAGACAACAGAGCCTATCACATTGCAGTAAAACGGATTTTGAGATAGTCTCCGTCCATTTTTGCCCCTCCAGGTTGTAGTGCGGCCAAAGCTTGTGGCAAAACTAAATTTCGGCGATGATTACCAATTGTGATGTTTAATTCATCTCCACTTTTACTGAGTTGAACTTGATTTTTAGGAATCCCAGGTAAATACAATTCCAAGCTGTATTGATTATTTTCTTGAACAACTCTAATTGTGGTTTCTTTGTAATAAACCTGAGTTGGATCTTCATCTTTATACAGTGTTTCTTTGAGACGTTCTAAAGCAGCCAAACCACACATCTCTTCGGAATATAGCGGAACTTCCTTGACAGGTAACGGATGAAAGTTTTCATGAATTTCGTGGCGGTACTGCTTTTGATTCTCTTTCCAACGCTGGAAAAAGGGATCTTGTACTGCTTCGGGAATAATCCGATTTGCGACGACTAAATCTGTTGCAACGTTATATAAACTCAAATAGGCATGAGCGCGAAGAGATTCTTTTATCACCATTTTTTCTGGATTGGTGACAAGCCGTACTGAAGTTTGAGTGTTATCTGTTAATACTTTTTCCAGAGCTTCTATTTGTTGATAGAATTCATAAGGTGCGTCCATCACCTCTTTATCTGGTAAAGAAAAACCAGCAATTGGTTTAAAAAAAGGTTCAACTAAAGGTCTTAGTGCAACAGAAATGTTTTGGAAAGGTTTGTAAAAACGCCGCATGTACCAACCACCGACTTCTGGTAAACTCAACAGACGTAGTGCTGTACCAGTAGGGGCTGAGTCAATAATCAAAACGTCAAACTCACCTTCATCGTAATGGCGTTTCATTCTAACCAAGCTGAAAATCTCATCCATGCCTGGTAAAATAGCTAATTCTTCCGCCTGCACTCCATCTAAACCGCGTGCTTGTAAAACTTGAGTGATGTAGCGCTTTACAGAACCCCAGTTTCCTTCTAGTTCTAGTAGTGCATCCAGTTCCGCACCCCACAAATTCGGGCGAATTTCTTTGGGTACATGTCCCAGTTCTAGATCAAAACTGTCTGCCAGAGAATGAGCAGGATCTGTACTCAAAACAAGTGTACTATAACCCAGTTCTGCACAACGAAGTCCAGTGGCGGCAGCTACGGAGGTTTTTCCCACGCCGCCTTTGCCTGTCATTAGAATTACACGCATGGATGGTTTTGTCCAAGATGAGAAGTATTTACATTTATTTACATTATGAACTCTTTAAGGGAAATAAGTGCTGTTTGAGTACATCTAGGCGCGAACAATGCCAATAATCTATGTGAGACACAATTAACCCTTGAGGGTTGAAACGCAATTCACTCCAGCCTGGGATAGAAATACGTGGCTTCCAAGGAACGGGGGTATTCCAGCTGAGTGTCCACTCAGTTTTGATTGTGTCTCCCTGTGTACGAATATCGTGCAAGTCCATTTTGGGATTTAAAAAGCAAGCCTTGATGAATTTAATCATCAGCTTGTACTTTTCAACACCACGAAATTTGAAGACTTGATCTTGAAAATAAACATCTTGAGCGTAGACGCTGTATGTCTGATTATCAGGAAATCTTTGATAGTCTTGTTTGAGAATTTCAATGAGATCCATAATGAAATAATCCAAAAGACAAAGTGAAAAAACTTAAAGAGTGAATATCTTATATATCTTATAAAGAATAATCGATGCTCAACACATGAAGTCATTCCCACTGTTCTGCCAATTCATGCTTCCTTCCCACAGGTGCAGAAGGATTCAGGTCGCAGAAAAAGGAATAAGGGAAGGATAGGAATCTAAATGACTAATATGTGCGCGTAATGCCGATGCAAAACTAAAAAGGTCTAATCTAGATAATACTTTTAATCCCCGTTTACCGATGTGGTTGTGGGAGTTTTTATGGCAAATTTGACGCTACTGTATTCGTCAACACATATTCTTGTCATTTAAACTCCTGCTTCAGAAAGAGTTTTACAAATACGATGTCGCTAGTATTGGAAGAAATGAGTTATGGTATGTCACAAGCACAAGTCCTCAGTACCACGTCTGGGGGCTTTTAATTCGGGGTAATACCTCATCTAAATATTAGAAATCTCAGCGAGCAAAGACTTTCTAAGTTCGGCGTAAATCGAGCCGATATTTTATTGTATACAAGTGCAAATTATCTTAGAGTGGCGATCGCCAGTATATTTCATCCCCCGCTCATCCGATGTGGTTGTGGGGGTTTTTGGTATGCAGAAGGGTGGGTGAAGTAGAAATCAATCCTGCATAAACAGGTTGCTATACACCGTAATTACATAGAGAGGCTTCTGCAATCCTAAAAAAGATTATTAATTTTTATTTAGGATTCCTATATTTTTAGCGGGTTCTGTATCGGGTTAAAAGCGATTATGTTTGAAATAAAACTTGAAGAAGAATTTCAGCAGGTAGTGAAAAATTTAAAAAAGGAAAAGCGTAAGGAAATTCTACTAAGAATAATAGCTCTTCCTGTTTTGACAGGAATCTACTTGGCAATTCCTATGGCAACGTTAATTTTTGTTATGACTGTTTTTCAGCAGGCTAAAACCTGGGGGCATCAACATTCTGATGTCAAGACCGTCAAAATTGAAACCGTCAAAAACAAGTAGTAATACGAAGTTGCCAAAGATAGAATTGCTTAGCCCTCTTTTGTCACTCTCCGAAAACAAAAATCAAAAGCAATGTTTAAAACTCTGACTGGGGTTGGGTTTTTGACTTTATTTTCTAATATGATGGACAGAATAATTGCTTGAAACTAAAACTCTTGTGTAGCAAGGGTTCCATGTTTTGATCTGGGGAAAGTGACAGAAGAGGGTTAGAATTAAGTTCCCTATTGGACGCACTTGTTCTGCTTACTGCCTTTGGGGAGGAGAAAATGCACGACGTTTTGAAATTTATGTCTAAGTGTCAAAATCAAGTGTCTCAAATTTTTACACGGAATTAGAATCAACTTCATTCCACAGGCGCTGTAACTGATAACGCCATACAGTTAAAACTTCCTCTCTGGCTTGTGAAGTTTGATCTAGTTCACCCATCAATCCTTCTGCATAAAAGCGTTCTAAATTTTGCATTGTGGCTTCTAAAGACTGATTTTGCAGTTTAGCCGCTATCACAATCTGCCGAATGCGTTTTTCAATCAGCCGGTTAAAGACATTATCTAAACCATTTTGATACAGAGAAATTAATTGAGCGATCGCATTTTCAAAATCCTCTGGCGTTAAACTATTGCAGTTGTGCTGAAACACCCCCCATAAAGCCCCTTGCTGCAAGGCATAACGTACTTCCTGAGTTTCTTCAAAGTTCGCTTCTAAAAACTGTTCTAGAAAAGGTAGAGCCTCGGATACTGGCATAATTGGTAATAAAATGCGTAATCCGCTTTCATCATCCGACAGCAAAACTAGCAGCCGAAACTTGGGAGTTTCTACTTGCCAAGAACCAGGTGCAATAGCATTGACAGACGCTGCGCCTAATAACTCTTTGAGCGTATCCGCGATTTGCGAGGGTGTCATAGTCTTTTTTTTTGCTTCAGTTTCTAGCGTACCTTTTTCAGGTAGCAATCTTATCTGCTTTCCTCATAAGTCTTTCTTTTGACGTAGCTGTCTTTGGATTAATTGCTATTTTTCTTTCTTGACTAAGGGGGCTTGATTAATTCTTCAAACCTTTCTGATATATTAAAAATACTGAACCAATTTGCCCAGGGTTTTCCACATAAATTTTATTATTATAGTACAGCCCTGGAGACATTCCTCCATCAAATAACATTCCTTCTTGAATCTTGCCTAAACAGTTGTTGCGAGCGATTCCTTCAACAACATCATCAAACATATCTGGTAAAAGCTCTTGATTAAGTTCAGATACTTGAATATCGGAATTTGCCTTCAGATCATTGACTAGTAAAATGACATAACCTTTATCAGTAATAGCTACAAGAGAGCGATTTGTTGCTTGTTTGCAAGCAAGTTCTCCTAAATCTTGACAAATATCTTTAAACTTGCCGTTACGATAGAATCTACCATTTCCTCCTACTAAATTATAGTTAAGAGTATTATCCTTTCTTCTTCCTACTTGAAGAGTTGCCTGACGCTGGTTTGGTTTAGCTGCTGATATGCCGAAGGAAGAACGTTTATTCTTAAAATCTCCTGAATATTCCACTCCCCGAGAAATGTTTAATCCCTGAGGTTTATTATTAGTATCAATGTAATCTGCATTAATTCCTGCAATTGGTAGTTGCCCGTTTAATTTGGCATTTTCGTTACTTACGAGTTCATGAAATAATTTTGGTATATATTCTTGACGAAATTTACCTTTATTATCTTTTGCAAAAAGTGGATGAGACAAACCCAGATTTACTTTGAAGTCTAAAGTTTCTGATTTTGGGTTAAAAATAATGACATGGTTAATACCTTTTGTATATCTTTCACCTTGATTATTGGTTTTGAAGAAAGCAAGACTGAATTCAGAATTTTCTCCTAAACAAGTTTGGGAGGCTTGACTTGATGCATTTAAGTCAATATATTTATAGCCGAGAAAAAAACAGATAACAATTGTAGATAAAAACAATAAAATCCTTGTTTGTTGAGAAAAAAGACGAAACAAACTTATCATAACTAACAAATCTAAAAATATAGAAGCTTACAGATTTTTCATGCACGATAATTTCGTGCTCGAATTGGCAGTTAATTAAGTATCATGGCAATTTATCATATCAGGATTAAATAGCTCAATGCTGAAAGAGGCGATCGCTTCGCTTAAAGCGCTCAGCATGAGCGTTCGGCAGATCGCTCATGCAAGAAAAAGCGATCCTCTCTCTCAAGAGGCGATTCCTAGCCCCAAAGAGGGACCGGACTCTCGGACACAGAGCTACGCTTAACGCTCTTGTATTAGGCAAAAACTATATACCTCAAGACTTATATAAACTTGCAAGAATATTTTACAGTACGAGGAGTTGCAAACATGATAAATTCTTTGTTACAGCGCTCACTTACAGAAAAAACTTCAATAGAAGATGAAGCCGTTTCACTATATAGACGTCGCAATCTGGACTAGGGTAAGCTAATATACGATATCTAGTTATACCAATTTCCTATGAATATGAGTTTAATCTTTCTTAATAACTTTGTTTGGAAGGCTTGCATACTTTGGTTGTTTATCACCAAATATTAAGCAAAAGTTTACTCCAGAATTGGTATTGCGAAATTTGGTTCATAATTTAGATGTTAAGTTAAAATATTTGCCTAAATAAAAAAATATTGTGAGCTACTGCATGAACCCCTGGTGTCAACAGCGCCAAAATCCTAATAATGTGGAGTGTTGTCAAACCTGTGGGAATAGCTTATTTGTAAATGAGCGATATCGATTAGTAAAACCGTTGCGCGAATTGCGCCAAGAACAATATAGCGAAGTCTTTGAGGTAGATGATCGGGGGACGCGAAAAGTCCTAAAAGTTCTAAAAGAAGACGATCCAAAGTTGATCGAAATGTTGCAGCGAGAGGCAAGCGTCTTGAGTACTCTCAAGCATCCAGGGATTCCTATAATCGAGCCGGATGGATACTTTACCATAACTTTGACGCTTGAGTACAGTTATAGGATGTTGCACTGCTTAGTGCTTGAGAAAATTGAAGGGCAAAACTTATGGCAGTGGTTAGAGCAAAATCAACCAATTTCTCAAAAGCAAGCTCTAGTTTGGTTGCAACAACTTGTAG
This sequence comes from Brasilonema sp. CT11, assembly GCF_017982655.1. Lineage (GTDB taxonomy): Bacteria > Cyanobacteriota > Cyanobacteriia > Cyanobacteriales > Nostocaceae > Brasilonema. Next base: position 77,114 of record NZ_JABXYX010000017.1, on the reverse strand, counting down.
AGATTCTGGCTTTAGTCCATGAAAACAAACTTTTCCATCGGGATATTAAGCCATCTAACATTATGCTCAAACCTGATGGTCAACTTGTGTTAATTGACTTTGGTTCTGTTAAATATGGCACAAAAGCTTACTTAACGAGTATACGTAAGGGTTTTGAAGGTACGATAATATTGTCATCTGGTTATACACCCCCAGAACAAATTCAAGGCAAAGCTGTCAAGCAATCGGATTTTTATGCACTAGGGCGAACTTTTGTCAACTTATTAACCGGCTACCCTCCAAGTGTATTTCCTCAGGACTTGACAACAGGTCAGTTGATTTGGCGAGATCGGGCTCCTGAAATCTCAAAGCCATTAGCAGATTTAATTGATTCCCTGATGGCTGTATCTCCAAATCACAGACCTGAAAATACGCGGGTTATATTGCAAAGACTAGAAAAGATTAGTCGCGAAACTGATGAATTGATGCAAGCTATAGAGTCATCAATTCGTTCAAGTTTGTCACAACTGCCTCCACCGCTAAAATATTTTACCGAAAAAATTCTCAAAAAGAAACTTCAGCGGTTGGCCAAGCTAAGCAGAATTCCTAAAATAGCTCTTTACGGGCGTTCTGGAGCGGGCAAATCATCTCTTATTAATGCCATTCTGGGACGGAGTGTTACTGAGGTTGGCTTAGCCAGAGCAACAACACAAATCACTGAAATATACGATTATGAGCGCAACGGATGGAAATTAAGATTCGTAGACTCACGTGGTGTAGGTGACTCACGCGATCATGCAGCCTTTGAACAAGCTATTAACGAAGTCGTCCAAAACAAAGTAGATATCTTGTTATTTGTTATTCCAGCTGATGAGCGAGCATATGTGCCTAGCGATATTGATTTTCTCACTGAACTCAAATCAACGCACAAGCGAAAACATGGAATTGAATTACCAGTTATTTTGGTTTTAAACAAGATTGATCGAATTCAACCCACTTCAGAGTGGAATCCACCCTATAACGTTTTTGACTCCCAGATTGGTGAGGCCGAACTAAAAACAGCCAGACAACAAGCAAAGGAAGCAAATATTCGTGATTGTGTTATGGCGAGAATCACCGAGTACAAAACTCTGAGTTCAATGTATGTTCATGTTTGTACTTTATGGGATGAGTACGACGATAAACGCTACAACATAGAAGAACTCGCTCTACAAATATATAAATGTATTCCTGACGAAGCTGGTAAACAGGGCTTTGGAGGAGCAACCGCCGCGATCGCACTCAAAAGAGCTGTTGCTCGGGACTATACATTTGTCGCAGCATGTTTGGCATTTCTTACTGGCTGGTTTCCTTTTGGTGAGCAAAAGAGAGTGTTGTCGATACAACGTCGCTTAGTCAGTATGATTGCCCAAATTGCTACTAACGCAGACCAAACTAATGAAGCGGAAAAATTATTAAGACAATTAGATGTTCAACAAGCTGACACAAAATCACCTCTATCTACGACATTAGCAATTGGTGAAGCGGCGATTCGTTATTTTATCGAGCAAGGCAGCACTATCGAACAAGCCCAGCAAGCTTTTGCTGAAGAAAAAGAGCGACGAGAACCAGAATTTCAAGAGGCACTCAAGGGAGGAACTAACAAAGTTGTGAGCAAACTGCGAGAGATAGATCAAGAACTGTATGAGCGCTACGGTTTGCCACGTATGTATGAGGATGATGAAGGATGATATATTGTGAAACTTGACAGAATATGAAATTGGAGTCTAAACCAAAACTGAAAAAATTAAAGTGCAAAAAAAGCTGGCTGTCACTGAATTGGAAAATCTGTTTACCCTTGGCAGTTATCATTGTGCTGATTTTGAATTACGCTGCAATTGCCCAAACTTCCACATCCGCAGTTAAACCCTCTCTAAGCTTACAAGTAGCTGTGGACACGGTATGGGTGCTGTTCAGTGGCTGTTTAGTGTTTTTTATGAATGCTGGCTTTGCAATGTTGGAAACAGGCTTGTGTCGTCACAAGAATGCCGTCAATATATTAGCTCAAAACTTCATTGTATTTGCAGTGGCGACAGTGGCTTTCTGGGTAATTGGCTGTGCGCTTATGTTTGGGGACAACACAAATCCATTGTTTGGAACAAAAGGTTGGTTTTTTGATGGGACAGACCAACAGATGTTTAAATCCCTCAAGTCTAATATACCTCAGTCAGCTGTATTTTTCTTTGAACTGGTTTTTGCAGGCATCGCAGCAACTATTTTCACTGGAGCGGTTGCTGAACGGATTAAGTTTATTGCATTTTTTATCTTTAGCTTTTTACTGATTGCGATTTCTTACCCGATTACCGGTCACTGGATTTGGGGAGGTGGTTGGCTATCCAAATTAGGATTTTACGATTTTGCCGGTTCGACTGTGGTTCATTCGGTTGGTGGTTGGGCTGCTTTAGTGGGAGCTTGGCTGTTGGGACCACGTCTGTACAAACTTGAATCACACGGTGCACCAATTTATCGCTATCTAAAAAACGGTAGCAACATTGCGATGCCTGGGCATAATCAGAGTATGGCTACTCTAGGGGGCTTTATTCTTTGGGTAGGTTGGTTTGGCTTTAATGGTGGCTCAACGCTGACAGCTGATCCTGGTGCGATCGCTCATATTTTCCTCATAACCAACATGGCAGCTGCAACAGGTGGTATTGCAGCAACCCTGATTTCCTGGTGGCGCTTTGGTAAGCCTGAACTTACCATGATCCTCAATGGAGTCTTGGCAGGTTTGGTATCGATTACGGCTTCCTCTGCTTTCGTGAGCATTTTCAGTGCGTTTTGGATTGGTCTGATTGCAGGAATCCTTGTGTTTTTCTCGGTACTTTTTATAGACGCCAACTTAAAAATTGATGACCCAGTAGGTGCTATATCAGTTCACCTTGTCAATGGTATCTGGGGAACACTCTCTGTGGGCTTATTTAGCGTCGGTATAGAAGATAAACTACGCAATAATGCTGTGCAATTTGCGCCTGGTCCAAAACCGGGATTATTCTATGGTGGAGGTTTAGAACAATTATTGATTCAGTTACTTGGCATTATCTCAGTGGGTATTTTCACATTTGTCTTCAGCGCTCTTGCTTGGTCAGCAATTCAAGCTACAGTTGGTCTGCGAGTTTCACCCCAAGCGGAACTGGATGGTTTGGATATTAGTGAGCATGACATGGATGGTTACCACGGCTTTGAGAAGAAACAGGTATAGCAAATCTTCACTGCTTACTCAGGTATCTTACTTCCTCTATACATTAGAGGATTTGAAAATCTACCATATTTTTTAGCAAATTTTGATACAGATTCTTGCAATTTTGTCTGATTCGAGTCTGTGCTCTGGAACTCCTCATCTTTAAGTACAGCGTTTAACTTGTCCACAGTGCGATTAATATCTACAAGTAGCATCCCTTCTGGAATCTTACTGGCTATGACTAGTAATAAAATATCAGGGCTACAGGTGGTTAAAATCATATAACCGTCTGTACCTTTAACCGAAATCTGCTCAATCCCCTCCCATTGCACTTCCTTACGGGTGCGGTGAGCCAAATAAATCATCGTTCCCGCCATAATCAATGCGGAATCATCATCCATCCCAATTGTTGTGATCGGCTTACCCTCAGAATTCACAAGTGCTGTACCCTGAAAGCCCATCGTGTTGTTAGCAAATTTTTTTAAAATTGCCCTAATATCGTCTATATTCATAGCTCGCTATTATGTCTGATTATGCTAGAGGATATCACTTATTTGATGATAATCTAGCAAATTTTCGGACATTGATCGTCACAGCTTCGTTAGAATTCAGGAGTCAGAATCCACGAGTCAGAATACTAGACTCCTTACAAATCCAGCAATTCTGACCTCATTGGTGCTGAATTTTTACACTACTTCACGAAATAGAGGTGAACGAATGCGATACGCGGAGCGTCAAGCCTCCGGCTTATCGCTTCGCTACACCATAGCGGCAGATCACTAGTAAGAATAGGACATGAGTTAGGAGTGATCACCTCAAAACTCATAACTCCTAACTCATAGCTATTATTTCAATTACCAAGTGGGATCACTAAACAAATTTATCGTCAACTCTTCGCGTCTTGGCGGTACTGCTGTAATGCAAGCACGAATGCTGTGTCCATCCTCAACTTCCACACTGCAAGCGTGACATGACCCCATCAGACACCCAGTGGGAATAAACACACCTGCTCGGTCTGCTACATCAAGCAGAGGTTCTCCCACTTCAGCATCAACTGTAACATCATCTGGTAGGAAGCGGACGCGAACAGTCATGAAAACTACCCTCAAGGTAAATACGGTGTTAAGTCCAAATGGCGTTCAACTTCAGCAGCGACAGAGTCTAAAATATGCTCTCTTTGTTCCCGGTAATTGGCAACTCCTGTTGGCAAAGATTTTAAACCCCGCTGTTGACGTAGACGATTTAACCAAGCACGTCTCCAAGGACCATTGTCGAAGATACCGTGGAGATAAGTACCCCAGACCGATAAGCAATTATCCACCAAACCTAAATTAGCATCATCGAATAAAGTATGGTAATTTTCGGTTTCTGTGGGAGGAATTTCTATACGCGATCGCCCTTGATGAATTTCAAACCCGATTACGGGTAAGCCCATTTGTGGATAATGCGAGTTGACTTGGCGTTGACGAGCGACTTTCTGTCCTGTGATCACAGTTTTTATCGGTAATAACCCTAGTCCTTGATATCTGCCAGCTTGTCCTTCAAGTCCCTCTGGATCGGCTATCATTTGACCTAATATTTGATATCCCCCACAGATGCCCAAAACTGTGCCACCTGCTGCTGCATAGTGTTGAATTGCTTCTGCCATACCGCTTTTTTGCAGCGATATCAAGTCAGGAATTGTTGTTTTTGTGCCAGGAATAATCAGTGCATCAGGATGTCCCAATTCTTGCTTGGGACTTATATATTTTACCCCAACACTAGGTTCTGATTCTAGTGGGTCAAAGTCAGTAAAGTTAGAAATTCTCGGTAAGCGGATGACACTAATATTGAGTTCAGCTTGAAATTTTTGTACTCTTTGTTCCAACAGATCGAGAGAATCTTCCGCAGGATATAACTCTTCTAAGTAAGGGATAACACCGATAACAGGAATACCAGTGCGTTCTTCCAACCATTTTATTCCTGGTTCTAGGAGCGATCGCTGTCCACGGAATTTATTAATCACAATACCGCGAATTAAAGCGCGTTCTTCTGGTTCAAGTAACTCCAAGGTTCCTACAACATGGGCGAAAGCACCACCTCTGTCAATATCAACAACTAGTAGAGTTGATGCATTCAAGTATTTTGCTACCCGCATGTTGGTTAAGTCTCGGTGCTTGATGTTAATCTCGGCAGGACTACCAGCACCTTCACAAACCAACAAATCAAATTCTGTACTCAGATGCTGTAGAGATTCTTCAATTGCCCGCCATCCTAGTTCAAAATATTGTTCGTAGTACTCTACAGCGCTAACTCTACCCATAGGTTTTCCCTTGATAATGACTTGAGAAGTCATATCTCCTTGTGGTTTGAGTAAAATAGGATTCATTTCTATCCAAGGGACAACTCCCGCAGCCCAAGCTTGTACCGCCTGGGCGTAGCCAATTTCTCCACCATTAGCGGTCACATAAGCATTTAAAGCCATATTTTGACCTTTGAAGGGAGCCACTCGCCAGCCACGGCGCGATAGTATACGACAAATAGCTGCCGTTAACAGTGATTTCCCGGCGTGGGATGTTGTTCCCACTATCATAATTGCTTTCATTTCAAACCTCCAGGAGACCCCCGCTTAATTCGGTATATAAATGAGAACCGCTATATACTCTTAATTCTAAAAGGGTAACCTAAACCAACGAATAACGGCATTGTATAGGTTATCACTCCATGTAGAAGTCCGCCAAGATTTTTGTTGAAATTGTTCTACTATCTGACGACCAACAGGAGTGAGGCGGAAACTATCTGTAATTCCTTGACCATCTACTTCGCGCCGCAGAACACCCACTTGAATTAGCCACACAAGTGCATTATCTGCTACTAACTCGGAGATAGAATGTTTAGTGTAGCCATTTTGTACACCAGCACTAGCAGTTATTTCACTTAATGCTACTCGACGAGAGCGCATTGTTTCAAACAAGCAAGGATTGAAGGGAGAACACACTAAGGCTCGTTCGGCTCGTTCTAGGGTGCTGCGAGAATAGGTAAAGGTTTTCTGGTTTTGAGAATCAATACGAGGCATTTTGTAAATTTGAATACTTTTTAGTTTGGAATCTCAAACTACTAAAACATGAGAAAACATGAACTAGTAAAATATTACTTCATGGTTTGACATCTCCCCTCCTGAGAAAAGAAGGGAGTTGAGTTTTTAATAGGACTTACGCACTATTTGCCACCAAACCGATTTCTTCGTTCGTATTTGCTTGCGAAACATAGGATTTTTGGTATGAACCGGGTTTCTTTGCGTAAGTCCTGTTTAATAAGCCCATACGCTTCTATGCATGAATCTCACAGCTTCTATCTGTGAGTGTTTAAAAAAAAATTAGCAAACAGTTAACAATAGCATAAACTATGCAAGTCAACACAGGCAGGTGCGTTAACATCCTATTAATGTAAATCACATTACACAAAGCTTATGGAACCAGATTCTCTACCAACTGAGGTGATTCTGACGCATTCACGTCAGTCCCTGGGAAGTGTGAAACTTGATTGGACACCACAACCCGGAAACTATCTTGACTTTGAAGGCAAAACATACGCAGTTTTAGAGCGCCGCCACCGTTATCAATTGAGGGCAGGGCGCTATCGTTTGCAAAAAATTGCTTTATACGTACAGTCCGCTATACGACCAAGTGAAAAAAGTCTTGTAGCAGGACGCTGGGTGATTGGCGATGCCACCTGCCGCTACAATGCTTGTTCAGAAATCATGCGCTGTGCGGTTAACCCAGATGGACCATGTGAAACATGCCGCTACTACGAGAGTGCTTAGTGCTGAGTAAAGTAAAGGAAGTTGAGAAACAATCACTCATCACTCATGACTGAGCATTCCCAAATACCTCTGTGACTGCTAAACGCGAACCATTAACAAAATCCCATCCTGACTGAGGACGTTTGCCAGCACTTTGAATTTCTCGCAAGAGCAATAAGCCTTCTCCAGTTTGGACAATTGCTCCCATCCCCTTGATGATGCTTACAACTTCCCCTGGACTACCCGAAGCAGTTGACAAATTAGGTAATTGATGGTTTAAGTCTTGGAGTTCTGCTGGTAGTTCATAACCATCAGCATCATCAAGGGGAGCAGTGGCAGTAATTTTCAATGGTTGGTTGCGGAAGATAGTGGTACAGTCTGGATAAAACCCTCTGGTTTGATTGTGTAATTGTATAGCACTCTTTGACCAATCTAATTGATAATCCTCTTTCTTAATCAAAGGCGCATAAGTCGCTTGAGAATTATCTTGAGGAATTGGCTGAATTTCCTGAAGTTCCAGCTTGCACAAAGTCTCTACCAACAAATCTGCACCCATAACTGCAAGTTTTTCTGCCAAATCATGAGCATTATTTAGCAGTTCTATTGGTGTTGTCGCTTTGAGAAGCATTGCACCAGTATCCATTCCTGCATCCATTAACATTGTCGTGATACCGGTTTGCGTCTCGCCGTTATACAAACACCACTGAATTGGAGCAGCACCTCGATACTTGGGTAAAATTGAGCCATGCACATTAACACAACCCAATTTAGGCATATCTAAAATTTCTTGAGAGAGAATTTGCCCATAAGCAACGACGACAAACACATCAGCGTCTGAGTTTTTGAGTTTCGTTAAAGTTTCAATGTCTTTTTTCACCCGTTGAGGTTGCCATACAGGGACATTAGCAGAGGTGGCGACAGCTTTTACTGGTGAGGGTATCAGTTGATTTCCACGTCCCCGACGTTTATCAGGCTGTGTTACAACTGCCAAGACATCAAATTCTGGATGATTCAGTAGTTTTTCCAGAGTTGGTACAGCAAAACTAGGAGTGCCAAAGAATACGATTTTCATCAGTCATCAGTTATTAGGAGGCAGTGCTCGAAAGCGGGTTCGGTTAGGCTACAGGACATGTGCGCCCTTGCGGCTGTGCCGACGTTAAAGCACAAGCGCCTCACCTGCCGTTCATGATTGAGCCACTGCGTTATATCGTACTCGAACTGACTTGATCTCCTGTTTTTTCCTAGAGTTGTTAAGATAATTCATCAAGCGTTGTATCCTTTTCATCTTCGATCATTTTTGCGATCAGCCTTTATGCTTTAATGGGTCAATTAACATTTGTGTATCCCTATCCCAAAAATATTGGGGAATTCTCTAAGATGTTGTACAAGCGATTTACGGAGCGGGTTTATCACTCGTCCTAATTTGTTGGTTTTGTTAAACCTCTTAAGATCCGCCTGAGTGATGGTTTCCAATTTTTTGGTTTACTACCGTTCCGGATAATCCTGTAGGCAGAACGGGTACTACTAATGACTCCGTTTTGTAAAAGTATGCGAAATTTGAGTAAACTATATCGTTAAAACTGCTAGTTCCTTGTTATACATATTAATGATAGCTTGCTCTATTGCTGCATTCCTGTCTCCTCCTCACACAGCAACCGCCCTCTAGGAAGTCAACAAATGCTTAAACACCTTATGCTGTCTGGATGGTTCCGTGCGCAACCATTCGTTAAGTACCTCATTTTTGTGATGCTGATCGCGCCCTTGATGGCAGCATCAGAGAACATGACTTCGGCACAACAAGTACAAGTCGCTAAAGTACCTTCTGTAACAACACAGCCAGACTCTGTAGCGGTTAACTCCCTGTTAAAGGCAACGGCTGCGGTTGATCAAGCTAATTTCATTTCAATACCAAAAGCAGCGCCAATCAACTCCCTTACAGAAAAATCTGACTCTATACCAAAGTCTGTAAGTGCGGTTTCCCAACCGCAAACACAAATAGATGAACAAACAAATAAAATTGATGCTTTAACTGTTAAAGATAGTTCTGAGTCAGTTCAGATGCCGGTGGATAATGATTCATTGGCACCAGTTGAGCTAGCGCCACTACCAAAAGAATCTGAGTCGGCATCAAACGAGATGGTAGCTAGTCAACACAATTTAGTGCAACGATTGAAAGCCTCTAAAGTTATAGCATTGGCAACGAACAATGTCTCTGGATCTGGGGAAGTGCCTGCTGCTAAAACATTGGAAACAGTTAAAATTGACCCTTTCAAAAAAGGACAACAAAAGTCAACAGCAGTGCCTGTTGTAGAACAATCAGGACAACAAGCTCAAGCCGCACAGCAAGATCCTATAGGAAGTCCTCATCCTATTCCTTGGGCTTGGATACAGGCGACTCAAGATGCTATTAGTTCTAGAGGTGTTTCTGGAGTGCGTTACTACCGCAGTATGCCTGTTATTTCTGCAGATGGTAGATATGCTATGTACAGCCGCGTACAACTGGAAATCAGACCACAAATGTACAATAGCCGCGTGAATAGTGTTCTATTTGTAGAAGATAGGCAAACTAAGAACTTACGAGTGGTTAGCTCAACTGCTCCCATTAACGATCCCCTATTAAGGGTTCAGGTTTCTTCATCAAGTGATTCACAAGGAACTATTGCGGTATTGGTTCCTGTTAGCTGGTCACAGAAAGGCGATCGCTTTTTAGCACGCAAGTTTGAAGGAGCGATGAACACTTCTGATGTCACAGATTATGCAGTCATATGGGATCGGGAACAAAATCGCTCTGAGAGTGTCACTCCTTCACAAGAACAATACAAACACGATATAGCTGTGTTGTTAGGTTGGAGTAAAACTCACCCTGACCAAGTGGTATTTCGTGCCGGCGAATTGGGTGAAGAACAATGGCCCTTGGTGACAGTTGCTTACGATGGCAAAACTACAGCTGCTACAACTACAGAGCAGCCAGTTATCTATGGTCAAAGGATAACAGACGTCTGGGCTGGTCCACAAGTCGCCTACAGATAGATCATATTTGTCCAGTTGCCCAGAATTAGGACTAACACAGAAAAATCAAACCTTTAATTTAGCGACTGAGTGAAAATATTCGGGTTCAAGAATAATCATTCAATCACTTCAGTCGCTTAACTAGTTTTTACAAATTGCAATCTGAGCCTGAGAAAGAGGAGAGATCTAAAATAGAAAATCTCTACTTTTCTAGGCTCAACCTTCAAAAATGATAAAAAAAGTCAAGACACAGGTGGATAAAACCTCTGCATTTTGTTTGCCTATTTAATAGGCTCCTGTCTTGTTCAGAACAACTTGAACAGTTTTGAACAAAATTTTCACATCTAGCCAGATTGACCAATTTTCAATGTAAGATAGATCTAACTTGACTGCGTCTTCAAAGTTATCGATATTGGAACGTCCAGAAATTTGCCACCATCCAGTAATACCGGGCAACACTTCTTGACGGATATAGTGCCCTGTTTTGAATTTATCTACATCTCTTAGAGGAAGAGGACGCGGACCGACCAAACTCATTTGTCCAAGTAAAACATTAAAAAGTTGGGGCAATTCATCTAGACTATAACGGCGCATAAATTTACCAACTTTTGTGATCCGAGGGTCATCCTTCATCTTAAACAGGACACCATCTTTGATTTCATTGTTTGTTTCTAAAGCTTTTTGCATCTTTTCCGCATCGGTTACCATTGTGCGGAACTTACAAATTTGAAACTTCTTACAATGTAGACCAATTCGATCCTGCCTGAACAAGATTGGTCCTGGAGAATCGAGCTTAATCACCAGAGCAATTAACGCAAAAACAGGTGAGAGTATTAGCAACAAAATAATAGAACAACAAAGGTCAAAGGACCGCTTTACCCAAAAATCAGTGCCTGCAATAATGGGTGCTGGAATACTCATACAAGGGACTCCACCTATGACCCATAATACGGATTTAGGATGGAAAGCAGTGGTTTGTGTAGGGAGTATTCTCAGGGTAATACCAGCTGTGTAAAAATGCCAGCAAATAAACAGACGATTTTTAATGGCATTCCAAGAAACAAAAACCTCTACTATTCCTTGACTGCGAAGATATTCTAAGGTTTGTTCTCTGTTATGCCTGTCGAGACACTTAGAGTTAGAAGTTCCCTGTAAAATATAGCATTTTTCATGTTGTATTAACTTAATATGACTCTCTTGCTCTTGTGGATCTGAAATTAGAAAAACGGGATAACAAATTGCTCCTTTGTTGCGAAGAAGTGTAGTGGTAATATCAAAGATACAACGCCCGATACAGGTAAAGGCTACAGAGAAAAACCACAAGAGTAGAAAAAATAAACGAGAAAAATCACTCCCTGATTCGTAGAAAAAATCAATCAGTAAGAGGAAGATTTGTGACAAAGATACTGCTTTGATCAGCTTATAATAGTTACGACGATTAATGCCTGCTTTATAGAGTCCTTTACCTGCAATAATTCCTATCTCAATTGCTAAAACTAGCAGCAGTTGAGATTTTTGTTCTGTCCAAAGAGATTCTAATTGAGTCCCAAAAGATACTGACAACTTCCATGCAAGAATTAGGGAAATAACATCCAAAAAGATAAGTATTAAGACCCGCAAAAATCGGATACCTAATCCTCTCTGTATCCTTGTACCTTTGGGTGAACGTATATCGGGTTTTACATTTACTTTTGATTCACTTCTGGAAGCCACAATTCGTATCCCTCCTTATATTTGTGCTGTTATGGCGATTTTTCTTCGAGTCGAATACATTTGGTGTATGCAACCATAGGGTCTTACCGTTAAAGGCAAGAGTTATTCTTAATTAATAGACCTCTTGGATAAATACTTAAAATGTCATGTTGAGCAGAGCGAAACATCTCGCGAGATTCTATGTCCTATGGCTAACGCCACGCTTCGCTATCGGACACGCTAGCCCCTAAGGGGGCGCTGCGCAAACGGCTAACACTGCACTACGTTTCGTACCCTGCACCGAAGCCGTAAAGCGTCTACAGAATGACATCCCCAACTTTTGGACTTTTGCAAGAGGTCTAATCTGATCGAGAATTGAAATTAACGCTTTGGAGCTTTGTCAAACGCTCTTGCCATAGCACTCCATGCCAATTTAGGTTTGAGATTAAAATCGAAAGGTAAAGGTCGTAATGGCGCTCTGTCTGAGCGAGGAAACCTCGAAAGCCAGGTGTCGCTATCAGTAAATCCCCAAGTTATGACAGCAATGACAGCTGGTTCATTTAGAACAACAGAAAGATAGTCTTCGTAGACACTTGCAACAATGCGATCGCGGACATCTATATCTTTAGGTAAGTCATTGTCTGCTACATCTAGCTCAGTAATCAGAATTTTTAGACCAAGACTGGCAACATCACGTAGAAAAGCTCTCAGCTTTTTTGGATTGAATGGTTTATCTGCAAACAAGTGAGCTTGTATGCCTAAGGCTTGAACAGGTGTACCTTTAGACTTCAAAGTTTCTAACAATTTCAGTGTAGCAATTCTTCTTGCTTCATGCTCGGGTATATCATGATCCAATAAAGCATCGTTATATACCAATAGCGCCTTGGGATCGGCATCTCTAGCAGTGCGAAAGGCAATGTCGATATAATCTGGGCCCAAAAACTTTAGCCAAGGTGTGTTTTGTAAACCATCAGGTCGTCCGTGTTTCGGCTCAATTGCCTCGTTTACCACATCCCATGAGTGAATTCGTCCAGCATACCGTTTAACAATTGTTGAGACATGGTTTGTTAAAATGTTCTCAATTTCTTTAGAGGTCGTTTTCTGGTCTTGAAATTTACTAGTTAACCAATCAGGAATGACTTGATGCCAAACTAAAGGATGTCCCCTGAAAAGCATCCTATGTTCAGACGCAAATTGGGCAAAAGAATCAGTATCATGAAAGTTAAAATGATTGATACTAGGTCGAGTTACACCCCAATAAAACCCCCCTACTAGAAGACCGCACTCCCGAATGAAAGCAGACTGTAACTGTTTATTCTTGGATAAATTTTCGTAACCAAAAGACGGAAATGCTCCATAGATTAATCCTTTAAGAGCAGCCCGTTTGCGTAAAGAAGTATTACCAGTCACAGAAAAACGTCTCTTTGAGTTATATAGAACTTTAACTTGATTGTAGTTCTTGAATCTATTGGCACAAGCAAAAGGAACCGTGCTTGCTAAAGTTCCTAATCCTAGTAGAAGTTCACGCCGTTTGATCAAAAATCGCATTTTGATTAATTGTTAGTACATTAACTCTGCTAACAACATTTTCACAGTTTTGCCAGCCACTGACCAGTTAAGACGAGACTGATATTCATGAAATGAGGATAATGCTAGTTGTTTGTACCTTGAGTACTCAACAAAGAAATCAGAAATGTAGTCACAATATTCTTTAATGCTGGCTTCTTTAGAAAAGGTTTTACCGTTCACATTATCTTTGATAATTGTTCCAATTCCACCAACATTCGTTGCAAGACAAGGAACACCAAATGAGTTTGCTTCACAAAACACTACTCCAAAGCACTCTGCTTTAGAAGGCACAATCAGAAAATGTGCAGTAGATAAGAGTGAATCAAGCTGCTTTCTACCCTCCACAGTAGATTTGCTAATAAAATCAAATACCTTTACATAACTGGGTAGCTGTTGATCAACAATAGGTAGACAGCCTACAACTGACAACTCTGTACTTAAACCTGACTGATTTAATTGTCTCGCTACTTCAAGAGCAACATCACCACCCTTTCTATACCAGTCAACACCTAAGAAGACTAGATTACATTGATTTGAGGGTCTTGAATCTATAAGTGCTTTAATATCATCAAGAGTTTGCTCCGATTCTATGTTGGCACCGAAGGGGACAATTTTTACCTTTGCTGGATCAATTTGATAGTTATCAATCGCTGTTTTAGCAGCCCATTCTGATGAATAGATTGCTAATTTACATCGTTCAAGAGCAGACCTTTCTGCTGCGTGACCACTTTGAATAGTTTCTTGGCACAAATTACTGAATTGCGGATAAAAATCAACCATGCCTGCGAAGGTGGCATCGGTCCAAAAGGCAATTGGTTGATTGCAATCAAGATAGGAGATGGGAATAGTTCCTTCGCTGAATACAATGTCACAATTAAGGTGAGATAACTTGTGAGCAACCTGCTTTGCATAATGCTTCAAAATGAACGGTTCTCTATCTCGCAAGTATCTCTTTTTAGGGAAGGCACGGTATGCAAGTTGCTTACCTTTAAATAATAAAACATTTTTCTGTTTTAAAGAACAGATGTAATCAACCTTAGTGTCTTGTTGGCGTAGCGTCTGCACCATATGGTAAACAGTGCCCGACCACGCTTTAATATTGGTAGCATCATGCCTGGTTACATAAGCTAGTTTCATTGCTTTTGTGTGTTTATAATAAGTGTGCTATCAGATCGTCGTTTTGCAATTAGGTTGCATAATGATTATCATGAAGAGTTAATCTAGGGAATTTGTTTCAAACAGTCTCCAGCCGAACTTGCTTGCTAGCCATTGCATCACAAAAAACAGCAAAAACCGTGGATTGTGCTTAAAGTAACGTTTCCATAAACGTTTTGGTTCCATGATCAGCCTAAAGAGCCACTCCATACCCCTTTTCTGCATCCAGCTAGGGGCTTGCTTAACACGGCCTGAATGAAAATCGAAGGCGGCACCGACACCAAGTGTGACGGCAGGAATCCGGTTTTTGTGGGCTGCCATCCACAATTCTTGTCTAGGACAACCGATGCCCACAAATAAAATTCGTGCGCCTGACTCTATAATTTGCTGGGTGTAAGCATCATCTTCTTCGGGTGTTAACGGGCGAAAAGGTGGGGAAATTTTACAGGCAATCTGAAGGTCTGGAAAATGCTGATGCAAAAATTTTACAAATGCACCTAAGCTTTCTGATGTTCCACCATAAAGCCCAATTGGTATACCAGATTTTGCTGCTGCTTCGCATACGTACAGCGTCAGGGTAGGACCGTAGACTCGGGAGGCATTTTTGACACCAAGCGCAGTCAAAGCCCAAACTAGGGGCATACCATCGGGTGTTACTAGGGCAGCACTGTTAACTACACTCGCAAATGCAGGATTGTCGTAAACTTCCATAGTCATGTGGACGTTAGCGACACAGATGTAGCAACTTTTTCTCGCTTGAGCCCAGTCCAAAATCTGCTGTGTAGCGTCTTCGTAACTGGTAATGTCCACTCGCATGCCCACTATATAGCGGTGCCTAAGAAGATTCCGTTGACGATTTGTGAGTTTCATGTAGTGTTAGTATCTCCGTGTCAAGACGCACATTACGCATACTGGAGTTGCTAAAAAAGGTACGGGTTCAGAACAGATGAATCTGCCTGAACCCGCTATAAGTGCAATACGCATATTTAATTTCAAGATAAGTTTGATCACGTTTGCTAGGTCATCATTAACTCACCTCTTACAGTTGACAACTCGGTTATAAATATCCATCAACATCTGGTAATTTCTTTGTGCGGTGTACTTCGCTTCAAACTCAGCTCTAGCTTCTCGCCGCATATGAGTGAGCTTTCCTGGATTCGCTAAAATCCACTCCACCTTGGCTATTAAATCATCCGCATCACCAGGACGGAAGTAAAACCCAGTTCTACCAGGATCTACAACCTCTGCTATTGCACCGATATTTGCAGCGAGCACAGGAGTACCTTTAGCAAAAGCCTCGATAGCTACAAGACCAAAGGTTTCATACCATTCTGACGGAAAGACTAAAAACATGGCTTCACCCATCAAAGAATGCACTTCTTGTGTCGATCTACGTCCAAGGTATTCCACTTGGGAAAGTTTATTAGCTGCTTGTTTTACTTGATCAGCTAACGAACCATCCCCCACAATCTTCAAAGGAATTTGTGTGTCAAGTTTTTCCCAAGCTTTTATAAGTGTTTTTATTCCTTTTTCAGGCGACAGGCGACCGACAAACAGCGCATATTTACCTTTTCCATGACCTTCACCAGGGTCAGGATAGATAAAATTTGGTTTGACAGTAAGCTTTGATGGAGGCAAGTTTGCTTGAATAAATTTCTTGCGGGCAAATTCTGTAATGGTGATGTATTGATCTACATTGTTTTCCCAGGTTTGTAGAAATCGATGTACAAATTGCATCGTTGCAACGACACTTGCCGCTGTTTTACTATCCCGATAACAACCGTGAAAAATACCAGGCCAAGGAAAAGATTTTCCAAGACAGTCTTCACACACTTTACCCTCTCGAAAGAAATAGGAATTGAGACAAAATAAGCGATAGTTATGCAGCGTTTGTACGACTGGTATACCTACCTCCTGACAGGCATAGTGAACAGAAGGCGACAGCAGTGGAAAAAAGTTATGTATATGCACAACATCAGGTTGAAACCTGGCAATCTCTGCAAGTACTAACTGTTTTGATGAGAGGGAATAAATGGCACTGACAGCTGCCTTAAGTTTTTCTAAAGAATTCGTAATATTGTCATTATTGACTTCTAGTAAAGCTATAGTGTGACCATTTGCCTCTAGAAGGGCTTTTTCTGTTTGCATGGTGACATCTTCGCCACCACCAATTTGATAGCGATTATGTAAAATTAAGATGCGCACAATTGTCTGACTCCTATATTTTAATCAACAGCTTGGTGTTGCCATTGATTAAAGTAATAACCTTTCATTCCTTTGAGAAGGTAACGCTTGCTTCGTGCCATTAATTTCAAGATTTTTCGTAAATGCGATCGCGCAGATGATGGTACTTTTTGCAATAATTCATCATGACGTAGTAAAGCCATCTCTTGTTCATTAATTTGTTTATTTAATGCAACTACAGATTTGTTTTCTGTGTGCCATCTAAAATCTGCTAAATAAGAATGAACGTGAGTGAATTTATATCTTTTTAAAGCTAATCTCAGAAAAAATTCGTAATCCATCGCATATTGAAAAGAATCATCTAAAAAGTTTCCTTCATCAAATATCCTCCGTTTAAAGAATGTAGAAGTACTGGGTATATATAAAACATGAAGATATTTCAGTATGAAATAGTCAAAATCGATTTCTCTTCGGGATTGAAAAACATCTCCCTTTTCATTTATCCAACGATAGTCTCCATAAGCAATATCACTTTCAGGAGCTTCTGCGAAGCAGCTTGCTATCTTTTGAAAGCATCCAGGAAGATATTTGTCGTCTGCATTGAGCCAACCTACTATGTCACCTGTCGCCATACTAAAGCCTTTGTTAAGAGCGTCACTTTGACCCCTATCACGCTCAGATTTCCAAATCAAATGATCATATTTTTTGAGATGTTCAATAGTTTGATCTGTTGAACAATTATCTAGAATAATATGTTCAAAGTTGGGATAATTTTGTTCTTTTACGCTTTGGATGGCGAAATCTATATAATTACCTTGATTAAAAGAGGGGGTAATTATTGATATTTTGGGATACATTTTGATTATTCCTGATAAAATAGCTTAATGGAGGGTTGATGAAAACGATATTTACAAAAACTACAAATATGTTTTTTTGTAGTTTTTGTTGACAAAAAAAATTATCTTTTTTGGTTTGCTCTACTTAAGATCTCTGTGTACATAGATAGATACCGTTGAGCTTGGATTTGCATAGTAAATTCTTGTTCTGCTTTCTCACGAGCATGATGACAAAGTTTTTGATATCGCTCTGTGTTTTCTAAAACCCAAGTAATTCCGTAGCTCAAATCTTCTATCTTGTAAGGTTGAGCTAAATAACCATTTTTCTGGTGCTCAATCATATCGGGCATACCACCTATATGAAAAGCAATGCAGGGGGTACCACAAGCAACAGCTTCCATTACAGTGTTCGGCAAATTATCCTCAATTGAAGGTGCAATGAAAACATCTGCTGCCGAATAAACTAAAGACAATGAAACATCATCTGCTAATTTACCTGTGTAATGAGTGCGAAAGCCTAGGTCAATCTGATTATCAGATTGTGAAGACCCAAATATAACTAGTTCTAATCTGTCCTGCCAAACAGATTTACTTAAATCTTGCAGTGCTGCTTGTAATAAACTAAATCCTTTTCTCTTATGCTGTGTTGCATTAACTGCTCCAAAAACAATAAGTTGCTTATCTTGAGGTAGATTGAGTAACTCCCTTGCTATATGTTTATTGACTGGCTTGTATTTCTTAGTATCAAGACCATTAGGAATGACTTCTACTCGCGTATTTCGGAAAATAGAACTGGCTTGAGCACATTTAGCAAGCCATGAGCTAGGAGAGACAAGTGTAATATCAGCTTCTTGCCAAGCTCTAGCTTTACGTTGCCATTGCCAGCGAGATAAATCTCTTTGTTTTTGACTATTAAGTTGGGGACAAGCGCCACAAGAATTCATGTAGCGATCGCAGTTCTGGCTATAATGACAGCCTCCCGTAAATGCCCACATATCATGAAGAGTCCAGACTATAGGCTTATTTAGCTTTGCAATGGTTTCAACCTCTAAATAACCATTAGAAATCCAGTGCAGATTGAGGATATCAGGATTGAGTTGTTTAACTTGAGGACGGACTCTATCTGGAAGCCAAGATAAATAATAGTCAGTCTGTTCTCGTTGGGGATAAAAATTTAGCAGCAGTCTACTTAAAGATGGTCTAAGCTTGGCAATTCCCTTTTCTAACTTAGTGTGTTGAGCAATAACTGTTTTATCATCAGTATATTTGGCTTGTACTAAAAGTTGGGAATCGATGCCTATACTGTGTAAACCTTGATGAAGTCGATATACAGCCCGACCAGCTCCTCCACTATCGTAAGTACTCATCTGTAAAACTTTCATATATCAATTTCCTCTTTGATCTAAAGAATCCCTATTTGTTATATTTGTAGACAAGCTGAAAGCATCTTCTTTTTGAAAAAAATGTTTCTGAGTTTTCGGAACAAAATGGAGATTAGTTTAACATGAATTTTCCTGAAGAACTTTTTGATTACTAGGTACATTAATTCTGTATTTACTGAGTAAAGCTGTCATTTTTAGTGAGCTAATTAAAATTCCAATTAAAAACAAAATATCCCATCCTGCTTCAATGTATGCATTAGAAATAGAAGCCCAAATACAATATCCTATAACACAACAAAATAATGTTTTTCCAAACAGTGAAATCTCCTGCTGTGGAAATATTGATAACTGAAAAGATTCTTTCAATAGAGTAAGGAGAAATCCTAAATATATCGAAAATCCAACGATTCCCCACGACACATAAGTCCAAACATATACATTATGTGCGGGAATAACTTCAAATGGATTATCTTCGCCAGCACCTCTGACAATTCCATTGATACGACAAACATATTCCCAACCACGGGAGCCAAAACCAAAAATAGGTGAATTTTCAGATGTGTAATTGCTAGTAGGAGTCCATACTCTCTCTACACGAAATCCCCAAGTTCCTTCACCCTCAGACTCCTTGGAAAAAGAGGATTCAGCAAAGCTAGCAACATACAAATTGTATATTAAAACAAAGATAATAACGAATGGAGCAAGTCTCGTAAAATTTTTGATAGAAAAAGTAAAATGGAAGAGAAATAAAAGAATTGGGAAAGTTATAAATAGCGCTGTTCTTGTTCCATTTATAAACAAAAGCGGAGGTAGATAAAGTAATAAGATAACCTTGAATACTAGTCCTTTAAGATCTGATTTTTTTTTAAGAGAAAACAAAGCCAGCGGAAATAAAGTCATTAAGCTATTAGCATCTTCGTTAGCAGAAGAAAATAGACCAAAAATATCCTTTTCTTGAGTACCATAGGAGGCAATGATACTAGATAAACTCTGAGATGAACGCTGAATGACTATTGGATACTGAACAATAGTTGCTATAAAGACTAATAGTAATGTAATGAACAAAATCTTCCTAATTAAATGGGTTGTTTGACTGTTTAAGCTTAATACTGCAGATAGATACAGCAGAGACCAGAAAATATACTTTGTACAACCAGAAAGATGAGTTGGTACAGCATCTGGAGGAATTGCTACAATTTGGAACAAAAAAAGTATCGGAAGTAGTAGCAATGGCCAGCTCATACTAACTGCGAATCTTATTCTCTTCTCATCAACTTTTCTTAATTGCTCAATTAAAACAAGGACTAAAAGTGGAAGAAAAACTAGTCTAGTTGCTCCAATAACACCTAAATTAAGTTGAGGAAGCGATAATATCAGATCACTCACTGCTAAAAATGTAGGAATGTAAAATATTTTAATTTTCATTTTTTATAAAAAAATACATTTTTCAGCATTTTAGTCAATATTAATCCAGCTGAAATCAAATATTAATGTATATTATTTTACTTGGGAAAACTTCATTTTTACTTACAAAAAATCTATATTTACAGCCATTTTCATATTAATAGACCACAAATCATAGGGTGGGCATTCCCCACCTTACATAAAACTGCTGTAAAAAAAACTTTTTACACTTTTCTCCCAGACGTTAGTTGGCTTTTATAATTTTTTTAATCCTCTGTTTAATAACTTGGAGTAAAGTTTGCTTAAACAGCGTTTTTTGTGTGAAATTATCTGCGTTTACATTGCTAACCATGAAGGGTGGATGCTTGAGAGGAAATTGCATTGCCTCTATAGGCATATTGATGTAAGGGCTTACTTTTTTAGAAGTGAAATGAGTCGATTCTAGACCAAAGCCAATGTTAGAAATTAAATTTGTATTGGGAATAATACCTAGACTACTCTGTATCCAGCAGGCAAATGTCCATTGAAAATCCCAAATTCCATCTGAAGGGTTTTCAAAAACAGACTGAAAAAGATTACTCCAATATTTGACTGCCTTATAGTCTCTTAAAATATCGTTCAGATAACCTTCCGCTTGAATCTGTGGCCAAAGCTTCATATAAAGATCAAAGTGCTGCCAAGCACGTCTCCAGCTTGCCCAACCCCAGCAGTGGTTGTAAATAGAAAAGTAGTAACTATTATTTGTTCGTCTATGCCCAAACTGATAATTTGACCCGGAAATTGAGGCAACTCGGGAATCATATCTATATTTCTCAAGTAATTCTTCACAAAATGGAAAAAATGTAGCATGAGGTACGCAATCATCCTCTAAAATAATAGCCTCTTCAACATTGCTAAAAACCCAATCAATACCACTGGATATACGTTTGCCACAGCCCAAGTTGGTATCAGAGTAGTTTTTGATGACTTCGCAATTCCAATCAACTCGCTCTATAATTGCACGAGTGGCTTCGCACTTTTCTACCTCCCCAGGACGTTCAGCACGGGGTGCGTCTGCGATCACAAAAAGTTTTGGTGGTTTAGCTTGGCGAATTGCTTCAAATACTTTTTCAGTTGTATGAGGTCTTTTGAAGATGATAAATGCTACTGGAGTTTGCATATAGATTTTTTATTAAATATAATATGATGATCATCTCGACAGTTATTAAATAAAGTTATAATCTTCACAATCACATATCTTACTAATTACCAACTAGTTATATAAGATATAAAAGGCTTAGCTTTCTTAGCGAAGTCAAATTCTTCTGCAAAACAAAATTTAGCATTGTTAGAGAAAAAACTGTAATTGCTTAATATCCGTTCGATAGCTGATTGAATCTCAACAGGGTCAGAAGGATTTTGGATAACAACGCCAATTTTGTATTTTTCAACCAGAGTAGATAGAGATTCCAAATTGTTGACTAATACAGGTTTTCCATATTTTAAATAAAAAGACAACTTTCCTGACGCTTTAGCAATTTGACCAAAATTGTGATTGATATTTTTATAAAATGCCAATCCAATAGTTGCAGAAGCAAACACTTCATTTATCCTTTCAAAAGGCAGGGGATCTAATGATAGAAAAAGGTTCTGTGAATTCGTTTTTTTCAATAACTTTATGTATGGTTCTTTTACATCCCTTTTTTCTTTTTCGTGGAGAACTAATGCACTTCCATTGTTGATAAAGCTAAAAGCATAAGCTAATTCTTGAGAAAATACTTCATCACATATCATTCCAGCTTGAATTATGATATATGGGAAATCTTTATCACTCAATTTCAAGATATTTTTCAAGTAATTACTATCAGTTAATTTTTGATTAATGTCATCACAAGACATAGTCGAATTTGGCAGGTAAAATACCTTACTATGATGATAGTTATTAAACTCTCCAAGACTTTTAAATCTGTCTTCGTCTTGAATAATAACACACTCAGCTTTGCGATATGCCAAGCATTCCAACCACTTGATAATTCTAGCTAGCTTTCCAAAGTACTTTGGAGGATAAATCTCTAAAGAAAGATATGCAAACTTTTGCTTGAAAAAATAGAAATTTAGCAACGATGCAATTGATCCATTTGCATCAACACCAATAATAATACTATTCTTGGGTAAGATCAAATCATAGTTTTTGAATGTATAAAAACTAGACTGTAATAGAAATAAAAATAACTCTATTACTCTTACTAACATCCCTAGTTTAATAATGCCAAGAACTGTATAAATTATATTGATTGCAGGTATGTTATATCCCTTTGGAAAATTAACAACGACTGTCCGATCATTGGGTATTTTGAACGTTGATGAGTTATGCTTGGTAGAATAGAGAAAGACACGGTACCCTTGCTCACTAAGAGAGTTAACTAAGCTAATGATAGTTGGAGCAACGCTTATATGTCCTTCATAAAAAAATATGCAGCACGATCTATTCATGGTTTAGGTTTCTCTTAGAGGATGTCTGAAAAGTCTATTTTAATACTATATCTAGTGACTAGAAGTCGCGGCTACACAGGCAAAACCCGCCTACACGGGTTTTAAAACCTTAATTTTCTGTTAGTCCGCACAAGAAAGACTTGGTTTGTGTAGTCGCGGTTTTAAGCGCCCAAAACTTTTCAGACATCCTCTTATCCACAAATTACAAAGTAAACGCCCCAACTGTCAAACCCTGGTTCTCGATTGGTCATCCACTCCTGATATTCGAGTATTGTCATCTGAACTTTCTGCGACACCAATTCTATTTCTGGCTTAAACAGATAACGCATTCGGTGAGTTTCTCGAAGCTCATTAACCGAATTGCTGTTTTTGTCCTTAATAAAGACTTGGTAATTGACATCTACTAAATTCTCATTTGCATGCACTACTGGCTCTGCAATTCTGGTAACTAGTATTTTTTCATCTTCTAGACGTTTGACTCTAACTCTAGGACGTTCAGTTAACACTGCAGGTCCATACCATATATCAAAAACAAAAATTCCGCCTGGCTTTAAATGTTCCTTTACAGTAGTAAAAGCTGCCAGTAAATCCTCATTCGTAATTTGGTAGCTGATGACATGAAAAAGAGAGAGGATGACATCAAATGTCTGATTCAGCCTGAGGTGACGAATATCTCCATGAGTAAATTTTAGTTGAGAAGCTAATTCTGGATGGAGTTGGGAGAGGCGGCTGTCAGCTTTTTGTAACATTTCCTGACTCAAATCCACCCCATGAATTTGGTACCCTTCCTTTGCTAGGAGAACTGCATGATTTCCAGTACCACAGCCTAACTCTAGAATTTTCTGTGCATTTGGTGCATGAGTTTGAATTAACTGTTGAATAAACTTTGTTTCTCCAACATAATCCTTATCTCGGTAGAGAATATCATAGTAACGGGCATAGTTGTTAAAAATACTCATAATCATCAAAAGTTAAATTTTCAGTAAAATTCGTGATAGAAAGCGAATTGAGTTATCTGGATGAGAGAAGACTATACAAGAGTCAACTCTATCTTCCCAAATTTCAATTAACTCATAGCCAACCCAACTAAATGAGTCGGCATGATAAAACTATATTGAGTTTTGTAAAAACTCACCTAATGAGGCATTCCTTTGCCGTTGGCTGATTTTACATTTTGTTAAATAAGTTAATTTTTTAACGCTGACTTATTCAAATCTCTAAAACACGTTAGAAAAACCACCATAGTAATCTTTAGCAAACCGATGCTTGTACTACTTTTCTTGAAAAAGTCGGTAAATCTGTTTAGCAAATGAAATCTGCTTGATAATCTTCTTCATTTCAAAATGTCCTTAACTGCCAGTGCCACCTGTGTCATTTGTTCATTTGTGAGTGCGAGTCCACTAGGAATATAGAAACCCCGACGAGCGATGTTTTCTGCCACTGGGCAAAATTCTTCCTCAAATAATCCCATCTTTCTGAACACAGGTTGTTCATGCATACACCAAAAGAAAGGACGAGTACCGATCTTGTGCCCAGCAAGATACTGCATCGCTTCTTGAGCGTCAAATGCTACATTGTCTTTTAAAACTAGACCGTACACCCAGTATATATTTGTTGCATATGTAGTGCGCGGCAACGGTAACTGTACGTCAGGGATATTCGCAAGTAATTCTGTGTAAATTTGTCCCATTCGTCGCTTACGTGCTACAAACTCATCCAAACGCTCTAACTGAGCAACCCCAATCGCTGCTTGTAAGTTAGTCATTCGCATATTCCAACCCAACTCTTCATGCACAAAGCGTTTTTGGGGTTGAAAGCACAAATTGCGTAAAGAACGGCAACGTTCTGCTAACTTCTCATCATTAGTCAGCAGCATTCCCCCCTCGCCTGTGGTTATGTGCTTGTTAGGGTAAAAACTGAAGGTACTGATAGTGCCGAAGCTACCACAAGGGCGTCCTTTATAGGTTTGACCGTGCATTTCGGCAGCATCTTCTATAATATGCAGCCCATACTTGTCGGCTAAGTTCAACACTTGATCCATATCTACGGGTAGCCCATAGATATGAACAACCATAATGGCTTTTGTCCTGGCTGTAATTTTGTCCTCAATCTGGTTAACATCCATATTCCAGGTGTGCGGATCACAATCTACGACTACTGGTACAGCACCAGCACGGACAATCGCAGCCGCACAAGAAATAATCGTGAATGTGGGCAGAATGACTTCATCCCCAGAGCTAATTCCTAATGCTGCAACTGCTGCATCAAGAGCAACAGAACCGTTGCAGACAGCTATTCCATATTTGCATCCCACACTGGCAGCAAATTGTTCTTCAAATTGTTTAACAAAGGGTCCTTCAGAAGAAATCCAACCAGTTTCGATACATTCAAATAAGTATTTATTCTCGTTTCCGTTTAGCAGTGGTTCGTTGACTGGAATTGGCTTCATGGCTTACTCAACTCCAGTATCTTAGCTTCCTGTGCTGAAATGCCCACAAACCGGGTTTTATCCTGCTCTCCCAAATAGGGACCTTGTTTAACCTCAATCATCTCGATTTCTTCAAGCACCTCAAAACCATGCCCACCAGTGACTAGAAGAATAACATCACCGCCTTCTAACATACGGCTTTCTAGATACTTCTGTTGGTCGTTGTAAAAGTCAACACGCAACTTGCCTTTTTTGATAAAGAGAACCTCTTGAGTATAAAGCACTTCACGAGGTACAGCATTATGGACGTGAGGTTGAATAATTTTTCCCTTTGGATGACGCATATATGCTAATTGCTGGGAAAGTTCGTTGGGTGTGAAGAAGTGAATCCCTGGTTTGTCAAATTTATGGGAAATAATCACAGCAAGTAACTGATCCTGGTAGATAATTTGTTCCATCATGATTCATTTCAGTTGAGTTTCGGTAATTTATAATACCATTATCCTTTTGTGAAAAGACAGCCTAAACTCGACTTTATGCATTTTTCACAAATTGCAAATGCATATGCGCAAACCCTTATTTATCATCAGTGGAAGAAAATTTTTTGCTCTCAACAGAATTGATCACAGATTAGCTATAATTTTTCTCAAAAATATGTATTAGATTGTTCGATTTTAATAAAGTCGAGCTAAGAGTTATGGCTTTTGATAAGCAGTAGTTTAAACTATTAATACTCGCTATAAAGTAAAATTTATTGATATTAATTTGCAATATTATCTTTTGCATCATACTCCAAATGACTACTCACGTTAAATCCAGGTAAACATTTCTATAAAATTTGGTTAAAGTCTTTACTTACACAGAATGGAATCAGAAGCACATAGTCAGAATGTGATTTCATTGAATTTTCAGTATTTATTATTTAAAGATTATTTAAAGAAAAATTCAAGATGAGATCGTTTGTCCCAAGACCACCTCTCGATAACTTCCTGACTTGACTATCCTTCCATGTTCAAGTACATAGATGCGATCGCAATGTTCTACAGTGGAAAGTCTATGAGCAATAAGGATTAACGTTTTTGTACGACTCAATGACCGGATTGCCTCAGAAATTAGGTTTTCTGTTTCATTATCTAATGCTGATGTAGCTTCATCTAAAATTAAAATCTCTCTTTGGTGGTAAAGCGCTCGAGCAATTCCTATCCGTTGACGCTGACCACCAGACAACCGCACCCCACGCTCTCCAACAGAAGTTTTCATTCCATCAGGAAGTTGCAAAATCAATTCTTCAAGTTGAGCAGTTTGAATTGCCTTTTGCAATTGTTGTGAATCAATTTGATTATCTGGAACACCAAAAGCAATATTCCTCTCAATCGTGTCGTCCATTAGGAAAATAGATTGAGGAATATAGCCGATCATATTTTGCCAAGAGCGTAAGTTCTCATTATATATAGATACTTCATCTACTGTAATGTCTCCATGATTAGGTATCAATAAACCTAAAATAACATCTACCAAAGTTGTTTTACCTGCTCCAGATTTACCAATCAGAGCAATAGATTCACCCTTATTAATAGTTAATGTAAGATTATTTAAAGATTTTTTTGATACATTAGGATAACAATAATTAAGTTGTTTTATACTTATATGATTCCGAAAACTTAATTTTTTAAAATTATTTGACTTCCTAATAAATTCTTCAGGTTCTGATTTATATAAAATATCGATGTACTTGATACTATTTAATTTATTACTTTCTAATTCTTGTAAATCAAAATACAATTTATTAAGTGAGTAACTTGAATTTCTTAATGTACCAAGTGCAGACATTAATTGACTCGCCGCTGGAATTAACCGAATAGAGGCAACAGCGAAAATGCTTAAAATTGAAATTAGGTTTTGTGGATTTTGATTTAATACTAAAGATATAGATATGAAACATACTATAAATGTAACTAGAAGTGCCTCAATTGCAATACGTGGTAAGTTTTGAAAAACTTGAAATAAACTACCTGTCAATGCGTGTCTCTGAGCTTGTATGTTCATCTGACTCTCAAAGTACGATTCGCAACCTATAACTCTTGTTTCTTTTAATCCTCCTACACTATGATTTATAATCCGAATCATTTCAGTATCTGATTCACTTCCTTCTTTACCCCAATAAGCCATCTTGTCTTTAAATCTATTGTAAAAAGCAAATGCCAATATCAGCATTAGCAAAATGCTGGCTGTTGCCGAAAAATCTGTTTGAAGTAACAGAGTTATTAAAGCAAATACAACAACAGAGTTTGCAGCAGAACTCAAAAGAGGAAGCGTGACAGAGTAACAGAAAAGAAAAGTTTCATGAATAATATTTTGAATTAACGAGGCACTATTTTTACTTAAGTGATAAGTATAATTGACTGTTAAATAACCATGCAGTAACCTGAGTCTAAGTAATCCTTGCTGAGTTAGACTGAAGTTAAAAATGTATCTTTGAACTTGGAAGTATAATAATG
Source organism: Brasilonema sp. CT11 (assembly GCF_017982655.1). Taxonomy (GTDB): domain Bacteria; phylum Cyanobacteriota; class Cyanobacteriia; order Cyanobacteriales; family Nostocaceae; genus Brasilonema. The sequence continues at coordinate 49,508 of NZ_JABXYX010000017.1, read as the reverse complement.
ACTTAATGGCAAAAACAAAAATAATTCCCAACCCTAATAAAGCAATATATTGACTAGTAGATTGAAAACCTGAATTCACGTAGCCCCAATTTAACCAGGAGCTTTTAAAAACTAAATCTGGGTGTGTGGCTAAACTCATGAACGGTCCTACTAATCCAATACCTAAAGCATCCAATACTGAAGTTAATAAAAACAAACATAATAAAACAAAAATTGTTCTTTTCTTCGCCGATATGACGTATAAAAACTTTGAAAGATATGTTTTCATCTTACTTAATGAATTGTTTTAAAATTTTAATATTTTGCTTTCGTTTTTTGCAAAATGAACTATCTAAAAAATTAGAAGCGGCTTTTGATATGTCACAGCTTGATCCAAAAGGTTCAATGAAAAGCTAGCTAAACAACGATGATTAGTGAGTTCGTAGTGTTGATAAATTATGAGATTTTTTTGTGATTATCTAAGTAATTTCCTCAATAGTAATTGGTAGACGGGTTTACAAACAAATTACCTCTACCAATAGTTCCTGATCAATTCCGTCTTACAACTACAGAATTTTGAGATACACTACGACTCGACTCAACTGCTTCTTTAGTATAGTAAAAATAGCTGTCAGGCTCACCCTTCACATTCACACCATTAATCACCATACCCAACACATTGTGTCCTGACTGTTTCAAAAAGTCTCTAGCCGCATTGGCACTCGGAAAATCAACCACTCCTGGGCGAACAACCCATAGTATACCGTCAACTAGATTGCCTAACACTGCAGCATCTGCGACTCCGCCTAAAGGAGCGGTATCAAAGATTACAAAATCATATTCTTCTGCAAACGAGCTAACAAGTGCAGCCATACACTTAGAGTCCAATAGTGCTACTGGATTTGGAGGTACAACTCCAGCAGGAATAACGTGTAGGTTAGGCATCACTTCCTGTAAAGCTAGATCAAGGGTATCGGGATTAACTATGACATGACTTAGACCTACAGCATTCGTCAAATTCCAAATATGATGCTGGACTGGATGACGCATATCGGCATCGACCAGCAAAACCCGATGCCCCACTTGAGTCATCGCCATCGCTAAATTTGCTGCAACCTCAGATCTACCCTCACCAGAAACGGAACTCGTCACCACAATGACTCTTGGTTCTCTATCCGAACTTAGAAACTTCAAGTTAGATTGTAGCATTTGGTACGCATCACCTACAGGAAAGTGCGGAATATCTCTGCCAATCACTCTAGGAATTGGTTGATCCACTTTTGGCTTTTTAAAACTCTTGTTTTGATTTTTACCTGTTAAAGGTATCACCCCGAGTAAGGTGTATTTGAACAATTCCTTGGCTTGTTTAACTGTCTTAAGTGATGGATCAATTGTATCTAAAGCAAAGGCAGCAATGGCACCAAACAAGACACCTAAAACTCCTCCAGCCCCTATAATCAGGATTTTTCCACTTCCGGTAGATTTATCAGGTACCAAGGCAGGGGAGATGACACGAGCATTTCCAATATTTTGATTTTCGGCTACTTGAACCTCTTGCAGTCTTGTCAAAAGTGTTTCGTAAGTCGTTTGAGCCGCTTTGAGTTTGCGCTCAAGTTCCCGCTGAGTCTGTTCTAGCTTGGGCAAGATATTTGCTCGCTCTTTGTAGAGAGTTCGTTGGTTTGACAATGTAGCTATTTGTTTGACGAAACCAACGCGTTGTGTTTCTATGCCAGCATAATCTTCCAGAAGCTTTTCTCGCAGAGAGCCATTCTGTAAATTCTTCAGAGAAATTTGCTGATTGCTACCAGTGACCTGCTTCATGCGCTGTTGTAGCACGCTGTTGAGAGCAGTAACTTTTTCTTCCAAGTTGACAATAATAGGGTGTTCTGGCTTCAAACGAGTACGCTCAACCGCAAGCTGGCTTTGTGCTTCCTGGAGTTGAGTCAGCACTTGCTGAATGCCAGATGCCTGAGTCAATGAGGAATTGATCACGGTTTGCTGCGAATCAATTTTTGCTTGAGCCTGTAATTTTTCTGACTTAGCAGTGACATCTTCTAGTTGAGCCTGGGCTTGAGAAATTTGATCATCTAACTTGGCGATCGCTTGAACTGCAGCACTAGCTTCTTCTTGCAGGGTGATGATTTGATTGTTCTCTTTAAATTTGCGCAGCGCTGATTCAGCTTCTTTTACAGATACCTCTGTTGTTGGTAGTTGTTTTTGAATAAACTTGCGGGCTGAGACAGCCTCTTGCCGATTCGCTTCTATGTTATTTTTGATGTAAGCCTGCATGACCTTATTGACAACTCTGGCAGCCAGTTTTGGATCTTTGTCAGTATAGGAAATTTGCAGGATTTCAGTTCCTTTTAGACTGGTGATTTTAAGTGTATTGGTTAATTGTTCAATTGTGATGTATTTCCCTTTATCATCTCTAAGATTAAGTTCTGCAATGGTTTCCTGAATAACTGGAACAGATGCCACTATCTTTGCTTGAGTCTCGGACGGATTGCTTTCAGTAGTTAATGCCTCAAGCCGTCCAATAGCTTCCCCCAAACCTGTTAGAGATGAGGTACGATTTGTCTTAATCAACAGGCTTCCTTCTGCCTTGTACGTGGGTTTTGATGAGAATGCAAGTAAGGATGCAACGATCACAACAACTCCACAAACTCCTACTGCAGGCAGCCAGCGTCTTTGCAGGATCAGCCAGTATTTTTGAAAATCTATTTCTTCAGAGTTTTGTACAGGCTCCATAGCAGACATTGATTTTCCTATTGCATTTTATGATTGTTACTGTCTGACGCACTCAATCTCCAAAGTGGAAATCTTTACTTGCGTTATAGCTAAGCATCTTTGCATGTCTGCGAGTAAACTCGCCTACGGAAGGATTTCCCTCTGGATGAATCACCCCTATCGCTTGTTGCCAAAGTTCTGGAGATACTATCGATACCTCATAGATACAAATTTCCTTGTTTTGAGTTTTGTTAACACGCTTTTTAACGTGATACCATTTGGTTTGTTGGCACTGATCACACCAAAATGCCTCCAACCACTCACCTTCTAAGGAAACCGCAGTTTTTGCTGCAATCAAAATCAAAGCATTCTGTCGGCTAAATCCCCGTTGCTGTAGTTGTCCTGCACGATCTGCAAACAGAGGATACTTTCGACTGACGCTTTCAAGATAGCACCCATGAATTGGACAGTAGATAGCTCGTCTTTTTGAACGGTTTCGATTTCGCTCACACCTTCTATGCAATTTGACCTCCAGCATCAGTAAATACACCACATAAAAAAAAGAAGCTTATGTTAGATAAACTACGCTTAGAAAGATCGTTTTACCTAACATTTACCACTTTAAAAGCACTCGTGTCATTAAAGTCAAATAAATAGTTACCTACAAACAGTTTAGAAATCAGTAGTGATTTTCTAAGGATATTTTCATCAGATCAATAGAAAATTTTTATCATTTCTCATAAATAGTCATTTGTGACTCACTTAATGAAATCGAAAAAAACACTCGATTGCCAAGAAAATAACCTGTTAACAAGGTAATAAACAAGGAATATTTTGTAACATTGAAAACATTTACTTCACTGGATAGCTCGTGAGGTTGAACGCTTTTGATTTTAGTTACACTATTTCTCTGATTCGGCCTTGTGATAAAGGCTACGTTGGAGGAACTGAGATCAAAAAGACCATCAAAGTCCAACTCCGCACATAAGTCATCAGATATTTTAGTACAACGATATATCCAGTAAATCGATGCTAGATAGTCTATAGAGATTGCTACGATTTTTCTGAAACTCTACATAAACTAAGTCCTAAATACTGCATGATCTGAATACAGTTGATAACCAGTGATGTTTAACGTGTAATCAACGTCTTTTAGAGTATAACAAATCTCTGTTGTCATTTGATTGTAAGCATAACTTGTTTTAAATTATCTCACCAATTCTAGATATAGTACAAAATTTTACTACCATAAGCCTGACTCAATTGAGAAAAACTTTACCGAATAGGTTGCCATAAATGTTCTGATTTTAATTAAGTAGTAATTGTTGTAAGTAATTTTATCGTACTACATATTGCTTTGCAACTAGATTAGTCAGGTCTAATATTTAAACAATTGATAGAACTTTTGAGGAATTCATCATTATGACTGTTAAATATTCCCTAGTCATGACATAAAGTTTAATTTTTTTACTGACTTTATGTATGCTAGCAGGAAATTATACGCAGCCATATAAAAATATGACGAAAATATATTTCTGATTTTTCTAAGTTATTGAACTTTCGTTTAAAAAAAACATTGATTTAAACAGTATAAATAAGGATAATCCCAAATATGTACATTTACAGAGCGGGTTATTACTTAGTATAAAAAAATACAAGCCTCAAAAATGCGTTGGACGAATAATTTTATGAAATTATGATTTTTGAGGTATTAATGTATTAAAAATTACATTTTTCAAAACTATCAAAAACACGGTGAAGATACTGGTTGAATGAGATTTCAATTATAGTGTTATTAACATCCTAAATTGAACGATCGCAAGAACAAGGGGAGAGTGAGATAGTCAAGGAATTAGAAAAACACCCCCTTTACATGGTTTTAACCCCAACTGGTCAAACTATTTATCCATAAAAGTACGGATTGCTCTGCAACGATTTAATTGAACATCTCAAACAGAGGGCGACGCTCATGCGCGGAGCGCTAGCATTGCTGATCGCCATGTTTAGTGCCTAGCTCAAAAGTGTCGAACGCTTGTGAGAACTGCCTAATACCGTTTCACTTTAAGGTTGATACAAATAGGCAGCAGAGGAGCAGGGGAGAAAGAATTAGAGACTAATCATTTGTATCAAGGATTTCGTGAAATGGTATAACTCCTGAAATCATTAGACCACAAAGCGTAGGGTGGCATTGTCCATAAAAGCTACGTGATGGACATTTGAGATACTCCTGAACAGTTTCCAGAAGGAACCCGAAACCTGTTCTTGTAGGCGGAACGCCCTCCCGCAAGGTAGGAACTGCTCACCGGGGGAAAGAAAACCAAATATTCCCCGCCCTTAACGTAGAGTGCAGGACGAGGAATATCAATAGTTGTGTTTTGTTCAACTGAGACCGTCAAAAGATATAGTTCATCTTTGGCTGCTTTCGTCGTACTAAGACTTAGGCTTATAAGTCGAGGCAACATGCAACTCTTTTAACTGCTTCGTATCTACCAACGAAGGTGCATCTGTGAGCAAACAACGTGCTTGTTGCGTCTTTGGAAAAGCTATGACGTCGCGAATTGATTCTTCTTTGGCTAGCAACATCACCAAACGATCTAAACCATAGGCGATCCCACCGTGAGGCGGGGTACCATATTCAAACGCTTCCAACAGAAAGCCAAACTTATTATGTGCTTCCTCTGGGGAAAGTCCAATCGCCTCAAACACCTGCTCCTGAATTTCGCGCTGATAAATCCGCAGACTACCACCGCCTACTTCAAAACCGTTGAACACCAAGTCATAAGCTTGTGCTCTTGCACTTTTTAAGTCACTCAAATCATCAGGATGAGGTGCAGTAAATGGGTGATGCAGTGCTTCTAGGCGATTTTCCTGTGCGTTCCATTCAAACATGGGAAAGTCTGTAACCCAGAGCAAGTTAATTTTTTCTGGATCTATTAACCCAAATTCTCTAGCAATAACTTGGCGTAACCTATCTAATGTTTTATTAACGGTAGCAGTGTCAGCAGCCGCGAAAAGTAGTAAATGACCGGGTTTTGCATCTGTCCGGCGTAAGATTTCCTGTTTTTGCTCTGGGGTAAGGTTGTCTTTAATTGCACCAATAGTGTCGATTTCTCCATCATCCCTGACTCGGATGTAAGCTAAACCTTTAGCACCTGCATCAGTTGCTTCCTTGAATAAATCACCACCTGGTTTGATACGGACGTTAGAAATTGAATCGTTCCCGTTGGGAATGGGAAGAATTTTGACAATTCCTCCATTGGTAACAGCTTCGCGAAAGACTTTGAAGCCACAGTCTTTGACAACATCCGAGACATTGACGAGTTCTAAATCATAACGTGTATCTGGTTTATCACTACCATAACGTTCCATCGCCTCGGCGTAGACTAGACGCGGGAAAGGACGTTGTAATTCAATGCCTTTAACTGTCTTGAAAATATGACAAACTAACTTCTCGTTTAATTCGATAATCTCTTCTTGTGACATGAAGCTCATTTCCATGTCCAACTGGGTAAATTCCGGTTGTCTGTCGGCGCGTAAGTCTTCATCGCGGAAGCAACGCGCAATTTGATAGTATCGATCTAAGCCGGATACCATCAGCAATTGTTTGAACAGCTGGGGTGATTGGGGTAAAGCAAACCATTCACTAGGGTTAACGCGACTGGGTACGAGATAATCCCGCGCACCTTCGGGAGTGGAACGGGTGAGGATGGGGGTTTCGACTTCTAGGAAACCTTCTACGTCTTCTAAGTAACGACGCATCGCTTTGACAACTTGATGGCGTAGTTGCAAATTGTTTGCCATGCGATCGCGCCGCAAATCTAAATAACGATACTTGAGCCGCAACTCTTCCCGCACCGGATCAGCGTCTGTAGTGGAAACTTGAAATGGTAACTGTTTACCGACTGAGTTGAGAAGTTTAATTGTATCGGCGTAGATTTCAATTTCGCCTGTAGGTATGCGGGGGTTTAGGGATTCTTCAGGACGTTGCGTCACTCTACCTGTCATTTCAACAACGTATTCATTTCGTAGGCTATTTGCCAGATCATAGGAATTAGGGGTACGCTGGGGATCGCTGACGACTTGGACAATACTAGTGCGATCGCGTAAATCTATAAATATTACACCTCCATGATCGCGGCGACGGTCTACCCATCCGTACAAGGTAACAGTTTCTCCAATGTGTTCTTTTCGGAGTTCGCCGCAATAGTAAGTTCGCATAAGTCTTAGTTCTTAATAACCGAGCTAGAGAATTCAAGTCCATGTTAAAGCTTTTTCATTATCTAGCATCATTAGTCATTCCAGCTCAATAAATCTGATGCATAAACACAAACATGTAGAGACGCAGCAATTGATGCATCTCGAAGAGCGTTTTAGGATTTATTATATTTTAAAATTAACGTTGAAGGCGAGGAGTTTAGCCGCGTTTTGGAAGCGATCATCGCCCAAAGAGGCGACTTCTCATCATCAAAATCAAAATTCAGACGTTCTGGAAAGTTGTTCTTGTTCTATCTTCCGCAATGCCTCAATTCGTGCTTCAGTAGACGGATGACTAGAGAACAAATTTCCCAAAAATTGTCCGGACACTGCATTTGTAATCAACAGTGGCTCAAAGGCTGGGTTTGCTTGTATAGGTAATTGTCTTGCTGTCGCTTCCAAACGTTGGAGTGCACGCGCTAAAGCGCGAGGATTACCTGTTAATCTGGCAGAACCTGCGTCTGCTGAAAATTCCCGCGTGCGTGAGATTCCCAGTTGAATCACTGTCGCAGCAATTGGAGCAAGAAATATTGTTAACAATATCCCCACAGGATTTTGACCATTGCGCCCGTCCCGTGAATATGGAGTGTACCAAGCGCTATAGCTGACAATTTGGGCTAAGAACGAGATCGCACCTGCAATTGTGGCTGCAACAGCCTGTGTTAAAGTGTCACGGTTAGCAACGTGAGTCAGTTCGTGGGCAATGACGCCTTCGAGTTCGTCTTCTGGTAATAAATCTAAAATACCTTGAGTCACTGCAACAGCAGCGTGTTCTGGATCGCGTCCTGTGGCGAAGGCATTGGCAGCACCCTGTGGGACAATGAAAATTCTTGGCATAGGAAGATTAGCGCGATCGCACAACCTTTGCACCATCTGATATAGTCCCGGTGCTTCTTGAGGTGATACTGGCTGAGCACGATATGCTGCCAGCGCAATTTGATCAGATTGATACCAATAAAATAAGTTTGTCACTGCTGCTATAACAATTCCCACAATCACACCACTGGTACCGCCAATCACCCAGTAGCTAATCGTAATCAAAATCGCGCTTAATAAACCTAGTAATGCAGCAGTTTTGAATTGATTTACCATATTTTGGTCTCCTTAGTAATGCTGAAGTCATAGATTGATTGCCAGCAACAGCATTACTTAACCCGCACTTTGATTGTATCGACCTCAACACAGCTTGATCGCTTAGAAATTGTGCTCTAAATTTAGTACGGTTTTCTCACTCAAGTTTTTAAGTCCTCTTCTTGGTTTATACTTAAAGTTCATCCCCTTATTGCTGCCGAGAGCGACTGGTCGTTAAGTGATTTTAATGACAACTTAGCTCACATCCTGATCACAGGTTCCAAAAACTTATGCAAATCCGGCGATCTTCGGTATACGCAAGCGCCTGTTCTCAAAGAACAGGCTTCCGCGAATCTCGGATTCAGGCGGCGGTGAGCGACTTTGAGCAGTAGGACGCCCGAGAGGGATGCTGATGGACTGCGCCGCTTTTGGCGATGCTCCAGCAGGGAGCCAAACCAAAAGGCGATCGCGTCATTTTCATCTGCTTTTATCAAGTACAACGTTTTGGATACCTTGAAGAGTCTTGGTGTTCACAACGAATTTGTTTATCATGCTCACTCACGATAAACTTTTACATACAAAGCTGTATCCAGAAAATTACGCAAAAGGCAGAGTTTTGAAGCGGTATTGTGGTACTATTACTCTATTTGGTGTTCGTAGTCAAAACTACGCTCATTTTTTTTGGTAACAACAGAAGTTATTGCGCAGATCAATCAGTGGATTTACTGAAAGTGAGAAACCAATAATTTTTTGCATACGACCACAACTTGAGTCGGATAAGACAGTAAAATTTCAAAAATGTCATGCTATTGCTAAGGAGTCAGAAGCTATGTATTGCTAACTAGCAGATTGCCAGTTCAGGAACTGTGGCTTTGTGAAAAATTCGTAAAACGACTTACCTAAACTTACGCGAACTTATCCACAACTTATCAAGGAATGCGCTTTTAGGGAGTTTACTCCGTTATAGACACCCACATAACAGCTTTGCGCAATATACCCTATCCGCTGTTCCGTTGTAATGAGTTGCATCAAAATGGCTAACATAACTGCAACTCCTGAGTTGCCATCAAATCAAAGATTTAGTTAACAAATCCTATGCAGGAAGGTTTTGCTTACCCCTTAACTGGCTCTGGCATTAGGAAAACTTGTAGGGGTAATTCTAAATTACTGCTGGTTTCAATCCGCCACTAAAAAATGACTCTGACTCAATTGTGAATTTTAACTTGCTGAATTTTTCTTTAATAATTGAACTTCTCTAGACAATAACCCATAAATAGGGGAAAGCAACACAGGGAATCCACGGATTAATGCATCACCACTTTTTAAGAAATCTTATGGCGCAAAATATCAAGAGATTAGGAAGACTGGAAAAACCGGCTAAAAGTTTACACGATTTAGCAAGATTTATCATCAGCCCTTGGTTAGAAAGAGCATCCGTCAAATCTCTGCAAAAACGAGTCGATTATCTAGAACGACATTTATCTCAAGATCTACCTAATACCGAACAACGCTTGGGATCGCTCATTCAGCAACTACAACGCCAGTTCAACTTTCTCCAAGACAGTACAACAAATCGAATAGACAAGTTATTAGAGTACGATTTGCCTCAACAAGTGCTGGACGTGCTAAAAGAGCAGACTGATTTGATAACTCAAAATATAAAACCGATTGTGGAAGATTTGATACGCGAGCAAGAGGAGAAGAAACGTTCACAAGAAAGTATCAGCGAAGCACTTACTCAACTCAAACATCACAAAATTGAAGAATTTTCAGAACATCTTATAGAGTTCACTGCCTCACTTCCACTTGCAGAAGGACAATCAGCTGCTTCTTTAGAAGCAGGATTGTGGCTTTTAGCTCATCGAGAAGAAATAACACAACAAGTGGCGGATGAGTTATTGGGTTCCCAAGATGCCCAAACACAAGTCTTTCGTCAGAACCTTAGTAAATATTTAAAACTACTTGGAAGCTGCTTGGAAAACGGGATTCAACCTCGTTTACTTCACAAAGGAATCATCACTCATGAACAGCCGGCAATTGAGGTATATGTGAATGGGTTCAAGTTGATTCAAAATAAATATATAAAGTCTTGGGAACAATCAGCACAAGTGTCAACACAAGCAGCTCAACAGTTGAGGGCGTACTTTAAGTACTTGATTGATTATTTACTCACAGTTTTAGTATAAACTTTTTTCTTTACCCCTTCTTTTAGAAGGATGGGGTTTTGAGCGCTTTTTGGTAAATTAATTTTAAAATTTCCAAAAAGCAAGTTGATGAATCAGATTTTAAGTGTAGCGTCTCCTCAACAGGTTACCACTGAACAGCAAGCTCTAAAGTTCAAGCAAATTCTTGTAAAGCCGTTAATTGTCTTGGCGTGGGAAATGCTTCTGGCATTACCCATAGGTTTGATCTTGGCAAAATTTCACATTGGAGGAATTGCCTGGATATTTGGTGGTATAGTCTCTGGTGCAGTTGTGCTTCAGACTTATCGGGTTTGGGGTGGGTGTACCCTCAAACCTAATCGGACAGCTAGAAAGACGGGAATGGCGCTTGTCGGACTAAATGTTGGCTTTTGTGTAGGTAACGCTCATTTAGCTGATGTTGCTTCTTGTCTTCCTATTTTCGCTTTGATCACGTTGTTTTTGTTGCTGTGTGGTACACTAATTGGCTACATTTACTCGCGCATCAGCAAAACAAATATTTTAACAGCGATGCTAGCTACAGTGCCTGGTGGTGTGGGGCCGATGTCGGCGATCGCTGCAGACTACGGCAAGAATGTTACACTTGTGGCACTCGTACAAGCAATTCGCGTTACAACTGTAGTTTTTTTGATTCCCCTGGTTGCTAGAGTATCATCTGGTCAGCAAATTTATCCGCAAGCACTCCCCGTCAAAGGTGTCTTGTTCAGTCTCGAACCATCCCAATTAGGATTACTATTATTGGCGCTGTTATTTGGTGGATTAGCAGTATATCTTGCTTTGTTAAGCAAAATTCCGGCTGGTGAGTTTTTTGGTGCAATAGTCGCTGGGATCGCGTTTAATCCTTTGTGTGAATGGCTGCCTTTCGTGGGTGATGTAAACTTTACTTTACCGCCTCTGGTCAATATAGTGGGGCAAATGCTTTTGGGAATTACCATTGGTGAGTATTGGGGTAACAAACCGACTTTCACAAAAAGGATTATAGCCTGCGCTTTAATGTCTGTTGGAATGACTCTGGTTGCTGGAGGACTGGCTTCCATCCTTGCTATGAAATTAACTTCTTGGGACTGGCTAACCTGTTTGCTGGTTACAGCACCAGGAGGTTCGGCGGAAATGATTTTAGTTGCCTTGGCATTAGATCATAATGTTGAAATTGTCACAGCCGGTCATTTGGTACGATTAATTGCTATTAACAGTTCTCTTCCATTATGGGTATTTCTGTTTCGCCGTCTTGAGAGTCAATCTTTGGAATCAACTTAGGATAATAGAGAATTGAACTCACAGATACTGTCGATGGTTGCCGAAATCAAAGAATTTGAAGCTCAACATTGGGTAAAAACTCGTTCATCCCTTAATCCTGATGAATCAACCTTTCTCGTTTGGCAGGGCAAGATTTATGCTTTTGTGCCAGGTGAGAAGAGAAAACTCCTGTTTAAAATCGTGGGTTACAGCGTGAGTCGATGTATTCCTACAGAAGAAGGATCCTGGGATTTTACCTCAAGAGAACTGACTTACTACCTTGATCCAGAAACAGGAGAAATTTTGCATAAGTGGCATAATCCTTGGACTGACGAAACAGTTCCAGTGGTACACGTTGCAAATAGTCCAGTACAAGGTCATTTTAAAGGCAAATTTCCAGTACCTGTAGATGGAGACTGGACAACCTTTGTGTTTGATATATTTCCTACTTACCCTAATCCTCTTGCGGAAAATCCCAAGTTTGCTGAGTATAGCCCACACCCGATTTATCAAGCAGCAGAGTTGTTTAAATTAACTGTACCAACTGCAGATTTATTAAACTCTGAACTTCCCTCGGTAACTGAACTCAAGCTAAGTTGGGATCGGATTGGTCCGTGGCTTCCTTGGATGAAAATGGGTGCACGCCTTGGTCATCTGATCTATAGTGCTTATGGGAGCAAAGTCAATAGCTTGGGCGAGTTACCCCAACTGCTGCAAGATGAAATCAATACCCGCGTTCCTTTGTACAAGGATGCGCCTAAATCGCTTCTTGATGTAGAAGATATAAGTTCTTGGCTTTATTTTCAACGGCACTTTGATGCTTACTTAGCTGGTGAAACCTTTCCAGTGCCAGAAGCGGAGGATGTTTAGCTTTGTTGTATAGAGAACAACAAAGCTAAGACAAAATACGAGTTAGTATTTTAAGACGAGGTAGACAAAGTAAAAATATGTCTCTCGCATTAAAAACTCAAACTGACTTTTGAAACTGCGGTAGCGAGTTGTGGGCGTAGGGGATGGATAAGCATCCATTCCCATGTCTTGTGCCATTAACACGGCTCGCTTAAGATGCAAAGGGTCGCTGACAATAAGAAATTTGGACAAATGGTATTTGTCTGCTATCTTGTGAGCATTCTGAAGGTTTTGGTGAGTTGTGTGAGATTCTGTTTCGATAAGAATATCGGTTTGTTTAACTGCCCGCGCCATTGCATAGCGTTTACCCACAATGGCTTCAGCCATATCATCGTTTTTAGCAACCCCACCAGTAAAAATGATGGTGCGTACAACTCCTCTTTTGTAGAGATGAATGGCGTGATTGATTCTTTCTCTAAAAACTGGAGATGGTTCGTCTCCCCAAACTGTTGCTCCTAGTACTATTGCAGCATCAGTTCTGACAATACGGTTAGCCCTACCGTAAAAGTATATGCTGAATGCTGTGATTGCAATTACTACTAGGAGCGCAGACATAATCCCAAGTATGACCAAAGCTAGCCATTGTGTGTTGGTTTGATAACTGGGCATTGTTGATATCTCCAAAGTAAAAATTTACAACACTTCATCTATCTTTTAACAACTTTACGAAGCTTCTAACAACGTCCAAAAGTACCCATCTGGTGCAACAAAAGAGAAACTCATCTCTCCAAACTCGTTGGGAACGATGTTTGTATACTTCTGCACAGGACTTGCTTTGATGCGATCGCAATACATATCTAGTCCTCGCACCCGGTAGGTGTAAAGACAAACTCCCAAGCAACCCGGTTGTGCAGCTTCAAACCTGGAATCTAATTGGATCAAATCAGGAAAGCGAATGATATAAAGTCTTCCGGAACGTGCAGCAAATATGTTTGTTTGAGAAGACCGGGGATCATCAAAGGCGGTAAGATAAAACTTTTCCCCCTTTTGGAGATCAAAAATTTCTCGACCTGCTAGAGAAGATTCGTAGCTTGTCTCTACATCGTCACGTACGCGCAGCAAACCTAAAACTTCGTCATAAAACTTTAGAGTTTCTTTGCTGTCATCCTGAATAATCATCCCCATATGAGTAAACTGGCTTGTTTTGAGGGGAGAATTTATGTTAATGTTCCCATAATGTGGTAATGTATAACCAAATCTCTGAAAGAAAACCTGTCGCATTAAAGGTTGCAATAAGAGCATTTCTCGCACTCCGATCACTGGTTCGATGAAAGGACGGCTTTTTTTCTCCTTGTTGTAAATCACTTCCCAGCGAGGGAATGTATTTTTAATTTCCCAGCCGGCTGCTTTTGCCTCCTCCACATGATTTAAAATGTTCAACACATCGTCTGTTAAGGTAGTTGCCCAGCGATTTCCCTTCACTTTCATTGATCTCATCCCTAATCCCTGATTGGTGGGATTTTCCCAAATCATCAGACGAAGCAAACCATGATCTATATATTGATGGTAAAGGCGAATCGAACGTAAGGAGGAATTGATGCCATACAGTTGGTATGCTGCTGCTTGTGATAATTCACCAACTTGACCAACGCGATAGCCAAAGAGTTCCCAGTATTGAATAGCAGAAATTGGTTCTTTGACGCCAATACACACTTCGTAGATGCCTTCAATAGCAGTTTGTTGCCCTTGGTTCATAGTTAGTTATAACGTATAATAAAAGAACTTTTTGAAACAGTGTGCTATTTGAATTATCAATCCATTAGCTTGACATCAATTTATCAGCTTGATAATTACAAACTCAAGAGAAGTGATATGTAATTGTTAATACAATTACATAGATGATTGTAAAAGTTTCCTAATTTAACTATGTTTTTATATAAAGTGACGTCAAAACGTTTTGATAGAGAAAAATAAAGACAGAAAGCACCATCAATTGGGAAAAAATAGTGAAAAACTCGTTTGTACAGACCTGATTTAAAATAGATAAAAAGTCTGCATAATTAAAAACCTTGAGAAACTATGAGGGCGATCGATATGCGCGTGTTTCTCCTTAAGTAAGCTATATATTGACAACTAGAGTTTTGATCCCTTTTTCTTATTGAAATGTTTTAAATAGCGCCTTTTGAATGATTTTGAGAAAACTTCGACAAAACTTTATAACAATATTGAGTATTATCTAGATATACTGTTACTATTGTGTCTAAATCCTAAAATCACAACAGATTGTTGCTAGTTTAAGAAAGCGACAGTTACTAGTATTCAGGGTGACTATCTATATATCTGTGGAGAGAAAGTGTGCTCTCAGTAAATGTGCGTTTACTTAATTTTCTGCTGAATTAAGTAAACACAAGATAGCTTTACACATTTATATAAAGTTTAAGGAGAAATTCTCATTAAACCTCAGTTATATACACCATAGGCTACTATCGTTTTAATAGAGTACCAACAGCGTAGTGAGCAACCATTTGGAAAATTAGCTTTGATGTTGTTGTTGACAGTAGAAGTGAGTCTCTCAACAGAGGATAGTTTGACAATTCTTCTAGACAAGATGATTGTACCAATTCTTTTTTTTGGTTTATTTGACTAGAAAATGACAGTTTTTGAGCAAAGGAAGTAGTGGAGGAAAATTTTCAGGCGTAGAGATGTAAATAGTTGATGACGGCTAGTTACCTATGACATAAACAAAGACTATAGAAATCGTTTATCATACTATTTTGTTTGCTCAATGACTAGTAACAGCTAGTCTAAGTAAGTCGGCGTAAATAATTATTGTTGGAATAAGGCAGGGAGCAGAGAGCAGGGAACAGGGAGCAGGGAGAGAAAGAGTTTGAGCCTTATTTACTTTTATTTACACAGTTTGGTTTTATTGCACCGACTTACTTATTTTCCTATTGATGTTAACACATCTGATGAGATGAACCAATATTATTAGAGTAACATTCATAGGCTATTGTTCAGTATTTCGCATCTAAAAAATCGCATCTACCAAAAAAAGAAACCTTGACTGGTTGCAGTACATGATTGGAAAAAATTGGTAGAAAGTTAAAATGATTGACACACAGAAGAATCATATCACAGAGGAAAAGAAAGATTTTCCACACAGTTTATTCATAAACTCGTTGCAACAAAACACTGTTCTACAGTATACAGATGATCTTCCAAATTTGCGCAAAAAGGGTGTTGTTTCCTGGTTAAAACGAGCAAGCTTACGTAGAAAAGCGGTTGCCTTTGCCTTTGCCTTCGGTACCTTGCCAATCATATTAGTAGGGGTGTTCACTTATAACCTAGTCAACCACTCGACTACAAAGGAAATCACCAATGCTAAACAAGATAGAGCTAATTTCTTAGCAGACAACATAAACAGTTTTATGCTGAGACGATATGGAGATATTGAAATTTTCTCTAAACTGCCATTCTTACAAAACGGTAAATTCAGGCAAGTATTCAATCGTGAACAGATGCAAGCACAGCTAAGGAACCTAAATATTGAAAATAAGTATGAAAGCATTGCTGTGTTCAACATTCAAGGTAACTTAGTTGCTGAGTCCCAAGGACAATCGATTCCGAATCAAAAAAACGAAGACTATTTTCAAAAAGTAGTCAAAACTAATACGCCTGAAATCAGTCTACCTTCAGCAGCACAAAACAAAGAGAAGGCTAAAATTTACATATCTGCTCCTGTTAAAGATAGTGAAACAGGTGAAACCATTTATATTATCCGAACAGCTACGCTTTTAAAATCTTTAGAAAAGGTAGTCTCAACATCGAAAACAAGTCAAGAGGATTATTACTTGATAGATGATTCCAGAAAAATTTTTATGAGCAAAACAGTCTCTAACTTAGGTAAAGATGCTAAAGAAGAAATTCCGGGATGGGATAAACTGCAACCACAACAGCAGGTAGTTTCTGGTATATTTTCAAACAAAAAGGAAAATACTGAGGAATTAATAACTTATACGCCTTTGCCAAAAGTAGAAGGATTGCCACAATTAAAATGGGCATTAGTTTTAGATTTAGATACAGCTACTGCATTTGCAACACAGAGACAATTATTACTGGCATTGCAGATGGGGACGTTCATTACAGAATTGCTAGTTGGTGGCTTTGCAGCAATTGTTGCTAACAGTCTCGTGCGACCAATTTTGGTTGCGACAATGGCAGTTCAAAAATTGGGTAAAGGCAATCTTGATACTCGAATTGCGATTAAAGGCGAAGACGAACTTGCAATCTTGGTTTCTAACATCAACAAGATGGCAGACCAAGTGCAAGACTTACTACAAAAACAAGCTACAGAAGCTCATTTCTTAAAGTTACTGACAAATATCTTCCTCTCAATTCGTTCCTCTTTGAGTAGTGAAGAATTGTTCAACGTTACAGTTACAGAAGCAAGACAAGCACTCAAAGCGGATCGGGTTGTTATTTATTACTTTAATACTCAAGGAGGCGGACACATTGTAGCCGAATGCGTTGCTTCTGATTTTCCTGTTTTTCTTGGGGAGAAAATTGAAGATACCTCTATAAGTCAGGACATGATAGAGGCTTACAGAGAAGGTCGAGTTATGGTTATTAACAATCTTTTGGAAGCAGGCTTTCCGCCCAAATACCATAATTTGATGGAAAAATTGCAAGTCAAAGCGAAGTTAGTAACCCCTATTTTCAAAGAAAATCAACTCATAGGTCTTTTGATTGCTCATCACTGTCAGGGAATTCATAATTGGGAGTTCAGTGAGATCAATTTCTTACGGCAGTTGGGGCTTCAAGTAGGGTTAACGTTGGAACGTGTCAGTTTACTTGAGATGGCACAGACACAAAAAGACCTTGCGATCGACTTGTCTAAAACCCATAACTCGCAAGATGTATGCAATTTAGCTGTTCAAAGCATCCGTAAAGCCTTGAAAGTAGAGCGAGCAGTGATTTACAAAATAGACGAAAATTTGCATGGAAGCGTCGTTGCAGAATCAGTAGTCACAGGTTGGCCTTGTTGTCTCGGTGCACAAATTAACGACCCTTGTTTAAAAGATTATGCTGACAAATATCGTCAGGGTCGTGTTGTCGCCATCAATGATATTTACCAAGCTCAGCTCAACGAGTGTTATATCAAACAACTAGAAGCGTTTGCAGTCAAAGCAAATTTAATCGCACCGATTTTGATAGATAACAACTTGCTCGGTTTGTTAATTGTCCATCAGTGTTCTCAATCACGTCTATGGGAACAGTCGGAAATTGATTTGTTTGAGCAATTTGCCAGAATTGTTGGGTTAGCTTTAGAACGATCTAATCTTTTAGAGCAAGCTGAACAAGGACGCCAAATTGCAGAACAAGGTTCAATGCAGCAACGCCAGCAGAAAGAAACGCTGCAAATGCAATTGCTAAGATTGATATACTGTTTGGAAGAAGCATCTCAAGGTGACCTAACAGTGCGCGCTGAAGTCACCGGTGGGGAAATAGGCACCGTTGCTGACTTTTTCAACTCCTTATTGGAAAGTTTGCAGGAGATTGTTATTCAAGTCAAGTTAGCATCGACTCAAGTGAATGCTGCAGTTGCAGACAACTCAGGAGCAATGGGTGAACTGGAAATTAACGCACTCAAACAAGCACACGAAATTAGCCAGAGTCTAAATGCTATTGACCAAATGAGGCAATCGATTAAAACTGTGGCAAAAAATGCCCAACAAGCCGCAGAAGTTTCCCGTACAGCATATCACGCCGCCAAAACAGGAGACACAGCTATCGACTTGACAGTCGAAAATATTCTCAAATTGCGGGACACAATGGGGGAAACAGGGAAAAAAGTCAAGCGTCTTGGAGAATCTTCGCAACAAATTTCGCGTATGGTGGCATTGATTAATGAAATTACCAAGCAAACCAACTTGTTAGCTATCAACAGTAGTATTGAAGCGGCGCATGCTGGTGAAGAAGCGCAAGGCTTTGCTATTATTGCTGAAGAAGTTAGTTTGCTAGCAGCTCAAAGTAGGGAAGCCACTTCAGAAATTCAAGAAATTGTTGCCAATATCCAACTCGAAATCAGCGAAGTTGTCAAAGCTATGGAGTTGGGAACCACACAGGTTGTTGAAGGAACGACTCTGGTTCAAAATACCAAACACAGCTTGAATGATATTCTGGAAGTCTGTCGTCAAATTGACCAATTCGTACAGTCAATTTCTAATGCTACAGTCTCTCAAGTGCAAACTTCGCAAGACGTTTCCCTGCTGATGCAAGATATTGCTAAAGTCTCTGAAACAACTAGCAACTCATCTCACCAAGTTTCCAGTTCTCTACAGAAAACAGTAGAGATTTCCCAACAGTTGCAAGAAAAAGTCCGGACATTTAAGCTAAATTCTCAAGAACAGCAGAGGCTGAATTGATACCGATAAGCCGGAGGACTTCGGCGTGATCTCGGTCCCTGAGCTTGCCGAAGGGCAGTCGAACGCTTGAGGCTACGCGTATCGCGCTCAGTGGTAACAAACCATTTTACCTAAAATCTTCCCCAACTTCTGGCTCACTTGCGTCCTTTGACGTCACTTAACAATTCAAAATGGACTGCGTCCCACTACGCTAATAAAGTTCGTCTTGAAAAGTTTTGCGCCGGTAAACCCAGACGCGCAAACTTTTCGCAAAATTAAAGACGTTTTCAGTTAGGGATTTAAACCCCAACTGAAACTGAAACTACGTATAGACGTAGGGGTCACCCAATCTTTACAGCGGTTTTCTGTAAGGTGGGCATTGCTCACCCTCCGGGGATGACCTTCGGTCACGCTTCGCTAACGCAGTTCCTTCAACGGGGGGAACCCCCGCAACGGACTGCGAACCAATATCTCAAATGTGTATCACGTAGGCTTTTGTGAGCAATGCCTACCCTACGATTTGTGGTCTATTCATATGAAAACCGCTGTAATTTACGATAAGACTACTAGTATCAGGATTTGGCTGAAGTTAGGTGAGGTCTTAACCCAGTTAGCGACTGAATGTCAATCATCCCCAAAGCATAAATATCACTGCACAAGCGGGGATGACCAGCAAATTGTTCTGGTGGTGCGTAACCCCGTGTCCCAATAGCCACAGTCGCTAATTCAGTTTGCTCATCACTTGGCGGTTGCATCATTTTCAATCTAGGAATTTAGTTGCTGGTAGGAACTGCGTATGATTTCAATGGGACGCAGGCAGAATTTATTTATTCATGAATCTAAAAAAGACTCCCAAAGTATTACAGGCATTGGCACAATGAAAGCAGTGCTGATTTTTGTGCAAAACGTGAGTTCAGAAAGTCTAGAAATTGCCAAAGCTACGTACCAAAGTGGTAAAGTTGCCTTTGAAAAGGGGCAGTACCGAAAAGCTGTTGAACAACTGGAAAAGGCAAGAACCCTCGTGGCTCCTAATTCTCGCCTCGGTGGTGAGTTACAAATGTGGCTCGTCACAGCTTATCAGGCAGCAGGGCGCACAGAAGAGGCGATCGCCCTTTGCGAACAACTCAAGCGCCATCCCCATTCAGAAACGAGTAAACAAGCAAAAGAGCTACACTATATCCTCAAAGCACCAAGATTAGAACGACCAAGGGAATGGATGACCGAAATTCCCGATTTGGGTGCAATGGCTGACAATCAAACCAAACTTCCTCTGAATGTAAACAATACCAAATCTTCCAAAAAGCAGATGCCTCCTGAACGAGAATTTGTTGACCTCACTCAGGTCAATACCAGAGATAATCGATTTATTTGGATGGCGTTGATTGTCATTGGTTTAACGTTAGGTGGTTTATTTTGGTTGAGTTTGTAATTGACTTTGGGGGGTTTTCTAATAATGAATTTGTATGCTTTAGCAAAGGATTTTGTGCGTGTACTTAGATTCGTAGGACGTTCTAGCAAGCGCGAAGGCTCCAAATCTAAAATTCAAAATCCTGTTTTGTGGATTGTGCTTGTAGTTTCTCTGTTACTGTCTGGTTGTGTCAAATATGATGTAGGTGTCAATTTTGACAATGCAAATGGCGGCGAGTTTGTGCAGCACATTAAGTTGGAAGAGCGACTAACCAGTTTTAGTGGCGATTCTGTGTATGAATGGTTGAATAGTATAGAGCGTCGCGCCCGCAAATTGGAAGGCAAGACACGAAGGGTTTCTAATGAAGAGGTTATTGTTTCAATTCCCTTTAGTAGCGGTCGGGAATTACAAACCAAGTTTAATGAATTTTTCCACCCTAGTACGACTCAAACACTTGAGTCCGTAAGAAGTGAAACTGAGTCGCAATTGCCACAAATTGATTCTAATTTACTCTTGTTTCAGAATAATTTCCTGCTTTTAGTGCGGAATCGATTGGTTTATGACTTGGATTTGCGATCGCTTGCTCTACTTTCCAGCAAAGGAAATGTTTTGGCAAATCCTGGTTCAATTCTCGATTTAGAATTTGGCTTAAACACTCCTTGGGGTGGCAGAAATGTAGAAAATACTGAAAATGTGATGATTCCAGAAAAAAATGGAAATCAGTTGATGTGGAAGCTCAAAACTGGAGAATTGAACCATATAGAAGTGGTCTTTTGGCTTCCTAGTCCCCTAGGTTTTGGTACTTTATTCATTATTCTGTTTGTCTGGGCAGGTTTTTATCTGAGATACACTTTTATGCCAGATCCCAGAATTCAATATGTTTCACAAGGAACAGTCACAGAATAGTCCTGTGCTTCATTACGCTGTATTCTACTCCTGGCGGACATAGTTACTTTTAATTATGTCCACATTCCTTAGTTTTACTCAAACAGCTTGCTTTTAATTCATCAAGAGATTGACTAAATTTTGTGTAATAGGAAAACCAGTCTGATTTTCAAAATGTATAAACATCGGACTGGGGTTTGCCTCTAAAAATATATACTCACCGTTTGGTTTACAACGCCAGTCAATAGCAGTCCACTCTAGCATAAATGCCTTTGCTATTGCTAAACATTGTTGTTGAATTGATTCTGGCAACTCTCTCGGAATTAACTCAGCATCCAAATCTTCCCGAAAATCTACAGCATGACTGCGAATTTCAGCAGAATAAACTGATTCTCCAATAACATAGCTACGAATATTTGTCCCAGGAATATACTCCTGTAGTGTGACTGGAGAAAGACTCAAAGCCAAGTTCAATCTCTTTGGTTCTAAATGTTCTTGTGTCAAAAACTGGGTATGAGCACCACCATAAACTGGTTTAAAAATAACTTTTTCATTTATCTGAACAAATTCTGTAATTTCTCCTGGATGATTGCTAATCAAAGTAGCTGGAATTGTCACTCCTATTTCTTTGGCTTTGCTAAGTTGTAGAGGTTTTTCTTTATGAAACTGGTATGCTTGCCAAGAATTAACCCAATGACATGGACAAGCCTGGATTAATGAGCGCAGTGTACTCATTGAATCATTAAATGCAACATACTGTTGGTTTGAGTCTTTTAACTGCGGAACGTTAACCCCGGAAAAGCTACGCCAAAATATACTGTGAATATCTTGGAATTTTAATTGATGTTCTTCAGATAGAGCTAAAGATCCCACCTTTGTATCAGGTCTCCAAGACATCCTTAATTGTGTTGGAAATAGCTGAGTATCGAAATAATTTACCGTTACACCAGCGTTTGTAAGGGCATTCTTCAGATGAGCAGCATGAGCATCTAAAGAATTGCCCAAAATTAAAATGTTCATTTTAAATTAGCGGTTTTAAGAAGTCTGAAAATCAAAGAGATTTAACAGCAAGAAGTTTCAGCACTTGACTCTAAAGTGCTGAAACTATATGGTATGTAAACTTAAACTGAAATCGTTTTTCAGTTCATTACTAAAGTGGCTTTTTTCTTTGGGGTGCACTGATTGCATTGAGTTTTCAATCAGTCGTCCCTTTAAACTTCACATTAACGACGAATCTACCAAGGAAAGTGACCTCCACTTTCAAAAAACCAACCTTTGCTCACACGAGGCTTTGTGGGTGGCTTCTCTCCTCCTTCACTTCCTGGACACGGGGCAGAAATACATTGTATTCCTCCTTCTTCACCTAAAGCTAGAGTGGTGAGTATCTCTCCCTCTCCTTGTTCACCTGCTTTAGTCGTCACTTTACTCGATCCACCTAAGACTTGAGCAGCCTCTTCGTCATTGAGTTCCTCTTCAAAATTGAGTTCTATTGCTTCTAAATCTGAAACATCTAAACCAAAGGGATGGTTCATAACAGTTCTCCTGGGTTGATAAAATTCCTGGGTTTTGTACTGGGTTTCCTAAGTGTTAGGAAAAGGTCCTGATTCCTGTACTTGTAGTACATATATCAGATCTTTGTGGTTCTTGTTACAATATTTTTGTAACAATTTTATACAACCATAATTTTGAAGAAAGTCAAGTAGATACTGCTCTTTTCCTTGTCCTAACTGTCCTGTTATCTGCTATCTGACTCGTACATTCAGTTGTTGATCCCAACGCAGTGGTTTATTTGCTTTTTGTAGAGGAGATTCTGGTATCTGACCGACCGACACGCCATACTTCCAGTCTGGCGGACAGATAGCAATATAGCGTGCGTAACCTCCTGTGCCGCCTTGAAATTTGGGATAACCAATCGCCACCAGTGCGCCTGTCTCTGGCGCTTGATCTAAATTCGCGACTCCTTCTGCTTGGGTATATCCGTTTTTTAGTAGCCAAGCTTCTCCTTCAAAAGTCGGAGTACTATCTGTATCTAGAGGTTCGTGTCCGTGGAACAGAATCTTACGCTGCAAATGCAGAAACTGGAGAGCTTGCAGCGACACCCCAGGAAACTTCTTTCTTTTAGGAAGTTCAGGATTTGGCCATTCCTTAGACCAGTCAGAGCGGACAAACACAACTGAACCTTCAGGAATCCTGCCATGACGAGTTTCCCAATCCTGAATATCTTTAACTGTGAGGTGATAGTTTGGATCACCAGCGACTTTATCTTGAATGGGAATGACGACTAAGGGACGAACAGCAAAGGTTGCAGGTAACTCATCAATAGCTGGATAATCAGGGTTCCAATGAGCAGGTGGATCTAACTGAGTTCCAAGCTGATCAGTAGATAAGTCGTAATGAGTTGCTTCAAAGCCATCCTTTTGGTAGGTGTATGGCTTCCCCGTCTCTGGGTTAACAGTCTGTTCAAACTTCGAGGAACCAAACCCTGCCCAAACAGGAATTCCAGGAGCGATAGTATGAGTGAGGTCAACGTACTTGGCTGTTTGAAATGACTGCTGATAAACCTGCCATAGAGGAGGTACAGGGCGCGGCTGTGCTGCGTTGATGGACAGGCAAACAACAAAGCTCAAGAATGTGACTAAATACAAAAGTGCGAGTTTTTTCATTACGGCGATAAACGCTGAATTTTCCAACTTCCATCATCTAAGCGAGTATAAAGCAAGCGATCATGCAGGCGGTTAGAACGTCCTTGCCAAAATTCGATTTCTGTGGGGATCACGCGCAAGCCACCCCAGTGTTGTGGTCGCTTAACATCTTGGTTTTGATATTGAATTTGCAACTCCTGCATCCGTTGTTCCAGCACTTCTCGGCTTTTTATAACCTGACTTTGCTCAGATGCCCATGCACCTAGGCGACTGTTCAAAGGACGGCTATAAAAATACTCATCTGATTCTTTCTCGGAAACTTTTTCTACACTCCCACAAATACGGACTTGGCGTTCTAGTTCCGCCCACCAGAAAACTAACGAAGCTTGAGGATTTTCTGCTAACTCCTGTCCTTTATGACTGTTGTAGTTGGTATAAAAGATAAAGCCCCGTTGGTCAAAACCTTTGAGCAGCACAATTCTTGCTGAGGGCTGACCGTTTAGTGTAGCTGTGGCTACAGTCATCGCGTTTGGTTCTGGGAGTTGAGCTGCTAATGCTTGGTCAAACCATTGTCTAAACTGTATAAAAGGATTAGAGTTTACATCCTTTTCGCTCAAACTTTGCAAGGTGTAGTCTTTGCGAAGGTCAGCGATCGTTTTGTCCATTTTCGTTTACTTTCCTATTATTAAGTACGTATTTCAGTACTTGGTGCCTGTATTTGCAAAAATATTTATCTAATCTAGATGGTCATCAGCTTTCACTAAGTTGTACCTAATGTATCAAAGCGTTTTAACACAGATAACATAAGATGTACCGTTCAGCCTCAGTTCAACGTCTGTTAATATACGGCCTGAGCGGTCCGATTATCGCTCTCAATCTCTGGTTGCTGTATGTGATTTTTCGCTTATTCCAGCACCCGATCACTATTGTGAGCATTGCAGCAATTCTGGCTTTTTTACTGAACTACCCAGTCAAGTTATTTGAACGCATTACCTTGAGCCGTGCTCAAGCAGTTATCATTGTATTGCTGTTAACTTTAACGCTTTTGGTCATTCTTGCCGTTACGCTCGTACCAGTAGTTATTGACCAAACAATACAACTTTTAAATAAAATTCCAGATTGGCTAGCCACCAGTCAAGCAAATTTGGAGCAGATTGAAGCTTTAGCTAAAAAGCAGCGTTTTCCCCTAGATTTGACGGTAGTCAGCAATCAAATAAATGCAAACATTCAGAGTTTGCTGCAACAGTTGGCTTCGGTTGTTGTGGGATTTGCGGGAACACTGTTATCGGGTTTAGTTGATCTGATATTGGTGGTGGTGCTGGCATTTTATATGCTATTGTATGGCGATCGCGTATGGTCTGGCTTATTCAACTTCTTACCACCTCATATTCGATTCCCCTTAACCACATCTTTACGACTTAATTTCCACTACTTTTTTCTCAGCCAGATTTTGCTAGCATTGTTCATGGTAATTAGTCTTATTCCTATTTTCTTACTTCTCAAAGTACCTTTTGCCTTGTTATTTGCCATACTCATAGGTATATCCCAACTCATCCCCTTCATCGGGGCGACTTTAGGTATTGGTTTGGTTACTTTTTTAGTGTTGCTGCAAAATTGGTGGTTGTCAGTGCAAGTCGCTATAGCTGCCATTGTCATGCAGCAAATTAAAGATAATCTGTTAGGTCCCAAGTTACTTGGCGATTTTATTGGTGTTAATCCCATCTGGATTTTTGTAGCTATTCTCATGGGATTTGAGATTGCTGGTTTATTAGGAACACTGGTTGCTGTTCCTATTGCTGGCACCATAAAAGTTACCTTCGATGCTATCAAAAGCGGTAACATAAAAAACAGTGTAAATTAGTAGGAGTTTCGGGAATGATTGATAAAAATTTCATATATACAGAGAAATGTAAAGATTATTCATATGATTCTTTCGAGCTATTTTTGTAACAAGAGTAGGTGTATAAAAATATCATATGTTATACTCTACGAGTTATATTCCTTCTCATACCATTTTGTTTTCTAGGAATCCTAAATAGTTTGTGAAATTTTTCCGGAAGGTTGTTCTAAGTCAATTGCCCAATGTTTTTTATTTCTTTGTACAAATGACTAAAGTGCCATAGACGGGTTTACTGCCTGTGGCTCGTGGTGTAAAAAACTCTTCGTCGAGAGTAAGCTCAAAATGCGTACTGGTTCCAAAAAATACAGAGTAATCCCAAAAGTTGTTTGACAACTCAAATAAAACTGCTGTAGATGTTCAACCTTAACGTTTTCAAACTTTTTTGGATAGGACGTTGCGCTATAGTTCAAGCACCATTCAAAATGGTATTAGCCACAATTTTCAGGGAAGCATTGGGCAAAAACAATTATCTAGTCTTTGGTTTTCAATGAGACAAATCAACTTTGTAATAATCTTTATCTTTTGTTTAGCCTTGGCTTTATTTGCCCTCGAGAACACCCAACCTGGAACAATCAATATCGTTCCAGAAGTGCAGGTGCAGGCACCAATTGCAATTGAGTTGCTTTTAGCAACTGGGATAGGAGCAGTTCTGGCTTGGTTGTATAGTATCTGGACACATTTTCTGCGACTTGTACTTTCTGGTCAACAAGTGCGACAGAAAAATGTCCAAATTAAGGAACTAGAAAGGAAAGTTGAACAATATCAAGCAGAAGTTCAATCTTTGAAACCTGTTCTACCGCCAGTGAATGATTCTGTAGCAAAAGAAGCACAAGTCATCAGCCAATAAGAGAATTGTTTCGTGGGGAGTTAGTAGTTGTTAGTCGTCCCACTATCGACTACTAACACAACAAAGAACAACTTATAAGAAATAGCAATTTCTTATACAAAACCAGTCAATCCAATATCCAAACAATTAATGGATGCTTCTGAGTTATTGGAAAAAATTACACTTTTGATTCATCAGGCTGAACTTGGGGAAATAGACCCTTGGGATGTCAAAGTGATTTCGGTGATTGATAATTATTTGGAACTAATGGGATCGGAAGCAACCAGCAAGGGCTATGAAGCTGACTTGTTGAAATCAGGACAAGCTTTTTTATCGGCATCCAAACTTGTGCTATTTAAAGCAAATACTTTGATGGAATTGCAATCAGCAGCACAAGATCAAGAAGCATCCGTTGATGATGGATTGCTTACGAGTGAAGACGGGATCATTCATCAAGCTCAGCGCTTACCATTAGAGCGGCACTTGCGTCGTCGTCCAATAGCAATGCCACCGTCAAAGCGTCGCGTGACTTTGCAAGAACTGATTTCGCAATTGCAAATCATGGCGCAACAATTGAAACTCGTAGAAAAAGTTAATAAACCTGTCCGTCAGAAACGGCAACCTAGTTTGCAAAGTATGCGGGCAGCATTAGAGTTGGCTCACCAGGAAAATCTTACAGAGGTGGCTTTTGAACTAGAGCAGCTATTGCAAAGTGTGGCAACACAATTGAGTTTACAGAACAGTTGGCTCAATCTTGAACAACTGGTGGAGTTATGGACGCAAACAAAGCAACCACAACAAAATAATACACACACATCGCAACATAGTCATATAGTTGTTAGTGTTTTCTGGGCTTTACTACTGCTTTGTGCTCAATCGAAAGTGGAGCTATTTCAGGAGGAGTTTTATCAGGAAATTAAAATCAGGTTACTGACTGACTCAGCTAATCATGAATCCATAGAGGCTCCCCTGAATTCAGAGTTGGCAACATAGGAATATTCAAGATTATCAGAGTTTGGCTTCAGTAAGTTCCAAAATCCGATTAAATTGAAAAAGATAACGAATGAGAAGATGTAGACACCAACAGAAATTTTGCCAAGTCGGAAAATCCTTTGTGAACAAGTTACCTACTCTGGATGGTGACCAAACAGCGCTCTCTAGATGAAAGTTTTGTGTGCCTTGGTGACTGCGTTCACTGTTAGCGCGACTCCTGTGGTCTGGTGACGTTGCAAGAGTGTGCCCTCTGGGCATACGAAGCGTGTACTTTCTAACGGAGCGCGTGTCCGTAAGTCGGGTGAACAGTCACTCTGCGGCATAGCATGTGGAAACGAATTAGGACATAGGTGTGCTGGAGGTAAATTCATATCTCCTCCTCCAGACTGTTATTTATTGGCGCAATCCTACGCAGGACTTACGGTGTAGCCATGCCCCAGGCATAGGACTTCTCGTAAAGCTCAATGGGCTTTAGGCAGAGTAGGTTAGAGTAGGATAAAGAATGATACAAGGTTATGAAGTGTGAATGCTGAAAGATAGGTATGAAAAATTTATACTTTATACTTAATATTTTATATTTTATTCATGGTTTATACTTGACACTACTAGGCAGGTTATGCAATTGACTGGATCAAAGTCTCTTGATATCTGTTATCCGTGTTTTGCGGGGTGACTTCAATCAGAAATAAACTCACGATGAAATATGACTTAATAACAGTAAACTCGCTTGTGGTTGAGGAATAAAGACATATGAAGGCGATGATTCTCGCAGCTGGTAAAGGTACTCGCGTACGTCCGATTACCTACACAACGCCCAAACCGATGATGCCCATTTTGCAGAAGCCAGTGATGGAATTTTTACTGGAACTTTTACGCAAACACGGCTTTGACCAGATTATGGTCAATGTAAGCCATTTAGCAGAGGAAATTGAAAGTTATTTCCGTGATGGTCAGCGGTTTGGCGTACAAATTGCCTACTCTTTTGAAGGTCGCATTGTTGAAGGTAGTCTTGTTGGGGAAGCAGTTGGATCTGCCGGGGGCATGCGCAAAATCCAAGACTTTTATCCATTCTTTGATGATACCTTTGTAGTGTTGTGCGGTGATGCCCTGATTGACCTAGATTTGACAGCAGCTGTGAAGTTGCACAAATCTAAAGGATCTCTTGCCACCATTATCATGAAATCCGTGCCCAAGGAAGAAGTTTCTAGCTATGGTGTAGTCGTCACGAACGAAGATGGTCGTGTTAAAGCTTTCCAAGAAAAACCCAAAGTTGAGGAAGCTCTGAGCACTAACATCAACACAGGTATTTATATTTTTGAACCAGAGGTTTTTAATTATATCCCATCTGGGGTAGAGTATGACATTGGTAGCCAGCTTTTCCCCAAACTGGTAGAAATTGGTGCGCCCTTCTACGCTATCCCAATGGACTTTGAATGGGTGGATATTGGAAAAGTTCCAGACTACTGGCGGGCAATTCGTGGTGTCCTTTCAGGGCAAATTAAGAACGTGCAAATCCCTGGACAACAAGTCGCACCTGGTATATACACTGGCATGAACGTTGCTGTCAATTGGGATAAAGTCGATATTACAGGTCCAGTTTATATCGGCGGCATGACCAAGATTGAAGACGGAGCCAAAATTGTCGGCCCTACGATGATAGGTCCAAACTGCTGGATATGCAGTGGTGCCACGGTAGAAAACAGTGTCATTTTTGAATGGTCACGATTGGGACCGGGAGTACGGCTTGTGGACAAGTTGGTATTTGGTCGTCACTGTGTAGACAAAACTGGAGCAACGATAGATGTCCAAGCAGCAGCTCTGGACTGGCTGATTACTGATGCTCGCCGAGATCCACCATCGCATACACCAGTGGAACGGCAAGCTATTGCTGAATTGTTGGGAAATAATGCTACTTAGTCATTAGGAGGCAGTACGCCCTTGCGACTTTAAGCGTTGTAGCATCTGCCGTTTTAAAGTCATTAGTCACTAATTGATGACTAATGACTTTTGACTTTTAACTGTTCAGGTAAGTGTAGCGTCGCAAACTTTGTTCATAGGTTTGCAACAGCCTTTGAGCTTCCGCTAAAGTAATCTGATTTTCTTCTAAAGCATGCTCACAACGTTGGCGAATGCTTTCGACCATATCTTCAGAGTCATACTGCACATAGCTTACCACTTCGCTCATGGTATCACCTTTAACAACGTGTTCAATTTGGTAACCTTTTGGAGTCAGTTGGATGTGAACTGTGTTGGTATCGCCAAAGAGATTGTGCAAATTGCCCATAATTTCTTGGTAAGCTCCGTTGAGGAACATTCCGAGATAGTAGGGTTCTCCTAATTTGAGGGGGTGCAGTTCTAAAACTGATTTCACATCCCGCAGGTCAATAAACCTGTCGATTTTGCCATCACTATCGCATGTCAGATCTGCCAAAATTCCTCGCCGTGTTGGTTCTTGATCCAAACGGTGAATTGGCATGATAGGGAAAAGCTGGTCAATAGCCCAACAGTCGGGTGCAGATTGAAACACAGAAAGATTGATGTAGTAGATAGAAGCCATGATTTGTTCTAGGTCTTCCATCTCGTCCGGTACGTATTCCTGCTTTCTGGTTATTTCAAGAATTTTTTGACAACAAGCCCAGTAAAGCCTTTCAGCTTTAGCACGTTCTGTTAGACTTAATATTCCTAAGTTGAAACGACTGATGGCTTCTTCTTTGAATTGGGTAGCATCATGGTAGAGCTCTTGGTAGTTCTCCTCGTTAACAGATTGGTAAGTTTCCCAGAGGTAAGTAATCACCGGGGATTCACCCTCTTTTGGCTGTTCTGGTGAGTCAAGCGGGACAACACTACTACTAAGAACGTCAAAAATCAGTACCGATTGATGGGAAGCGATCGCCCGTCCGCTTTCACTTATAAGTGTTGGTACTGGTAATTTTCGCTCTGCACAGGTATCTTTTAACTCTGCCACGATATCGTTGGCATAGTTCTGCATATTGTAGTTTTTCGAGGCATAAAAGTTGGTTTGCGAACCATCATAATCGACACCCAAGCCACCACCAACATCGAGATACCTCATCTTTGCCCCCAATGCTGCCAGCTCCACATAAATACGGCTGGCTTCTTGGATGGCATCTTTAATTACATTAATGGCTGAGATTTGCGAGCCAACGTGGAAGTGTAAAAGTTGCAAGGAACCCAACAAGTTAGCTTCGCGCAATTTGTCAACTGCTCGAATAATTTCAGGGATAGTAAGACCAAATTTAGCGCGATCACCTGTAGAAGTTCCCCACCGTCCCATACCTTGCGTACTTAGTTTCGCTCTCACACCCACAATTGGCTCAATCCCCAATTGTTGGCTGACCTCGATCACCAAATCAACTTCTTCGACTTGTTCTAAAACGATAATCGACTTTTGACCTAGTTTTTGTGCCAGCATCGCTGTCTCGATGTATTCTCGGTCTTTGTAGCCGTTGCAAATCAGCAGCGCTCCTGGTGTATCCAATAAAGCTAGAGCAATCATCAACTCTGGCTTGGAACCAGCTTCTAAGCCAAATTGATGGGGTTTGCCGAACTTTACCAAGTCTTCAATTAAGTGCCGTTGCTGATTGCACTTGACAGGAAATACGCCACGGTAAACACCAGGGTAGTTGTAGCGGGCGATCGCTTTGGCAAAACAAGCGTTTAACCGCTCAATCCTGTCTTCCAAAATATCTGAGAAACGAATCAGTAGCGGCAATCCTAGACTACGCTGTTTGAGGGCGTTGACGAGTTCATATAAATCCAAAGAACCGCCGCGATCGCCTTTAGGAGAAACAGTGATATGACCTGCTGCGTTTATTGAAAAGTAAGGCTGCCCCCAACCTTCTATTCGGTAAAGTTCTTCACTTTTTTCAATTGTCCACTGGCGAGGTACATCTGCTGATATGGCTGGTGGTAGCAGCTTTTTTTGTTTATTATTTTTCAATTCCGCTTTTTGTCCATCCGACGGCAGTTTCAGCACCCCTTCTAATTTCTCTGTTGACTCAACATGCATTTCTTCGCTGACCTCGATGTTAGACCCACGGAAATACAATTTAGCGTATTCGTCTGTATGTGCACATGCACTTAGAGATAGTTTCTGAGATATTCTCATATTGGTCATCACTCACTCCTAATTTGTCATTAATTCTTGACAAATCAGAGAAGACAAACGACCCTTCTGGTATGCCTGTGGCACACTATTGGTGAACGCCTAACGGGAGAGCCCTTCGCCAAGGTGCAGGAGATCGT
The DNA here is from genome assembly GCF_017982655.1 of Brasilonema sp. CT11. Lineage (GTDB taxonomy): Bacteria > Cyanobacteriota > Cyanobacteriia > Cyanobacteriales > Nostocaceae > Brasilonema. Next base: position 17,867 of record NZ_JABXYX010000017.1, on the reverse strand, counting down.
CCTGCATAGCGCTGGCTCCCAAAAGACAAATTCAGTAAATTTGAGGAGATAGTTTTGGAACGTACATTTTTAGCAATTAAGCCCGATGGCGTGCAACGTGGATTGGTAGGTGAAATTATCAGTCGCTTTGAAGAGAAAGGCTTTACCCTTGTTGGTTTGAAATTATTAAAAGTTAGTCAGGAATTGGCTCAACAGCACTACGACGTTCACCGCGAAAGACCTTTTTTTGCTGGGTTGGTAGATTTTATCACTTCTGGCCCAGTCGTAGGAATGGTTTGGGAAGGCGAAGGCGTTGTCGCATCTGCCAGAAAAATCATTGGCGCAACAAACCCACTTTCGGCAGAACCAGGGACAATTCGAGGTGATTTAGGCATTAATATTGGTCGCAATCTCATCCACGGTTCCGATGCTGTCGAAACAGCACAACGGGAAGTGTCTCTGTGGTTTAAAGAAGAAGAATTAGTTTCTTGGCAACCAACCATAACACCTTGGTTACACGAGTAATTTAGGAAGCGAGAATTGATGAGGAGCCAAGGATATTTTCCCTCACTCCTTGACTCCCTCATCTGGCTCCTACTCTCTACTTCCTTCCATGACTTCGGGTTTATTTTGTTCTTCTATTTCTTCTGAGTGGGTTCGCTTAGAAAATCCCCATGCCAAGATGAGAGCGATCGCAGTAATCATAAACCATTCTGGCGGTACCAAAGAATTGTTCACGACTCTAAGCAGTAATCGCAAGCCCACCAATGCCACAGTCATATAACCTGCATCTTCCAAGTGGACAAATTCATCTAACCAACGAATAAACAAACCTGCCATAAAGCGCAGAGTCACAACACCAATGGTTGTGCCCGTAACCACAAGCCACGTTTCATTAGAAACAGCGATCGCAGTCGTAACGCTATCAAGAGAAAACGCCAAATCTGTGAAGGCAATAATGGGGATCACTTGCCACAGAGAACTAAACCTGGGACCGTGGTCTTGATTGTCATCGGCTTGATCGGAAGTAAAATGTTGGAATACTAGCCACAGCAGGTAAGCTGCACCTAGTAACTCAAACTGCCAGAACTGTTGCACCCAGGTGGCTGTTAGAAGTAAGGTGATTCGCAGGACATAAGCGAATACTAAACCAATATTCAGCGCCTGCTCTTCGAGATCCTTGTCTTCTAGTCCTTGGGCGATCGCAGCCAGAGCGATCGCGTTGTCAGCAGACAGTATTGCCTCTAAAAATATGAGCACCAGCAGCACTATAGAAGCTTCAATGCTGAAATGGAACTGAAGGTAATCGAATATTCTATCTAGCATTCCAGTTTTCTTAAAGAGCAAAAATCAAAAATTACCACAAATCGTAATCTTAATATACAAAGCGCAATAAAATGCTACTTTTATTAAGCTTAACGTGTGGACGGCAAATTCTCAAAGCGAATCAGGATTAGGGGGAGCACCCGAGCACCAGAGTAGAGAGGAGCAATGCTTAGGAAACACCCGAGCCAAGGAATGTACCCACGTTTTCCACGGCGATTGCGACTGCGTAAGGAATAGGGCTTGTGTGCAATCTGCTGCAACTCTCATGCGACTTATAGTTACCAAGATAAAGTCTGAAATCAGACTTTTGAAACATCCTCTAACTCAAGTAGTTTTTTGAGTCAATTGACTTGGTAGGATTCAATTACCAATAATCATTTTTGGGTTGGACTTAAAAAATTGTTAAAAAACTCTGATTCTCGGCACCGACTGATTATCTCTGTTGGTATTGGAGTATTAGTCTGTGTACTATTGCCGTCTTGGCTGCGCTTACCTACGCGCACTCTCTGTGCTTGGAACTTAGGCGCTGACTGTTTCTTAGGCTTGACTTGGTGGATAATGTTCAGGGCAACTCCACAAAAGATGCGCCGTTTCGCGCAACTTGAATATCAAGGACGTGTGGCTATTTTAACCTTAATTATCGCTTCTGCTTGTGCAAGTGTTTTAGCGATTGGGTTTTTGCTCACTGGTAATACAAAAAGTTTGTCAACGATTCTATTAACCCTACACGTCACGCTTGCTGTGATGACGATTATCAGTTCTTGGTTATTAGTGCATACTATCTTTGCCATGCAATACGCACGTACTTATTATCAAGTTGATAATAGTAATACAGAGCAAATAGCTGGTGGTTTAGATTTTCCTAATGACGAAGAACCAGATTATTGGGACTTTCTATATTTTTCTTTTGTGATTGGCATGACTAGTCAAGTCTCAGATGTACAGACAATATCACGTTCAATGAGGCGTTTGACTTTGCTACACGGAATCTTATCCTTCTTTTTTAATACTAGTATTTTAGCTATGAGCATTAATATTATTGCCGCCCTGATTTAAATCAAATTTATAAAGTTGATCAAAAAAGTTTCAATAAAGGAATTGGCACAAAAGTCATTTCATTGGCTCTAAACTATATTTTTGAACAACTGCAAGCCCAGCAAATTTGTCATCGATCCACGTGTGTGGAACACTCGTGCAATCCGTTGCTATGAAAAATGCGGCTTTGTCAAGCTAAAAATATTACCACAACACGAACTTCACGAAGGAAAGTGCTGGGATTGCTGGTTAATGGCGACAAACCACAAGAAATCAGTACACTGAAAGAAATTACCCCGCTGGCATTGACCTTCCGCGCTTACCGATGACTCAACAACCTGCTAGAATTTGTATCCTTGGTGGAGGCTTTGGTGGTCTCCATACTGCTCTGCGCTTGAGCCAGCTTCCTTGGGAACCTTTGCAAAGACCCGAAATAGTTCTGGTGGATCACAGCGATCGCTTTATTTTCTCTCCTCTTCTGTACGAACTTCTGACTGGGGAATTGCAAACCTGGGAAATTGCCCCACCTTATCAAGAACTTTTTGTAACTACAGGTGTACGTTTTTGTCAAGGTTTTGTATCAGAAATTGACATAGACCAGCAACGTGTACATTTACAGGATGGACCAGAAATTTCCTATGATCAATTGGTGTTAGCGCTAGGTGGTGAAACACCGTTGGATACTGTCCCTGGAGCAACATCTTACGCCTATTCGTTTCGGACTATTGCAGATGCGTATCGTTTGGAAGAACGCCTGCGAGTTTTAGAAGAATCGGATGCAGATAAAATCAGGGTAGCTATAGTTGGTGCTGGTTACAGTGGTGTAGAGTTAGCTTGCAAACTCGCAGATAGACTTGGGGAAAGAGGACGATTTCGGCTGATTGAAATATCTGACCAAATTTTGCGAACCTCGCCAGACTTCAACAGACAAGCAGCTAACAAAGCAATAGAAGCACGAGGTGTATTTCTCGATTTAGAAACTAAGGTAGAAGCAATTGCTCAAGACAGCATCTCATTAGAGTATAAAAATCAAGTAGACACAATTCCTGTGGATTTGGTGATTTGGACAGTGGGAACGCGGGTATCACCTGTCGTACAAAACCTCCCTGTCAAACAAAATCAACGTGGTCAAATTAGCACCACATCAACTCTCCAAGTCCACGATCATCCCGAAATTTTTGCCTTGGGAGATTTAGCAGATTGCCTTGATGCTGAAGGTAAGCAAGTCCCTGGAACAGCACAGGCTGCTTTCCAACAAGCAGATTACGTTGGTTGGAATATTTGGGCAACTTTGACAAATCGTCCTTTGCTTCCCTTCCGCTATCAGTTCTTAGGTGAAATGATGGCATTGGGAATAGACAGTGCCACCCTGACTGGTTTAGGCATCAAACTCGAAGGTTCGTTAGCATACGTCGCGCGTCGTCTTGCCTATCTTTATCGGCTACCAACCTTAGATCATAAACTCAAAGTTGGTTTTAACTGGCTTACTCGTCCGATTGTAGAGACACTTTATAGAAAATAAAAAATTACACACTTGGCATACAGGACTGTTTGAGTCAGTGGAGATAGGTAGATAGCTAATAGCGAGTCAGTGATAGTTTATGAAGGAAAAACCGCGAGTTATCTTTTTAGATGCTGTTGGCACACTTTTTGGGGTGAAAGGCAGTGTAGGAGAAATCTACACTCAGATAGCGCAGGAGTTTGGAGTCGAAGTTTCTGCTGATACTTTAAACAAAACATTTATACAGAGTTTTAAAGCTGCGCTACCCCCTGTATTTCCAGATGCAGAGGAACAAGACATTCCCCAACGGGAGTTTGATTGGTGGCTTGACATCGCGCGAAACACTTTTGAACAAGCAGGTGTTATCCAGAAGTTTTCTGATTTTTCGACTTTTTTTAGTGAACTCTATATTCACTTTGGTACAGCTAATCCGTGGTTTATCTATCCCGATGTCTTGCCAGCTTTGGTTAGCTGGCGGCGGATGGGAATAGAACTGGGAATACTATCGAATTTCGATTCTCGTATTTACTCAGTGTTACAAAGTTTGGAGATCAGAGAGTTTTTTGAGTCTATCACTATTTGCACTCAAGCAGGTGCCGCCAAACCTGATAGCAAAATCTTTGCCATAGCTTTGGAAAAACATAAGTGTTCATCAGAGGCTGCATGGCATATTGGTGACAGTCTCACAGAAGATTATCACGGAGCGAGGGGAGCTGGGCTAAGAGGCATTTGGATAAATCGTCAGAATTAGTTGTTGAGATCCTCCCCACCAAGCACAAAGCTTGAGGGTTGGATCATAACAATAGAAAAATCTGCCAAGCGCGTTAGCGCAGCGCCCCTCTTGCGGCTAGCGGTGAAGGGATCGCAGTCTTGGACGCCACCTGACGCCAGACGCACGCCACATGCTACAACGGGGGGAACCCCAACGCCAGATGCCTACGGAGGGAAACCCTCCTGCAGCACTGGCTCCGCAACGCAGTGGCTCCTCAAGTCGGGAGACCCGCCCAGGCGAAAGCGGCTCCTTTATGCCGGGAAACCCTAGTCGAGCAGTGGCTGCGTTTCCCGTCGATTGCGATCCCCGCGGATTATTCACAAACTATTTGTGATTGCTATAGAATTAACAAATGATATAACAAAATGTAAATTTTGATTGAACGACTAAGGAAATTTATAAAGAATTACTGCTAAATCTGCAAGTTTCTTAAATAGAATTAAATAAAATTTTCATTAATAAAAACTTTAAGCAAAGAAAAAAAAGACAAATCAAACCAAAAAATAATCATTTATGTAACTTTAATCTATTCATAATATAGTATCTATATTTTAGTGATCTCCAATCTGAAATAATCTGCAATAGCAGTAACTCAAAGTAGTAAGGCTAGGAAGTCATCAGATGTCTCTAGTTTTACAATTAGCTAATAAAAAGCTGACTGCTACAGAAGTTTTGCCATTACTGATGGAAAAAACTGCATTTCTTTACCCTATGCAAAGTATATTTTTAGATTTGGTGGCAAAAGTGAGTGGTCGTGCAGAACTGACAAATGTAATAGTCTGAAATTGCATAGATGATAGATTTAGTAGTAGAAGTTAACATTGTAATGGTATTTTAACTTACTTTGTTTTAGTATAATTTATGGTAACGTGCCTTATGGGCGTATACGATAAGCCACGAAAAAATATTATTTCACGAAATGAGCTTTTTCGGAAGCAGGTATTTGGGTGTATATACTTAGAATACGTAGAAAAATTAGATTTCTTCTTTACTCTGAACTCTTAATCCCCAATTTTATGTGATATGGTTTACAGTAAGATCTCTGCTTTCCAAGAATTTGTCGCCACCCTAGAGGGTTTTGATCGCTTACCACCTGAGGTCATGGCTTCTTTATCACAAAAGCTGCAACCTTTGCGTTACCGTATAGGTCAAAAGATTATCGGTAAAGAACAAGTTCCTGATCGAGTCACAATCATTTATGAAGGCAAAGCTCGTCTGTTGGCATATGATCCACGTACAAATATGCCAACGACGTTGAACTTGCTGGAACCAGGCGCAGTTTTGGGCGAAATTAGTCTATTACGTCAAACTGCGTGCGAGATTACAATAGCTTCCAGCGAAGTTATCTGTATAACATTGAGTGCAGCGGAGTATTTACGCTTACTCGCGATGTACCCAGCTTTTACGGAGGCTCGTCAAAACCGCTGTCATTTGATGGAAGTTTTTGATATCCTTACTCTTCAAAAGGAAGTGCAAGCTTTAGGCAGCACTAAACTCAAAGAACTGACTCAAGACGCTTGGGCTGGAGCAAAAGTACATAACCTGCCACCAGGAAAAACTTTATTAAATCAACCAGATAACGATTATATTTGGTTTGTCAGTGGCGGTGGAACAGTCAAGGGCTTCTCTGTGGGTTCCAGATTGGAATTGAGTGATTTGCATCAGACAGTTGAGGTACAAGGGAATACTCCGGCGCGGTTGTTGGGAATGCTGCGATCTGATATGTTACTGCTAGACAGTATAGACAGACAACAGTATCCAATAGACGAAAGTGAGTCACAGACAACAGACTTAGAGATTCCATACGCAGCGGACGAAGAAATACCACCACAACCCTCACAGGCGCAAGAGAAACAAAAAACTAGAAAATATCCATTTTTTGGGGGTAGGGGACAACTCAATTCGGCGATCGCCTGTTTTCAAATGTTAGCCAAACACTTGGAAATGCCGTTTCGACGGGAAGTGGTTCGCCGCATTTTCAACGATCAGATGAACCGTCAGGGTGTGATATCGTTTCAGCTATGTGCTTACCTGGCAGAGTTAACAGGATTAAAAGTACAGTTGGTGGATGTCCCCACTTCTGCTGTGACGCGCATACCCACACCAGCCTTGATTCGTTATGGTGACAGCTATGCTGTTCTTTATGAAACAAGTGAGCGCAATATTGTTGTTGGTGTCCCATCGAAGGGAATTCTACGCTTCAAACCCGCTGAGTTTATTAACCAGTTAGAAGTCGAAGAAAGCACTTACCCGCCTCAGTTTAGAGTCTTGCTCCTGTCTTCCACACCAGCAACCCCTCAGCAACGCTTTGGTGTACAGTGGTTTCTTCCTTATTTGTCGCGTTATCGCCGAGTTTTGATAGAAGTCTTTGTTGCTTCCTTGTTCGTACAATTGGCTGCGCTGGCAAATCCTCTAGTCGTTCAGATGATTATCGACAAAGTTATTACCCAAAACAGTATCAGTACTCTGCACGTTTTGGGTGTTTTGTTATTAGTTGTCGGTCTGTTTGAAGCAGTGCTTACGACTTTGCGGACTTACTTATTTGTGGATACAACCAACCGCATTGATATGGGTTTGGGATCGGAAATCATCGACCATATGCTGCGTTTACCGCTACGTTATTTTGAACGCAGACCTGTGGGGGAACTTTCCACTCGCATCAATGAATTAGAGAATATTCGTCAGTTTCTGACTGGGACTGCTTTAACCGTAGGTTTAGATGCACTTTTCTCGGTGGTTTATATCATCGTGATGTTATTTTATAGCTGGAAATTAACCTTTGTTGGTTTGATTACAATTCCAGTCTTTATTGCTATTACTATGGTTGCATCTCCCACGGTCAGCAGACAACTACGAGGCAAAGCCGAACGCAATGCCGAAACTCAATCTTATTTGGTTGAGGTGATGTCAGGAATTCAAACAGTAAAAGCGCAAAATATTGAGTTACGAGCGCGTTTTTCTTGGCAAGAGCGTTATGCTCGGTATGTGGGGGCTGGCTTTAAAACTGTGGTCACTTCCACTCTTGCCAATTCAACAAGTAACTTTTTCAATAAACTCAGCAGCTTACTTGTTTTATGGGTGGGATCGTATTTGGTACTTGAAGGAGAGTTGAGCTTAGGAGAATTAATTGCTTTTAGGATTATTTCAGGTTACGTTACAAGCCCCATATTACGATTAGCTCAGCTCTGGCAGAACTTCCAAGAAACTGCCTTATCCTTAGAGCGTTTAAGTGATATTGTCGATACGCCACAAGAAGCAGAGAAAGACCGCGACAATATCACATTACCTCCGGTTGTTGGATCAGTGAAATATGACAATGTTGCCTTCAGGTTTGCAAGCAATGGACCATTGCAACTTTGCAATGTTACTATTAATTTTCCCGCAGGTAAATTTGTTGGAATAGTCGGGCAAAGCGGTTCTGGTAAAAGTACAATGATGAAGTTGCTGCTGCGACTTTACGAACCCGAAGCTGGTAGAATTTTAATTGATGATTACGACATTGCCAAAGTAGAACTTTATTCTCTACGACGACAGCTTGGTGTCGTTCCTCAAGAGACGCTGTTATTTGATGGAACGGTTCAGGAAAATATTGCTCTGACGAATCCTGATGCATCAACTGAGGAAATTATTGAAGCTTCAAAAGTTGCCGCTGCACACGAATTTATTATGAGCTTGCCCAATGGTTATAATACGCGAGTGGGCGAAAGAGGGGCTGGACTTTCTGGTGGACAAAGACAAAGAATAGCTATTGCTCGTTCTGTCTTACAAAGACCAAAATTATTAGTTTTAGACGAAGCAACGAGCGCATTAGATTACCCTACCGAACGGCAAGTTTGTCTGAATTTAGCAGAGACATTCAAGGGTAACACAGTGTTTTTTATCACCCACCGTCTCAACACTATTAGGAATGCAGATATTATTGTGGTGATGGATAATGGTAAAGTTATAGAACAAGGAAGCCATGATGATTTGATGGCTTTGAGAGGTCATTATTTCTACCTGTATAATCAACAAGAAGTCCAACTGTAAGAAAAATCAGAAATGATCAAACTATAAAATAGATTTGATTCATAATTCTGAAATTTAATTGTTTCTCCTTTTCGTCATCTTTATCCTCATTCCCAGGTAAATACCATGACTGATTTTGATAATCGCTTTAATGGTCATAACGGTAACGGAACGTCTCAAAAAAGTAAAAAGTCTTCAAGTTCAAAAATACTTACTGCCCAATTTAAGCCTCCTAGAACATCTGAAACAGATTTCAAACGGCCTAACTTTGAACCATTAGAAGAATCTGTTGTGCTACGCCAATCTCCATTTTGGTCACGAACTATCATGGTGACATTAATGGTGTTAGCCTGTTTTGGAATTGGTTGGGCATACTTTGCCAAAATAGAGCAAGTTGTTCCTGCAGAAGGTCAATTGAAGCCGCAAGGAACAGTTAAAGATATCCAAGCTTCAGTTAGTGGAGTGGTGAAAGCAGTTTATGTTAAAGATGGGCAAAAAGTCAAGCCTGGAGATTTACTGCTAATTTTTGATTCTGTGACGACTAATGGTGAATTAAATTCTCTGAGAAAAGTTCGTACTTCCTTGATGCAAGAAAATCAGCTTTACCGCCGTTTGATACAGGTTGGTTCTAGTAGTGCGGCTGAAATGGAATTTTTACGAGGTAAACTATCTAGAGAAGCTGCTTTTCTTTTAAAAAATCGAGCAGCATTAGTAGCAGAAAATGAACTGTTGCGTAAGGAATTGAAAAACACTGGCGCTGTTGCAGGTTTTAATACAGAGGAACAAGAACGTTTAGCAATGGCTAAAAAAGAATTAGATTCTCGTTCTGCTGCGGCGCAATTAAAAGTCGAACAAAGCAAGCAGAAACTGGCTCAAAATGAAGTTCAACTTGGCGACGCCAAAGCAAGTTTAGCAATTGAGCAAGTGATTTTAGATAGAATGAAGCTCCTATCAGAAGAAGGAGCGATCGCTCAGCTTCAATATCTACAACAAAAAAAACAAGTCCAAAATCTGACAGCACAAGCCGCACAATTTGTTAAAGAAGATCAACGTCTGAAGTATGAAATTCAACAGGGACAGCAAGAGACAACAAATACAATCGCTGTTTCTGGTAAAAATGTCCAGGAAAAAATAGCTGAGAACAGTAAGCGTGTTGCCGAAATTGATAGCCAAATCTCTAGAATTCTGCTTGAGAATGAAAAGCAACTGGCTGATGTAAATAGCAAGATATTACAAGCGCAAACAAACATTAAATACCAAGAGATTCACGCTCCTGTGTCTGGCGTTGTTTTTGATTTACAAGCTAAAAACCCTGGTTTTGTGGCAAACAACACTCAGAAGCTCTTGACAATTGTGCCAACCGATAACTTTATTGCAGAAGCTTTTATCACGAACAAAGATATTGGTTTTGTTAAGGAAGGAATGAAAGCTGATGTCAGACTTGATCCTTATCCTTACAGCGAGTTTGGTGATATTAAAGGAGAAGTCGTTTCGATTGGTTCAGATGCATTACCACCAGATCAAACACACCAATATTATCGTTTTCCAGTAAAAATCCGTTTAGCACAACAATCTCTCAATACTCGTGGTAAAAAATTGTCCTTGCAGTCAGGCATGGGTGTTAAGGCGAATATCAAAGTTCGAGAAGAACGGACTGTTATGAGTTTATTTACTGAGTTGTTTACGAAGGAAGTTGACAGTCTTAAACAAGTTCGTTAAGCAAATCAAAATAGACTTAGCTTGAAAATACAACGGGCTGCGCCCTTGCACTCTACAGCAACTCCTGACTCACCAACTCATAAGGTAAAAAATCTTTTTTTTATGGCAAGGTTTGTGGGTTTTTGCCGTACAAGACTCGCTTGAAAATCAAATCACAGATTAACGATGATTTATCTGTGTTAATCTGTGATTCGAGATCTAATTATACAATCCAAAATGTTTAGACCCCAACGCATTGAACCTAGTCCCGGACAAGAATCAGTGTGGGACTATCCTCGTCCACCTCGGCTTGAGGATACTAATAAACATATTCAAATCATTTTTAACGGTGTTAGTATTGCAGACACTCACCGTGCTAAACGTGTTTTAGAAACCAGCCACCCACCTAGTTACTACATCCCGCCTGAAGATATCAAAATGGAATACTTCTTGCTCACACCACAATCTAGTTTTTGTGAGTGGAAGGGACGCGCTGGTTACTACACAATTCGTGTTGGTGAGAAACAAGTCCAGAACGTTGCATGGTTTTATCCCAATCCTACACCTGCTTTTGCATCAATGAAAGATTATGTTGCTTTGTATGCTCATGTTATGGATGCTTGTTACGTTAATGGAGAAAAAGTACAACCGCAACCAGGGAATTTCTACGGTGGTTGGATAACGAGTGATATTGTTGGACCTTTTAAAGGTGAACCTGGAAGTTGGGGATGGTGAGGTTTTTAACAGTTATCAGTTATCAGTTATCGGTTACCAGTTATCAGTTATCACTGTTCATTATTCACTGTTCACTGATTTAATTAATCTACAAATCCCCAATCTTCTTTCTAGCCAAATCCAACTGTCGTTTTTTCTCCTGTTGGCGCGCCTTTTTATCTTCTGAAAGAGTATCAAAACAAGACGGGCAGTAAACGCCTTCTTGGTACTTGGAAGATGATTTATCAGCCTCAGAAATCGGATGTCCACAACTTGGACACATATCATAACTACCTGGTTCTAACCCATGACGCACAGCAATGCGTTGATCAAAGACAAAACACTCACCATCCCAGAAACTCTCAGACTCTGGAACTTCTTCTAAATATTTGAGAATTCCACCTTTGAGGTGATAAACTTCTTGAAATCCTTGGGACAGCATAAAGGAAGAAGCTTTTTCGCAGCGAATTCCCCCAGTACAAAACAGGGCAACCTTTTTATGCTTGTTGGGATCGAGATGGTTGCGAACATACTCTGGAAATTCAGCGAATGATTCAGTTTGAGGATTTTGCGCTTTTTTGAAGGTTCCGATACTCACCTCATAATCGTTGCGGGTGTCAATCACGGTGACTTGTGGATCCAAAATCAGAGTATTCCAATCTTTGGGGTTGACATAAGTACCCACTTGTTGATTGGGATCAACTCCAGGCAATCCGATAGTAACAATTTCTTTTTTCAAACGCACTTTCATGCGGTCAAATGGTGAATCATCAGCATAAGACTCTTTGTGTTCCAAGTCTGCTAAGCGAGAATCCGATCGCAAAAACAACAGAACTGAGTCAATTGCCTGACGAGAACCTGCGACTGTACCGTTAATGCCTTCCGGTGCTAATAGAATTGTTCCCTTAACGTTATGGGCTTGGCATAAAGAAAGCAGAGGGTATTGTTTCTCTGCAAAGTCTTGCAACTTAACAAATTTATATAGTGCTGCAACAACTATGGTCATTTTTTTGTAAATCCCCTTTCGCAAAACAATAATATTAGGTTAAAATAATAACGTTCAGATAAATGACCATTCATTGACCTATTAAGGGGGTATAGCTCAGTTGGTAGAGCGCCTGCTTTGCAAGCAGGATGTCAGGAGTTCGAGTCTCCTTACCTCCATAAGTTCTTTTTGTATTCTATCCAAGAATTGCGAGTTTCAGATGCTGTAATCTTGGCTTTCAAGCATACTGTGAGCTATTTTCACAAGATTGCAAAAGTCATCTTGTTTGATTTCTGCCGCAAACAGACGAAAAATAGCGCCAATTTTAGTCATTCATCACACAAAACAATAATCCTTCAACTTTGTGCCCTAGAACTCCGATTCCTCTAAAATTATCGAATCACAGGCATTGATTGTTGATGCCTAAAAACTAGCACTAAATTCTGTTTGTTCCCCTATATCACTTCCCTGTTATCATGCTCGCTAAAAGTTGCAAAAATTTAAGGTTATATAAAGACTGGTATTGTTTGAGCTTGGTTCCAATCATCGTAGCGATACGCGTAGCGTCAAGCCTTTGGCTTATCGCCCCTTGGGCGGCTGCCTTTGGGAGTATGGCACCCAGCGAGGCAAAGCCGATGGCACAACCACTACAAGCACAAGTTATCAACACAACGCCAATAAACGATCAACTCGCCCAAACTCCACCCCAAGGGCCTCTACAACGGGATAATCAGCCGCCTTCTACCCAGCCACTTCCAGAACAAGCGCCTCCCTCCCCCTTACCACCACCAGATCAATTACTTCCTCCACCCACCACAACACCCGCCACTCCCGAACAGCCAACACCTAGTGATGTTTCTCAAACCATCACTGTTAAAAAATTTGAAGTCACAGGTAGTACAGTCTTTAGCCCTAAAGATTTTGCCAAAATTACGAAATTATACATCAACCGCCCAATTACACTTGCAGAATTATTCGAGATACGAACGAAAATCACACAACTGTATCTTGAGAAAGGATACATCACATCCGGAGCCTTTATTCCACCACAGAAGCTTCAAGAAGGAAACGTAGAAATCCGAGTGGTTGAGGGTTATCTGGAAAACATAAAAGTATCAGGCACACGCAGACTTAATCCTGGCTACGTGCGAAGTCGCATTGCCCTAGCGACAGGCAAACCTTTGAACCGAGAACGTCTACTCGAAGCATTGCAACTTTTGCAACTCAATCCCTTGATTAGCAACTTATCTGCTGAACTATCTGCAGGTTCGCGTGCGGGGGTAAATTTGTTAGAAGTGAAAGTTAAAGAGGCAGATACTTTTAACGTACAAATTGCCTTAGATAATGGGCGTTCTCCGGCTGTAGGTAGTTTCCGTCGGCAAATCCAACTCAGCGAAGCCAATCTTTTTGGATGGGGCGATGGCGTTATCGCTAGTTATACTAATACTGATGGTAGCAATGCTTTTGATTTTAGCTACTCTGTTCCTTTTAATGCCCGTAATGGTACTGTTAGCTTTAGCTTTGGCTTTTCTGATAGCGATATTATCGAAAGACCTTTTAATACCCTTGATATTCAATCCGACTCTACCTACTACGAACTCACACTACGCCAGCCCATCATCCAATCTCCAACTCAGGAATTAGCATTAGGTGTGAGTGCAACTCGCCGCGAAAGTAAAGCCAATTTACTCAATGGGGAAATTCCCTTTTCAAGTGCAGTGGGGAATTACGGTGCAGATGACGAAGGAAAAACACGGATTAGTGCTGTACGTTTCTTTCAAGAATGGACGCAGCGCAGCAGTCAGGAAGTTCTTGCGTTTCGTTCTCAGTTCAGTTTGGGACTTGACGCTTTTGATGCCAATAGTTTCTTCGCTTGGAGAGGACAAGCACAGTGGGTGCGGTTATTAGCTCGCGATACCGTGCTATTACTGAGAGGAGACGTACAATTTGCAGACCGACCGCTTATTCCATTTGAACAATTTAGCTTAGGTGGTATAGAAAGTGTCCGAGGCTACCGCCAAGATGCATTACTAACAGACAATGGTATATTTGCTTCTGCTGAAGTGCGAATTCCCATTGTTCGCTTCTCTGGACGCAATAACCTTTTGCAAGTCACCCCCTTCTTTGATGTTGGCACAGGCTGGAACCGTTCTGGTAGACAGGGTAGTAATTTGCAGCTAGAAGATAATACACTTGTTTCTGGGGGGTTAGGGTTGCGTCTACAACTTGAAAACTGGCTAACTGCCCGCTTGGACTGGGGTATTCCGATAATTTCCATACCAGGGGAGAAAAATACATGGCAGGAAAACGGTTTGTATTTTTCTATCATTGTTAATCCTTTTTAACAGTTATCAGTTATAGGAATCCGGTTTGACTTCTGAATTACTCGTAGAGAGAGGGAACGCTTAACAGGAAACTGTACTGAGTTCCGTTCAAAAATCAAATAGGAATTCTATATCAGTTATGAGTTATCAGCTATTGACTGTTCACTGATTTAATTTACTCATTAGTTTTCTTGTACTGCTCCTAAGCAGAAGTAAGTATATGAACAGACACAATTTCATCCGGTATTACTTTGTTTTGGCTGTTATAACCGCTTTGTTGTGTGTCCTTGGTTCACCTGTGCTGGCAAAACTTCCTGCCTCACCTGCTGCTGCTACTTCTTTACAGCAAGAGGGAAAAGTGCTGTATGATAATGGACGGTATGCTGAAACTGTGCAAGTCTTGCAGCAAGAAGCTCTGCAATATCGATCGCAAGGAGATAATCTCAGACTTGCTGCAACTTTGAGTAACCTTTGTTTGGCTTACCAACAACTTGGTGCGTGGAATGATGCAAAGCAGGCGATCGCACAAAGCTTAAATATTTTAGGATATCCGCAGCAGCAGATCAGGGGACAAGCACACCCGAAACTTAAAGTTCTTGCCCAAAGTCTTGATATACTAGGTCGTTTGCAACTCGTAACAGGACAACCACAAGAAGCTTTGGTAACTTGGCAGGACGCGCAAAAGGTTTATAGCAATATTGATGATAAAAATGGCGTGGTGCGATCGCGCATCAATCAAGCAGAAGCATTGCGAACTCAAGGTTTTTACCGTCGTGCAGAAAAAACCCTGGAAGATGTTTCTAAAATTTTACAATCACAGCCAGACTCTTTAGAAAAGACAGTGGGGTTGCGATCGCTTGGTGATGTGCTTCAGGTAGTAGGTAAACTCAAAGATTCTCAAGATGCTTTACAACAAAGTCTGGAAATTGCCCAACGCCTGAAATCTCCAGCCCAGATCGGCGCAAGTCTTTTTAGTTTAGGAAATAACGCCACTACACAGCAGCAAACACAACAAGCAATAGAATTTTATCAAAAAACAGTTCAAGTATCTCCCTCACCTCTGACAAAAGTCCAAGCGCAACTCAATCACTTGACTCTTCTGATTGAGAATCAACAATTAGCACAAGCGCAAACTCTGATACCATTGATTCAACCCCAACTCGACACACTCCCCCTGACTCGTTCTGCTATCTACGCTCGGATTAACTTTGCTCATAGTCTCGGGAAGCTAACGCTGAGCGGAGTCGAAGCGTTAGGAGGACAAACACTCACCCCATCTTCCTCTACTCAACTCCTGACTACTGCTGTTCAACAAGCCCGTGATTTGGGTGACAAGCAATCAGAGGCATATGCTTTGGGAAGTTTGGGTGGTTTGTACGAAAAAACTGGGCAGTGGTTCGAGGCGCAAAATTTGACGCAACAAGCGTTACAATTAGCACAGGCAAGTCACGCACCAGAAATTGCTTATCGCTGGCAATGGCAACTTGGAAGGTTACTCAAGGCAAAAGGAGATATAAAGAAAGCGATCGCAGCCTACGATACTGCTGTAGACACACTCCAGTCTTTGCGCAGTGACTTAGCAGCAGTGACACAAGATGTACAATTCTCCTTTCGAGACAGTGTAGAACCTGTTTATCGCGAATCAGTGGAATTACTGCTACAACAGCACCAAAAAGAACCATCCAACAAAAATTTAGAAAAAGCTCGTCAGCAAATTGAAGCATTACAATTAGCAGAATTAGACAATTTCTTTCGGCAAGCTTGCTTACTCGGTCAAAAAGTTCTACTCGACAAAGTAGTAGATCGAGATAACCCCACCACTGCTATTCTTTACCCGATTATTCTTGAAGACGAACTTCAAGTTATTGTCAAAATCCCTAAACAACCCTTGCAACACTATAGCACCAAGATTAGCCAAGCCGAAGTGGAAAAAATTGTCGGCGAACTGCGGCAGAATCTTGTCCAACCATATGCGATCAAAGCATTCAAAACCCAGTCGCAACAGGTGTATAATTGGTTGATCAAACCAATTGAGTCTCAACTGCAAAAAAGTGGGGTAAACACCCTCGTGTTTATACCTGATGGAGCGTTGCGCAATATACCGCTATCTGCACTTTACGATGGCAAGCAATATTTAGTGGAGAAATATGCGATCGCCCTGAGCATAGGTTTGCAACTTCAAAATCCCAAACCCCTAGCGCGGGTGCGGCTGAACGCTCTCACTGCAGGGCTGACTCAACCGCCACTGGGATATAGCCAATTTTCACCCTTACCTGCAATTAAGACAGAGTTAAACCTGATAGCCCAAGCTGGAATATCAACAACCAGCCTTTTGGATCAGCAATTCACCAAACAAGCTTGGATGAGCAAAGTGAATGCTACTCGCTTCAACATTTTACATCTGGCAACACACGGTCAGTTTAGTTCACGTGCTGATCAGACTTTTATCTTAGCTGCCAATGGTCCAATTAACGTTATAGATTTCGACAATATCCTTCGTACGCGGGATGAAAAGAAACCAGAAGGTGTGCAACTGTTGGTTTTAAGTGCTTGCCAAACAGCAGCCGGAGATAACCGTGCAGCTTTAGGTTTAGCTGGTGCAGCCTTCAAAGCGGGCGCACGCAGTACAGTAGCATCCTTGTGGCAAATTGATGATGAATCAACAGCACAGTTTGTTGGTGCTTTTTATACACAGTTGAAGAACGCCAACATGACTAAAGCACAAGCTTTGCGTCTTGCTCAGCTACAACTATTGAAACATCCTAACTACAGTTCTCCTAGCTTTTGGTCTGCTTATGTTTTAATTGGTAATTGGCTTTAATTTTCCTGTTACTTATTTTAGTCCAAAACCAAGCCAAAGCGCCAAAAGACAAGGTAGCCACAAGACTCCAAAATAATGATAAAAACATTGGAGAAACTGAAACCTTAAGATATGGAACCGAAACGGGATCTTTCATATCGTGGATAAATTGTGTGACTACCCCAGAGACGATCGCACCTGCACCTAAGCCAACATCAACGATTTGGATGGTGTTTTCTAGAGAGCGATCGCGTTCGGCTTGTTCTGTTTCTACAATACCCCGAATGGTATCAATCATCCGTCCAAACAACTCTTGAGCAGGGGTAAGGTAGTTAATATCAGTTTGTATTTGTTGTTGCCATTGCTGACAGGAGCGATTTAGAAAATCTTGCCATAATTTAGGGCTGTCTCCTCCAACATCAGTGATTTTTTCTAAGCAAGTACCCGTGTATTCTCTTGACGTAAGCACGGGCGAGATTATTTTGCGTTGTTGCCCAATCTTGGGGGAAGGCGTCCTTGGTATAAACGGACAAAGCAGCAGAATAGGATGTGATCGCACTTTCTAAATTCTGTGCCTTATCCGCCAATATTCTGTCAGAGTAATACGAAATCCGCATTGATAACCCCCTTTATCCTGTATCGGTAGAAGGCCACCAATGATAGTTAGTAAGAGCAGAAATTTCCGACGTCATTTCAGATAAAACACAGCAACGTTGAGCTAAAAC
>NZ_JABXYX010000143.1 GCF_017982655.1 Brasilonema sp. CT11 | reverse complement strand
AGTAGAGGTTCAAGAATTTCCCACTCTTCGTCTGTTAGGCTGCTGGAGTATGGCATGGTTGCTGGATAAGGCTTTTGCCGTAACTTTACTTCAACACTGTAAAAGATGTCAAATGGGTTCTATATGTGCTACACCATGCAGTCCATTAGCGATCGCGTGCATGACCACGATCATTGTTCCATATTTAGCAATCTTCATCTTACTTCCCCCTATAAATTGTTGATTGGCATAAGCGAAGTTAGAAGCGATCGCCCAAGGTGAATATAATGTCTAGAGTCAGTTTGATTTATTTGCGCTCGGTAGATCGCACCTATTTGACTTGAATAATATTCGCCGAGTAGAGATGCCATCTACGTTGGTCTGGAGTTGATCCGGGAACATGATTGACTCGTCGCAGAACATAGCTGCCACGAAATCGTTCTGGGGTTCCATTCCTGGTAATGGCAGTAACAGTAACCGGAATCTTAATGTATAATGAGCCTGCTGCCGGGTCTAGTCTACCGGGTTCTCCTACCTTTAAAGTAATAGATCTGGTGTTGGCAAAACCTTGCTTGAATTGCTTAAACGACTGCTGGCTGGCAGCACCGTCTCTTTCCCAAGCAGAGTAGGCTTGTTCGTAGTCTCGACGAGCGATGGCGCTGTAATAATCACGAATAACTTGAACTGCTTCCCTCTGTTGCGGCTTGTCACCAGCAGCGATTTGTGTAGGAGAGACTGGTAGTGGGTTCGCACTGGAGGTGCTTTGAGTAGGAGATGTTGCTGGCTGTGTCGGAGTGGACGCAATCAACAGACTTGCAACCGATGGGGTATTCGCGGAAGCTGACTGTGTTCTGGCAGAGGCATTACAAGCTGTGATCACGCTCGCAAGCAGCACTCCTCCAAAAAGAAAAATGAATTTAATTAAGACAATGTTCATATTGCTTCTGGCTTTGTTAAGCTGTCGCGCTTTTCATTTGCATATTCTTTTAGTCTAATCAATCATTGAAACCCTCTTTCCTTCTGCCTTCTGCCGTCTGCCTTCTGCCTTGCTGTTGTGCATTTTTAATGCGCAACAGCTTAGCTAGCATGAGCAACAGCAGTGTCAACCAGCCATTCCAACGATCGCGGCTGAAAATTTAATTCGCGTTTTGCTTTGGCATTCGATGCGCCTCGCATCTGAGTACCGTAGTAGACCGCATCCGCACCACCGATTCGCAGAGCATCCTCAACTGATATCTGCGGTGGTGGTGGAGCATTGAGCCACTGGGCATATGCAGAGAGCCACACGCGCACCTCTAAGGGGCGATCGTTCGTAATCAGGTAAATGCCAGGATTGCCTTGTTCCGCTGCCGCAACTGTAGCGATCGCCACATCTTCAACGTGAACCCACGACCAGACACCTGAGCCATTCCCAACGATGGGAAACTGTTGCTGTCGCACTTGTTGGGCAACGTCTCCATCGGCTGCAAACCAGGTACCTGGTCCGTAGAAGAAGCCATAGCGCAGGGCAATTCCTTCTATGTTGGGCGTTTCCAGGAGGCGACGCTCAATCTCGCTCACCGTGCAAACATCTGCTGCAACTGCAGGCGAGGCATCAAAAGCAAGTGGCGTTTCTTCATGTGCCAATCCGCTACCGGGAACCGCCCAGAATGCGATCGACTGTCTCAGGTAACGACGTACACCACCCGCTTGCGCTGCTGCCAGCACATTGGCACCCCCTTCTAGACGAATACGACGGTTAAATGGTGCTGCGGCGCTCATCGACTCACCAGTATAGGTTTTGGGGAGGGCGGTGAGTTGTTCAATCACCACTTCCGGCTGAGCGCGGGTGAGAGCTGCTTTGACGGCATCTGCATCGAACACATCTGCGATCGCTGGTTCTACACCTTGTTGGGCTAAAGTTTGTGCTCTTTCTGGAGAACGGGTCAGCGCCACGACATCGTGCCCTTTATCAAGCAATTGCGCGATTAGTGGACGACCGATCGCTCCCGTTGCCCCTGCAACAAAAATCTTCATAGTTGACTCCTTGTTTTTCCGTTACCTGTGCGTAAGTCCTATATTGAGTCATGAAATTCTCCTGTACTGTACTGTTTCAGGCGTTAGGAGTGCAAGCGCCTCCGGCGATCGCCCCTTCAAGTTTGAGCTAGCTTATAGAAGCAATTGAAATGCTATAGCATCAATCAAAGCAGATTCAGCTGAGCCTAAGTAAGTCGGAGCAATATGGAAGTGAATTGACAATGATTCAATTATCAACTTTTCGTACAAGCCTGCTGCATTAAAATAGTATTGTCTTTATACACCTCTAAAGTTCCAGACTGCTGACTATCCAGCGTGCCATCCCACACCCAATATTCATAATTGCTATTCCGAAACTTATACACTCGAACACCTTCTGTGCGTTTGCTAGTTCCTCTGCCTAAACTCAAATCACCGTGGGAACTTGTAGAGCGGTAGAGAAGTTCACCCGAAGAATACTTTTTCCAAATATCGATATTGTATCCACCCTGGCATTTCATACTGAGGATTAAGTCAGCAGTAGAATCAGCAGAAGCTCTTAAGGAGAAATTACCCAAAATACAGGTTGTTAGAGCAAGGAGTAACGTGGATCTTTTCAGTAGTGTTTTCATAGTTTTTCCTATGGGTTAAGTTTGGCGAGAGTTTTTACTCTCCATGTGGTTGTGTTTGCTTTTGTCAGAGTCATATCGCAACCCTCATAACTTTGAACTACATCTATTCTGACAGCTTTGTTCAACAACTTCTTTGAGCTAGCTCATACTTGCAAGAGAAACTGAGCGAGCAGCTTGGTCAATGTATAGAAAATGTGATAGGCGGAGCGTCAAGCGTATGCGCAAAGCGCACGCTGCGCGAACGACTGACTTGTGCTGAGCCGGTCGTTGTAGCGCTCACGCCGAAGTCCTCGGGCTTATCGCGTTTGGAGAGCTTCGACACGCGCAGAGCAATCAGCAAACCGCTTCCATCCTAATTGAAAAATATCAGCCCAAGCTGAATTCTGACAAACATCTGGTCACTACGAGACTAAAAATTTACCTATAGGAATTGATTTCAATACAACGCTTAAGTTGGATCGTTGATGAACCTTCTACAAACCCTCCGGCAGCACGGGCAATCCGTCTGGCTTGATGGTCTTGAGCGTAATTTGATTCTCACGGGCCAGTTGCAGCGATTAATTGAGAACGGGCTGCGCGGTGTGATCTCAAACTTCACGATTTTAGAGCAGGCAATTCGAGAAAGAAGCTACGATCGCGATTTTCGAGGCATTGAGCGTCAATCCAATATCAATGCTCAATCCATCTACGAATATCTCACAGTTCAGGATATGCAGCTAACGGCTGATCTGATGAAAGTGGTTCATAACCGAACTTATGCTGGTGATGGCTTTGTTAACTTAGATTTGCCGCCCCATGTTGCGCTCGATCTGCAAAAACAATGCTTTAAAAAGTATCGGTTAGTGAAAGTTTGGCAGTAAGTAGCCGTTCACAGGATTTAAAACGTTACCAATAACAATTCTTCCAACTGCGGTGCATTTTGCAGCGATAGCTAGCCCCTAAGGGGGCGCTGCGCAAACGCTGCTGCGCTCCGTACAGATCGCATACAGCATACCAACAATGGCTAAAATCACCACTGCTAGGTATCAGATTATTCACTAAAATCCATGTGTATAGTACGTGAAACATATTTAGAAACACTAGAGGTTAATGACATCAATTATTGGAAAAAGTACAAAACGTAAGTAGCTTAACACGAGTGAAAAAAACACACAAGGACAGTTAAGACAGTTAAGACAGTTAAACAAATTTATACCTATTAATTCCGTGATCAGTTAACAGTCAAACCTCTCAATTTGACTTGCTGTCTACATCTCTGCTATAACTTGGTGCGAGCTTTAGCACATATGTAGACAGCAAAAAACTACACATCTATAGATTAATATCAATCACTCGCAATTTAAAGTGATTGTATGTTGTTCTTTTGTACTTGTCTGCAATTATACATTATTCTTCCAAAATGAAACGTAGGAGATTGCTAGCGAATTGACGATGGTTCTGGATATGAACTTGGTGATTGTATGAAAACACACAACTTGATAATTTGGAAATCTTTCTTTGAAACTATAGTAAATGATGAAAAAAGTTTTGAACTACGTGAAAATGACCGAGATTTTAAAATAGGTGATCATCTCAACTTAATCGAAGTAGACCCTGAAAATCAGATGAAAGCTACAGGTCGCAGTTGCAAAAGAGAAATAATTTATATCCTTGAAGGGGAACAGTGGGGGCTTAAATCCGGATATGTAGTATTGTCGTTCAAGCCTATCAAGTCAATTCCATAAAGTAGTGGGTAAGTAATAAGTGACATCCTCAGGCAGGCAAGACTCACGAGTCCCGCAGCTGCAAGACCCCTCTGTTCCACCACTATTGCGGCAGCAACATCGCAGTCTGTTGTATATCCACATTCATGGCAAGTAACGTAGCTGAAGAACTCTCGGATAAGGAACTGCTCTCATTAGTAGCGAGAAGGTGTGAGTTACTGCTCCCACAATGTGAGTTGATCTGGTGAATGTTTTTGCTTAATATTTTTTACTTTATAATCAGCCAGTAGGCAACTTCTGCAACATGCTTTGCTGGCTGATTTAGCTTTTGTTGGGTTCTTGATGTCGATACCATCTAACCATTAAAGAAAGGTTAAAATACTGCAAGGTGATAACCGTCACCACAGCTATTTTATTCCCTTGTTAGATAAAACTAACGAGGGTTTGTTTTTGGGCTGACGCGTACAAGTGGTACAATACTGCCTTTGGTCGTAAGTGGAGGAGCGTATAAATGGAACACTATAAAACTGATGAAGAGCTACTTGAGATGCTATCGGAAGTTATCCTTGGGCTGAAGCGACTAGATAATGCAACGCCTAACCGCTCTAGAGAGGTAGCGATAACTAACCTGGAAACAGGAGGGTTATGGTTAGAAAAGTTGTTGAAAGAACAGGAGCAACTGGAAGAATAACTGGCTGGTAAGTCACTTTATGCAACCGCTAATACCGTTTCACTTTAAAGTTGATGCATATGGGCAAGTGGGGGAGTAGGGGAGGCAGTGCGTTGCGGAGCCAGTGCTGATAGCGTTTGCGTAGCGCCCCCTTCGGGGCTAGCGTGTCCGCAGGACATAGACGGGTTTCCCGTCGCAGGCATCTGGTGAGACCAGCGCTGCAGGAGGGTTTCCCTCCGTAGGCGACTGGCGAACCCGAAGGGCGTTGGGGTTCCCCCCGTTGTAGCACCTGCCGTGAAGTAGGGGGAGTCAAATGTATCAGGATTTTTGTGAAAGAGTATAACCGAGAACCCCAGTCTAAGGTTAGGACTGGGGTTTTCTATATCTATATAGTTGCTGGAACATCAGTGCTGATAGGAAGTGTTCTTTACAACATCATCTTCTAAAACGCCTGCAATGATCGCGAGCAACTCATCGTCAGTCAGTTCTTCTTCAAACAGTTTTTGTAGTATTTCAGCGTTTTGAGTTTGCATAATGTCTTAATAAATTTATGTAAAAAATAACTGCTTACTAAAAAAAAGTGTATAGCAGCCTACTCAAAAGTAACTTCATCCCTTGGAAAGAGGTTCTCGTAACTCGTAAATATGTCTACTGGCTCGCATATCTTTAACTTTCTGGCGCACTACTCCCGCAACGTGCAAACGCGAATATGTTAACCTAAAAATAAAAAAACCCCCAATTCTCTATTTTCAAAGAACTGGGGGGAACTGGAGCATGGATATTTAGCAATTGATCACTCGTAATTCTTACCAACAACTCCATCACGAGTATCAATTGAGCTCAAACGAGCGAATTTTTTCTAATTCTGTTGGTGTGATAACAGTCTGCATCTGTTGTCAAGTTTTATAGCCACTCCACTTATTTCTCACTCTTGTTCTTCTTTGCCAGCATGTTGCTATCGTAAATGATTCCCCCCATAGATCACATGAAGCAAAAGTCCTAAACATCTTGGGAATAAAGTAACCATCAATTTGTGACTTTTGTCATAGTCTTTACCGAATAAAAATAGGATAGCAAGCGCTAGTCTGAAACTTTCACATAAAATACGGTAAAAAGTAGCCCAAATGTTGCACCCTAAATGTTTGCTGTCAGTGAAATGTCACTTTCTTTCCCTTCCCTGCGCTTGTTACTTTATTTGGAATGGCTGTTATTGGGCATGAGTCTGTTAGCAGAATTCCTAATTCCCCCGATCTACCCATTCCACACTTCTCCTTGGTTCACTGTCTTGAGGATTGTTGTGTTTGGAGTCATGGGTTTAAGGTTACCAAAGCAGAAGTTCAGTTACAAAGTTATTTATACGGTAGTAGAATTGGGGATTCTTTTGCTACCAGTGCTACCAGCTTTGACAAACAGTCATCTTCGCTGTGCTCCCCTGCTTGGGTTAATTGCGGTGATTCGCAGTTGCCAAATGTTCAATTTACAAGGTCGCTTAATTGTTACCGCTCTAGTATACATATCATACGTCTACACAGAGTTTTTACGAATTAGTCGAACCCCTGTTTTCTTCAAAATGCCATTGGGACATGGAAGGGGTTATATGGGACCACCAATACCGCCGCCTAACACAATTAATTTTATACTGAATAATGCGATTACTTTTGCTTTGACGTTGACTTTTGTTTTGCTACTAGTGAATGCTGTGTTGGCAGAACGCAGAAGTCGCCAAGAACTAGCAGTTGCTCATGAGCAGCTACGCCAGTATGCTTTGCGAATTGAAAACCAGGCAACTTTACAAGAGCGCAACCGCATTGCCCGTGAAATTCATGACTCCCTAGGACATGCTCTGACTGCTCAGACAATTCAGTTAGAGAATGCTTTGCTATTATTGCCTTCTAATGTTGATAAAGCCATAGAGTTTCTCCAACAAGTAAAACAGCTCGGTTACCAAGCATTGCAGGAAGTCTCTCGTTCTGTCGCAACACTGCGAGCTGATCCATTGCGCGGAAAATCTCTAGAAAATGCAATTGGCAACCTTATCCGAGACTTTAGCAGCGCAACAACCCTCACACCAGAGTGTAAAATTAGCCTGAGATATTCTCTGACTTCTGAGGTGAGTACTGTTATCTATCGCATTTTACAAGAAGCACTGACCAACATATCCAAACATAGCGGAGCTACTCAGGTAACTGTGCAGTTGCAGACGCAAGTTGGAAGGATAAACCTGCTTGTGGAAGACAACGGCAAAGGCTTTTATCCAGAACAAAACACCACAGGTTTTGGACTTCAAGGAATGCGAGAACGAGCAACTGCATTAGGAGGTAATTTTAATATTATTAGCAAACAAGGAGCGGGATGCCGAATTCAAGTAAGCATACCCATACTAAACTCTAGTATGATGAATTCTGAACCTGCAACAAAAAATCCAAAATCGAAAATTTTATGATTCGACTGTTGCTGGTAGACGACCAAGTGATTATTCGTCAAGGACTTAAGAATTTACTGGAATCAAAACCAGATTTACAAGTGGTTGGTGACGCTGAAAATGGTCAACTTGCCATAGAAGTATTGCAGAGACTTTATGGAACACCATCGCAACCAGATGTCGTCCTGATGGATGTTAGAATGCCCGTTATGGATGGCGTTGCTGCAACTCGGTTGATTTGTCAGGGATTTCCAGAAATAAACATTCTGGTACTGACAACATTTGATGATGATGAATATGTTTCACAAGCCATGCGCTATGGAGCAAAAGGTTATCTGTTGAAGCATACACCGCTTGAGGATTTGGCGATCGCCATTCGAGCTGTACATCAAGGCTACACCCATATGGGACCAGGATTGTTTGAAAAAGCCCTAAATGCGCCTGAGATATCTGAACCAGTACACTCAGCCATTCCATCAGAACTAGCAGAACTGTCCCCCAGGGAGAAAGAAGTTTTACGGTTAATTGCAATGGGATTGAGTAACCGCGAGATTGCCCATACACTTTACATCTCAGAACGGACAGTCAGAAATCACGTCACGAGTATTTTGAGTCAGTTGCACTTGCGCGATCGCACTCAAGCAGCCCTCCTTGCTAGTACTTTTCTCCCACAATTGGAAATCTAAATCGACGAAATCTACGTCAGTGCTTCGTAGGTTTTTTCCAAAACGAATATATTGTTATTTGACATCCAAAAGCGATTTATATGAGACCAATTTTTCTTCCTCAAAAAAACACTTTAAGTAATTTCTGACAAATCATTTTGGACGCAGTTATAATAAGCGTAAAAAACTGTAGTAAACAACTAGCTTAGGTTAGTTGTTATTATTCCTAAAATCAGTCAAATGATAGATATAGTCTTTTCTAACTTTTGACAGATGAGCCTGATTGAGTATGATTTCGCCTTTACAAAATCCACTCCCACAGTATGAGTACACAACGAGCCGAGTCGTTGTCTACTTTTACAGCAGCAGATTGTGCTTATGGATTCCAATCATGTTTCTACGCCTGGTAGAAGCTATCTCGCTTCACCGTAAAGGACTCCTGTATGGAGCAGAATATTTGGTTTTTCCTCCTGTTTTGAACTCTAGGGTGTTTCCACCAGATATTATTAATGAATTAAAAGCTCTCAATGAATTCACAACACCAATTTAAGAGAGTGCACTTGATAATGTGCCTAGTCTTCACGTTAAAGTTTATTGGCAGAATTACGTCTCGGATGGAGAACTTTTTTCAAAACCTTTACGATTAGGATTGTTTAGATAATAGTGCCATAAAATTCTTGCAGCGACGGCACGCCAAGGACGCCAATTATCTGCAATGGCTTCGAGTTGTTCAGGTGTTGGACGTACTGACAATTTCTTGAGTTTTTGTAAGGCGATCGCCAATGCTAAATCACCTTTGGGAAAAACATCAGGGCGTTGCAGCGCCATCAGCAAGTAAATATCTACAGTCCAATCTCCAATACCTTTTATCCGCTTTAACTCAGTCCGGATAATTGTTTCCTCCATTGTCTCTAGCTTAACAAGGTCAAGCTCACCGTTTACAATAGCATTCGCCAATGCACGAGTGTACACAGTCTTTTGCCGACTCAAGCCAATTGCTTTTAACTGAACATCATCAAGTGTGAGAAAATTTTCTGGCGTCAGTAGTACCACAACTGCACACAAGCGTTCATAGATAGCCCTTGCAGAAGCTAAAGAAACTTGTTGTTCTAAAATGATACGCAGAAGCGTTGGGAAACCAGCTTTTCTTTCCCATATTGGTGGAGAACCCAGAGTTTCGAGAACGTGAGCAAAATCGCTGTCGCGATTGGCAAGTTCCATCAAAGCACGGGCAAGGGTTTCTTGTGTGAGTGATTCTGAGATCAACATAAATACAGTAAGAAAAATTTAAGCTATTTTATAATAGGCTTGCTAACCAAACTCTTTTTGCCCTTTTGTTGTGCTTCTTGTGCAAGTAGTTTTTGTTTACGCTCAATTCCCCAGTGATAGCCGCCAAGATTGCCATCAGTTCGTAGAACACGGTGACATGGTACAATGAGCGCTATTGGATTAGCACCACAAGCACTACCTACAGCGCGGACTGCCTGAGGCTTACTAATTTCACGAGCGATATCAGTATAGGTACGCGTTTCGCCATAAGGAATATTCTGTAACGCCTGCCAGACTTGTTTTTGAAATGCTGTCCCACGTACATCAAGGGGTAAATTGATGTGGGCTATGTCTCCTTTGACGAAATCAAGGATTGTCTGTACCCAGTCTCGGTGTATGTCGTCATTACGTGCAATTTGCGCTTGATTGAATTCACTAAGAAGAAGACGTTCTAGCTCATCTGCTTCATCACCCAATTTCACAGCGCAGATTCCTTTTTCTGTTGTTGCTACAAGCAGATCTCCAAGAGAACATGGCACAACAGTATAAGTAATGTGCATTCCCTTACCACTACACCGATAAGTCTTTGGTGTCATACCAAGTTGCTTGGATGCTTTTTCATACAGTCGGCTACTTGAGCCATATCCCGTGTCGTAAAGTGCATCAGCAATTTCCTCTCCTTGTTGAAGACGCTGCTTGAGGCGATCGCTCCGAATTGCATCTGCATATTCAAAAGGGGATACGCCCATCATTTGTTTGAAGACTCTTTGCAGGTAACTTGGACTTATTTTAAACTGAGAACTTAGTTCTGATAGAGTTGGGATACGATCAACTTGTTGTTCAATGTAGCGACAGACTGCCAAAATTTTAGCCTTCGTCAAATTCTGAACTATTTCATATTGTGGCTGACATCGCTTACAAGCTCGAAAACCTTCTGTCTCAGCCTCTTGTGGTGATTGAAAGAAACAAACTTGGTTTTTATTCGGTCTTCGACTAGGACAAGTCGGTCTGCAGTATATGCTTGTAGAGCGAACACCGTAGAATAGTTTTCCATCGAAACTGGAGTCTCTATTGAGAACTGCTTGCCAAAAAGTTTCTTCTATGGTGCTGGTTTGTTGTAATTTCATTGATATCTCGTTAAGATATATCGCTCATGATTAAGGGCTTGAAGTAATACTAGATTAGACGTATGCACAAACTACGTTCTACCCGATTATTGCGATCAATATAGCAATTCTTGTTTGAATCAAATACATAACGCTACTTTCCCCTTACACCCCTACACCCCTCCGGGGAAGTCAAAAATCAAAGCTTCGACAACGCTAGCGCTTTGACGTCGAGCGGTTTACATTGAGCGAAGTCGAAATGAGCTGAGACGTCAAAAATCAAAAATCAAAAGTATTAATTTTGACTTTTGACTTGTTTTGCCCTTACACCCCTACACCCTTACATCTGCCCCAAAAGGGCTTGGTTAAATTTCTATCATGTAACGGGAACTTTTTAGAATAACTTCTCTACTTTTGTATTAATTGTTTCAGTTTTTTCAGAGGATAAGAGTATGAAACGCTTTAGTGTTGCTCTCTTAGCACTTGTTGTTGGCACTGGGTCAGTTGTAGCTTTTTCGTCAAATGCTAATGCTGAATCTCGTTATGAGTACTGTCAGCATCATCGCTGCGACAATGATTACCGTCAAGAACGTCGTGAAGAACGTCGTGAAGAACGTCGTGAAGAACAATGGCGACGTGAACATGATGAGAAATTCGATGGGCAGAGGCAGCCTTATCGTTGGTATGACAAACAAGCTCGTGTCTGGCGTGATGGCTATCGTTGGTACGACAACAGAACACGCAACTGGCATTATTCCTACCGTTAACTTTTCAGGTTGTCTTAACACGAACGGTTAAGCCCGAAGGGTAACATTACTGCTTCCCCTCGGGCTTGATCTCCCCTGCAACTTGGAATGCTACATCTAGCTTTCAATTTGTACGATTTCCAGCGTAAACATTCGTAGGCACGAGTAGCGCGACCTGAACACAAGCGCTGGGTGGTAGCTTTGCTACTTGTGTTGCTTCGGTCGCCCTATGCCTACGATTTCTTCTAATACGTCGGGACTGACGAGTCGATTTCCTTACTCCAGGCAAGAATACCACCCTTTACATTCGTGCCATTAACTCCCGCTTCCTTGAGAATGCCAAGGGCTTTGGCAGAACGCATACCTGATTTACAATGAGCAATCAGGCGATGACCGTTGAGTAATTCCTTTACCTTCACAACGCCTGGACCATTTTCAATTTCTGACAAAGGTATCAAAACAGAACCCGAAATTTGGGCAATTTCGTACTCGTGCGGGTTGCGGACATCCAGCAGCACAAAATCATTTGTACCACTATCCAGCAATTGCTTCAACTCTTGGACTGTTATTTCTGACATTTCCATCTGCTGTTTGTCCTCTTGTGCTTTGGCTTGTGGGATACCGCAGAATTGTTCGTAGTCTATCAACTTTTCAATGACTGGACGAACTGGGTTAGGACGCAGCTTTAACTCTCGAAACTTCATGTTCAACGCATCATAAAGCAGCAAGCGTCCACTTAAAGTTGTCCCCTTACCAATTATGATTTTAACCGTTTCCGTTGCTTGGATGACACCAATAATTCCTGGCAAAATTCCCAAGACACCACCTTCTGCACAAGAAGGAACCATTCCTGGTGGTGGTGGTTCGGGATAAAGGTCACGATAATTCGGTCCACCTTCGTAGTTAAATACTGTAGCTTGTCCTTCAAAACGGAAAATGGAACCGTAGACATTGGGCTTGTTCAGCAACACGCAAGCATCATTAACTAGATAACGAGTGGGGAAGTTATCGGTACCATCCACCACAACATCATAAGGTCTAACAATGTCGAGAGCATTTTCCGAACTCAGACGAGTTTCGTATAAATCAATCTGACAATACGGATTAATCTCTAAAATTCGATTCTTTGCAGATTCAATCTTAGGTTTATTGATCCAAGACGTACCATGAATAACTTGACGTTGCAAATTGGAAGTATCGACAACATCAAAATCAACAATACCAATACGTCCAATACCTGCAGCAGCCAAATACAAAAGCAGAGGTGAACCCAGTCCACCTGTACCAATACATAGTACACTGGCAGCTTTCAGGCGTTTTTGTCCCTCCAACCCCACTTCTGGCAAAATCAGGTGGCGGGAGTAACGTTCGTAATCATCTTTCGTCAGCTGGATTTCATCCAGATTAGGATTGAGCATAGCACTTTGATGAGCAAGAGCGAACTGAACAATTCAAAATTGAAAATATGCCCAATGGGCACGCTACGCCTTTCTATACGCAAGACAGTTTATTGATCCTATCCAAAAACGACGTGTCTTGAGAAATTGTTAAATATTGTTAAATTTTGTTTTCAATTGCTTCTTGCTGAAACTGGTGGTTATCGTCTAAACACCAATTTTTGATGTCACTCGCTTTGCCATTTTGTACAGAAACAATGATGTAAGAGTATTCCTGCCAAGCACACTGACGGTCAAATTCTGAGGGAGTTGCTGGATGATCAGTATGGGAGTGATAAATACCTATGATATTGAGGTTACGCTCACGTGCTTCCCTTTGTGCTTGCAACATGACTTGGGGGGCGATCGCGTACCTTTGCTTCTTACTGTAATCTAATGTGTCATCTTTAGGGAAATCTGCGGCTGTTTCTGCATTCCAGGCATTTTCTGTTGACATCACTTCTACCACAGTTTTGCCCTCGCTTGTCAGATAGCCTAGAATTATACCACAGCATTCTTCTGGGTAAGTAGTTTCGGCGTGGCTATAGATGGTTTGTAGGTGCTGTGGCAGGAGTTTGAGAATCATGAAAGATTTTTAACCGCAGATAGACGCTGATGAATTAAATGTATTGCCATTTTGTGGCTGTGATCAGAAATTCCTGACGAGCAGTCAGGATAATATAACTCCTCACACCGAAACTCTCACTCTTAAACTTGGCTAACTTTACTGTCGTAAATTTCACTCCTGACTTGTTCGAGTTCTGGTTCAACTGCTGTGAGATGTTGCTCTAAAATCGCCAAATTACGGATATTGGACTTATAGAAAGCATCAAACAAATCACCCACCAATGGTACTGTGCCAACGACTGCTTCCAAAGTAATGTTGAAAATCATTTGGGCTAAGTCTTTAGGTGGTATACCAAAGCGAGTAGCTAAAAAGATGATGTAAGCTGAAAATGTTGTACTGATTAAATCACCAGCACCTGGAACTAGACCAATAATTGGGTCTAGTCCGATGCGAAAACCGAAAAGAGGAACCCGTATAGACGTATCCATTAATACGCTGAGTTTGCGAATGCGATTGAGAGTAGCAAGGCGTTTGGCAGCGTCCATAATTTCCAAGATTTGCACTACTCTTAAATTGCATCAGTTTTGGTTACGAGTCTTGTACCTTGAGAAAGAACACCCATTACATCAGAAGCAGCTTTGCCTTAAGCTTGCTGTCTGACTACCTCATTTTCTCAGTGCGCCTTACCTGCTCCGAGATACAGTTCGCCTACCTTGGGATCATTCAATAATTGCAAACCAGGACCTGAGATAGCATCGCGTCCAGATTCTAAGACGTAACCTCGATCAGCCATTTCCAAAGCTTTACGGGCGTTTTGCTCTACGAGTACGATCGCTGTACCAGTCTGGTTAATTTGTTTAATTTGCTCAAACACCTGCGTTACCAGGATGGGAGACAAAGCTGCTGAAGGTTCATCTAAAAGCAATAAGCTGGGTTCTAACATCAAGGCTTTGCCCATTGCTAGCATTTGACGTTCGCCACCTGAGAGAGTACCAGCACGTTGTTGACGGCGATCGCCAAGCCTAGGAAACATATGAAAGATCTTATCCTTGAGCGGTTTGAGGGGAACATTGCGCACAAAAGCGCCCATTTCTAAATTTTCTTCTACATTCAGCGAAGGGAAGACATTAGCAATTTGCGGTACGTAACACATTCCCTTCTCAACGATTTGATTCGACTTGAGTCCACCGATATTCTCGCCATTGAAGGTAATTGAGCCTGTGTGGGGAGTCAAAAGCCCAAAAATAGCTTTTGCTAAGGTTGATTTTCCAGCACCATTGGGACCAATGACTGTTACCAGTTCCCCCCGTTGCACTCGAAAATTCACACCTTGTAGGATGTCCACATCCTTGATGTACCCAGCGTGCACATTTTTCACTTCTAGCAGGGCAGACGAATCAGTTAGCGAATCAGACATAATGTTCTATATTAAAAATACAAAATATGGTTACTTTAAAATACAGTTATTTAGCTTAACTTTAAACGATCCAACTATATCCCAAGACAAACACAGCGCCAATAAAGTCACTAACCCAGGGCTAAAAGCTACTGGGCTTGCAATTCGGGAAATAACCACCCCCTAAATCAAGTTAAACAGTGTCTAGCTAATTAAACTGAACTGTCTGAGTGTGGTAGCTCGAAACACGTTAAGAATGCTTCTCTAGTTTTTAACCTCTGTGGCAGTCACAAGCGTTGGGATATATACACCTAGTAATAGGACTTATCATGTTTGTCCCAGTAGTTGACCAAAACAGCCGTCCCCTGATGCCAACAACCCCGAGCAGGGCAAAGCGTTGGATTAAATCAGGCAAGGCTACACCATTTTTTAAAAAAGCAGTTTTTTGTGTTCGATTAAACCAAGAACCATCCAACAGAAATACCCAACCAATAGCAGTTGGTGTTGATCCCGGAAGTAAGCGTGAGGGCTATACCTTGACATCCTCACCGCCCTAAAAGTGCGGTGATTCTTCACCACGCCAGCAACCTACTCACGGTAGGACAACTAGTCGCTGAATGGGGTTGACACTTCGTTGAGATGTGCTGGCAAGCCAGTCTTACCTTCTCTCCATGTCCGTTTAAAGTCTCGCAATGTCCTTGCGCGACTAACCGACAATTGAGCTATTGAATTTTGTCTTTTTCCTTTGGGTTGGATTTATATTTACTACCATTGCCCATTAGTTTTTCTCTACGCCTGCTCTCATCGTAGCTGTTTCAACGCGTCTTGAGCCTAGAGGGGGAGAGTGTTAACTCCAAACATATTCTATCGCAAAAAAAGCCGTCCTAGAAGGACGGGGCTTGAATCCCTTTAATCTTGGTCAAATCACAAGCGCATACTTATTTAAACATCCAGACTCACGCAGTTGACTGGGTAAAAGACCATGTTGAAGTTCGCCGAAATATGCGACGCGCTAGACGATTCCGTAACACCCCGTGCCGGAAAAACCGTAAAAACAGGCTTGTAAATAAACGAAAGTTACCACCATCAACTAAAGCTAGGTGGCAATGGAAACTACGTATTTGCAAGTGGTTAACGTTAATGTTTCCTGTGTCAACCTTTGTTGTTGAAGATATCAAAGCAAAGACATGGAAAGGTGCAAGGAAGTGGAACGTCATGTTTAGCCCATTGGAAATTGGTAAGAAGTGGTTTTACTCTGAACTAAAGAGAATAGCCAGTTTAGAAACTAGAACGGGCAACGACACTTACCAGATACGCCAAAACTTAGGTTTGAAAAAATCTAAAAACAAGCTATCCAATAAGTTTGGTGCTCACTGTGTTGATTCCTGGGTGCTAGCTAATTGGTTTGTAGGTGGGCATCTCAAACCTGA
Source organism: Brasilonema sp. CT11 (assembly GCF_017982655.1). Lineage (GTDB taxonomy): Bacteria > Cyanobacteriota > Cyanobacteriia > Cyanobacteriales > Nostocaceae > Brasilonema. The sequence goes on along the minus strand of NZ_JABXYX010000143.1, from coordinate 569 downwards.
AAACACCCAACTAATTGAGGTCATCCCCCTAGAGTTTCACCGGCGTCAACTTCATCGCTTACAGCATTCTGTTGGGCACATCCGCACTAGATATGGTGGCACAATGAGCGCAGGATTTAAGCGTGGCGCAGTAGTCAAGCATCTTAAATTCGGGTTTTGTTATGTCGGTGATTGGCAAGAATCCCCAACTAAAAAAGACCCAAGTAGGAAAACAATTAGTTTACACAGTCTAGATACTGGTAAACGATTAACCCAAAACGCAATTCCTAATGATTGTAAATTCAAATCTTACGGCTCGTGGAGAATATCCACGGCGGCTAAAGGAGCCACTGCCGTGCGGTTGAGACCAGTGCTGCAGGAGGGTCTCCCTCCGTAGGCATCTGGCGTATGCGCTTTGCGCACGCCCAGAGGTCTAAAGCGCAGCGAGACCGGAGGTCTTCCCCGCTTTCAAGGGTAGGTATTTAAGAAAGGCATAGAGAAGCAGGTAAAATACTTATCTGATGGAAGTCCGCAGAAATATCCAAGGCAAAAGCAGAGGATAATCCAGGGTGTAGGAGGGTGAATGCAGG
>NZ_JABXYX010000142.1 GCF_017982655.1 Brasilonema sp. CT11 | reverse complement strand
TTAATCATTTAACATTACCACAGGGGCGCTTTTTTCCTGAACCCTGGCCTACATTTACTCCACAACTTAACGTCTCTCAAATCACCTTCTCCTCAGCCTAATTTTTAAATACCTACCCTTGAAAGGGCAGGGGGAGGGGGAGAAACGCTCTTCATGTGGATCGGTTTTCTCCCTGCTCCCTGCTCCCTGCTCCTCAGCCGCCTCAACAAATAAATGTCTTAACTGAACCCTATTGGCGCATGCTCACAATTTGCAGCTCGATCATTGTGGTGACATCGAAAAAGTCAAAGCTACTGATAAATAAGGGTTTTCGCGTATCGCTCTATTTGCAACATAACAACAAAGCTAAATGCAACAATTCTTATTTGCATTGATATATTGAGCATGCTAAATTACAGCAAATCCTAGGTTCTGATGGGGTTCAGCCATCAGAGGTAACGGGGAAAGTATGCCTGCGCCACGCCGTAGGCGAACGGTGAAAATCCGACGCTGTCCCGCAGCTGTGATGAGACTCAAAATTTTTGTCTCTAAGTCAGAATGCCCGCCTGAGGTAATAAACATAAAACCGTCTGCGAGGTACAGATGCCAAATATTCTTTTTAATTACCGTTGTGCGGTAAAAGTCGTTGTGTCTAGTATGAGTGCAATGACGACTTTGATATTGTGGAACTATGCTGTGTGTGCTGGAGAAATTGCACGACCGGAAAAAATAGCACAAAGCATAAGTGCGCCAACAAATGAACAAGAACCACCCATTGAAATTACAGTCACAGGTAAAGTGTTGAATCAGCCTGTATTCTCTCCGTTTCGTCGAGAGGGGACAGTGAAAGATTCTACCCGTCCAGTCTACGTCATTACAGGTGAAGAAATGGAAGCGCAGGGTGCGCGAACCGTTAGAGAAGCGTTGCGTTTCCTCCCCGGAGTCTTACCTGATGGAACAGTTGGGACAGAAGTGAACGCATTAAGCGGTCAATTTATTCGCGGTTCTAACTCCGAACAAGTATTGATTTTACTTGATGGGAGACCGATTAACAATCTTGGTGGCGGTGGTTTTGACCTTTCAGAAATCACCACCAACAACATCGAACGAGTAGAAGTTTTACCTGGAGGAGGTTCCACCCTATACGGTTCCGATGCGATTGGTGGAGTGATTAACATTATCACTCGCCGTCCGACAGACAAAGTGACAACACAAGCGGGAGTCATACTAGGTGCGTATGGACTCAATCAGCAGACTATCACCAATAGCGGGAAAATAGGAGATATTTCTTGGGTTGTGGGATATAACCGCACCGAAGCTGATAATAATTATCCCTTTTCCATCCCAGAAGCCAACTTTGAAGGAACCAGGAAAAACAATGACACTCTCTACAACAACTTTAATGTGAAGTTGGAGGCGAATTTAGGAAAACGCAATACTCTTGCCCTCTCAACCTTATACTTAAGCAAAGATCAAGGAGTTCCAGGAGGAGTCCCCATACCCTTTCCCCAGTTTGGACAAGGTTATTTTAACTCCTTGACGGAGCGCGATGCTCCAGCAGGGAGCCGCCCAAGGGGCGATCGCAAATACACAGACCAAGTTCTCACCGATTTAACCTGGAACTCAAAACTAGGAGGAGGAAACGATTCCCTAATCACAGCAAGAGTTTACGCCGATTTTATCAATACCCGTTTTGATAGTCGTGCTTCATATTCTGAACGGTATGATAACGAGCAAAATTCTTATGGAATTCAAGCGCAGCACAATTGGAAATTTGCTAAAAATCAAACGCTAGTTTATGGCTTTGATTACCGCAATGTGTCAGCAAGTAACAGTACTTTCAACTATTTGAGAAACACAGACACAACTAGTTATGACGATAGCATCTCTCAAGGAGCGCTCTTCGCTAGATATGAGATTAATTTTACTCCTAGCTTTAGTGTCAATTTAGGCTTGCGCCAAGATTTCAATAGTTTAGCAAATGGCTCGTTTACATCACCAAGTATCGGCGCAAAACTAGCAGTTACTGACTCTACAACTCTGCGAGCTAACTATATCAGGAATTTCCGCGCACCGACTCTTTTCGATTTATATGCTAGGGGTTCTACTTTCGTTGGTAATCCAAATCTACGACCAGAGAATGGTGATAGTTATGATATAGGTATTGATCAGAAGCTGTGGAATTTTGGTTTGTTGCGTGTGACCTACTTCAGCAATACAATATCAGATTTAATTGCCTATAACTTTGCTGTTCCCGTAGCCACATATGAGAATATTGGCTTAGTTCGGACTACGGGAATTGAAGCTGCTTTAAACGTACAACTAGCGAAAAATGTCTATGCTTTCGTGAATTATACACTCAATGATCCACGCATTTTAAAAAGTGTCAATTCTGCTGAAGTGGACAAAGAATTAAGATTTGCAGGTGCAGATAGTTTAAATTTGGGAATTTCTTATGAAACACCTCAAGGCTTATATGCAGGAATACTCATGCACTCCCTTGGTTCATATCCTATCAACAATACCAACACGGAATCTTTGTCTGGGTACACAACTTTTGATTTCAAAACGCGAATTCCTCTGAGCGATAACTTGGTATTTACTGGTAGTGTAGACAATATCTTGAATCAGAGATATCAGTTATTTCCTGGTTATCCTGATGCAGGGAGAGTTTTTCAAGTAGGTTTAAATGCCACATTTTAGATGGTAGTAAACTACTATAGCAATCCTATATGAGTTGTGGGAATTACCGAACCGCCAAGACGCCAAGGACGCCAAGAAAGAGAAGAGAAAATCTTACGAATGATTTAGGACTGCTATAGTTAGTGGTTAGTGATTCCTCTGTTTTATCCTCCTCTGTGTCCTCTGCGCCTCTGCGGTTCAATCAAACTCTTTTTCACAAATCAGATAGGATTGCTATAACCATCAACAATCAACAACAAACAATTTCTAATTCAAAATTACTATGAGTGAATTTCATCAAGAGGTAACACCATTAAACCGTGTCCTCAAAGAACTATCGCCAACAGGAGGATACATTGAATATGAAGATTTTGATTGCAGTTGTGACGTTTTATCATCACTACTTTACACCTTATTTCAGCAAAATTGGCAACAGGTAGGGGTAGGACACATTGTACAAGGTGGCGTGTTGGAATTAGAATTTCCTGCAGCACCCAAAATTTGTATTCTTTATGATGGATATCTGACAGTCGTCACAGAAAGTTGGCATCTTCACTTATGTATTGAAGCACATTTAGGTGGTCCCCATTGTAAAACACCATTAGAATTAAGGAAACAACGTCAAGTCAGTCGTGCTGCTTTTTATAGACGTTTTAATACAGAAGGAATCCCCAGAAGTTGGGGAATTGATTTTTGGAATGGTGCAAGTGAAAATTTGATGACTATCTTCTTGCCTAATCCCTATGTCGAGGGAGAAAATTTATTACCCGAAGGTAAACCGAACTTAGCAAAATTAGAGCTTTACGAAGAACTGCGAGATATCTATGTGTTAGGTAAAAAGCCAATTCCCTTTCATAAAAATCCCCTAAAGCATGCTTATATATCTGTTTGCACTTCTAGTCGTTGTCTTCCTTCCCAAAATTGGAAACCTACTTTTGATGCACTAAAAGCAGCAGTTGAAAAAACAGGTTTGGATGTGGAAGTCAGAACTTCTGGCTGTTTGGAAGTTTGCAAACTTGGTCCAGTTGTGTTTTATTCAGAGGATAAGACTTGGTATACTCGCGTCAAACCAGAGGTGGTTGAAACTATTGTTAATCAACATTTGGTTGAAGGTAAGAAAGTGAGTGCGCATTGCTATCCGCCAGAGTCTGTTGAAAAAAAGTAACCGCACATGCACGATTTTTGGAGGCGGATAAGTTATTGGTGTATCTTTGTGGTTATTGATGGAAAATTTTCAGATGAGAATTAGAATATTTCGTCAAGCTAAATTCTTCGCTTTTTTCTGTCAGTTTTTGTTGGTTGCGGTTTTGGCGATCGCTTGTCACAGCACCACAACTCCTCCCACTCTATCAACAGACATCAAAGAATGCGCTCAAGCTTATAATCCAAACACCGACTACTTTCCGGAAAAAGTAACCGTCAATTATGCCACGGGTTTTGAGGTGAAATATTACAAAAACTATAAGGTTGTGACGGTGAAAAATCCCTGGCGGGATGCACAAGTTAGTTTTCAATATATTTTAGTGCAATGCGGGACACCTCCACCAACAGGGTTTAACCAAAACCAAGTTATTACAGTACCTATAAATACCGTTGTCTCTCTTTCTACGACTCATTTGCCACATTTAGCAAAGTTAGGAGTTGTAGATAAACTCATTGGTGTGAGTGATAGCAAACAAGTCAATACACCAGAAGTAGTAGAAGAAATGAAAGAAGGTAAAATAACAAAATTAGGAAATAATGTTAGTCTCAATGTTGAGCGATTACTAGAACTAAATCCTAACTTAGTGATGACTTACGGTACAGGAGACAAACAAACAGATAATTATCCTAAAATTCAAGAAGCTGGTTTAAAAGTGGCGATAAATGCCGAATATATGGAAAATTCTCCCTTAGGAAGAAGTGAATGGCTCAAGTTTACGGCTTTGTTTTTTAATCAAGAGAAAGTAGCCCAAAAAATCTTTGATGAAACTGTCAAAAAATATCAAGCTATAGCCGCCAAAGCACAATCTGTCAAAAATCGTCCGACTGTATTTGTGGGATTCAACTTTAAAGGTATCTGGTATATGCCAGGGGGTAACAGTTATGTCGCCAAATTTTTAGCTGATGCCGGAAGTGATTATCTTTGGAATAACAAGAAATCATCTGGCAGTCTTCCCCTATCATTTGAAACTATTTTAGAACGTGCTGCCAACGCTGACTACTGGCTAAATTCCAGCCAATCTTGGAAAAGTTTAAAAGATTTACGGGATCAAGACAATCGCTACACTGATTTTCAAGCAGTACAGAAAGGAAACGTTTATAATAACAATGCCCGTGTCAATGAGACTGGTGGCAACGATTACTGGGAAGGTGGAATTAGTAACCCTGATGTCGTTTTATCCGACTTAATTAAAATTTTCCATCCAGAAATCTTACCAAATCACCAGTTAGTTTACTATCAAAAACTCATCTAATCTATTTTTTATTTTGTCTTCTTTTTTTCTTTCCTTTGCGTCCTTGGCGGTTCGTTTTTTTCAATGCCATCTCTAAAATACAAATTAAAACCAATTTTACGAACTTTTCAACATTTCAGTTGGAAAACACTCTTCTTTACCACACTACTCATAACATTAATTCTCACCTTCTTGCTAGACTTAGCCCTTGGATCAGTCCACATACCCCTAACCCAAGTCATTACAATCCTACTAAACGGAGAACCAGAAAAAGCAAGTTGGACAAATATTATTCTGAAATTTCGCTTACCAAAAGCCTTAACCGCAACCCTTGCTGGTGCAGCTTTAGGCGTGAGTGGCTTGCAAATGCAAACACTTTTTAGAAACCCTTTAGCCGGACCTTTTGTATTAGGAATTAGTTCAGGTGCTTCTTTAGGAGTCGCGTTGGTGGTGTTAACAACCAGTGCAACCGGTGCGGGTACGTTGTTCAAAGATTTAGGGGTGATTGGCGATTTTGGTTTAGTTGTGGCGGCGAGTCTGGGTGCTGCAGCAGTGTTGGGGTTAGTGTTACTTGTTTCTCAGCGCGTCGAAGACACGATGACGCTGCTAATTTTAGGATTGTTGTTTGGCTATGCAACCAGTGCTATTGTCAGTATCTTGCTGCATTTGAGTGAAAGTCAGCAAATCCAATCATACTTACTGTGGACTTTTGGCAGTTTTGGTGGTGTCACCTGGCAACAAATGCTAGTTCTAGCGCCTGTGGTACTGATAGCGTTGTTAATTTCGTTGATGCTATCCAAACCTTTGAACGCACTCCTTCTGGGTGAAGCTTATGCTCGCAGTCTCGGTTTAGGTGTAGAAGAAGTTAGATTTTGGATTCTTATCACTTCTTCCATCTTAGCAGGTGCGATTACTGCCTTTTGTGGACCGATCGCCTTTTTAGGTGTAGCGGTTCCTCACCTTTGTCGCAGTCTGTTCAATACTTGTGAACATCGGGTGTTAGTCCCTGCGGTGACTTTCATGGGTGCAATTTTGGCGTTAATTGCAGATTTGATCTCACAGCTACCCGGAAGTGAGATAGTGTTACCTTTGAATTCTGTTACCGCTTTGATAGGAACTCCTGTTGTGACTTGGGTGATTTTGCGTCGTCAGTCTCGCACCTCTTTTCCGAAATGAATGAATTGACATCCTGCTGCTCCTTATTTACTAGATATCTTCCGACTACGTGCAGCTTGCACTTACTTTGTTACAACTAAAAATCGCAATTCTGGTCTAGTCAAGACTGCTCTTGCTTTAACTTTTTTCTATAGATATGTTGACAGTACAAGGAACTAACTTTTGCAATATGCCTAACTTTGTTAAAACATAATAATATATTGTTTCTTTAAATCCACGCTCTTCATAAGATGGGTAGAATTCCACAGAAAAATTGCAGTTGAGAGAAGTCACATACTGCTTGATTTTTGAGACTACCAATACATCTTCTTCTGCATAAGGCTGGCTATTCACCCGTTGATAAGAATAGTCATACAAATACGTCGGTGATGAAGGTTCATAGAGCAAGATAATTTTTCCACCAGGTTTCAGCACCCTTACCATTTCGTTGAGAGTTTGACTAAAATCATTTTTTTCTCCAAAATGATGAAATGCTGCAAATGCGAAAATTCTATCAAATTGCTCTGCTTCAAATGGAATTTCACGACAATTAAAAACCCATTTTTCATCCAAGTAAGTACTCAATAATTTTTCAATTTTATTTGTATATTGAAGATTTGAAAGTATTAAGTCACTTCCAACTACATAAGTATTTGGATACTCTCTTTTTATCAAAAGACTAGCCCAGCAATACCCACCTCCCATTTCTAATATACTTTCATTTCCAGAAAGCTTGAGCCGTGATATGAGTTTTTGAAAAGTTTTAATAGCAGGTGACCTGAAAACAATTGCATCAAATAAATCATCCTCTCTATTAGAAGTTCTCCACTCCTCAAACTTTTGATGAGCTACAATTTCTTTTTTGTCACTTTCTGTGAGAATTGTTGCGTTTATAGAGTTGAAAATTCCTGAACATTCTTGAAAATGTACACCTTTATATAAATTCAGCATAGTCGAGTGTTATTAAGATTCAAATTTTTGGCATTGCAAAATGGAAGTATGAAATAGGGTAGTTCTAATTTGACCCCTTGTTGATTTATCTGAGGTTGGGTGGGGATTTACGCAGCTTCTCAAAGAAATATACGTTTCTTTACATAATGTCTTGATATGTCTGATTAATTGGCTACTAGAAATTCGCTCCCACAGCACTTGCCTCGCGCTTTGCACTCATTCATGTAAAAAGCCGTAGGTATCTGTGTGTCCCACGGCTTTTAGTTGTCTGACTCCCTCACAAAGAGTGTATTTCTTGAGAGTTATAGCAGTTACCAGTTACCAATTATCAGTTACCAGTTACCAGTTTTCACTGTTCACTGTTTACTGTTCACTGTTAAGCGTTCCCTGTTCCCTGTGTTTCTTGAGGAAACACACTCTTTGTGAGTGGGTTAAGCATTACTCAAATTCACTTTGACAATCATATCGTTGTAATCCTTATCACCCCCACTTGCTAAATCTTCAAAGCCAAAGGTGTTATTCCCCAACAAGCGAATATGGTCAGTCTTATCTGAGTTAGCTCCTAAGAAGGAAAAATACACTGCGGGGTCGTTATTTGGATTTCCATCTAAAATTGCATCTGGCGTACCATTAGAAATAATGAATGGTGCCAAGATTGAACCAGGGCTAAGATTAGCTGTGAATGTAGCAGTTTTTTGGTTGGCGACTGTTAAGTCAATTCCTGGAATACGTCGCTGCACTGCAGCTTGAGCATAACCTGCATCACCAGGACGCAAGTCCACTGTCCCGTTACCATCAAGATCAATACCACCATTCGCATCAGCCACTTGATAAAAGCCAACGAAATCGTTATTCCTTGCTTCTCTGTTTAATACAAAGTCTGCTTTGACCTGAGTTGAACCGTAGCGCAAATCAATCAGTTCTCCAAAAGGATTTCCCTGAAGATCAGCACCCAGAGGTAACGATTGATTTGTTGCCTTGATATTCACTACCAGATTTTGGAAGTCAGAAGTGTTGCTATTTGATGTATCATTCAAAGCCAATGTGAACTCACCATTCCCCAAGTTTGTCACTTTTTGCGTTAAGGGGTTGGAAAAGATGAGGTCTTTGGCAGAGCTTGAACCACCTTGCACAGCGTCAATACTACTATTGTTGACTAAGAAGAATTGCAGGCGTGCACTTGAGTTAAATGCAAGTAGACGTGTTAAGTCAGTATTAAACCCATTGGGATTATCGGTAACGACTGAGAAAATGGTCTTGGCTCTTGAAAGTGCAGCTTGGGCATAATTTTCTGCACCAGGAGCAATACCATTAATTGTTCCTTGGTCATCATCAACTACAAACACTCCCAGTTCATTCACCTGATTAGAATTGGCTTTGTTGAGAGTGACTTCAAGTTTTGGGTTGCTGCCTTCTAACTGGAAAATGTTGTTAGAAGTTTGTTTGAGGGTAGAAGCAACTTTGCTGCCAGGAGGGTAGAAAGGAGGGTTGGCAGGGTTGATGGGAGATATGACACTACCAATGCTAATTGCAGCAGTGTCAGTCGCACTGCTAAAGGCAGTCGCCCCACCGTTGACGGTAGTGTCTGCAGTGCTGCCGTTGGTACCTGTAGTTTGATCCCACGCACGGAAAGTCAAAGCATCGCTGATGGTGCCATTGAAGTTGGCGTTCGGTTGGAAGTAAAGGCGGGTGTTAGCATCAGCCGCCAATAGACGGGCGTTGGTGTTGGATACAACTCCTAAAGGTGCCCAGTTATTGCCATTGTCGGTGCTGTAGAAGAAGGTGCCGTTGGTAGTGTCAGCATTTGCGATCGCAACACCTGTGAGTGGATTGCTGTCCGGATCGGTGACGTTACCATTAGCACCAAAACTCACCAACGAAGAAACAAGCGTGCCAACTGCCCCTATGGGTGCGCCTGCATTTTTGTCAATGGCAGTTAGAGTGACGTTGGTGTCACGCAGGATAGGAGCATCATTGACGGCATCAACGGTAATTGCAACAGCGTCAGTTGCAATGCTAAAGGCAGTAGTGCCACCGTTAAGGGTGGTGTTCGCAGTGCTGCCGTTAGTACCACTGGTTCCGTCCCATGCGCGGAAGGTTAGGGCATTGTTGATCGAGCCATTGAAGTTAGCGGTGGGTTGGAAGTAAAGGCGAGTGGTTCCATTAGCCGCCAATAGGCGGGCGTTGGTGTCGGACACAGCTCCTAAAGCTGCCCAGCTACTGCCATCATCGGTGCTGTAGAACCAACTGCCGTTGGTAGTGTTCGCATTTGTGATGGCAATACCTGTAAGTGCATTACCTGTAGATCCATTACCTGTAGTTATATTGTTGTCTAAGTCGGTGACGTTAACACCAAGACTGACTAAGGAGGAAACAAGGGTACCAACTGGTCCTGTGGGTGCGGCTGCATCTTCAACAGTGCTTAGGAAGAGGTTGGTGTCAAGCAGGATAGGAGCGTTATTGACGGCGTTGATGGTAATTGTGCTAGTGTTAACCCCAGTGCTAAAAGCAGTAGCAGTACCGTTGAGGGTGGTGTCCGCAGTACTGCCGTTGGTACCAGTGGTTTGGTCCCACGCACGAAAGGTTAGAACATTATCGATGCTGCCATTAAAGTTGCCGTTGGGCTGAAAGTAAAGACGGGTGCTTGCATTAGCCGCCAATAGGCGAGCGTTGGTGTCGGATAAAATTCCTACGGGTATCCAGCTGCTGCCGTTGTTGGTGCTGTAGAACCAATTGCCGTTGGTATTGTTAGCATTTGTGATCGCAATACCTGTGAGTGCATTGCTGTCTGGATCGATGACGTTATCACCAAGCCGGACTAGGGAGGAAACAAGGGTACCAACTGCGCCTATGGGTGCGCCTACATTTTGGTTAATTGCAGTTAGGGTGATATTAGCTTCACTGAGGGTGGGAGCATCATTGACGGAATTGATCGTAATTCCTGCAGCGCCAGTTGTACTGCTAAAAGCAGTAGTGCCACCACTAATGGTGGTGTTCGCAATGCTTGTGTTGGTACCAGTGGTTTGATCCCAAGCACGGAAGGTGAGGGCATTGTTGATGGTGCCATTAAAGTTGGCTTTGGGCTGGAAGTAAATGCGGGTAATTCCATCAGCCGCCAATAAGCGAGCGTTAGTATTAGATACCAAGTCTAAAGGTGCCCAGCTGTTGCCATCGTCAGCGCTGTAAAAGAAGTTGCCGTTGGTAGTGTCAGCATTTGTGATCGCAATACCTCTAAGTCCATTGCTGTCTGGATCGATGACGTTATCAGCCGTGACTAAGGAGGAAATAAGGGTACCAACTGCTCCTGTGGGTTCACCTGCGTCTTCATCAATCGTAGTTAGGGTGAGGTTGGTGTTATTGAGGGTAGGAGCAGTATTAACGGCATTGACGGTAATTGCTGCAGTGTTAATCCCAGTGCTAAAGGCAGTCGCATCACCGTTGACTGTTGTATCCGCAGTGCTGCCGTTGGTACCAGTGGTTTGGTCCCACGCATGGAAAGCCAGAGCATTGACAATAGGACTAGGACTACTGAAGCTGGGGTTGGGCTGGAAGTAAACGCGGCTGATTGCATCAGCCGCCAATAGGCGAGCGTTGTTATCGGAGACAGACTCCAAAGCTGCCCAGTTGCTGCCATTGTTGATGGTGTAGAACCAATTGCCGTTGGTAGTGTCAGCATTTGTGATCGCAATACCTGTGAGTGCGTCGGTGTCTTGGTCAATAACGTTACCACCAAGGGTCACTAAGGAGTAAATTGGGGTACCAACTGCCCCTATGGGTGCGCCTGCATTTTGGTTAACGGCACTCAGGATGACCTCAGTATTATTGAGGATAGGAGCACTATTGAGTACATATGGATACGCTTCCGTAACCTCAGCGCTTAATGCCAGTGGTTGATTTGAAATATTGCCAATGTTGACTTCTAGGTTCCAATCACCCCCCAAAAGAGCATTGCCAGTCAGGTTGGCGGAGGCGGCAATATTTGCTTTGGTGAGTTGGTGTAGCTTGGTGATGAATTCTTCCCCAGCATCACCTGCAGCCACATGGCAACCATATAAGAGAAGGGAGGGAACTGCAGAGAACCGAAGGTGAGAATCTGGTGAGCCAGCGCGTTGGGCGGGTTCCCCGACTTGAAGCGACTGGCGAACCCGTAAGGGGGAGAACCAATTCTTGAGTTGGTCAGCGTAAAGTTCTAGAGTGTTGAGGCTGAGTTCACTATTGCCAAGGCTTAGGGTTCCCGGAGAGCCGTGAGAAACTATGTGGACATTTTCCACTCCACGGTATTGAGATAGTACCTGGGTAATTTGTACGACTCCATCTTGCTCGGGATCAAGAACAATAGCCTTGATATTTGCAACAACAAACTTAAGTAAAATATCGTAGTTGTTGACAGATGGATCAATGAAAAGAATGCCTGTAATCTTCATCTGGTTCTTTATAAAACAATATTACGTTTTAGATCTGATGACTAACCGTTCACTTATAGGAAACTAAAGGATGGATAGAGTTCTAGGTCTTTGTCACTCTTTCTAGACACTCACTAACCATGAGAGTTTTGGTTGATAACACAAGGTTAATACTCTCTGTTCAGGTATTTTTATTGCTTTGTCTTTTTATACAAAGTAAGTAGAAGCAGTTATCCCATAAATTGTTAATACCTGTTCAACACTACTTGCTGAATTTCGTATTTCCGTATAAATTACTAGTTTTATCAAAAAAAATATACTAATATTTAGTTATAATTAAGCTGTAAATATTTTGGGAAAAGTATTTTTTTTTAGTGTATAGTCGATAAAATTTACTCAGAAATATCGGCTTGTACCCCCTTTCCCCCTGCCCCCTCTTCGGTCATGTCAGAATTAATGTAAGTGGCAGTTTTTCTCAAGGTTCTTAGCCCAATCCTTAATAGCGTGTTGTACTGTTACCATACGGTTCTACAATAGTCAGGCGATCGCATGCAGGCGGCTCCCTTCGGAGCATCGCAAAAATTTCCGATTTCTATCTCACTTGTGCATAAGTTGATTTTGCCTGCACTTAATTAGTAAATAAGTCTGATTTACATACAGGACTTACGCAAGGGAAACGTAGTTGTGTCATTGCGACGTAAGGAAGCAATCTCACAATCTTGTTTTTTCGTAACTCGTGCGTAAATCCTAACATAATCGGATTTTCATCAACGTCTAAGTTTGATAAATGACAGCCTATTTAACAGTGGTTGATACCAGAGTGAAGAAAATTCTGATTTTATCAGCTAACCCAAACAATACCTCCAAGTTACGTCTGGATGAGGAAGTTAGAGAAATTCAGGCGGGGCTACAACGTGCCAAAAAGCGAGAACAGTTTGAAATTATCACTAGATGGGCTGTACGAGTTGATGATTTGCGACGTGCTTTATTAGACTATGAACCGCAAATTGTACATTTTTCGGGACATGGTTCTGGGAGTGATGGCTTGGTACTGGAAAATAATTCTGGAGAATTACAACTTGTTAGTACTCAATCGTTAGCAAGGTTGTTTAAGTTATTTAAAGACAAAGTAGAGTGTGTTTTGCTCAACGCCTGCTATAGTTCGGTACAAGCTGAGGCGATTCACCAAAACATAAATTATGTCATTGGCATGAGTCAAGCTGTTCGAGATCGCGCAGCAATTGAGTTTGCAGTTGGGTTTTATGATGCGATCGGTGCAGGCAGAAGTTACGAGGATGCTTTTGAATTTGGTTGCACTTCGATTGATTTAGAAGGAATTCCAGAATCAGAAACACCTGTGTTGAAATCTAAACACAGCTATCAAGACAAAATTCCTTCTACGACTTCTACGACTTCAAGACAGCGCATTTTTATAAGTTACAAGCGCAATATCGAACCGGATGAACTTGTGGCGATGCAAGTTTATCAGGAATTGTCACAACAGCACAATGTCTTTATTGACCAAAGAATGCTCGTTGGCACGCGCTGGGTAGAATCCATTGAAACCGAACTGCGCCGCACAGATTTTCTGATAGTTTTTTTGTCTGAACACTCGGTTAATAGCGAGATGGTGCAATGGGAAGTCTCTTTTGCAAAGGAATTAGCACAATCGCAAAACGGAAAACCTGTTATTCTGCCAGTGCGTTTAGCATATCAAGAAGCTTTTCCCTATCCCCTCAGCATTTACTTGAACCACATCAACTGGGCATTTTGGGAAAGTCCACAGGATACGCCGCATCTGATAGAAGAGTTGAGGCAAGCAATTAATAGTGGTTCCTTAAGAGTTGACCAAGAAGCTAAGATTAATTTACTACAGATAAGTACACCCTCGCAGTTACCGCGACCAACTCCATTGGCACAACCAGTGGTGTTAGAAATGCCATCCGGGACGATGAAACCTGAATCTTCGTTTTATGTGGAACGCAACGCAGACGCAATTGCATTGCAAACTATTGTACAGCTTGGGGTAACGATTCCCATCAAAGGACCCAGGCAAGTTGGGAAAAGTTCATTATTGATGCGAATCATTCAAGCTGCAAGGAATGCTGGTAAGAAAGTTGCTTATCTTGATTTTCAGCAGTTAAACACAGCAGTACTTAACGATGAGGAACTGTTCTTCCGTCACTTTTGTTGTTGGATCAGCGATGAACTGGAACTCGAAGATAAAGTCGAGGAGTATTTTGCTCGAAACTTAACGACGATTCAACGGTGCGATCGCTACTTACAACGCCATATCTTAAAAGGATTGGGACAACCCTTGGTATTGGCAATGGATGAAGTGGATAGAGTTTTTGACACCAAATTCCGCAATGATTTTTTTGGAATGTTGCGTAGCTGGCATAATAACCGGGCGATTTATCCGAGTTTAGACAAATTGGATTTGGTACTGGTTACTTCTACTGAACCATATCAGTTAATTGATGATTTGAATCAGTCCCCGTTTAATGTCGGGCAAATTATTGAACTAGAAGATTTTACACCCGAACAAGTTGCAGAACTCAATCGTCGTCATAATTCACCTTTTAACAACAACACCTTACAACAATTGCTTCGCTTACTTGGCGGACACCCTTTTCTGGTGCGAAAGGCGCTGTACTTAGTTGCCAGCGGACAAATCATTCCAACAGAGTTATTTGCTAATGCTACTGCTGCCTCTGGACCTTTTGCTGATCATCTGCGGCGACTGCTGTCACTGTTATATGATAAGCAAGAATTGATACAAGGTTTCCTGCTTGTTATCAGTCAAAATATCTGTCCCGACAGACAAATTTTCTGGCGGTTGCAGGGTTCTGGATTGGTGCGGGCTTCCGGACAGTCTGTTCTGCCCCGTTGTCAGTTATACGCCGAGTATTTCCGGGAGAATCTGCATGGTTGATGCAAGCATTTACACTGTTGGTGGAACAGTATAACAAAGTTTTCACTTTAAGTTGACACCAATAAGCATAGAACAGCCCCCACTAGATGAACAGAAGGCGATCGCTCACTTCCTCAACCATAAAACTAAACAAGTCAAGAAAGAAGCCCTCATTGAAAAACAAGGGCGAAAAACGCACCGCCCTCATCAGTCACGCCGTCACAGGTAAAATAAATGTGCGCCAAGTCCCCATTCCCTAACCCCAGAAACCACCATGAAACAAATTCCCCTTGCAGAACTTCCCGAAACCGTCCAAAACCTAATTAACCAAACTCAAAAAACAGGCGAACCCCTCACCATCGTCCAAAATGGTGTCCCCTTCGCCATCATTTCCCCCATTAAGAAAAAATCCCTCCTGCAAACCCTTTCCACTCTTGAACCACTGGAAGAAGATTTTCCCGACGTGGACGAAGGATTATTACCCTTAGATGATATTGAGCTTTAAAAATGAGTTATTTGTACTTGTTAGATACAAACATCATTTCCGAACTCATTAAAAACCCCAGAGGCGTGATATTTTCCAAAATTCAAGATGTCGGAGAAGACAAAATTTGTACAAGTATTATCGTAGCTTGTGAATCAAGATTTGGAGCAAAAAAAAAGAACTCTCAAAAGCTGATAGAAAAACTTGAAATTATCTTGGATAGTATTGAAATACTACCCCTAACTTATCCCGTAGAGCAATATTACGCAGAAATCCGCACAGATTTAGAACAGCAAGGTAAACCGATTGGAGGTAATGACTTATTAATTGCTGCCCATTCTTTAAGCCTTGGTCTAACTCTCGTTACCGCCAATGTTCGTGAATTTTCCCGTTTTTCTAATTTAAAAGTAGAAAACTGGCTCATACCTGATGAAAAAAGCTAACAAGTTCTGATTTCTTCGTTCCAGAAAACATCATGAAACAAAAAACCTATCAACTTCCTCCAGCCCTGCCCCGTTGTCAGTTATACGCTGAATATTTCCGGGAGAATCTACATGGCTGATGCAAGCATTTACACTGTTGGTGGAACAGTACAGACGAACCGGAGTGGGGTTTATATTTCCCGACAAGCAGATGAGGAATTGTTAGCACTGTGTCGAGACGGGAAATTTGCTTACGTCCTCACACCGCGTCAGATGGGTAAATCTAGTTTAATGGTGCGGACTGCCCGTCAACTGAGAACCGAAGGAATTGAGTCAGTGATGATTGACTTGACGGGGATAGGTACGCAAGTCACAAATCCAGAACAGTGGTATCTGGGTTTACTGATTCAGATAGAAGCACAACTGATGCTGGATACTGATGTATACTCGTGGTGGCAAGCACACGCGTATCTCGGTTTTACGCAACGGTTAACAGAATTTTTTCAGCGGGTGTTGTTGGTTGAAATCACGGCTTCAGTGGTGATTTTTATTGATGAAATTGATACCACTCTTAGCCTAGACTTTACAGACGATTTTTATGCAGCTATTCGCTATCTCTACGTCTCGCGTGCTTCTATATCATCAGAGTTTGAACGGCTTTCGTTTGTCTTATTTGGTGTGGCAACTCCCGGTGACTTGATACGAGATCCAAAGCGAACACCGTTTAATATTGGTCAGCGAGTTGACTTGACTGATTTTACCTTAACAGAAGCAGAACCGCTGGCATCGGGATTGGGGTTGCCAAAACAGAAAGCACAGCAGGTGTTGCACTGGGTACTTGATTGGACAAAAGGACACCCGTATTTATCGCAGCGTATTTGTAGTATTATTAGCCAAGAAACTCAAAAAGATTGGTCAAAAGCTGATATTGACCGTATCGTGAGTAGAAACTTTTTCGGTGCAATGAGTGAGCAAGATAACAACTTGCAGTTTGTCCGTGATATGCTGACCAAACGCGCACCAGACAAAGCTGCTGTTTTAAGCATTTATCGAGAAATTCGGCGCGGAAAACGCCCTGTTGCTGATGAAGAACAGTCGATTACTAAATCTCACCTGAAATTATCGGGTGTGGTTAAAAGAAAGAATGGGGTGTTGAAGGTGCGAAATCCCATTTATCAACGAGTGTTTGATTTAAAGTGGGTGAATCAGCACTTACCGTTGAACTTACGGGATTTCTGGCAACGTTATAAGCCTTTACTTCCTTATGTTGCGATATTGTTGATATTTTCAACTTCAATGGCAGCATTGACGACGAGTATAGCCTGGTGGAATGCCGCAATCAGTCAAATTATTTCTCTTACTAATACTTCAGATGCCCTGTTGAACTTAGATGGGGCAAAAGCCGTGAAAACCAGTTTAAAAGCTGTTGTGAAAATGCAACATACACCCTTGGTAGATGCTGATACCCGCACGCAAGTAGAACTGACATTACTGAATACAGTTGACAATGTCGCAGCACCGAACACTTTGGGAGGACACG
>NZ_JABXYX010000141.1 GCF_017982655.1 Brasilonema sp. CT11 | reverse complement strand
TATACGCCCAGCTGGCTTGTCCTTAGTTCCAAGGCTTTGATGTAGAGAGGTTCAGCATCAGTGTACCGTCCTTGGGAACGGTAGAGTGCTGCCAAATTATTGTAACTGCCGGCGACATCGGGATGCTCTTCTCCTAGCAGGCGTCGGTGTAGTTCCAATGCTTTGAGAAGAAGTGGTTCAGCATCAGTGTACCGTCCTTGGGAACGGTAGAGTTCTGCCAAGTTGTTGTAACTGGCGGCGACATCGGGATGCTCTTCTCCTAGCAGGCGTCGGTGTAGTTCCAATGCTTTGAGAAGAAGTGGTTCAGCATCAGTGTACCGTCCTTGGGAACAGTAGAGTTCTGCCAAGTTGTTGTAACTGGCGGCGACATTGGGATGCTCTTCTCCCAAACGGGATTGGACGAGTGACACACATTGCTCTAACCACGGTTTCGCCAACGCATACAAACCCTGTCCTTGATAAAATCTACCCAAGCCAAGAAAAGCCCAAATTAAATTTTCATCATTAACTGCATCAATCAGATTTTGTGCAACTTCTGCTAAATGTGGAATAGCATCTTTGACTGACTTGATTATCTCCTGAGTTGGCGATTGGGGAATTTCTTGAGCAATTGCGATAAAAGTTTCTGCAAAAGCGCGTTTCAACTCATCGACTTGTTCAGATGCTGCTCGCTTGAGTTTCAAAAACTCTCGAATTAAGGGATGAATTTTGTAACCACTATCTCCATCCACTAGCCGTTGAATCAAATGAAGCTTGTAAAGTTGCTTTTTCGCCTCCTTCACATCTGCTTCTACCCAATTCAGGGACTTATTTGTGAACTCCACCAATTCCCAAAGTATGACATCTGGTGCAAATAAGCTTAACAATTCACCGACACACTGTGTCTTTTGATTGAGTTCTCGCCAGCTTAATTCAAATGCTGCTTTTAACCCACGCTTGGCTGTCATTTCTGTATCTTGCAATTGCTCCTCTTCTGGGTTAATTGCTTCATCTTGCAATTGCTGAGCCTTCAAGCGCTGTAACATTTCTGCTAGAGATAAATCGGGATCTTCTACCAAATACCGCCCCACTAACTCCAAACCCAGAGGTAAATAACCCAGCCACGCACACAAACTTTCTGCTACTCTTGATTCTTGTTTCACTCGTTGGTCTTGTTCGCCCAACACCTTTGTTAAAAGTATTAAAGCATCCTCTGCTGAGAGCACGTCTAGCGATATTTCCACAAAGTTGGTGTCTATCCGTCGCAGGCGCGTTGTCATCAAAATTCGGAAACGGTTAGATTTTGGCAGCAGCTTGCGACAACTTTTCCAAGAAGTGACATCATCCAGTACAATCAACGCTAGACCTTCTGTCGGTCGCCAGTTCTGCCAGAACCACTCTACTTGTTGTTCGAGATTAAGTTTTCGTCCCCCCAACTCCTGCGGTACTTCCAAATTCATATTGAACAGGGCAAACTGCAAAATCTCTGCTGCTAAATCTGATTCTCTGGCGTTTAACCAACAAATTCCACCAGGGTAATCTGCTTCATGTTGTCGTGCATATTGCGTTGCGAGTTCGGTTTTGCCAACACCACCCATACCGGAAACAGCAGAAATAGCCACTACGCCTGGTTGCTGCAACCTTTCTCGCAGTAGGGAAAGTTCATGCTGTCTGCCAACAAAATTGGCAGAACCTTGAAACACAACATTATTTGGGGGATTTAACTTTGCCCGTTCCCGTTCGGGCGACTGCAGTCAGTTGAATGTGATAGTATGACCACTGCCACCTTGAATCACTGGAGCATTGGTGTTGTTAGCATTGTTCTGTTCTGCTTCTCCACCATACACATTTTGAAGATTCTGCCCTTGAATTTTACCAATATTTATTTCTTGTTGAATTTCACGAGCTAATTTTTCTATATCAGCAGCAAACTCTGGTTGTTTAACCATCACCGATTGCAAGTACTCAGCCACTCTCTCTAAAGAAGCCTCAGTACCTTTTTCTGCTTCTTTGAGTGCTGTTTCTGCCTGAAGATTTCCCCGAAATTTATCCCAAATCTTCTTGCGTAACTCGTTTATCTTGGCAAGGGTTGCTTGCGTCATGTTCTTAATCGTCTCTCCAAAAGCTGTTTTGAAAGCAAGAGTGGCGATCGCTCCAGCAGTGAGTGGCTCCATGTTCTAGCTCGTAAGCGCGGTGTGTTATTTGTTGTATTTATTACCACATCGTTTTTGTTCTCAATTCCGGAATTAAGGTAAAAAACTTTTAAATGCCTCCTCTTGAGCCGCTGGTTGGGGATACTGTCAATGCCCTTCGGGCGGGGAAAAGGTTAAGGCTTAAAGGGGAAAGGGAAACCACCAAACTAAAGTTAGGGGCTTGAAGTAAGGACGCCTCTACTTCCGTATATTATGCGTATAAAAATTTTCTTTATATTTAAAAACAGAGGCTTATATCCTTTCCCCCTTCCCCTTCTTGGTTAAGCGTTCCCTACAACTGCCACCAAGTCTAATTTGCTAATATCAAAAACATTATAGGACTAAACTGATATGCGTTCCAGAGCAGAGCAAGTCGCCAGTATAATTGAACACCGTTCTCGTTATCTTCCCAATAAGATAGCAACAGTTGAAAAAGAGCTTCAGGCACGAGCATCTGCCTTATATAATCTGGAAACTCATCAACAAGCGTTACTACAAGAAAATGCCAATACCCAAGCGGGTGAGTATTTAAAAGCAATCAATTTTGCTGATATTCAAAAACGCATTACATCTGAACTGTTTGTATTGTCTAAACTCAAAAGCCGCTTTTCCAGAAATACGCTGAATATTGGCGTTGTTGGGTTGATGGGACAAGGAAAGAGTACCTTGCTCAAGAGTTTAAGTGGACTTAGCGATCAAGAAATTCCAGCTTATGAAGGAGCAGCTTGTACAGCTGTTCGTAGCCTGGTTTGTAACAAAGAGGGTTCTGTTGAAGTTAGAGTCATTCTGCATTCAGAAAAAACCTTTTTAGAGGAAGTGATTCTTCCTTACTATAAATCGCTGAAACTCAAGCCTGAACCGCGCACCCTGGATGAATTTGCACGAGCATCTTTACCTGCCCAAATGCCTGTTGGAGCAACCGATGAAGCAGTTTATAAACACCTGCGGTATGACTATTTTCAGAACTTAGAATACTATCGGCATTTGATTGTTACTGGAGCAGAACCACCAGAGGTGGCGATCGCCCCAGAGGAGGTGGCTGAATATGTCAGACAAAAGCGAAACCCTCAAGGAGAATTAATTTCGTACAAACACTTAGCTGTACGCGAAGTTAATATATTCTGTCCCTTTGAGAATCCTGATGTTGGTAGGATTGCTCTAGTTGATATTCCTGGTTTGGGAGACTCTAAGCTGGGCGATGAAAAAGTCATGCTGGATACTCTCGGTAGAGCAGTGGATGTAGTGCTCTTTATAACACGCCCAGACCCGCAACGCTACCAATGGCGCAAGGTTGACACCGATCTTTACGATATTGCGGCTCAAGAATTGAATAACCTTGCAGGCAGAGCGTTTATGGTTGTCAATCACAGCCAAAGAACACAAAATCTAAATGCATGTATTGCTCTCAAAGATACTTTGCAGATGCAAGTTGTCAGTTGCGAAATTGCTGACTGCTCAAACCCAGAGGATGCTAACCAAGTTTTTGATCGCATTCTCAACTACCTGGCAGAGCATATTCTGGAAATTGATCAAGAATATGCTCGCCAAAGTCAAGAGCGGCTAATGAAAATTCAGCAAGATATCGATCTGATTATACAGGCTGCCCAGAAAGTTTTTAGCGCAACTGATAGTGACTTGTCCACAGTTATTGACGATCAGTATGACGATTTGTTTGGTACCGATCAGGATGGATGGTGGCGAGAGATTACCATCGCCTTCCAAGAATTGAGATTTGAATTTGCCAAAGGCTGTCAATTACCGTCTAAGAGTCTGGAATCGAGTGTTGAGAAAGTCTACAAAACTTGTAAGGCAAATGCTGGAATTTTAACTGCTAACAATCCAGAAGCCGAAATTGAGAAACAGATTAAAGCCAGCAATCCAATGAAAGCCTATGCTGACTACCGTGATTTGTTGCGAACTTTACTGTCCGATCACTTTAGTCATTTAGATGAAGGACTAAAAGAATCGACTCAAGAAGTGAAAGCGCGAGTAGCAGAGATTTTAATCACAGTTGGACAATTAGGTGTATTGGGTAATTCCCTTGAAGGCTGGGAATTTCTTCAAGCTTTTAGAGAATTGCTAGAGCGAGAACATTCAGATCTTAAAAGACTTCAGCAAGGCTTCCGAATTATTTCTAATTTTGAACTTTCATACAGTGGCTTAATTGAACCACAGATCTATCAGAATTTAGTTGAACTCAGCAATATTCAACTTACTGATGAAGACTCGAAAGATGTTACCTTAAAGGTTGGACAAAGTACAACTGCTGACTTAATTCTTAACGCACTACAGATTGACTATGATCGCACAGTTGCAAGAATTAAGGCGGCTTTAGAAGAGCTACTTTATCAGCCCAGCATTGCTGCTTACGCGCTGATTGAGAAGTTTATTGACAACATAATCTACCACAAAGAGGCTCAAAAAGACTGGAAAAAATTTCTCAGGCGAGTCAGGGCTAAAGTCTGGGCTGAGGAAATTGGTAAGCTTGAACAAGAACAACAACGGCAACAGGACTGGTTAAATAGTGTTAAGCGATTAAAAGAGGTTAATCGTGTAGAAACAATTCAATTTTTGACTTGAATTTTCGACCGACTGATTGACTCATAAAAATATCAGCACAGACTAAACTTGATTTTTAACCAGGATTTGTTTTGATGAATAACCTGCAAGAACTAAATATTATCATGCTTGCGCCTAGAGGAGTTGGCAAAACCAGTTTGTTAGCCGCCATGCACGAAGAATTTCACAAAACATTTGAGAGTGCAGGGCTAACAACATGGGCAAGTGACACTAAAACATTGGATGCGATCGAAGATTGTAAACGCCTGTTACGAAATATGGACTACCGTTTACAAAAGCTAGTTGAACCAACTCCACCCCAACTTGATCCTTGGGAAGATCAAGGATTTATATTTGAAGTGGGAAGTGGCGGCAAAAAGTTCATAAAAATTCGCTTTACCGATCCTTCTGGAGAATATTTCAAACCTACTGCGACTCCTGATCAAAAGGAGTATGTCAAACAACAGTTAAATCAATGTGATGCAGTGATTATTCCCATTGATTCAACTGCTTTAATGGAAAAGAAAACAGGCAGAACGAAAACTACAGAAATTGGACTTTGGCATGAATCCAAAAATGATCCTGATCGTATTACCAAGCTTTTAAAAGATGCCTACGCAAGTATAACAAAACCTAGGCTGGTTGTTCTAGCACCATTAAAGTGTGAAAGTTACATGAAAACAGATAAAGATGCCAATGACTTGCTGGATCACATCAAAATTGGCTATCGACAATTACTGGATTTCTTCAAAGAAGACGAGATTTATCACAAATTGGCAGTAGTCGTAACACCTGTACAAACCATTGGACACATTGCTTTTTCTCATGCTGAAACTACTGATGGTTATACCCGGTTCTTTTACAACAAAGCACCGCTAGATGCGCCTTATGATCCTAAAGATGGAGATCAACCACTCCGCTATGTATTGCGATTTTTGTTGAATGTATACAATGAAAGCAGCCAGTTAGAATTGGAACGAGCTAAAGAAGACTTTTATAAACTTGAAAAAGAAGTTGGTGTCAAAGACGATCAATTGAATAGCGCCCAACGCAAGTTAAATCTGGCAGAACAGCGTGTGAATCAGCGTAATCAACTTTGGCTACCCTTCAGACTAATTGCTAACCTTTTCGATGACGTTAATACATCCTACGATGAAGCTAATAACAGTTATACGGAAAAAGCGTTTGATCTCAAGGAGACAGAAGCTCAAAAATTTGCGGTTCAAGACAAAGCAGACGCCACACAAGCTCAGCTCCAAGCTTTTAACACAGCTATCTCCAAATTTGCAATTGATTGTAAGCAAGAGCGTGGCTTTGCCATTTTGCAAGGTAGAGCCAAATGGTTACCAGTTCCTAAATAATTAAGATGAGGCTTCTATGAGTTACGCTCAAGTAGAAATTTACGTTAGAAGTTCTCCATTAGGCGAAGTTGGTATTCATTGGCGCAATATCAGCAAACCCGAACAGCCTAAGGAAGAACCAGTTGTGCTTAAGCAACGAGTTATTGCTAGAGATGATGGTAAACAGGTAACAATTAATTCCTTAATTAACGATACTAAACCGTCCCTGATTTTAGCTCGATATGAAAATAAGGTGCTTGTAGAAGTCACAGGGCTAGATGCAGCAGAAAATCGATCAAAAAGGATGGGGCGGAGAATCTCTGAAGTTGTTTTGTGGGTTGGGGATGCAACGCCCGAAGTAGAATCTCAACTAAGAAAACTCGCTGCTTGTATTTTGCTAAGTTTTTGGGAAAAAGAGTCAACTTTTCTAAGCAAGATTCGCAGTGCTATTGACTTTGATGGACTGAATGACTTTAAAGCTAATGCCCAACAAATTCAGCAGTTATACACTGATGCTGCCACACATTTAGATGACTTCCTGTCAAAAATATCTCCCAGCGTCGTTGAACTTGGTGAGTCAGTTTGGTTAACCCCGAAAACAATTGATATTGAGAGCCAGTTATATACTTTAGTAAAGCAAATCAGTCAAACTTCCTTTGGGGAAACTGAGCAACCTGTAGTGGTTGTTGCTGAGTTCAAAAAAGAGGGCGATACGCAAAGTGTCAAGCCTCCGGCTGATCGCCAACAGATTGTTTACAAGGGCAATGTTTGGAAAGCACCTGAAACTAAAACTGAAAAAAAAACACCAGTACCGTCACCAGAAGCAGTACCGTCAGCACAACCAATACTACCTCAAAAAGCAGTACCACGTCGAACAACTCGCATAGTAATCGTTGGGATGATCCTGTTGATTCTAATTCTGCTGACAACCTGGGTAATAGCTCAACCCAAAATATTACCACCAACCCCAACGCTAACTCCAACCACAATACCCAAACACAAGCCATCCAGCAAGACAACCAACCCTCAAAGTTTTCTTCAGCCAGCCAACATTCCGGTGTTACCCGACGACAATCAGCCCCAGTCTTCCCAAAGTCGATCGCCAGACGCTTAATTGGAAATGATCTAACTGATGTGCATAATGCAATCAACTTTTTGTCTGAGAAAGATGTTTATAAATTTTCTCTTTTAATTGAGGCTTTGGAACGAATTAGCAAAAATCATAGCTCACGTATTACAACTAAAATACTGAACGAGGTAGAGAAATATCTTAACCGATGCTTGACAGATTTAAACACCGATGATTCAGAATATTTAGAAGAAGAACCTGTCGAATGGTTGCAAAAATCCTATAAGTGGTTGCAACGCCGATTTGACATTCATACAAAGATAAATTCTCTTAACTTAAACCGAAAAAAGGAACTGCTAGCACTAGGTTACTTTTTACAAGGAGAGTTATCAACACAAGAAGAGTTTGAGTATATAAGAAAGGTTTTACGTTCTTATTTAACAAGAATTGAGCAATTCCGAAATTCTCCACCTTCTGAGTAATGAGGTAGGGAACAGTGAACAGTGAACAGTAAACAGTAAACAGTGAACAATTGATCACTGGTAACTGGTAACTGATATAGCAGTCCTAAATCATTTGTAAGATTTTCTCTTCTCTTTCTTGGCGTCCTTGGCGTCTTGGCGGTTCGATAATTCTCACAACTCATATAGAATTGCTATAAGAGAAATCCTATTATAATTTCAATGAAAACGATAGTCAGACTTTTGTATATCCCAAGTTTTAAAACGAAAGAATTTGTAAGCCGTAGTGCACGAAAGGTCAGTCAAGTTTTATCCTTTGAAATAATCTAAAAGGCGATCGCCTGAATCAGCACGAATCAATGCGACAACGACGTCGGGTAAAGCGGTTAAACTGGGGAAAACCAGATAACGTGATTCCCAATGAGGGTGAAATTTGTCTTTGTATGCGTGCAAGCCTTGGAAATTGTAAAACCGCTCCAAATGCTTATAAAGATAGTACAACACTTTCTCTAAACGAGCCGACTCTTCAGTTTTACCTACTCCAGCAAGGGCAGAAAGACCAATATTAAAACTATCGTAATTTCGCTCCTTGTAGTGCTGGAACATAGATATAAACAAAAAGTCCATTGTTCCATTCTCAATCGACTTTCGGTGTCGCATCATGTCGTTAGTCACTTCGTTGAGCTGGTACTCTAATACAATATTGGTAAAGGCAATAATTTCACCGTGTGAGGACTGCACCGTTACGATCTCAGACTCTCGCAAATAAGCTTCATCAAACCAACCTAGAGAAAACTTTTTTTCGGAACCTTGCACCAATTGCAGCCATTCGTCACTAACAGGTTTGATTTGATGCAACAATGTATCAGCAATTGGTGGTTGGTAAAATTTGACTTCATACCCCAGCTTAGTCATGCGATTGATTGCTGTTCTGAGGTTTTTACCTGGTTTTCCTTGTAAAGTAAAGCTTTGGAGATCAACTATTGCTTCTTCACCAATTTTGACTACCTGAAATCCCAGCGACTTGTAGAGATCAATATCATTGGGTAAAGTTTGGTAAAATGCTGGATACCAGTCGTTACGTTGGCAAAACAACTGAAAACTCACAATCACTTCTTTACGGTCTTCATCTGGTCCAATGGGATCACCTAAGGCGATCGCACCCCGTCCTTTGGGGACATAACCAATCACACTGCGACCAGAAGGACTAAAAAAGTAACTTTTGTCACTTAACAATGTAAATGCTGCTAATGAAGAGCATCCATACTTTTCTACGATATCTTTTGCATGCTGCCGTTCTTTAACTGTGGCGGTATCACGTAGAAAAACTGGTCTTAGTAGCATGAACAATGCATAAGCGATCGTACTTGCTGCAATAATGTAAATAGAATTAGCAAAAAAGTCCCCAAATCGGCTTTTTGGTTTCAGTCCGCCATTATCATCTGTGAAGAACATATCAAAAGTTTGGCCTATGGCATCACTCCAACTGAAATTTTCTGTAAATTTGCCATCTAACAAGTAAAACCCAATTGTTCCATATGCCAAAGTAAACAGCAAAGCTGCAATTAACACCCGCACTCCCTGCGCAACCGAAGGACGATCTGACTTTGCTGTAAAAACATGGCGCATCAAGAGTAATTGCATCAGCAAAACACCAGACAACAGACTTTCTTCATAGTCCAGTCCCTTAATCAAGTGGCTGACAACAGAAAGAATCAAGAACCCAATAGTGAGTAACCAAGCAATTCGTTTTCGACGCAACAAGTTGGTTGCAAGCGTCAGTAACACAAACCCAGTCAGTGCTGCAAATAAATGACCACTAACGCGAATATCAAAAGGTAAAAAGTGCTTCAACCAGTTATTTCGCTCATGCAGGTTAGGCGTCACTGCTGACACCAAGTTTACCACTCCGACTAAACCAGTGAGGAAAGCTGCACTCCAAAGCCCAATCCGAGTTCTCAAATCAAGAGTCATTAGTCACTTTGTTCTTTTGCGAATTTTCAAACTGTTTTCCTACATAAGATAGCGAATCTTTGAGATGTTTGTGAAAGTAATTCCACCCAACATCTGCACCTGACAAACCATGTCCTCCAGGAAAGGCATAAAACACGTTTTCTATACCTAATTTGTCTAAGGTTTCGTGGAATGTTTGGGTAGAGGCAAGTAAATTAGAGTCGTGTTCTCCAGCATCAAGATATACGCGTAGTTCCTGTCTTTCCAGAGGTGACAATTGTTGGACAATTTGTTGGGGGCTATTTTGTGGACCACTGTTATCGGTAAAATAGCCGCTATGACTGAACAGAATATTGAAGTTTTTCAAATAGCGCAATCCAATATTAAACGCGCCCCATCCTCCAGAAGATAGACCTCCCAACGCCCAAAACTTTGGATTATCTAATGTACGGTAGCGTGACTTGACGACTTGTACTAACTCCGAACCGATCAACGTTCCTACTTTACCATTAGGTCCATCATAATAATCAGGGTCGAATAAAGGACTCGAACCTCGCTGATCATTTCCATCTGGTGTAATTACAATCGAAGGCGGTAGTTTGCGATCTCTATAAAGTTCATGTAGTACTTTTAAGACTGTATATTTATCAACGTAAGCACGGGCATCATCATGACCTCCATGTAATAAAAATATCACAGGATAGCGTTTTAGAAGATTCTTGTGATAATCTGGGGGCAAAATAACACCATATTGCCGTTGTGTGCCCATTGCTTGACTATTAAAAGTTTCTAATTGAAACTTCAACCCAGTACTGATCTGTTGTTGAGGCGGGTCTGAATCTAGCTGCGGCGCACCTAAGATAAAGACATACCAGTAGGCTGCAGCAGTCAGGATTGCAATTGCACCTGCAACGCCCATTAAAACTTTAGATAATTTCATGGCTTGTTGAAACCCAAATTATCACTAGCGTGTATAATAGCCGAGATTTTAAATTGTCTTCCGACAAATGTTAGCGAATCTGCCAGATGTTCGTGCCAGTAATCCCAAGTGTGACCTCCGGGAAACGCATGAAATATATTAAAAATGTTCTCAGTACTAAGTACTTGATTGAATTTTTTGGATTCGTCAACTCCTACTTCAGTATCTGCTATACCTGCATCCAGGTATATCCGTAAGCGTTTTTTAGTTTGAGGTGAAATGGTCTTGATATAGGTGATTGGACTATTTTGCGGTCCACTCTTGTCCTGAAAGTAACCGCTATGACTAAATAATATCGAAAAGTTATTTAAATTATGCAATCCCACATTCATTGCACCCCAACCTCCTGAAGATAATCCCCCCATTGCCCAAAAATCAGGACTGGCGAGTGTACGGTAGCGGTTTTGCACAACTTTCACCAGTTCATTCCCAATGGCTGTGGAAACTTTGCCATTAGGGCCATCAATATAATCGGGGTCCCAGTAGGCGCTAGAACCACGTTTGTCATTACCATCTGGTGTGATAATAATACTGGGCGGCAACTTGCCTGTTGCATAAAGCTGTTGCACAACTGTTAAGGCATCTCCTTTTGTAAACCAATGGTCAGCATTTCCGTGTCCACCGTGAAGGAGAAAGATAACTGGATAGCGTTGATTTTGGTTTTGATCATAGCCTGGAGGTAAAGCAACGCAGTAAATGCGATTTCCTCCCATAACTTTGCTATTGTAAGTTTCGGTTTTATATGTTAATCGGGCAGTTAGATCCTGTTCTGTTGGTTGTGGTGGTAACACAGATACTAAGGTTTGCGGACGCACCTGTGTTTGTGCTTGTGCAGATTTTATGTAATTACAATTACATAAAGTAAACATCGAAACCAGCAGCACAATTTTAGATTTGAAGCAGTTCATCAAAAATATTGATTGATAGCAATTGAATCAAAACTATAAAAAATGACAAAACTTATAGAGGAGTCATAAATACATAAGCCCTACGGGCACACACTCGCGTGTGCACACCGCACCTACGCTTTAGCCCTGTGGACGTGCGCTTTGCGTATATGTCGAACTCTCTGTTTTCCTCCTCTGCGCCCTCTGCGCCTCTGCGGTTAATTCAATCAAAACCTACTATATAACTGAAGTCTGTGAAGACGAAGATATTTGTGTATTAATCCCAATAAGATATTTCAATATAGCACTGTTGATTAACTCTGGACACTCTGCCATCACTAAATGTCCTGCATTGGTAACATGTAAATGAGTAGCGTTGACGAAATGTCTTGCTAAATCGTTCCCCATCTGGTGTGTAAACATGGGGTCAAGATCCGCAGTTATAATCAAAGCAGGAATATGAAAATTCTGCGGCAAAGAGTGACGCGTAAAAAAGTCATAACCCCAAAAGATTTCTAAAGCTTTGTAGGATTGAAAATCCGTAGGTGTTGGACATTCGGCAAAAAACCGTTCTATAACGCTGTGGCGGTAATTCGTCGAGAAAAAGTTTGAGATTGCTTGTACACCAGGTAAAGAGTATAAATATCTGCCGCCCCAAGCCATAAACTTCATCAGCGGAATTTCCCACCAAGGTGCTAAGTTATGAGTTCCGCCGGCGATGGCAATAAAACCACTCACACAATTGTGCTGGGCAAACTCTAAACCAATTGGAACTCCGTAGCTATGACAACACAGCACTGGTGAGGAAATGCCCAATTTGTACAACAGTCGCCGTAAATCCCGACAATGTCGCCCGATGGAATAGCGAGGGTAGGGACTCGACTGTCCGTGTCCTGCCAAATCATACACCAGAACTTCCCAACCTTGACTTTGAGCAAACTCATACTGAGAACGAAAGTTAAAGCGGTTTCCCGTTCCTCCGTGCAGAAAAACTATAGCTGGAGTTCTCCCCGAACTGTGGCAAACTTGTAAATTGACCCCTCGTCGCAGATGAATTGTTGAACCAGCTAAGGCATCTTGAAAAGAGTCATTAGTCATTAGTTATCAGTTATCAGTTATCAGTTAATGGTCAACTAAAAGCAATAATTTACTGACAAGAAATTAACTTCCTTTTTTGTCTGAATCCTATAGTCAAAAGCTTACGCTAGTGATGTGTCAATTTTATGTCAACATAATGAAACTTTTGCGAATGTCGAGTCATTAGTCGTTTTATGCTTCTACTCTCTCCACGTCTGTAGTCTCCCCCCTTCCCTGGTTGTACTATGCTTCAAAAACTCCGACTCAACTTCAGTTCGTTGTTTGGCTTGCTGCTTTTGGTACTTTCTTTATGGGCAATTAGCCACGAACTACGTGAGTATCGTTACCAAGATGTTTTGAACTCTTTAGGAAGAATTCCTAAAAGGCACTTGAGTTTATCAATTTTATTGTCAAATATCGGCTATCTAGTGATGGTGTCGTATGATATCCTAGGCTTTAGCTATATTGGTCGTTCTCTGGCTCTGCGAAAAATTGCTTTCACTGGGTTTATTAGCTCTGTACTCGGCAACACCATAGGTTTTGCTTTGGTAACTGGCAGTGCTATCCGTTATCGTTATTATTCCAATTGGGGAGTATCACCACTGGCGATCGCCCAAGTTATTGCTTTTGCCAATTTCACTTTTTGGTTAGGAGTGTTTGCTGCATCTGGGGTAATATTTCTCTTCAACCCCTTGGAAATCCCTACCCAAATACATTTACCTTTTACAAACACACGTCCTCTGGGTGTTATTTTCCTATTAATAGTTATTTCTTATTTATTAGGAAGTATTTTTATTAAACAACCGTTAGTCATTCGTCGCAAAGAGTTTCGTTTTCCTTCTTTCAAAATAGCTTTTGCTCAAGTCGTCATTTCTAGCATTGACTGGATGATAGCTGCAGCAGTTCTTTATTTGCTGCTTCCTGCCAATAGTGTATCTTTTCTGGACGTGTTGAGAACCTACTCACTCGCTATGTTTGCAGGTGTGGTAAGTAATGTCCCTGCTGGGTTAGGAGTGTTTGAGATTGTCATCTTGCATTTTCTGTCTGCGAAACTTTCTCCTGTAGTTGTTTTGGGTGCAACACTAGCTTACAGAGCAATTTACGACTTATTGGCTTTGCTTATAGCAACAAGTTTACTGGGACTCTATGAAATTAAACACGGTACAAGAAATATAATGAACAAATAGAATTCCTAGGGACAATTGACTACATAAAACTTATGGCGCTCATAGTTCAGAAATATGGTGGTACATCTGTCGGTTCAGTAGAGCGTATTCAAGCTGTTGCACAGCGCGTGTGCAAAACTGTGAAAGCAGGAAACTCTCTTGTTGTTGTGCTTTCCGCAATGGGGAAAACCACAGATGGACTCGTTAAGCTAGCATACGAAATCTCACAAAATCCCAACAGCCGGGAAATGGATATGTTGTTGTCCACAGGTGAGCAGATATCCATTGCTTTAGTGAGTATGGCTTTGCAAGAACTGGGATACCCAGCTATTTCTTTGACAGGAGCGCAAGTAGGAATTGTTACTGAAGCAGACCATACGCGAGCGCGGATTTTACATATTGAAACAGAACGCGTAAAACGACATCTGAATCAAAACAAAGTTGTTGTTGTTGCAGGGTTTCAGGGAATTACCAGAACAGAAGAATTGGAAATTACGACACTGGGACGTGGCGGTTCAGATACCTCAGCGGTGGCTTTGGCAGCTGCATTGCACGCAGATTTTTGTGAAATTTATACTGACGTACCAGGGATTTTAACAACAGACCCCCGTTTGGTTCCAGAAGCACAACTGATAGATGAAATCACCTGCAATGAAATGCTGGAACTCGCAAGCTTGGGGGCAAAAGTCTTGCATCCTCGTGCAGTGGAAATTGCCCGGAACTATGGCGTTCCTCTAGTGGTACGCTCTAGTTGGACAGATGAACCTGGAACTTGGGTGATTTCACCAGCGCCACGTCCGCGAGCACTTGTGAATTTGGAAATTGCCCGTTCCGTTGATGATATTGAATTTGATACCAATCAAGCGAAAGTGTCGATGTTGCGTGTTCCAGATAAACCAGGAGTAGCAGCGCGGTTATTTGGGGAGATAGCACGTCAGAATGTGGATGTGGATTTGATTATTCAATCAATTCACGAAGGTAATACGAATGACATTGCCTTTACCGTGATGGCACCAATATTAAAAAAGGCGGAAGCCGTAGCACAAGCGATCGCCCCTGTTCTGCGTTCTCAAAAGGCAACAGAAAATGGAGAAGCGGAAGTGATGGTACTGCCCAATATTGCTAAAGTTAGTATCGCAGGTGCGGGGATGATTGGGCGTCCTGGTGTGGCAGCGAAGATGTTCGCGACTCTTGCAGAAGCTGGTGTTAATATCCAGATGATTTCTACAAGTGAAGTGAAAGTCAGTTGCGTGATTGATAGTGGAGATTGCGATCGCGCTGTTGCTTTTCTTCGCGCCGCCTTTGAAATTGAAGAAGACAAACAGACAACCCAACAAATCAATTCAAAATTCTCATCTGCCTCATCTGATCATCCTCCCGTCAGAGGTGTCGCCCTGGATATGAAGCAAGCGCGTCTGGCAATTCGTCAAGTACAGGATCGTCCAGGAACAGCTGCGAAGATATTTGGATTGTTGGCAGAGCACAATATCAGCGTAGACATGATTATTCAGTCCCAGCGATGTCGTATGATCAATGGCATTCCTACGCGGGATATTGCCTTCACTACTGCCAGAATAGATGCACAAGTAGCACAAAAAATGCTCCAACAATCAGCAGCAGAATATGGATGGGGTGAAGTCGTGCTGGATAATGATATTGCCAAAGTCAGTATTGTGGGAGCAGGCATGGTCGGACAACCAGGCATCGCGGCTACAATGTTTGAAGCACTATCCCAGCACCAAATTAATATCCAAATGATTACGACTTCGGAAATTAAGATTAGCTGTGTTGTCGCGCAAGAAGAAGGCGTCAAGGCGTTGCAAGTCATTCATACAGCGTTTGGGCTGGCGGGTAGTCAGAGTATTCAAGTGCCTGCTTGATGGTTGGTTTTGAATACGAGAGGCACCCGCGCTCAAAACCTCACCCTGCCCTATCGGGCATCCCTCTCCTTATAAAGGAGAGGGTTAAGATTTTAAAGCCAGTGTACGAGAGGCACTCGCGCTCAAAACCTCACCCTGCCCTACCGGGCATCCCTCTCCTTAGTAAGGAGAGGGAAAGATTTTAGCGCAGCTAAAAGCGAGGGTGAGGTTTTGAGCGCTTCGGTGTGTACACGGTAACCTTAGCAAGGCGAGGGGTTTGAAACGCTTATCTGTGGCAAACATTTTTTGAATCTGTAAGTATTAAAATTAAGACAATGAAGTTTAAGATGATCACTGAAGCATCTTTGTTGTCAGACAAGAAAGATATTTTAGATAAATTCAAACATTGCTCCTTAAAAGCAGGTTATGCCAAACCTCAGCACATCACACACAACAGGACAAAATTTAGAGCTTTTTCATCTCCAAAGTAACACCTCTTTTGAATTGCCACCAAATCTTCCGATTTTTCGGATTGGTAAGCCAAACGAGCAAATTGCACCGGACATCAATGTTTTAGCTTTGCCAAATGCCGATGTTGTTTCTCGGCTTCACGCAGAAATTCAGGTAGAAGAAAATACTTATTATATTATTGATACGGGAAGCTCCAACGGCACATTTCTTAATAGTGTCAAACTAGAGCCAAAAAAGCGCTATCCCCTTAATTTAGGAGACAAGATAGACTTAGGTCAACAAGGAAATATAACTTTCATTTTTCAACAGAAACAAAATTTTGCTTCGACTTCTTATTCCAGACTGACTCGTCAACCCACACTTATTCAGGCTCGGATAGTACAGCCTGAGATGACTGGAAACAATAAACAATATCAAGTGGATCGTCCCAGTAAACTTGTCGGCTTAGTGCTGATGGTTTTAGGGATTTTGATCATATCTACAAACTCTCGAATTGGTTTATTTATAGGTATTCCTAGTGTGCTGTTATGTATTGCAGGAGTTATCGTTTTAAGCCGACGCCATCTAAATCGTAAAATAGGATGGATTTTGATCGGGTTGGGAGTTGCAATCATGCTGTTTACGGGCAATCTTTTTGCATCAGTGAATCTTTTCGCTATCCTGGCATCATCTGCTTTATTATTCGCTGGATATCAATTGTTTAATACGGGTAAAGTCTTGAATTATAGTTTGCACTCTTTTAAGGGATTCTTAAAAAGATAGTTATTATGGCGATACGCGTTTGCGAAGCGCCCCCTTCGGGGCTAGCGTCAAGCCTCCGGCTTATCGCCAACACAATCCTCGTCAACGTAATCCGATTCAACAGGTTCAGTCTGGCATATTTTCGTTACTGCAATTCCCCACCCATTGCCTTAGAGAGAGAAATTCGCTCAATTGAAGGATGATACTTTAGGAACGCTTATGACTGAGGCAGAACTGCTAGAGGTAATTGAACAAGCAGCAAAAGAGGGGGCGAGGGAACTTGACCTCTCTGGCAATGAGTTGACGGCTTTACCGCCGGAGATTGGCAAGCTGACTCAGCTTAAAAAGCTGATTATCGGGAAATTTCTGTATAACGAAAAAGGAGATCTAGTTGGTCTCATCGGGAACAAGCTGAGTGCTTTACCTGCAGAAATTGGATTGCTCACCAACCTGCAATCGCTCAATCTCATCCGGAACAAGCTGAGTGCTTTGCCCGCCGAAATAGGACAACTCACCAACCTGCAATCGCTCTACCTACACGGTAATAAACTGAGTGCTCTGCCCGCCGAAATAGGACAACTCACCAACCTGCAAACACTCTGCTTGGGCAGTAATGGACTGAGTGCTCTGCCCGTCGAAATAGGACAACTCACCAACCT
>NZ_JABXYX010000140.1 GCF_017982655.1 Brasilonema sp. CT11 | reverse complement strand
CTAAGCTATCTGAGGGATTTTTTAGACTTCAAATGATTGTCAATAATCTGACTCGTTCAATTTTTCAAAACTTCAATATCCCTTATTTCTATTTTTCCTCTGCCTAGAGTGACAAAAGAGGGTTAAGCACCGCCAAGTGATCGGCCATGAAGAATGCGTCGAACTTGCCCTGCTCTAGTTTCTGGATGAATTGTTTCAGCGCCGGGAAGTTAAAATTGGCATCAGGCAAAGCCCCAGGATAACGCCAAGCGCCTGTATGTATGCTTACCGGACGCATGAACGCGCCCAATTTCAATTGCTTCGATTTGCTCATTCGCCCTCCGTATACATGGTCTAAAACGCGCCGCTATCACAACTCTTAAGACCTGTTATTTACACTGCTATTGCTTGTACTGTCTTTGTTCTACATGATACTCCAACACTTCCAGAATAGCGCCTTGGTGTTCTTTGCAGGTTTTCTACTTCGCTTTTGACTGATTAAGTGCGGTAGCGACCTCAATTAAATACTCAAATTAACTTTGATAGGGGCGCGGCAGTTGGCGCAGTTTATGAGCAGTATCCAATTCACTATTGTTTTTTCTGCCATATCCCCAACCCAAGATGCGACGATACTCACCCATGATGCCACTTTCAATTAAATCATCCTCATTGACTGCAACATTGGTATGAGATTCAGGCGCAACATAGAGGGCATCCGCAGGACAATATGCCTCACACATGAAACAAGTTTGACAGTCTTCCTGTCGGGCAATCACGGGTGGTTGGTTGGGTACAGAGTCAAAGACATTGGTAGGACAAACTTGGACGCACACATTGCAATTGATACAGAGTTTATCGCTGACAAGCTCAATCATGATACTGCTCCTGCTACAACTTTGATACAGAGGGTGTGATTTGAGTGGTTAAAACTGGTGGTGTAGCGTAGACGCTTTGCGGTGAGGGGGTCGCAGTCTTGGACGCCACGTGCTTTATGCCGGGAGACCCGTCCACCGCAGTGGCTCCGTTTCCCGTCGATTGCGTTTGCGCAGCGCCCCCTTAGGGGCTACCCCCGTTAGCGCAGCGTGACCGAAGGTCATCCCCGATAGGCGCAGCCGTGCCGCAGGCATAGGGCTTGTCGCCAGACATCGCATCTGTTATCCAATCACGCCTCACCCAAAGCTTTTCTAAGCCGCCTGTTGCTTGATAATAAAGCTGATTTGGATCGGTCTGAGGATAGTCTATGCGAATATGTTCGCTGCGCGTTTCTGTGCGATGTAAAGCGCTAAAATTTCCCCATCGCGCTACAGCGACCAGAGCAGCCGCTCGACGAGAAAATTCCACATCGCGCACTGTATCTTGTTTCGGATTCGCTTGTACCTGCTGCCACAGCGTTTCTAATTTGGCGAAGGAATCCACAAGTCCCTGCTGGCAGCGCAAGTAATTCTTCTCTAACGGGAACATTTCTGCTTGTACACTGCGCACAATCGCCCCCGCATCGAATGTTTCAGAAGCAGGGGAGGGCGATCGCAATCCGGCTTGACCAGTAGGACGCGCCATCCGTTCATTTGCATGAGCGCCCAGACTTTTCGCAAAGGCAGCTGCACCAACTCCAGCCCATTGCCCCGTGGAGATTGCCCAGGCGGCATTGGGACCACCACCCCCAGAAGCTAAACCTGCTAGGAACTCACGTGAGGCTGCATCCCCTGCGGCATAGAGTCCAGGAACCTTTGTACCGCAACTATCATCGGTCAAACGGATTCCACCCGTACCGCGTACCGTGCCTTCTAAAACCAGTGTTACAGGCACTCGTTCTGTATAAGGGTCAATACCAGCTTTTTTGTAAGGTAGATAAGAGATGAAATGGGACTTCTCAATCACTGCCTTCACTTCCGGCGTAGCTCGATCCAAACGAGCATAAACGGAGCCTTTGAGAAGGGCATTGGGAAGGAACGATGGATCGCGACGACCATTGATATAGCCACCAAGATCATTACCTGCTTCATCAGTGTAACTAGCCCAGCCAAAGGGAACACCCCGCGTCACTGTGGCATTGAAAGCGGTCGAGATGGCATAGTGATTAGAAGCTTCCATACTGGAGAGTTCGCCGCCAGCTTCCACTGCCATCAGCAGTCCATCACCTGTATTGGTATTGCAACCTAATGCTTTACTCAAGAATGCACAACCGCCATTCGCCAGGACTACTGCACCAGCGCGAACAGTATAGGTACGATGATTTTGCCGCTGGACACCTCTTGCTCCAGCCACTGAGCCATCGTCAGCCAATAAAAGCTCTAGAGCAGGACTTTGGTCCAAAATCTGAACACCGACACGCAAGAGGTTTTTGCGAAGTACCCGCATATATTCAGGACCATAATAACTCTGGCGCACAGATTCCCCATTTTCTTTGGGGAAACGATAGCCCCAATTTTCCACTAGCGGCAAACTGAGCCAAGTTTTTTCGATAACACGCTCGATCCAACGTAAGTTCGCTAGGTTTTTCCCTATGCGATAACGCTCTGATAAAACTTTGTCCCAATTCTCTGGAGAAGGAGCCATAATGCCATTGCCACTGGCAGCTGCTGCACCGCTCGTACCCAGAAAACCTTTATCAACAATGATTACTTTGACACCTTGGGACGCGGCTGCCCATGCTGCCCATGCGGCGGCAGGTCCACCACCAATTACCAGCACGTCAGCTGTTAATTGTAGTTCATTTTCGCTATAGACTGTCAGCAATTCCTTGTCCTCTTTTTTGGCAGTCAACTTCAGACTTTGCCACTGTGAGCGGCTTCTTGTGGCAAAAATCCACCTACCTGCATTTTTGATAATCTATAGTAAGCACCACGTTTTACTAGTCATTCGTCATCAGTGCCATATTCTACAATGCAACCTTTATCAAACACTAAAATACGGTCTAGGTGGAACATAGTGGACAACTGATCAGCTACTACACTGGCGTGTTTGACTGATCTGGTTTTTTGTCTATAAAATTGTGCTCGCTGATTTGTTTATGACTAATGACTGCTGCTTTGTCTGACGACTTATGCAGTAGATAGAGTTTGCATAATATATACAAAGAATGTGTACGGCAAATTCTAGTTAACATGATACCCCTAATTGTTAGTTTATCAAACATTCATTATTGCGAATTAACATTTGATTTGGTTGAAACTGCTGTAAAAGTTTCCATCCTCGTAATGGGTCATGACACGGGCAATTGGTTGATTCTGACTAGCCGGCGGCAAGCATTTACCGTAGGCATTGCTGATCAGAATTAACCACCCGTTTGGAGGGAGTATTAAGTAAAGTGGCGGCGAAAGCAATTTAATGGGTAGTCAAGTGATCGGTTGAAAATGTGCGAATGGACAGACGTGCTATAAACTTTCCGTTATTTCAGCAGTCTAATAAATATCGCGATTGCATATTACGGTACTTTTATCTGTTTACAGTATAATAGCATTTATGACCGCTTCCTTTGAAATATTGCTTGCAGTTGATAGCAAAATTCTAAAAGAAACGGACGCGTGTGAACACTCTATGGATCAAACTCTGGAGAATCTACATGGGCTACAAGCATATCGAAGTCAAACAGGTAGCTGGTTTTATCGGTGCTGAAATCGGCGGCGTAGATCTTTCCCGTCCTCTGAATGATGATCAAGTCCAAGAAATTCGTAAAGCGCTATTGAAGTGGAAAGTCCTATTCTTTCGTGGTCAGAACATCGATCATGCTGCACAGGTGGAGTTTACATCTCGTTTCGGCGAAGTAACTTTCGCCCATCCTTTGGGAGAGCCTGAACCAGTTCCGGGATTTCCCCAGATCAAACCTGTAGACCGTAAGCTCTATGAAAAGCAGTATGGTTTTCGCAATGGAGGTCCCTGGCACACAGACGTAACGGCGGCTATTAACCCACCAGCTGCATCAATTTTACGTGCGGTTAATGTCCCTAGCTTCGGTGGTGATACCCAGTGGAGTAATCTTGTTGCCGCTTATGAGGGACTGTCAGCACCCGTGCGGGCGCTAGCAGACACATTGAAAGCTGAACATCGCTTTAATGGGGGCGGGTATCAACCCCGCAACGGCAAATTTGCTGAGCGCGTTGCTGTCAATCCACAAGTCTCAATTCACCCAGTTGTCAGGGTTCATCCTGAGACTGGTGAACGTGCCTTATTCGTTAACCCTGGGTTCGTCTCGCACATTGTTGACGTGTCGCCACAAGAAAGTAAGCTGCTGCTTGAGTTGTTCTTCAACCAAATTACCAAACCTGCTTACACTACCCGTTTCCGTTGGAACAATGGTGATATCGCGTTCTGGGATAACCGCGCCACTGTGCATCTGGCTCCTCAAGATTTGGATCATTTGGATGTCGAACGTCTCCTCTATCGCACCACCATCACTGGCGATGTTCCTGTAGGGGTTGATGGTTTGCGATCCCAAGTGGTTCAAGGTGAGACGTTCAGTGCACAAGTGCCAACCGTCTTCAAGCAAAAAGCCCAGAAGGAAGCACAACCAGTGCTTTCTTGACACTCCCACAGCTTGAAGCCGTGAGATTCTTGGTTCATCAACCAAGCAAAAAAGTATGGGAGCGATAAGCCGGAGGCTTGACGCTGAGTCCCAAGGGGACACGCGCAAGGGACGCGTATCGCACCCTTGATTTGACCGGAAGAAGCAAGGGGGCAGAAAGAGGAAAGAGGGAAAGAAGAGTATGTTGGTAGACTTAAGAGTCCCCTTGCAACTCCAGGAGCCAAGCCGACGCATTGTCAAGGCAGCTTTCGGGTAAGAAGCTTCTTACCCGAAACATGCCGCCCCGGAAAATGAGCCAGCCCTATATTTTGTTGATTCGTCGGTGCATATGGGTACTCGTTATATTTTTAGCTACTTCCAAGATTCGTTTCCATTCATTTAGTCAACGGTAATTGGATATATGTTACGTTTAACTTTACGACGGGCGATGGCTCGGCTCGCCATAGGCATCGCAGTATTTCTTGTCATCAGCTTATTGACGGTTACTAGCCCTGCCTTAGCAGATACAGCAAAAGTATTGCCAATTCCCCAACCATCCTTTCGGGGTAAAATCGGCATCACTTACCCTGAGTCAACACCAGATTTTCCCGCCCCAATCACCGCTCCAGAAAAAGCCCCGAATGTTCTGCTAGTGCTACTGGATGATGTGGGCTTTGGGCAAGCGAGTACCTTTGGTGGAGCTGTAGAAACTCCAAATTTAACTCGCTTGGCTGAAAAAGGATTGCGTTACAACCAATTCCATACTACAGCCCTTTGTTCACCTACACGAGCAGCTTTATTGACTGGACGCAATCATCATTCAGTAGGTACAGGAGTCGTTGAGGAATTAGCAACAGGTTTTCCCGGTTACACAACTATCTTACCTAAGAGTGCTGCCACTGTAGCAGAAGTATTGCGGCAAAATGGTTATAACACTGCTGCTTTTGGTAAATGGCATAACACACCAGATTATGAAACTAGCGCGGCAGGTCCTTTTGATCGTTGGCCAACAGGGTTAGGATTTGAGTATTTTTATGGTTTTTTAGGTGGTGATACGAATCAATGGAGTCCAGCTTTAGTAGAAAATACTCGGCGGGTTGCACCACCAATTAATAACCCTGATTACCATTTGACTCCAGATATAGTAGATCATGCGATCGCCTGGATTCATTCTCAACAGTCTATAGCTCCTGATAAACCAATATTTACCTATTTAGCTACCGGTGCTACTCATGCGCCCCACCACGCCCCCAAAGCCTGGATTGACAAGTATAAAGGCAAATTTGACCAAGGGTGGGATAAATTACGAGAACAAACCTTTGCCCGTCAAAAACAACTGGGTGTAATTCCCGCTAATGCCCAGCTTACACCCCGTCCCAAAGAACTGCCAGCTTGGGATTCCTTATCCAAAGATGACCAAAGAATCTATGCCCATGAAATGGAAGTATTTGCGGGATTTTTAGCACATACCGACTATGAAGTGGGAAGATTGATTGATACGATTGACGAAATTGGTGAATTGGACAACACCATTATCTTCTACATCGTTGGTGATAATGGTGCCAGTGCAGAAGGCGGTTTAGCAGGTAGCATCAATGAATTAAAAGTTTTCAATCAAGTACCCGAAAGCCGAGAGCAACTGCTAGCTTCCTTGAATGACTTAGGTAGTCCCAAAACCTTTAATCATTATCATGCCGCCTGGGCATGGGCAGGCGCTACCCCTTTTCAATGGACAAAACAAATCGCCTCTCACTTTGGTGGTACTCGTAATCCCTTGATCGTTACTTGGGGTAATCGAATTAAAGATCGTGGTGGAATACGGAATCAATTCCATCATGTCATTGATATTACCCCCACAATTTTAGAAGCTGCGGGAATTACTGTACCGGCTGAAGTTAACGGGGTGAAGCAACAGAAACTTGAAGGTACTAGCTTAGTCTACACCTTTGATAATTCTGATGAGCCTTCCCATCGTCAAACCCAGTATTTCGAGATGTTCGGCAACCGGGCTATTTATGATCACGGATGGGTAGCCGCCGCTCGTCATCCTCGATTACCTTGGCAGGGTACAATCAATGCTGACTTCCAACAAGATCCTTGGGAACTGTACAATATTGAGGAAGATTTCAGTGAAGCCAATAACCTAGCGGCTGAAAATCCACATAAACTGGAAAAACTGCAAGAATTATTTTTGTCACAAGCACGTCAATATCAAGTTTTACCATTAGACGATCGCGTCTCTGAACGGTTTGATGTCAGTCGTCGCCCCTCTCCAGCCTCAGGGCGCACAACTTTTACTTACTATCCTGGTGTAGCACCCATCCCAGAAGGTAGCGCACCAAGTCTGAAAAATAGATCCTTCAGGATCACAGCTGATGTAGAGATTCCAGAAAGCGGTGCAGAGGGTGTGCTATTAACCCAAGGGGGACGTTTTGCTGGTTGGGGCTTTTTCCTTGAAGATAGCAAACCAACATATGTCTACAACTTTGTTAATGCAGAACGTTACATAATTCAATCTCCTCAAAAATTATCCCCAGGTAAATCAACAATCAGATTTGATTTTGATTACGACGGTGGTGAAGTTGGTGCAGGAGGAATTGGGAAGTTATTTATCAATGAGCAACAGGTAGCTTCAGGTCGAATTGAAAAAACTGTACCCTATCGCTTGGCGTTAGATGAAACCTTTGATGTTGGTCGAGATACAGGTACTCCTGTGGCTGAAACTTATCAAGTACCGTTTGCGTTCACAGGTAATTTACAGAAAGTTACCCTGAATTTGAATTAAAGAAGGCAGCGAGCGTGGCTCACGAGTGGTCGCCCAGATGGGTCAGGCATTCTGAGGAAGGAATAAATTCCTTCTGCCTTTCGTGTTAAAAAATGTAAAGGCAATTTATGAATTGCCTCTACATTTCGTAAATTTTCAGAATAGATAAAATTCTGATTTGCAACTTTACGTCAAATGAAAAATTTATGAACGAGATTATCCCAATCCTTGACAAATTAGCATTCCTAGCGTTTGTCGTCGCCACGATGTTTGGGACAGGTTTAAAGTTAACTGTACAGCAGATTTGG
Source organism: Brasilonema sp. CT11 (assembly GCF_017982655.1). Classification (GTDB taxonomy): domain Bacteria; phylum Cyanobacteriota; class Cyanobacteriia; order Cyanobacteriales; family Nostocaceae; genus Brasilonema. The sequence continues at coordinate 10,012 of NZ_JABXYX010000140.1, read as the reverse complement.
CAACCTCTTTGTAATATCCGCTTGGTGATTTTCTCGCTGCTGACAAATTTTGTCTTAGTGCCACTTTTTGTGTATTTTTTGCTGCAGGTAATACCTCTTAACGAACCTGTGAAAGATGGTTTGCTGATCATGGCATTGGCATCTGGCCCTCCAGCTTTACCAAAACTTGCCCAAATAGTTAAGGGAAATTTAGCCTTTTCTGCAGGACTGATGATGTTGTTAATGTTTGGTACAGTCTTTTATATGCCGCTCGTACTACCATTAGTTTTACAAGGTGTACAAGTCAACTCTTGGGATATTGCCAAACCATTAATATTTCTGATGTTAATACCGTTGGGAATTGGGTTATTAATTAAGGCAAAATATGAGGTTATCGCTTTCAATCTCCAACCAATTACTTTCAAAATATCTAATTTTGGATTGTTTTTAGGTTTAGTAGTGAGGCTGATAGTACACTTCAACGAGATTATTATTTTATTGAAAACTGGTGTCATATTTGTTTGTGCTATTTTTATTGTGTTCTCCTTTAGTGTCGGTTATCTTTTAGGTGGTCCTGGTGTTGATACTCAAAGAGTTCTAGGAGTTGGAACTGCTCAACGTAATTTTGCCGCAGCTTTGTTAATAGGTACGAGTAATTTCGATGACCCAAATGTGGTGAGCATCATTATGGTGACGAGTTTATTAATGATGGGAATAGTGATTATTTTAGGGCAAAAGTTACCAGAAATAGACCAAGTACAGAGTACAGAGGTAAAACAGGTAGAAGTTTCTTGATCGAGCGCAGAGAAATATCTCTGAATTCACACAAGTTGAACCGATATCCTAATTTATTACTAAGGAGTTACATGATATGGCAGGTAAATTAGAGGGAAAAGTAGCAATTATTACTGGGGCTTCATCTGGAATTGGCGAAGCTACAGCGATCGCTTTAGCAACAGAAGGGGCAAAAGTAGTAATCGCAGCCAGACGTGCTGAACGCCTGAATGCCGTGGCAGAACGTATTGAAGCCAGTGGTGGCAAGGCATTGCCTATTGTGACTGATGTGACTGATGAAACCCAAGTTAATGACCTGGTGCGTCAGGTGATCGCACAATTGGGTAAGGTAGATATTGTCGTCAATAATGCTGGTATTGCTCTGCTTGGCACTATTGATGGCGCAGATACTTCAGAGTGGAGGCGATCTTTTGACCTCAACGTCTTAGGATTACTCTACGTGATCCACGCTGCTTTACCCCATCTAAAAGCACAAAAATCGGGGCATATAGTCAATATCTCGTCAGTCGCTGGTCGAACAGTGCGGGCAGGTGTTGGCATCTACAATGCTACCAAATGGGGTGTCAATGCTCTTTCAGAAGCATTGCGGCAGGAAGTCCACAAAGAAAACATCCGTGTCACAATTATCGAACCAGGCTTAGTGGATACGGAAATTAACACCCATATCACCGACAAAGCTGCCAAACAACGTAGTGAAGAACGACGCCAGTCAATCACACCTTTGCAAAGCGAAGATATTGCAGCAGCAATTGTTTATGCGGTTACTCAGCCTGCTCACGTTAATGTCAATGAAATCCTCATCCGTCCAACAGGGCAAGACAACTAAAAATGATTTACGACTAAGCAGAATTTGACCTACGCTGTGAGTAGGGTATACAAGGTGTTTCTCAACTCGCAGCAATTAGTGATGTCATTATTATAGTCGATATTCTATCTTTCTCAACTTCTGTAGAAATTGCACCATTGTTTGTCGCAATTATTTATCCATATCGATGGAGAAATGATTCTGCCGTTGAATATGCAAAATCTGTGCAAGCAGAATTATCAATCTTGTCGTTTATCTGCAAGCGCAATACTTTGTTCGATGTCCCAACCATTTTCTGCCCAATCAGTTGTTGATATTCGTACCCACAAAGGATAACCTTCTGGTAAAACTGCTCGTATGGATTGCGCTACTTCTGTGAGCAAACGAGTACGGTTTTCAAAACTACCTCCATACTCGTCGTCGCGATGGTTACTCTTGTGTCAAGACTAAACCTGCACCACCAACCGCACGACTAGCTAGATGAACTAAATGCAAATCATTAGCATAGCCATCTATACTAGAGTATTGACACATTGGTGAGACAGCAATGCGATTACGAAAAGTGACTGCACCAATAGTAAGTGGTTCAAATATGTGTGCCATGTGATTTAAGTAAATTACAGTTAAAAAGAGAAAGAAATAAACTGTCATCTTTGGAGGCAGACGGAAAAAGCTACGCACCTTATCCAAGACAAGGTATTTTTCCGATCATATATATTTAGATAACCTAACAATTAGTTTAGCCTAATTTTAGGTTAACATATATTTTTTTTACAAAAGAGTTGTATTTTGCCAGGGTATTATGTCAAAATTCAAAAATAATCACCTGTTAGTTGGTCAAGAAATAGTATTTTAAATTTGTCAAATGATTTGCAGACTTAAAATTCCGAGAGTAACCTTTGCACAATTAGTAACGTGAGGTTTTGGCAAATGATATCTGCATTCAATGTCGTGTGCTTTGATTTTGGGTAGTGTTCGCCACCTAATATCTAATACCAATTCTCCTTGTTGTTGCCACAAATCCGATCCCCCCGTGCCCCCCTTGCCAAGGGGAGCCAGGTGCTAACAGCGGGTTTCCCAACTTGTAGCACAAGCGCGTGGGTTGGGGGGGATCTTATGTAGCCAGTTTTTGGAGAAACGGTATAAGTCTTGAGCGCAAATATTCCCGTTAGCAAAAACCGATGATTTTTTGAAGGAAAAAAACATGACTGAATATAGCCGATTAAAGACATCGCCCTCCGCCGCAGTCAGAGCAACCCTTGATTATCCGGTCATCGACACCGACGTTCACACCAATGATTTCACCCCGGCTCTTGAGGATTACATCGCTAATTACGGTGGCGCAAAACTCGTGGATGAATTACGCCATGCGGAATCTTCCCGTCTCAACTCCAAGAGTGGTGGTAAAGACTGGTATCAACAAACTCCAGAAGAACGTCATTACAACCGCACAATTCGCTCGCCTTGGTGGGCTAGAGTCACCCGCAACACTTTGGATCTCGCTACTTACACCCTCCCTGAACTGTTTTATGAGCGTCAGGCGGAGCAGGGATCGGACTATTCTGTGTTGTTTCCGAACAATGTCCTGGCACCGGCTGGAGCAAGTCAAGAGAACCGTCAGGCATTGCAACGTGCGATTAATCACTATCATGCTGATATCTACCGTAAATATAGCGATCGCCTGACACCGGTAGCTGGCATCCCTACGACAACTCCGCAAGAAGCTATTGAGGAGCTAGAGTTTGCCGTAAAAACATTGGGATTGAAAGTGATTAATATCGTTGGTGGCGTGAAACGACCAATTAAGGCGATCGCCGATAAGTATCCGGCCGCTCAATTCCCTGGAATAGCCAAACATGCTTCTTATATCGACTTTTACGGACTAGATAGTGAATACGACTACGATCCTTTCTGGGCTAAGGTCGTCGAACTGGGCGTACCCGTCACCACTCATTACGGCAGTCAGGGGTGGACTGGACGCTCTTCCACCAGTAACTACATGAACAACCATATTGGTCACTTCGCGGATGGCTCGCAAGCATTTGCTAAAGCGCTATTTTTTGGCGGTGTGACCAAGCGTTTTCCACAGTTGCGAGTAGGTATGCTAGAAGGTGGTGCAGATTGGGGTGCCCACGTCTACATTCATTTGGTAGATCGCTTCTCCAAGCGTAATCTCAAGGCACTGCAAAACTACAACCCAGATCTGACAAATGCCTCTGAACTATTCGAGTTATTTGAGCGCTTTGGTGGCGAAATTACTCAAGGGCATTCCCTTGATAAAGAGGAATTGGTCAAGAGTGTACTGGGATCTTCCTTCATCCGTTATAGCCGTCAGCCGGTTGGTAGCGAGCTGGAAGATTTTGCGGCTGCTGGCATTGAAACAATTGAGGACATTCGCGATCGCTGGGTGAACAATTTCTTCTTTGGTTCTGAGTCTGACGATCGCACTATAGCAGCAGCATTCAACGACAAAGCCAATCCGTTGGGTGTCAAGATCAACGCGATCTATTCCTCCGATGTTGGTCATTGGGATGTGCCCGATCTCACCGCCCCACTAGCTGAAAGCTGGGATCTTGTGAAAGAAGGCGTCCTGACCGAAGCCGACTTCAAGTCCTATGTCTTCGCTAATCCCTACAAGTTTTATACCGAAGCCAACCCCGATTTCTTCAAAGGTACTGCGATTGAATCCAAGGTAGGTAACATCGAATCCAAACAAGTGGACAAGAACCTGGTGGTAGCATAAATAACTTTAAAAACTACTCCTCTCGGTAAAACCTCGATTTAGTCTGGGAGACTGACATGACGACAACTGATCCCGATATCAGTGCCCGCGAGGCGCTGCGCCTACTCGGACCCGATCCCGAAAACTGGGTGCCCGCTCGCCCAGGTATTAACCACAACGTCACGATAGTAGGTGGTAGCGGCAGCGGCAGTACTTTTGCATTTGCGCTACGGCGTGCTGGCATCGGTCGCGTGACGGTAATCGATGCAGCCGAGGACGAGGCCAATTCTGGCGTGTGGCTGACGCGAGCGCGGATGAAAAAGCTTCGCACGCCGAAAAACCTGCCCGGACCCGAACTGGGCATCCCAGCGCTTTCGTTCCAGGCTTGGTACGAGGCGCGGCACGGTGCTGAGGCTTACGCGGCTATCGATCGCATCCCTCGGTTGGCGTGGGCAGAGTACCTCATCTGGTATCGGCAGTTTCTCGGCATCTCAGTTCGTTACCGGACGAAGTTGGTGCGGATCGAGCCAGCCGAGGGTTTCTTTCGCCTGCACCTTGAGGTGAACGGTGTCGCGCAGGTGGAGACTACGCGCAAGATTATCTTTGCCAACGGCGTTGCTGGCACTGGTGGTCCATACATACCGCCAGTACTGACTGACTTACCACGCACGCTGTATGCACATACCGCCGATGTCATTGATTTTGAAGCACTGCGCGGTAAGACTGTAGCAGTGTTGGGTGCGGCGGCTTCAGCTTTCGACGCAGCCGGGGTGGCACTTGAATCGGGAGCGAAGGCAGTACACCTGTTCGCACGGCGCTCGGCGATCGCTTCTCTGCCAGTAATTCGAGTGCGTGGGTATCCTGGTGCTTACTACAATTATCCACAACTGCCTGATGAGGCTCGCTGGTTCCAAGCTTGGCGCTTTCGCCAAGTAGGCTCCACACCACCACCTGACGCGATTGAGCGAGCAATCGCCTTCCCCAACTTCCACTTGCACCTGTCTGCACCTTGGAGAACGGCGCAGGAAAAGGGTGGGCGTATCGTTGCCCAAGTGAACGACGATATTTTCGAGTTTGATTTTGCGATCGCTGGCACTGGTTACTTTGTTGACCCGACAGAGCGCCCTGAACTAGCCGACTTTGCCCAGTATATTGCACTTTGGCGCGATCGCTACCAACCACCAGCCGACCAGCGCGACGACGATTTGGGAACGCACCCCTACCTCGGCAGTGCCCACGAATACCTAGAGAAAGTATCTGGTACTGCGCCCTACCTGAAAGACATTCACGTCTTTAATCCTGCTGGTTTCGTCAGTTTCGGTCTGCCAATTGGTGATGTACCGAGCATCCGCCGCGACGTGCCTGCCATAGTGTCGCGCATCAGCCACGATTTGTTTTTCAGCGACTGGGAGCAGCACGAGGCACGCATCACCAGCGACATCGCACCGGACTTTGAAGACTCACTGTACGCCGCAGCAGTGTGGAAACAGCCAGCCAAAGCTGCGGTCAGCTGAGTCTGCCCAGAGGAACTGGGGACTTTAAAGAAGCAGGGGGCAGGGAGCAGAGGAGAAATAACTAATGACAAATGCCCCACCATTACCAAATTATTTAGGAGTTACAACTATGCCCGTCCAACATATCAGCAATGGTTCCTTGCCTTATCTTTTCTCACCTGTCTCTGACACTGGCAGCAAACCAGCGCCCCTTGTGCTGTTTTTGCATGGAGCACGCGATCGCGGCAATGATCTAAATGTGTTGCTCAAATGGGGTTTACCTCGTTTCGTGGATGTGTCAGATCCATTACCTTATGTCTTTGCAGCCCCCCAGCTTCCTGAAGGACAGACTTGGGTAGAGCGAGAATCAGATGTGATTGCTTTACTGGATGAACTGATCGCCTCCCAGCCCATCGATCCATCCCGTGTGATTTTGTCTGGGTTCAGCTTAGGTACGGCTGGGGCTTGGCATATCGCCGCTTCCCATCCTGGACGCTTTGCTGGTTTGGTAGCAGTTTCCGGTCGTGTCCCCAAGACATTAGAAGAAACCCAACTAGCTGCGCTCAAAGAAATTCCCATCCAAATATTCCAAGGTGGCAAGGACGAAAAACTGCCGATTGAGGATACAGAGCAGATTGTCGCTACCTTGCGCGGACTGGGGGGAACAGTAGATTTTACTGTACTGCCTGATGGCGATCATTTTATTGCCGATGAAGTGTACAGTGACCCGAAATTGCAACAATGGCTAGTTTCACAGAGCCGTCGTAACGTCCCTTTAGTTGTCTGATGCCTTATGTCTTACTGTTATCTGACTGGAAAGATGTAGAACTAAAATATTACGAAATATTGCACGAGCAAACGGGCAAGCCGTTTAAACGAGTTTGGTGGGGTAAGGCAATACAGCCTGACTAATCTGCGTTAGCGTACAGCCCTTCGGGAATGAAAACGGCGTAGCCTCTCGTAGAGAAGCGGGGTGGAACGCACGTCACAGTCTGTGTTTCTAAATTCTGCTTTTTCAATCAACAACAACAAACACTTCCATGACGTTACCAACAACTAGGCTCGGTAAAACTGGATTGAGCGTTTCCCGTCTCTGTCTCGGTACAATGACCTTCGGATTGCAGACAGATGAAGAAACTTCTAGGCAGATTCTTGACACTGCTGCTGATGCGGGAATTAACTTTCTAGATACAGCCGACGTTTATCCTCTGGGGGGCGGAATTGCCACAGCCGGACGTACCGAAGAAATCATTGGGCGCTGGCTGAAAGGCAAACGCGAACATTTTATACTCGCCACCAAAGCTGTAGGCAAGGTTGGTCCTGCACCTTGGGATCAGGGTGCTTCGCGCAAACATATTTTAGATGCAATCAATGCTTCCCTGAGACGACTGGGAACCGATTATGTTGATCTATATCAATTGCACTCTGATGATGCCTCAACCCCCCTTGATGAGACTCTAGAAGCCCTGGACACGATAGTTCGTGCTGGTAAAGCACGCTATATCGGTGTTTCTAATTTCTTAGCTTACCGACTTAGCCGCGCTTTAGGTCGCGCCGATGTTCGTAATCTAACTCGCTTTGTCTCGATTCAGCCCCGCTACAATTTGTTGTTCCGTGAAATTGAGCGAGAACTGTTGCCCCTAGCGCAAGAAGAAGGACTTGGTGTAATTCCCTACAATCCGTTGGCGGGAGGTCTACTCACTGGTAAACACAATCTTGCTCAAGGACCGACTACAGGAACTCGTTTTACCTTGGGTGCAGCCGCAGAACGTTATCAAGAACGTTATTGGCACGATCGCGAGTTTAATACTGTTGAGGAATTACGCACAGTGGCGGATCTAGCGGGATTGTCGCTCACTACCCTAGCCGTAGCTTGGGTGCTGGCTAATCCAATTATCACTGCCCCAATTATTGGCGCTAGCCGTCCAGAACAACTTGCTGACACCCTCAAAGCAGTGGAAGTAAAACTCGATGACAGTTTGAAACAAAAGTTAGACGACATCACCGTTGAATATCGTAGGGGAGATGCTGTGCGCTAAGATTGCTAACCCAGCGATTTTATAGAGCGATATGCTAAAAATTAGCCAAGCAAAATTGCATGATGCTGAAAGCATTAAAGCTTTTTACAATCAGTGTGGTTATGGAGGCGATCTGAGTGAGGAAGCCTTAATACTCATTGCTCAATTGGAGGAGAGAATTGTTGGTGCAGTACGTTTGTGTCCAAATACTGGGTTCTTTGTGCTTCGGGGAATGCAGGTTTTAGCTCAGTTTCAGCGTCAGGGTGTTGGCACGCAGCTACTTCAAGCTTGTACCGAGCAACTTGCCGATCAAGTTTGTTACTGTATTCCGTGGCAGCATTTGAAATCGTTCTATCAACAAGTAGGGTTTCAAGAAGTTTCACTGATTGAGGTTCCAGACTTATTGCGTGAACGATTTAATAACTACATTTCCAGAGGAATGAATGTCATTCTAATACGTCGGTTGCCAGATGTTAGGGAGAAGCTGAAGTGATACGACGCGATCGCCGTTCTTTAATTAAACGTCCTCGTTCATCTCAATCCTTTCAACGTGCTGCCAATGCACCCAACTTACCACCGACTCCATTCATGTTTATTTGCTATTTTGTCAATCAGTTTCGCTGGTGGTATGTGGCAATGGCGCTCCTGGAGATAGTACACGCAACTTGTGGCATTATGTTGCCCTATGCCATTGGCGGGATCATCCGCAGCGTGACGCAACGGGCGGGCGACAGCAAACATATTTTTGATGCTGTGAGCCAACCAGTAATGCTGTTCATCGCCTTGAGTGTCGGTGAAGTGGTATTCGGGCGATCATCTGGACTCTTGCAAACTATCCGTCACCCAATTCACCGCCAGCACATAGTCCGGTGTCTATATGCCTACTTGCAACAGCATTCCCATCGCTACCTGAGCAGCAGTTTTGCTGGGGCTTTGGCACATCGAATTAGCGAATCTTCTTTGGGTGTAACCCAGACAATGCAAATGCTGATTACTGAGTTTATGCCAGTAATTATCGTATATACCGTTGCTACAACTTTACTGTATCGCACCTATCCGACCCTTGCTGCATTCGTGGGAGTGTGGGCAGTTCTATTCGTCAGTATTTCGTTCTGGTTAGCAACTCGCTGCCGAATTTACTCCCGAAAAGCCGCAGCCGCCAGAAGTGAAACAACTGGCATCATCGTAGATACAGTAACAAATATCACTAGTAGCAGACTGTTTGCTCGCTTGGGTTTTGAACGACGCTATTTGAATGAGCAATTAGGGCGCGAACTCAAAGAAGTAAGAATATCTAACTGGCACTCGGAGCGAATTCGCTGGTTTCAGTTTATTTCAGCAGCGATTTTGAAAATTGGCACTCTGTATTACTCACTCTCCCTCTGGAGTCAAGGAAAGATCGCTGCTGCTGACTTCGTGGTGGCAACCAGTCTGTCGCTATTGATCATCAGTGAAGCCCGTAATTTAAGTAAACGGTTTATAGAATTCTTTGAACATATCGGCAATGTCGCTAATGGTGTCTTCACCATTGTTCAACCCCACGAGTTGATTGATCGGGATAAAGCGATCGCCCACTCAATCACCCAAGGACGCATTGAGTTTCGGCGAGTAAATTTCAACTACTCGGCTGAGAAAAAAGTATTCCACAACCTTTTTGTCACCATCCAACCAGGACAGCGTGTGGGTTTGGTAGGCTTTTCCGGCTCTGGAAAATCCACTTTTGTCAATTTGATTTTGCGTTTGTTCGACCCACAATCTGGACAGATTCTCATTGATGGGGTAGATATTCGAGACATGACTCAGGATGCCCTACACGCCCAAATCAGCTTGATTCCCCAAGATCCGTCTCTATTCCATCGCACGTTACTGGAAAATATTCGTTATGGACGACTGGAAGCAAGCGATGAGGAAGTGATGGAAGCAGCACGTAAGGCTTATGCTCACGATTTTATCGTGCCGATGAGTGAGGGGTATAATTCTCTGGTGGGCGAACGTGGTGTCAAACTGTCCGGTGGGCAGAGGCAACGCATTGCGATCGCGCGGGTAATCCTCAAAGACGCGCCGATTCTGATCTTTTGGACTTTGGACAAAAAAGTGAGTTCGCGGATATTATTCGCGAACTTAATGAATGAATGATTAGTCTTATTTATATTTTTCAGCTTCGTCTATCAAATCGGCTGACCCTTGCAGTAAAGTATCT
>NZ_JABXYX010000139.1 GCF_017982655.1 Brasilonema sp. CT11 | reverse complement strand
AAGACGCGGAAGTATTGTATATTGAAGGCATTAAATTAATGCAACGGCTGCTGGGAGATGAGCACCCGGATATCGCCCAAAGTTACAACAACTTGGCAGGACTCTACTATTCCCAAGGACGGTACACCCAAGCAGAACCACTCTACATCAAAGCTTTGGAACTAAGGCAACGCCTGCTGGGAGATGAGCACCCGGATATCGCCCAAAGTTACAACAACTTGGCATTACTCTACAATTCCCAAGGACGGTACACCCAAGCAGAACCACTCTACATCAAAGCATTGCAACTAAGGCAACGCCTGCTGGGAGAAGAGCATCCCGATGTCGCCACTAGTTACAACAACTTGGCTCTACTCTACCAATCCCAAGGACGGTACACTCAAGCTGAACCTCTGTACAAAAAAGCATTGGAACTAAGGCAACGCCTGTTAGGAGTAGAGCATCCCGATGTCGCCACTAGTTACAACAACTTGGCTCGACTCTACTCAGCCCAAGGACGGTACACTCAAGCAGAACCTCTATACATCAATGCTTTGGAACTAAGACAACGTCTGCTAAGAGATGAGCATCCTGATGTCGCCACTTATTACAATAACCTAGCAGAACTCTATCGTGTCCAAGGAAGGTACACTGAAGCAGAATCTCTGTACAAAAAAGCTTTAGAACTAAGGCAACGTCTGCTGGGAGAGGAGCATCCCCATGTCGCCTCCAGTTTCCACAACCTGGCAGCACTCTACGAATCCCAAGGAAGGTACAGTGAAGCGGAATCACTCTACATCAAAGCTTTGGAACTATACCAACGACTGCTGGGTGATAAGCATCCCGATGTAGCCACCAGTTACAACAACCTAGCAGGACTTTATCGTGTCCAAGGAAGGTACAGTGAAGCAGAACCTCTGTACAAAAAAGCTTTGGAACTATACCAACGCTTACTGGGAGATGGGCATCCCCATGTTGCCACCAGTTACAACAGCTTAGCGGAACTCTATCATGCTCAAGGACGATACACCGAAACAGAACCTCTGTACATTAAAGCTTTGGAACTAAGGCAACGTCTGCTGGGAGAGGAGCATCCTGATGTCGCCCAAAGTTACAACAACTTGGCAACGCTCTACTCATCCCAAGGACGATACACTGATGCAGAACCACTCTACATCAAAGCTTTGAAACTAAGCCAACGCTTGCTGGGAGAAGGGCACCCTAATGTCGCCACCAGTTACAACAACTTGGCAGAACTCTACCGTTCCCAAGAACGGTACACTGATGCAGAACCACTCTACATCAAAGCTTTGGAAATTGCTGAACGCAGGTTAGGAGTCAATCATCCCAACACAATCACTTTCCGTGAAAATTTAAAATACTTGCGTGAGCATCTTTATTGATGGGGTTCCCCTACACCCCTACACCCTTACCCCCTGCCCGAAGGGCGTTGACAATGTGGTCTTATTTGTTGAAAATTAAACAAAATATCTTAACCAGGAATGAACGAGGACTGATTTACTGGTTGATCATCAGTGGATTTGCCATAGTTATAGCGCTGGAATACCTAACGCCGCCTGAGTATGTATTTGGTTACCTCTACACTGGAACGATTTTGTTGGCGAGTTCCCGCCTCAGTCGTACCGCCGTGCTTGGCGTGACGCTAGCGGCTACCGGATTAACGCTGTTGAATTTGTTTATCCCTGGAGTAGAAACGGTTCATCCGCCAACGGTAGCAAATCGGTTAATTGCTGTGATTGCGTTGGTTGTAACAGGTTACTTAAGCGAACGTAACCACCGCAATAAGGAAGCTATTGCTTACGCACAAACACAGTTACGCTCTCAACAACAGCTAGCGCAGATGCGGGAAGATTTTGTTTCTACCTTAACTCATGACTTAAAAACACCACTACTAGGAGCAATTCAAACGTTGAAATCGTTTGAAGAAGGGCAATTTGGTACAGTTACACCAATGCAAGAGCGTATCATACAAACAATGACTCGTTCTCACCGCACCACGTTGCAGCTTGTAGAAACTTTGTTGGATGTATACCGTATTGACACTGAAGGGCTGAAACTTCAGCGATCGCCTGTGAATTTAGTCACAGTAGCAGAGGAGGCGATCGCCACCCTAACTGAAATCGCAAGATCACGTCAGATTTGTGTCTGTGTTCATTATGGAGAATCAGATTTTCGCCGCTCATTGTGGGTTAATGGCGATTATTTGCAACTTGGGCGAGTTTTCTCCAATCTTTTAATTAATGGTATTAACCATACTCCCCGTGGTGGAAAAGTGGAAGTCGTGCTGGAGACTTCTGCTATTGATCAAATTGTGAAGATTTCTGACAATGGTTGTGGGATAACACAAGAAGAACTACCTTACCTGTTTGAGAGATTTTATCAAGGACATGGCGATCGCCTGTTTGTAGGTTCAGGGCTAGGATTGTATTTATCTCGCCAAATTATTGAAGCACATGGCGGTATAATTTGGGCAGAGAGTCGTGCAAGCAAAGGGGCAATTTTTGGGTTTCGACTGCCTGTGTGTCCGCCACCAGGCGATAAATAGGGCGAGGTATGGCAAGGTTTGTGAGATTTTCTCGTGAATGGCTGACTTGTGAACCAAGAACTAAAAATGAAACCAGGTGCGGTAGTGAAGATATTACTCGTTGAAGATGATGAACTGTTTCGCTTGGGTTTGCGAATGCGGTTACAACAGGAGACGGGTATAGAAATCGTAGCTGAGGCAGAAGATGGTGAGCAAGCTGTAGAACTAGCTAATCGTTATCTGCTGGATTTGGTTTTGCTAGACGTTGGTTTACCAGGGATTGGTGGAATAGAAGCTTGTCGTCAAATCAAGCAGCAGCACCCAGATTTACCAATTTTAGTTTTAACATCTCGTTCGGAAAAACCTTTGATTGCGCGGTTAATTGAAGCAGGGGCGCAAGGTTACTGTCTCAAAGGAATCCCACCAGAGTCTTTAATATTGGCACTGCGTTCGGTAGCTGCAGGCGCTTCTTGGTGGGATCAAACAGCAACCACAGAAATTCGAGCCGCTTTTGGGGCAAACAATACAGCAGCGCCCATACAAAATAAGCAACCAGCAGAAAATCCCTTAACTAAGCGCGAGCAAGAAATTCTGGCGCTAGTGGCTGCGGGTAAAAGCAATCAAGAAATAGCAGAAATTCTCTATATTGCTTCTGGTACAGTACGGGTTCATGTCCATGCGATTTTGCACAAGTTAGAAGTACGCGATCGCACTCAAGCCGCGATATTGGCTATACAGAAAGGATTAGTAGCAAAAGAATTGCTGCAGAATTCCTAACAGTTATCAGTTATCAGTTATCAGTTATCAGTTATCAATTGTTCCCTGTTCCCTGTTCCCTGTTCACTGTTCACTGTTCCCTGTTCCCTGTTCCCTGTTCCCTGTTCCCTTCCCTTAACAATTTACTTGAGCCAAAATCAGTCATGATAAAAGTATAGCCATTGTTCTATGCTGGGAAAGCTATGACTAATATCCCGCTTTTTGCTAATCGCACTCAAGCTGGGGAACGACTGGCGCAAGCAATTGACGCTATTTTGACCCAGCAAATTGCTGATCAAGTTACAAACCCTGTTACAATTGTTTATGCTTTGCCAAGAGGAGGAATACCAGTAGCAGCAGCAGTTGCGCGTCTCCTCAACTGTCCGTTAATGATAGAGGTGGCGAAAAAAATTGGTCATCCGGAAAATCCTGAGTTAGCTATTGGCGCGGTTACTGCTTCCGGAAATGTTCTTTGGGATGAGCACAACGTGTTTTTTCGCCATACACCGAAATCAGGGTGGCGGGAAAGAGCGCTAGATACCGCTACTCATCAAGCTAAGTCTCTTCAGGCTCAATTAAGTCCTGCTTGTCCGCAGGTGAATACTCAAGGTGCTACCCTCATCTTAGTTGATGATGGTATTGCCACAGGTATGACAATAGCAGTTGCGGCAACATCTCTCAAGGCACTCTCGCCTGCAGAAGTTTGGTTATGTAGTCCAGTAGCCCCTTTGGAATTGTTACCCTGGTTGGATCAGTGGGGCGATCGCGTGGTTATCCTATCAACACCAAAACCTTTCTTCAGTGTCAGCAATTTTTACCTAGAATTTCCTCAGCTACAGACAAAGGAAGCTTTTGATTGTCTACTACAACAAAACCAGGACAAAATGAATCCTCAAAAAGAAATTTGATCCTTGATAGCGTGATCATTTTTTGTCTATAGCCGATGTTTTATGACTTTAGTGTAGTCAGCCAACGCTCTTGCTAATAATCTGCTCCTGAGTCTTACGAGTCTTCGAGAAACTTAGCTAGCTCTAAACTTTCTTCATAGTAATTAATTGCTTTAACATAATCGCCCAAGGCTTCACAAGCAACTCCCAAACTACTAAGTGATTGTTCTTCACTGCGCTTGTCTTTCATTGCCCTAGCTAATAATAAACGTTGCTCGTAGTAGGCGATCGCTTTGGCAAAATTCCCTAGGGCATAACAAGCATTACCCAAATTGTGTAACACCTGAAGTGCAGTGCGGTGATTGTTTAGCGAGTAAGCTCTTTTGATACACTGCTGGTAGTAGGCGATCGCTTTGGCAAAATCTCCTAAACCATACCAAGTGTTGCCCAAATTTTTTAGCACCTGCTCTTCGCCCCAATGATCTTGGAGTTCTCGTACAATTTCTAAGCTTTGCTGTTTAAATTCAATTGCCTGATCAAGGTCACCCAAAGCTTTATAGACCAATCCTAAATTATTGAGTCCCGCTACCTGACTTCGCTTATCTCCTAATTGCTGCGCTGTTTTCAAACACTTTTGTAGGAACTCAATTGCTTTGTTATATTCACCTAAATGACGGTAAGCATTGCCTAAATGCGAAAGAACCTGCATTTTTATAACTTGCAAGTTGGTGATATCTTTTGTTAAAAGTAAACACTGTTTTGAGTGGGAAATAGCACTTTTGTAGTCTCCTAAGTGGTAAACTATGTAAGCTAAACAAGAAAGTACTTGCGCTTGTTTTGGAATGTCTCCCACTGCTTGAAATAACGCAAGGGATTCTTGCAAAGACCTCATAGCGGCAAGTGAATCTCCAGCTTGCTGCTGTTGAACTCCTTCTCGTAATAACCTGTTTGCTTCTTCATAGTGGTCTTGTTGTCTCTGGGGAACTAGCATTTCCTCATGTGAATCCCTGAAATCATCAGAAATACTGACATGTTCCCTTTGTGTCAGGCATGCTGTAAGTGATTCCACGGGAACTATGTTTTCGACCTGGAATTGCATTCGTTTTTCCACATCAACCTATCTTTGTTAATAGTGGTGATAGATAATAGTGTTCCCAAAATTAGAGTGCATATCTCACAGGAAGATGGAGAATATAGAAATTCGGAATTGTTTTTGAAGATGAGGGGTCAGTAGGCAACTCCAAAGCCCTCGAAGATTGCAGTGGAGTCGTGAGAATGACGATAGAAAGAGTCCTAGAACCGGAAGTCATGGATAGTTTAGAGGAAGCCATTGAGTATGATGCAATGGACTTCGTCAAAGTAAATACTGCTTTTGCTGAAGAAGCAAGCGCTTTTGGACCAAAGGAACAGGGTTTAGTACTTGATGCTGGTACTGGTCCTGGTCGTATTCCAGTTTTACTGTGTCAAATGCGTCCCCAATGGCAAGTTATCGCTATTGATTTAGCTCAAAGTATGTTACAAATAGCGTCACAACACATTCAGCAGGCTGGTTTACAACAGCAAATTCGTCTGGAATTAGTAGACACGAAAACCTTGCCTTATCAAGATCAGCAGTTTGATATGGTTGTGTCAAATAGTCTCATCCACCATTTGCCCGATCCGTTACCTTTCTTTAGGGAACTTAAGCGTGTCTTAAAACCGAATGGTGGTATTTTCATCCGCGACTTATTTCGACCAGCTGATGAAACCACAATCAATACTTTGGTGAATAATATAGGAACAGAATACAATCCCCATCAAAATAAGTTATTTCGTGATTCTCTTCACGCTGCACTCACACTGGATGAAGTGAATCAGTTGATTTCACGGGTGGGGTTGCAAGAAGTAAAGGTCTATCAATCAAGTGACTGTCATTGGACTGCACAACGCGCTTGGAGTGATTGAGTTGGGAGTTGGGAGTCAGAATAAAGATGTCACAATCGATGAGTGGGGGATTGAGAACCATGATATGCTCACGATTCTCGCTTTTCCCCACCCCTTAAGCAATTCAAAATTCAATCATTTTGCATTCAAACAGGTTGAATCTTGTTTTTGATAGCGCAGCGTGCCGCAGGCATACTTTGAACGAGCAAATGCGTGAATGTTTGAGAAGCGAGTGGGGTCAAATCAACCTGGGTTGAAGGTTTGAACGTTATAGCCAGTCGCGTAAAACTTTTCCCTAGGACATAGGTGTCGCCGAAGCTGACGACTAGTTACGCCACCTTCGCCTTAACTAAATTTTCTGCACCTTGAATGACTTTGGCCGACTCAACTTTGTCACCCGCCTTGAGTTGTTGCAAAACATCTTTACCTTCAGTGACATAGCCAAAGACGGCGTAACGACCATCCAACAAGTTGCGTCCTGCTGGAGTGAGTTCCGGTTCAAACAAGAAGAAGAAGACTTGTGATGAACCACCATTGTTATCATCTTCAGGACGTGCCAACGCTACAGTACCATAAGCAGAGAAAGGTAAAACAGGTAAATCAGTGTAACGACCAGCCTCCTCTAAAGTGATACCGTAAGTAGGTTCTTTGTCACCTTTTACAATATATTCTAGTGGAATGGCGCGGTATTTACGTGTTTTTGGGTCAATAAAGCCGACATCTTTACCTGGTGGGTCTCCAGTTTGTACAACGTAGGATTCTTCTGAACGGGTAAATTCTAAGCCATTATAAAAACCCCGTTGCACCAAATCCACAAAATTTCCAGCAGTGACAGGGGCGCTGTAGCCGTCTACAACAACTGTCAGGTCACCTTTGTTAGTTTTCACTTCCACAGTGGCACGACCTTTGAGTTGAGGTAAATTGCTGTATTTGGCTGGCACTTCAAAGGGAAATTCTGTCACCATTGACTCTTCTAGTTTGCTGACAAGACTCAGCAATTTGGCACGTTGATCCTGAACTTGTTCTTTATCTTTTGTTTTGACCACTTCTTGCAAAGCATTTACGCCGGATTTTAATTCAGCAATCATAGCTTCAGCTTCGCTTTGGCGTTCTTGTGGAACATCTGCCAAAATTTTGGAGGGTTGACCGAGAATTCGCGATGCTTTGCTGAGGTCACCAGAAACAGCACCCCAACGTCGATTGGCTCGCAGTTGAGTGCTAATGTCCTCCAAAGAAGCTTGCAGTTGCCGTACAGGTTTATTATCTATTGGAAGTGAGTAGCGCAATAGAGAATTGCCGTCAGTAATGGCATTCCCCGCTGGTAAGCCAGCGCTACTAGAAGGAGTCCATGCAGCTGTACTTATTCCTAAAAATAGAGTTACCAGCAGCAGTGCTATTGGGCTGTTCTTCAGCCAGGATTTCAATATTTTGAACATAAGATAGCTCAAATGCAGCATCAAATTGTTGACTGGGCGTCACCCAACAATTATCTTCCCACAGTACAGGAAGCACTTTCGCTTTGATATCAAGTTACATCCTTAGAAAACGTAAATCTAGAAACCTGGTTTGGTGGAACTCGACTTTAGGGATTACGACAATTTTAAACGAATAATCATGGCAAGGTTTCAACTTTTGAGCGATCGCGAACGCGAGTGCGTCCGCGAGTGCGTGCGCTGCTCCCTGCTGGAGCATCGCCTGAGATTCTTCTCAAATGCTATTTGGATCAATACCCAACTCTCTCAACTTTGCTGCTAGTCTTTGTTGGTGTTGTTCGGCAAGTTCTCTTTGTTGTCGTTCGCTTTGAGCAACTTCATCAGCAGTCAGATATCGCTTACCGCACTCATCATACCAATACAATACTTCTCGCTCCACGACACCAGAAGTATAACTTCCACGTCCAATTCCCAATCCTACTTCTGGCATCCAAAACGGTTCTTGTATTTGCTGTTGATATTCTCCATCTACCAATTTATACAATTCAAAGGGTTGATGTTGGTCGCGTCGCCAATATTGAGGATTGTAAATAACGTAATACAAAACTCCCAGTTTTGCATAAATATCTAGCTTCTTGTCATACTCGTCCCCAGGTGTTTTGGAAACCACTTCCAAAACGAACTTGGGTACTATTTCCTCCTCTTCCCAGACTGCGTAGCTCAAACGAGACTTTCCTGCTTTGCGTCGTTCCACACCCAAGCTGAGAAATCCATCTGGGATGACTGGTACTAAGTGACTCACTCCTGTTGTATGGTAAATACCCATATCAATACCAAAAAACCAATCATTCCGATTTGCCCAAATGGATTCGAGGATAAATAATAACAGGTTGGGGAGAAAATTCTGGTCTTCGTTATCCACAGGTGTATCGTCTGAACATGGTAGTTCCTCGGTAGTTGGTAGGGTGAAGCGTGGTTCAGATTGTACCATAGGTAGGACTTTCAAGTAATTTAACCGATGGATGTAGTGCCTCAGAATTCTATTCTAGAAAATATCAGGCAATCTGTTTGTAAAACCTATTGTTCTTTTGTGGTCAGTTAAGTAGGTCAATATAAAAAAACGTAAAATCTAGAAACCCGGTTTCTGACGCCACGCACTTTATGTTAAAGACGATTTCAAACCATTGTCTACTCTTGCAAAGATGTGCATAATAGGAAATTCATCTGACGCGACTGTCACAGCCGCGTTTTGTACTCATTTCCTAATAGTCGTCGCGTCTAAATAACCCCAATAAGGGACCAAGAATAATACCAAATACAAAGCCACCGATATGTGCCCAGTAAGCAACTCCTCCCGTCTCCACACTCATATTAGCGGCTGCTTGCAGGTTGGCAAGACCAGATATCACATTCTGAACAAAGAAAAGTCCTATCACTACAACTGCTGGAATTCTAATTGTCGTAACGAAAAAACCTAAAAAGATTAATGATAGAACTCTTGTATCGGGAAAGCGGATAATGTAAGCGCCTAGAATTCCAGCAATAGCACCACTTGCCCCCAAGGATGGAATTCCAGAATTGACACCTATCACCCACTGACATAAAGCTGCTAAAGCACCGCAACTCAGATAAAAAATTAAGTATTTAAAATGACCTAAGCGATCTTCAATATTGTTGCCAAAAATCCATAGATACAGCATGTTGGAGAGCAAGTGCCACCAACCGCCGTGTAAGAATTGCGAGGTAAATAAAGTCGTCCACTCACCAGCAAAGTTGTTTGTTAACTCTCGTGGTATAACCGCATACAACTGGAAAAATTGCTCTATTTGTGCATTTGATAGACTCACCTCATGAAGGAAAACTAAGACGTTCATGCCAATCAACCCATAGGTAATATATGGGGTGATTCGTGTTGGGTTTTCGTCGTACAGGGGAAACACAGGTGTTTTTCCTAATCACTGATTAACTGCAATATATCTTGTAAAACTGGCAGTTGCTAAGTAGCTGCAATGGAAAATTTATATTTGGCAAACTTAATAACAATCACAAGTGCCAACTCTATTGATGGCACTTGCTTTGTACTATCTGTACCAAGATTCTTGCCTTGGTTTGTCGCTAAATAAACCCAACAATGGACCCAGAATTGCCCCAAAAACAAAACCACCTGCATGTGCCCAGTAGGCAATACCACCACTTTCCATGCCAACATTAGTCGGTGTTTCTAGACTGGCTAATCCGTAGAACGCTTGTTGAATAAACCAAAATCCCAGGAAGAAGTATGCTGGTACACGAAATGTGGGGAAGAAAATCCCTAGAGGAACGATGCCGAGAATTTCTGCTTGGGGGAAACGGAGAATGTATGCCCCTAACACGCCGGCGATCGCACCACTTGCTCCCAAGGAAGGAATTGAAGAGTTTTGTGCAAAGTACCATTGGGCTAGTGATGCCAAAACACCGCAAGTTATATAGAAAAACAAATATTTTACATGACCCAATTTGTCTTCAACGTTGTTACCAAAAATCCATAGGAACAACATATTACCAGCTAAGTGCAGTAAACCGCCGTGCAAAAACTGCGAAGTAATCAAAGTTAACCATTCTGGCACTGGTTGGTTAACTGAAATTCCCGCAAAGCTTGCAGTCAGTTCTCGCGGAACAACAGCTGCAAGGTGTAAAAATGCGTCTAATTGTCGTGGAGGTAAACTTGCTTCGTAAAGAAAAGCTAAGATATTGACAGCAATCAGTCCATAAGTGACATAGGGCGTGATTGTCGTGGGATTATCATCTCTAATAGGAACCACAGGCGTTTTTCCGATTTTTGAGGAACCAGCCTCACATTACATAATTTTCTGTATTATTTCTTCTAACCTGTGGCAGGCTTTTAGCACAGTCAACAGTCATCAGTGAACAGTGAACAGGGAACGCTTAACAGTGAACAGTTATCAAGGTTTCAGACGACAACAAGTACTGATAACTGATAACTGTTCACTGCTTAATAATTCTTCATCGCCCGTTGCATGTCACGCTGATCTTGGCGTCGTTTGATGTCTTCGCGCTTGTCGTGGATTTTTTTACCTTTGGCAAGAGCTATAGTTATTTTCACCCAGCCACGCTTGAGATACATCTTCAAAGGTATTAAAGTTAAACCTTGCTGTTCTACTTTACCAATAAGCTTGCGAATTTCCTCGCGATGCAGCAGCAGCCTGCGCGTGCGGCGCGGTTCGTGGTTAAAATACTGCCCACTAGCATTGTAAGGCGAAATATGGGCGTTAAGGAGCCATGCTTGACCATCACGGATTAAAGCATATCCATCTTGGAGATTAGCCTTACCGGCC
This sequence comes from Brasilonema sp. CT11, assembly GCF_017982655.1. Lineage (GTDB taxonomy): Bacteria > Cyanobacteriota > Cyanobacteriia > Cyanobacteriales > Nostocaceae > Brasilonema. The sequence continues at coordinate 6,753 of NZ_JABXYX010000139.1, read as the reverse complement.
CGAATTGACTTTACCTCGGTTCCTGTCAACTCAATTCCAGCTTCGTAGGTTTCGAGAATTTCGTATAAGTAACGGGCTTGACGATTGTCGGTAACAACTTTGTAACCTTGGCTGTTTTCACTCATTTAGAATTCTACGTATGTCTAATGTGTTATAAAAGATAGTGTATGGTCGTTTGTCATACGTGGGGATATTAAACCGCCATCAATATTCAACTGAATTTCAGTGTTATCCTACTAATTTAGCTTTTTTGTACTGTTTTAGGTTGTTTGTATTGTTAATTAAACTTTTGCAATAGTTATAGCGTATTTCAGGTTTCTCATCTCTCTCTATATAGCTTATTTATAGTACGTAAGAGGAAATCAAAAATGGTTAACAAACACAAACTCAGTATTTTTATGATATAAAAGTTGGGAGAACTTTGTACTTCTTCAGTGTGAGTTTAGAAAAGCTGATTTTATAGCTGCAGGATGATTTTGTTCCTGTATGGACTTAGTAGATTGATCAGTGAACTACTGGAGTTTAGACTAATCCATGACAAAATGACTCAGCAGTACTGAGTTGACAAGCTATATAACTGAAAAGATAAAAACTAAAAGGTCAAGCTAACTTTGCTGGTTCTTTCTTGGGCTTGGCAGTAGTCTTTTTAACTGTAGGATAACGAATCCTACGGACACGGAATTTGCCAGTAGTCCACCCAGGGGACTTTCCACGGGGTTTGGGTGCAATAGCAGGTGTACTAATCACCGCTAAAACTCCACCTATCGCTTGAGCGACCCGTCCTGGAGTCAACTTGGACTGTTTCTTCTGCCAGGGGAGAGGGTTGTCAGCCACAATATCACGAGCTAACCAAAGTTGCCAGGTCATCAGCGCTAATAAGTCACTCCAAGACTCGCACTGTTGTGGGGTACTTAATTTCGGAACAGTCCAATGCAAGCGTTGTTTAGCAAAGCGATACCAGTGGTCTACAGCAAAACGTCGCACATACAGTCGCCAAAATTCAGACAATTGCGGCATAGAGAATCCAACCCATGCAAGCCATAAAGGTTTGGCTTGATTGAGTGCATCTTCATTCAATCGTTGTACTTGAATCAAGTGCATTTTTATCTTGGGAGATTGTTGAAAGTGAAGATTAAGCCACAAATGCAACCTTAGCCATCCCAACTTTGGATCTTTGACCTCTACAAACTGATCCGCACTCCACCAAGTTTCGCTGTCGTTGAGCTTAAATTTATCCCCGTGAATCCGGGGACGACCTACCCCTGTATAAGCTTTTGGCTCTCCATAAAGTAGACGATTTGAGCGCAAACGGAATAATTTATCCGCTGCAATCTCTGCTGTTTGTTTAACAAAGCTAGCACAACCATACTCAGCATCCCACAATGATAATGGGCGAGTAGGTAGTTTTTCACACACTTGTTTTAATTGTGCTGCCGCTTTTTCAATTGGATTAGTAAAACTGGTAATGCGTTCGTGTAATAAAGGTAATGCCCAACTTCCTTCTACTTCTGGAACCCAAACGATAGTACTATAGCCTTGTCCCAAAGTTACTGGTTTTGAACCAGACATTGGTTGTGCTTGATGTTCGTAGGTACGTTCTTTGAGAGTGAAGGCTTCGAGTCTTGACCAAGCTGTATGGTCTCCTGCTAAAACAATTTGCTCTGTGGGCGGAATTTGTTTCATGTAAGACTCCATCAACTTTTTTCGTGGTGGCTTGCTGTCTGATAAACTTTCATAAAGACTCGACCACTTTCGTCGAAATACTGGAGATAGGGATAATTCCACGAATTATTTTACACTCCGTGTGATTAATACTGCGTCCATCAAGTCAAATAGGGCATCTCTACCGTTACCCAGGATGGTGTATGCACCTTGCCGAAATTGTTTAAGTTGTTCGATAGTTGTCATGGTCAAGCTGATTTTTCTCCAAATTCCAGCATTGACCATAAAGTGGTCGGTTGCACAATCCACGACCACTTTTTCTTTCTTGAATTTTTTATGATAATGATAATCTAACACGGGGATGTGAGAGGAAGGAGCGTCGCTCCTTCCTCTCACCCTGTTTTTCTGATTATCATTATTGTAATAGGTTGTAGCTTAGAGTTACTACACACTTGTCAAAGGTCGTGAATGCTTTGAGACTGACTTGAAAGTATTTTTTATCCGTAATTCCATTTGACTTACATTCCCTCATATCGCTTTTAGTCTAAACTCCAGGTGAACTATCGAGCCTTGAGGAAGTTAAATCATGAAACATCAATTAACTAAAGTCATTGGTACCAGTGTTATCGCTTTAGGTCTGGCATTGCCCTTCACCGTACCCGCTTCTGCTCAGACCAATAATACTGATACTGGAACTAACACGGACGGTACCACCACAACTGATACAAGAAGCAATGGTAACAATGGTTTTGATTGGGGTTGGTTGGGATTATTAGGTTTGGTAGGTTTAGCTGGTTTGGCTGGCAAAAACCGGCGTGAAGAACCAACCCGCTATCGTGATCCTAATGCTGTTGGCACTACTAATTACAGAGAATAACTCTATTTTCTATGTAAAAACTCAGTCTAAAATGAAACTAAAACAACACACAAAGCCTTAGACTGGATATCTAAGGCTTATTTTAACCAAGGACAGTTAGGGTGCAAAAGACTGTCGTTGACTATTGTAGACAAAAGTTAGCCATCTGTAGGCTCTGGTAATGGTGAATTTAATTCTCTGGCTCGACCTTGGGACATGGATTGGTAATAGCAGGCAATTAAGCCAACCATCAGCCACCATACGGTATTGACTTCAGGACGAAACCAAACGGTATCAAATAAGTTGTGGGCAAGTGTACCAGCTAGGGCAGCGATCGCCCCCATTATCCAAAATCCATCCACACTTTTGATTTCTCGTAGCCGTCGTAATTGCACTAAACCCGTATTAAATATCACAATCAGCAGCCAAAGAAAACAAGCTAAACCAACAAAGCCAGTTTCTACAGTCACCTCCAAAAAAATTGAATAGGCACTCAAAGCGCTATAACGCGGAAGTTGATAAATGGGGTAAATTTTATTAAAGGCACTGTGACCAGGTCCAATACCTGTGATTGGATAATCGTGAATCATGCTGAAGACAGCAGTCCAAACATTTCTGCGAAAGTTATTACTACTATCTTGTCTATCAGCAAAGATACTGAAAACTCGCTCACGTACTGGCTCAACAAACACTACAGCTATCACCAATACACCAGTCAAGCCAGTCAAAAGCATCCACGGCAAACCAGTACGCCAGAAACGAGGCATTTGCACGCTCCACCAATAGTACAGCAACCCTATTAAGATCAGAACTGCAACGACTAGCCCAATCCAGCCACCACGACTAAAAGTCAGAATTAGGCAGGAACCATTAACAACACACATGGTTAATGCCAATGCTTTTTTGAACCAGCTAGCCCACGCAAAAACTGCGACTATGCTTAAAACCACAGCAGGCAAAAGGTATCCAGCCAGCAAGTTAGGATTGCCCAAATAACTATAAACCCTTGTGGTCTTTGACATAGTAGATGTTGGATCAACCCACGTCGCCAGTGGTGGTGCTCCAAAAAACCATTGTCGTAACCCGTATACACTCACAATCAAAGATATGTGCAAGTACAGCGTAATCAGCCATTGGCGAAACCGAGGCAATCTCAGAACTCTAGCACACAGGGCAAACAAGAGCAGATAGAGTGTAAAATTCCTCAAATCGGTCAACGCTGCCATCTTCACAGGTGACAATGCTGTAGCTACGACAGCTATTCCCCAATAAAGCAGTACCAGCAAATGAATCGGGGTAACACTTGAGGCATTTGGTGTTGTTTCATCTGATAAAGTTAATAGCAGCCAAAATCCGGCACAAGCTACCAATATCAATCCCAATAGGTCATTGGACATAAAAGGTGCAAGAGCATACACCAGGCTGAGTAAAACAGCTGCTATTGTTTCTCCCCACTGCATTAATAGACTGCTTTGTCGCCAAGAACGGAACAGCCCCACCAAAGAGCGGTGCAGGTAACTCGTGCCAAGATATTGTCTTAGAGGCAGATAGGATAAAGTGAATCGTTGCCAAACTAAATTCATAGTATCAAGCTGTGATGAATTAGCACGAACCGTGTAGAACTTCGACAATGATGATAATCTGGGTATTTTAAAAAGTTCATAACACAGATTGCAAGTTATTATTCATTCGTTCCTAACTGCCATCCGCCATAGTTGATGATTTGAACAATTTGCACTCTTATTGCTAATTGAACACAAGTTATCTAGTTTGGCATCAATACGATTCTTTGCCTGAGTCAGACATCGCTCTTTGCTTGTGCTGTGTCTAAATTCAGTGGCAAACTCAGTACATAACGATATCCTGATTGTGATGAACCTTGAATAACAATTTGTCCACCATGTAATTCTGCTACATGACAACTCAGTAAAAGTCCTAAGCTTTCACGAGAAAGATAACCGTGAGACTTGGTTGCACTAGTGCTTGACATATCCACGATTAAGTTTCCTGTTTGCTCTTGGTTCTCTAAATGACCACTATGAGTTGAATGATTACGTGTCAATTCTTGCAATGGTAATGTTCTGCTATGAGAAAACAAAGGATCAACTTCAGTTATCCCCTCACCTAGCCAAGGATGTGACACCCAGACAGTGATGTTTAGTGTGTCGTCTTTAGAAGAAACATGAATGCGAACAGTACTACCTGTAGCTGAAACTTGAATCACACTGAAAAGCAGGTGATATAGGATTTGTCGCACCTTGTCTTTATCCAAAGAGCAAATGCGGTTGCGTTCTGGTTCTATAGACAAACGAATATCTTGCTCACGGCGGTTAGCTGCTTCTTCTAAAGTGCCGATCGCCTGTTGACACAGCATTTCAATATCGATTGGAGTTAAATTTAATGCTGTTGGGTTTTCCTCCATAGTCCCCATCTGAGAAATTTCGTTCACCAATGAGAGCAAGTACCGACCACTGTGTTGAATAATATCCACATATTCTCTTTGTTTATTTGTCAAGGGACCATAAATCTCACGTCCCAAGACACTAGCCATGCCTAAGACTGATGTTAAGGGAGTACGTAACTCCTGAACGAGTTGTCCTAACAGTTCTAATTTCAGTTGATTGGTAAGAACTAAATCTTTTTGTATAGATGGGCTGATTTTGATTTCAGTAGTATTAACAACATCCTTCTGTGAAAAGTTAGAAGTACTACCAGGAATACTATTACTTGAGGTTGTTTCCAACAGACGGTTACGCTCAAACTCACTCATACTCCAACGGGCAATAATTTGTATAAATTCAATATCTTTATCTGTGAAATTGCGGGGTTTTATGTCCATTACTGCTAATGTACCCAGACAATGCCCACAAGCATCAAACAGTGGCGCTCCCAAGTAAGAACGAATACCATAATCCTGGATCAACTTGCTGTACGGAGAACTGTCTGCTCTCGTCAAATTTTCCGTATCATTAATGACAAGAGGTTGTCCAGTTTCTACCACCTTAGTACAAAACGATTCCTCACGTAACAGTTCACGGCTTTGTGCGAGATGATTCATAATTCCTCCCCGCAGCTTTGATAAGCCCAGAGATGATTTGAACCAATGGCGTTCTTGATCCACGAATCCCAAAATGCAAATTTGTGCTTCCAACAAGTGAGCTGCAGTTTGAGTAGCCTCTTCAAAAACTGGAATTGTCTCGCTTTGGCGCAAACCTAAATCTAATAAAACTTTAAGGCGTTGTCGTTCTCCCGTTTCCTGGGAAACCCAGTCATCCCCTGAGGTAAACAATTTGTTTTCAGACTCTACCATTGTCATCGCTACCTTAACAGTCTCTTACTAGAGTAATTTATATAACCACTGCTTCTGGGTTATTTACTATGCTTAAGATTCCCTAATTTGCTCCAGAATGAACATATTTAGAGGAATTTTTTTTTAGATATTTTTGAATAAAAGTACTAAAAAATACTGAAAGATAGCTTGCTTTTCTCACAAGGTAATGGAATATTCTTGAATCAGTATCTATAATGAGCTACTGCTAAAATTTCATATTTATGTATAAAAAAATAAGATTTTAAGTATTAACACTATCGTACTGAGGAAGGACATATCACAATAAACTACAACGCCGATCATCAATGATAAGAAATCAATTTTTATGTTTTTATACTAAACTAGAATTGGTTTAGAATTGGATTTGGGCAACATGTTATATCCCACATTCTCCATCTGGATACATAACATAGTATAATCACTGTTACAATTGCTTATTTTTCTGTATTACATAGTAATTTTTAGTAAGCAAATACCAGGAAAAAAAGATTAAGTATTTTAGATAGCATTCCTAGTAGTTAAAAAACCGTAAAAACCGATAGCGTCAGTTGAGAGTGCAGAATATCGGTTTTGTATTAATATGCGATGCCAATATGAATTGAGTTGTCATAATCATTAATTTAATTGAATTTCTAACAAAACGCTTTCAATAAGTAGCCCTCATGAACTGCATACACCCTAGTGGGAACGCCCACGCCTTACGGTGAGTAAGCGCTGCGGTCCAGCAGTCTCCCTTCGCAGCGCTGGTCTTACCAGATACCCTAGGTCGGGAAACCCTCCCTTTCAAGGGTAGGTGTTTAAGAAAGTCGCCAAATGAAGGTATGATAGCGATCTGAGGCATGTAGGTAGAAATCACAAATTCAGGGAGGGCGATCGTTAGCTTTCAGGGGGTTTTCTTTGGATG
>NZ_JABXYX010000016.1 GCF_017982655.1 Brasilonema sp. CT11 | reverse complement strand
TCTTAATCGCCTTCCATTACCCCAAGGTGGTTTTTTCCCTGAGGATTGGCCTAGCTTCACTCCACAACTTCATGTCTCTCAAATTACTCTCTCTACTGCCTGATTTTTAAATACCTACCCTTGAAAGGGCGGGAAACGTCGGTTTAGAGTTGGATCTACCCCGGACGGGTTCGGCAGTTGCTACTCTATGGCTGACGCCACGCCTTACGGTGAGTCCAGCGCTGCGGGAGAATCTCCCTCGTGCCGGCTCTGGCGAACCCGGAGGGCTATCGGGAAGCTCTCCGGGGATGACCTGAGCCCTTCGGGCACGGCTTGAGGCCGAACGGTCACGCTGCGAAGAGCGGGGGTAGCCCCTAAGGGGCAAAGCTCGCCGGGGGGATACTCCCCCTGGCAGACTTTGGCGCTGCGCAAACGCAATCGACGCTCACCACCAAGACTGCGACCCCCTCACCGCCCTCCGGGCGTCTACAAGTCGGGAAACCCGAAGGGCAGTGGCTCCCCAACGCACTGCCTCACAGCAACGCAGCCTGGTACTCCACTTACTACAAGGACGGCATTGCCGATACTACTCAGCTACGGAGGGTTTCCTTTTGGAGTTTTTTGTCCCCAAGGCAGTGGCTCCTCATCTCCCTATCTCCTCACCTTGCTTTTGCCGTGACTCCAACCATATGGGGACAGCAATCACAGCAGCTAGAATCAGCAATGCTAAAATTGCAAATTGACTAACCCAAGCAACCAATTGTTCTAGGGAAACAATTCTTCCAGCAAAGAAAGCAAGTGTCACCATAACACTACCCCACGCGATCGATCCTGCGAGGTTGTATATCATGAATTTGCCAAAGGACATCTCAACAATTCCAGCAAGTGGTGCGGCAAAAATTCGCAGCAAAGCTAGAAAGCGCCCAAAAAAAACTGCTTTAGAAGCATTCTCGCTAAATTGTTCTCTTATAATCAAAAGTCTAGCTTCAGAAACTCTAAACAATCTACCTAGGCGCACAAGCAAAGACCAGCCGCCAGTTCTACCAATCCAATAACCACAGATACCTCCCACAACAGCACCTGAAATGGCGTCACCCAGAACTAGCCAGTAACTAAGTTCCTTACTGCCAGCAAGAAACCCCCCAACCAAAGTGACGGTTTCACCTGGAAGAGGAATCCCTAAATTCTCCAACAATATTCCCAAAAAAATTGCCCAATATCCATATTCATGAGCAACTTTCTGGATGTTTTCTAGTGATATAAATTCAAGAGACATCCAGCTCCGTTATCTTTACAAATTTTTACTTTTATTCTATGTTGACTCTTTTGTGGGCTAGGTGTCAATTGCGTCGTTCTACAAAATTCCGGACTCATAGACAAAAATCAATAGTTACTATTGATTTTTTACTCTTGGTGCTTAAAATACCACATCCGTACACTTACTAGCCTCACACAATTTCTTTTTATATAAAATTTATATTTTCATGAGGAAATTGTAAAAATTTGGTAAAAGATACGGTTGTTACCGAAATTATCATATGGTTATGCCTATATTGGGTAAAGTCAGGACAAATTATACGGCATAAATACTGAAATTCTCTGTCTTAACCCAATCGCTGCCAGTTCTTAGGAAACTGAATTAAGCAGCATTTTTTACTATTAAGAGAAAATCAGCAGTTGTGTCTGCTTTCTGCATTTTTTGTAAAATGTTTCAACTACCCACTAAGATTCATGACTATCACATCAAATTGTCAAGTTGTTTTGTTTAAACCCGAAGGACGTATAGACTTACAGGGTGGTATTGCTCTTAGCGAAAAGATGTCCGCCATAGTTCCTCAGCCTAATCAACTCTGGGTTCTTGACCTAGCCAAAGTTGATTTCATGGATAGTTCTGGCTTAGTTTCCCTAGTCAAAAGCTTAAAGTTGGCACGTCAAAGCGGTTGTCGCTTCGTTCTTTGCAATGTTCAAGATCCGGTTAGGTTAGTTTTGGAACTGACTCAACTAGATTCAGTATTTGAAATTTTTCACACTTACGAAGACATTTTCAGCGTTGTTCAAGAAAAAAGTTTAGTTACAGTCGCCTGAAACCAGATTGAGCGATGGGAATGATGTTCAAGTCGAGTACCGGCTTTGCTGTGAGGCAATACCAATGGCAAGTGAATAAATCTGGCTTTTGAACACCAATGCTAGCCAAAGCAGGTGCAGTGGGAAAGGGCCAAAGACGGTCAAAACAAATTTCACTTTTTTCCAGTCCAAACTGTATCAAATATGTCGCCGGTGGTGCTAATAAAAGTTGCAGGAGATTATGTGCCATGTGATACAAGCTTTGACGCAACATATCTGATAAATGCAGGGGCTGGTAATAAGTTAAGTCAGACGTCAGTAAATTGTCTGGTAACTTTTTCCCATTGAATTCCTCTGCTAAAGTAATTGCCTCACCATAGAGAGGTCCATAAGCCGTTAAGACCACTGGCAACCAATAACTACCATGGCCAATTGGTGCTTGCATGTGTTGTGTTAATTTGTGACGTAACCCAGGAATATCCCGACAAGCTTTAATAATTCCTTCAAACGGCACTACGAGATTTTCAGGCAAACAGAGGGTTAAAGGGCAATAAATAATCTCCTGCAATTCGGAAGACGCTTGTAAATCCGAGGGCTGGAATTCTTCTGTTTGGTCAATACAAGTCAGATTATTCACCGCAACCACTTGTACGGAGGTTGCTTGCGTCGCGTCTTCAGAAATCGCCATCTGTATTGCAGATAACATTCTGCTTACGGTGGGAGATTGTATGATTTCTCTCCCATCGGACTCGATGACTACTAATACCTTACGCATTACTTGTGGAAATATTATCTTGAGTGGATGCGACCCGAGAAAAATTTGGCAAATCTATCCCACCGTGAGAAGCAGTACGGGTTTTCAGCGCCAGACGGTAACTTACACTCTGAAGTTCTGCCTGAAGTTGGCGATTCTCGCGTTGTAGAATTGCTACTTTTTCTCTGACAGGAGTCATGCGCTCTTCGAATTTACGACGATAGATTTGAGGCAACTCTTGTACGACTTGCTCAAGCATCCGACTGCGATCGCTCAGTTCTTGCACAGACTGCCGCAGTTGATAAATTTCACCGTCACGTGCTGAGATTTGCTCTTGATAAAAACTTACCTGCTGCTCTACAGCTTGTAATTGTTCTCGTAATTCTTGCAGTTGAGTGTCATAACGTTCAGACGCTTCGCTTTGGGGCATAAAGTTAGTGTTGCCCTTAACCAATCGGAAGAGTTCTTGAGACAATTGTTGTACTAGCTGATCCCGAAACTGCAATTCTTGGCGTAGGTTCGAGGCTTCTACATAGAGGTCTTGAATCGAGGTATCATTTTGACTCACAGTGGCTTAGCGCTCCCATTCAGAACTTTTTGTTTTTCATGTACTACTGGGGCAATTAGACATTTGTCAATCGACATATTTTTTTTAGTAAAATTAGCGAGATTATTTTGTAAAATCCGCTTCATTTGATTTGTCTATACGGTAGCTTCAGGCGCTAACTATTATACCATTACTTTAAGATTGTGTAAAAAAATCCTAGATACCTGAAATACACTGACGCGGCTCGTTTCCTCTGGCTTGAATACCAAACTTGAGGGCAACACAGCCGCGTGAAGAATTAATGAATCAAAAGCTTCTAGGCAGCGGGGATTGTTGCCTGAGCTTGTGCTTCTTTTACCTCTTGCTTGATAGTCAGGTAGCGAATCACTTCTTCGCTCAGACGCATGGAGCGCTCCATAATAGCAATCGTGTTGCCAGGCCCAGTGTAATTCATTTGTATGTAGATGCCATCTCTTTGCCTATTAATTTCATAAGCAAGACGACGTTTACCTCGATTTTGAATCTGAAAATTGTCTGCTCCGTTTTCCCGCAGCAAGTTCTCATATTTAGCGATCGCTTGCTCTACCTGTTCATCAGTTAAATCAGGACGGAGGATGTACATTGTTTCGTAAACGATTTGCATGATTTTAATCTCCTCATGGACTACATGGCTGCCGATGTTAACTTGTATTGACAGTCGCGATTGACGATATCAACACCAATCAACATTACAAAGCAGCAAGGAACTTTTTGACGTTCTCTCGTGCAATGGGGTTGCCGGGATACTTGCTCACTTTTAGGAATTGTTTATCCTTTTTCTGAGTGAGCTATACGACGGATTGCTTGGGGGATCTGTCTCCCAACTACTATATCTTTATCTTTGGTAAAAGATACGGGTTTTAGTACTTTCCCCTCAGGTTTTATAATCTTACCAGCTTTTCATTTTTATGCGGAGCTAAATCGCTCATTGAAATATTGCACACTAGCGGTTCGATAGCACAAAAGGATACTAATCAATGGTTATGACGCAGCGGTATGTGCGAGTTCAAAATCTAGAAGGGCAAGTTTACTATGGCTTGCTACAACTGTCTTTTAAGGTACATGTGCTAGATGCTGCACCTTGGCTACAAGGCCAACTCACCGATTTAATTTTGGAACCAGAAAGTTATCAAATCTTGGCTCCCTGCGCTCCTTCCAAAATTGTAGCGGTAGGTAAGAACTATGCAGAGCACGCAGCAGAAATGGGAACAGAAGTACCCGCCGAGCCTTTGCTGTTTCTCAAGCCGCCTACATCTATCATCGCTTCACAGGAAGAAATTCAGTATCCACCGCACTCGCAGCGAGTGGACTATGAAGGAGAACTAGCGCTAGTGATTGGCGATCGCACTATCAAGTGTACACCTGAGGAGGCTCAAACAAAGATTTGGGGTTACACCATTGCGAATGACGTGACAGCGCGGGATTTACAAAAACAGGATAGTCAATGGACGCGAGCCAAGGGTTTCGATACGTTTTGCCCTTTGGGACCTTGGATTGTCCGAAAAATCAACCCTGGAGCCAGATTACAGACTTTTTTGAATCAGGAGGTAACTCCTGTACAATCTGCCTGTATTGACCAGATGGTGTTTTCCCCAGATTTTCTCGTTTCCTACATATCTCAGGTGATGACGCTACTACCGGGAGACGTTGTACTGACGGGTACACCATTGGGGGTAGGACCTTTACATTCTGGCGATCGGGTTCGTGTGGAAATTGAAGGTATTGGTCGCTTAGAAAATACCGTTAGAGATAGGGAAATTGTACAAAATCAGACACACTAAAATCAGATCTAAGAAGCAGGGCTGTTTAATTCCCTCAAAAGCTCATAATGTCAAGCGTTAATAACGCGCGATCTCTCCTTCTTTTCCAGATACAAATGGCATCAATACTTCCACCATTGCTTACTATTTTTTGCTACACGACTCTATGTCACAACTAAGCCATCTCTGACATGAATTGTGCGTTTGGTTTGAGCCGCAACGTCGGGTTCGTGAGTCACGATGACTATAGTGATGCCTTGCTGGTTTAAGTCAGTCAGTAAATCCATAACATCTTGGGATGTTTTGGTGTCTAAAGCTCCGGTTGGTTCGTCTGCGAGTACAAGAGCAGGATTGTTGACAAGAGCACGGGCGATCGCCACTCGCTGTTGTTGTCCCCCTGAAAGTTGGCTAGGACGGTTATGCAAGCGCTCTGCTAGTCCTACCCTAGTCAAAGCTTGAATTGCCCGTTGGCGTCGTTTCGACTTTGGCACATTGGCATAAACCATCGGCAACATAACATTCTCAAGCGCGGTGGAGCGTGCCAACAAATTGAACTGTTGAAACACAAAGCCAATGCGCCGATTACGAATGTAAGCGAGTTCATCATTAGCCAATGTGCTTAAATTGCGTCCTTCCAGAATATAGTATCCAGCGGTTGGACGATCAAGGCAACCGATAATATTCATCAAAGTGGACTTCCCCGAACCAGACATCCCCATAATGGCGACGTATTCGCCTTCTTCAATGGATAAGTCAATTCCCTTGAGAATCGGAAGTTCCATCTCATCTAAACGATAACTTTTTGTAATCGATTCCATCCAAATCATAGTTGCAGCCATTTTAGTCACTCCGTCATTCAATTTTGGATTTTAGATTTGAGATTTTGGATTGACCCCACGGATGAATCCGGGGGGCTTGGGAATTTTGGATTTTGTAGGACTTACGCAAGACTAGGAAAGAACAAGACTATGAGATTGCTTGCGGACGTCGCAATGACGCTACTACATTTCCCTTTCGTAAGTCCTGTTTTAGATTGCTTCGACAGATCTGACTTTTCACGGCATGTGGAAAAGTCAGCAAACCTAACCCTGATTAAGATTAGCTTTGAAATTTACTCGGTTCATGAATTAGGCTTATTGCCATCGCCTGGAGGACGAGGTGGAATTCCTAAAGCCTCAGTCAACTGTTGTTCTGTCACACCCAGCTTTGTGGCTGCACCTTTGATATCAAGACGGCGACGAGGACGACTCTCGCCTGAATTACTTGGCGGTTGCGCTGGCACTCCTAGGGCTTCTTTCAACTGTGCTTCACTCACTCCCAGTTTCTGGGCTGCGGCTGCAAAATTTGGGCGGGGTCGATTTCCCCTCGGTCGCTTTTGTTCCCCATTCGGTTGCGATGAATCTTGTGCTAGTAAATCTGGCTGACTGGCTGTTGTATGATCTGCTTTAGCCAAACCACAAGCTCCAATCAGAAGAGGAATCGCTGATACTGCTAACAACTGATGAATTTTCATAAACAATTAACCTCTTGATGTTGGAGGTATCGAGATGTCTATAGTTCCAATTACATCAATTCAAGATGACAGCTTGCCGCTTGTCTGAATTACAATTTTGTAATCGATAAAAATACGGTTATTCTAGCTTTGGCGGAAATCTTAGTCTTTATTTGCTTTATACACAGTTCAAAACATCAAAGTTTTGGATGACCATCAAAAAACCATGCATATCCTGTTCGTCGAAGATGAATCAAGAATAGCAAACTTTGTCCGAGCCGGACTGAAGGAACAGGGGATTGTCGTTGATTATTGCGATAATGGTGATGATGGATACATCAGGGCAATGGAAAATGAGTATGATGTAATCGTGCTCGACATCATGGTTCCAGGCAAGGATGGGCTGTTTATCCTCAAACACCTGCGACGAGAAGGGCGTAATGTACCGGTGATTTTGTTGACTGCTCGCAATGAACTGGATGATCGACTTGAAGGTCTAAATCTTGGGGCCGACGACTATATAGCCAAACCGTTTTTTGTTGAGGAGTTGGTTGCCCGCATTCATGCTGTGGTGCGTCGGAGTATGGGCGATCGCCAAAATCTGTTGTCTGTCGGCTCGCTTAAATTGGATCGTATCACGCGCGAAGTCACCTGCAATCAGCAGATAGTAGAACTCACCACCCGCGAGTTTAATCTCCTGGAATATCTGATGCGTTCTCCCGGGCGAGTCTTTACCCGTATGCAAATCCTGGAACATGTCTGGGGTTATGATTTCAACCCCAATACCAACGTAGTTGATGTATGTATCCAAAGGATTCGCAAAAAGATTGACCCGATTAGTGGAACGGCTTGGATTGAGAGTGTACGGGGAGTTGGGTATCGTTTCTCTAAGCCAGAGTCTTGATTCTTGACTATTCTAGTCACGAGTTCCGCTGTAAGCAGCTTGGGAGATCAGGGGAATTTCAGCGTAGAGTCCTCTTACGGCTTGAACAATACTATATATTGATGCACCGACAACTGCTAGGAAAATCAAGGTAAACATCACACTTTGAAACAAAGGTACTGATATTGACGCACCCTGTTGCACGATACCTATAAGTTGTAAAACTGCCTGGCACAAATAAGCAAATATAGACAGCAAAAGAGCTTGCAAGGTATGGAAGCGAATAAAGTGTTGAACTTTTTCGTTTCTTACAACCAGAAGGTATAAAGCAAAGAAAATGATCAGACTGGCAAATGGTATCCCATAATACAATTGAATTAGAGGAATAAAAGGTATGTAGAGCGATCGCAACAAAGGAAGCTGAGCAAAATTACTAACTTCAATAAAAGGTAAAAGATAAGGTAAGCAAGACAAAAGGCGGTCTTGAGTTGTGGTACCTCCGCGCCAAGCCATCTTGATTTCTCCTGTTGTTAAATGTTGATGTTACTATGCCAAGGATAACGCAGTTAATTAGGTAGAGGATAAAGTCTCTACCATTAAGCATAGTTGTTGGTCATTCAATATTAGCAACTCGAAAACCCATAAGACACTCAAACTGCTCTGGCTGCTGTTCAGTCAGTTTGCGAATAGCTTGACCACAATAGAGTTTACCTTGACGCCACCGGGGTTGACCACTTCCATCAGCAAGTAAACAAGATTGGCATACTTGTTGAGGAGCGAAAATTTGGTTATCCATGAGAATTACTAGCATCCTATTTCTCCTATCAATCCTGAGGATGACCCACATGTCCCAGGGGGAGAAAACTGGTAAGGATGACAAGAAATAGTGTAGCCGATGGTTCGTCCGTTTTGCTGGACTTTGTCACATCTGTTACATTTTTGTCTGTCTTTGCCCAACCTCCCATGCTCACTTTGGAAGAATGTGGATCAGGACAATCTCATCAAAATTTATATATTGAGTTTAGTTTATTGTACGTTGGTTCTTTTGCTTTGTAGTTAAAAGTAATACATAAATTTATTTTTGAATTCTTTGACCTTGGATCAATATCTTGATGGAGAAGAATTGACCGAAAAAGAAAGGGATATTAGCAGCATTATTCCTTTCTGGAGAAAAATACGGAGCAACTTTATTCAAGCCCCTGGATTCATGAGCCAGTGCATTGGGGAGGACAGTACTGCTGTACTGATTTATCGCTCTCACGGCGACTGGTGAGATAGCCCTCTGTCGTCAATGCTGTGATTCGTTTTGAACATTTGCACTCATGCACAGGTTTTCAGCTTAAATTGACATCAATGAGTAATGAGTACGCACCTGCCCAGAACTTCAAAGTTTTGCATAACCAAAGTTTTGCATAACCATTTATTGGACAAGCGATAATTGAGTAAGTCGGGATAAATCAATGTCATGAGTTATGAGTCATTAGTCAAGAACTCTTAGACTACAAACTCATGCCTCTAGACAGTTACCGACTATTGTGCAAATTTCCATAAGGATAGCGATTAGTGACTTTGACCAACTCAGATTTTCTTGCCTCCTCCGATCCTACGGTGGCGGAGTTAATCAACCAAGAACTACAGCGTCAACGCGATCACTTGGAGTTGATTGCAAGTGAAAACTTTACCTCGGCTGCTGTCCTAGCGGCTCAAGGTTCCGTACTGACAAATAAGTACGCAGAGGGATTGCCTGGTAAACGTTACTATGGTGGTTGTGAGTTCATAGACAAAATTGAACAACTGGCAATTGACCGTGCTAAACAGTTGTTTGGTGCTGCTCATGCCAACGTACAACCCCATTCTGGCGCACAGGCAAATTTTGCAGTGTTTTTGACGCTGCTGGAACCAGGTGATAAATTCATGGGGATGGATTTATCTCACGGGGGACACCTGACGCACGGTTCACCTGTCAACGTATCTGGTAAGTGGTTCCAAGTTTGCCACTACGGTGTTAATCAGCAAACAGAAGAACTAGACTATGACCAAATTCGGGAGCTGGCGCTTAGGGAGCGTCCAAAGCTCTTGATTTGTGGTTATTCTGCATATCCTCGCATAATTGATTTTGAAAAGTTCCGTAGTATCGCTGATGAAGTCGGTGCGTACTTACTGGCAGATATAGCCCACATTGCCGGATTGGTTGCTAGCGGTCTTCATCCTGACCCAATTCCCTATTGTGATGTTGTAACTACAACGACACACAAAACTTTACGTGGTCCAAGGGGTGGCTTAATTTTAACCCGTGATCCCGAACTGGGTAAAAAGCTTGATAAATCCGTTTTCCCTGGTAATCAGGGTGGACCACTCGAACATGTAATTGCTGCCAAAGCAGTTGCTTTCGCTGAAGCCCTCAAGCCAGAGTTTAAAGCATATTCTGCTCAGGTGATTGACAATGCTTGTGCTTTGGCTACCCAACTTCAAAACCGAGGTTTAAAGTTGGTGTCAAATAGAACTGACAATCATCTCATCCTAGTAGACCTACGGTCTATTGGTATGACAGGTAAGCTAGCGGATCAGTTGGTTAGTGGTGTGAATATTACTGCCAACAAGAATACAGTACCGTTTGACCCAGAGTCACCATTTGTTACTAGTGGTTTGAGGTTAGGTTCTCCAGCAATGAC
The DNA here is from genome assembly GCF_017982655.1 of Brasilonema sp. CT11. Lineage (GTDB taxonomy): Bacteria > Cyanobacteriota > Cyanobacteriia > Cyanobacteriales > Nostocaceae > Brasilonema. The sequence goes on along the minus strand of NZ_JABXYX010000016.1, from coordinate 97,525 downwards.
AACACGTGGCTTGGGAGTAGAAGAGTTTACGGAGATTGGCAATATTATTGCAGATCGCTTATTAAATCCAGATTCAGCAGACATTGCGGAAAATTGTCGGCGACGAGTCAAAGCGTTGTGCGATCGCTTCCCCTTGTATTCTCACATCATGATTCCTGTACCAGCATTAGCATGACATTATCGCTAGGTTAAGGTAGTTCACCGAATCAGTTCACAATTCATTTGGAACTGTTATATTTGTAAGTTATGAGTTAGGCATTTTTCATGAAAACTTCCTAACTCATAATTTTTTTGTCTCTATTTAGCAATGTTTTTTTGATGTCTTTTAGCCAATATGAGACTATAATGCAGTGAAAATGCTACAAACGTTTTTCACAAAAAAGTAACACTTAATTACAGGAGTTATCCAGTGTCCATCCCAGAAATTACTCAAACGCTTTTGGCGGCAAAAAAAGAAAAAGGACTAACCTTTGCTGATTTAGAAAAGATTTTGGGACGTGACGAAGTGTGGATTGCATCTGTTTTCTACCGTCAAGCCAGTGCTTCTGAGGAAGAAGCGAAGTTACTGGTTGAAGCATTAGGGCTTGGTGCGATTTATGTTAGGGAATTAAGTGAATACCCTGTCAAAGGTTTAGGACCTGTTGTTCCCACAGATCCCCTCATTTATCGTTTCTACGAAATTATGCAGGTTTATGGAATGCCGATTAAAGAGGTGATTCACGAAAAGTTTGGTGATGGAATTATGAGCGCGATAGACTTTACTTTGAATATAGAAAAAGAAGAAGATTCTAAAGGCGATCGCGTGAAAGTCATCATGTCTGGAAAATTTCTGCCATACAAAAAGTGGTAATATTTCATTCATGCTGATGAGCTTTTATCTGTGGAAATTCACTTGCTTGTAGACGTGCGTAAAGTTCTCAGTCAATCTTTCTATAAGTTTGCTTACGCCTTAACTGAAAAACGTTTTAACTCTTGACACAAGAACAACAGCAAACACCACAAAAAACATTAGATTTTACACCTTACTACTCTCAAAAAAATGGAGCAATATATTTAGGTGATAGCCTAAAACTACTTACATTTCTTAAGGATAGCAGTGTTAACCTAATTCTGACCTCACCTCCATTTGCACTTACACGTAAAAAAGAATACGGTAACGAAAGTGCAGAAAAATATATAGAATGGTTTCTTCCTTTTGCCTACGAATTTAAAAGAGTTTTAGCAGATGATGGCTCTTTTATTTTAGATTTGGGTGGTGCTTATCTGCCTGGTTATCCAGTCAGGAGTCTCTACCAATATGAACTTTTAGTGAGATTGTGTAAGGAAGTTGGCTTTTTTCTTGCTCAAGAATTCTATCACTATAACCCAGCACGACTACCAACTCCTGCTGAGTGGGTCACAATCAGACGAATTCGTGTAAAAGATTCAGTGAATGTGGTTTGGTGGTTGTCTAAAACCCCTCACCCCAAAGCTGATAATAGAAAAGTTCTAAAGCCTTATAGTCAAAGTATGAAACAATTACTGAAAAATGGCTATAAAGCAAAAATACGCCCTAGCGGTCATGATATCTCTGACAAATTTCAAAAAGATAATAAAGGTGCTATTCCACCAAATTTATTAGAAATAGCCAACACAGAATCTAATAGTGCTTATCTGCGGCGTTGTAAAGCAGCAGAAATTAAACCTCATCCAGCACGTTTTCCTCAAAGTTTTGCAGAATTCTTCATCAAGTTTTTGACTGATGAAGGTGATTGTGTTTTAGATTCTTTTGCGGGTTCCAACACCACGGGTTTTGTGGCAGAAATGTTACAACGCCGATGGATTTCTTTTGAAATTAATGAGGATTATATTATCGGTAGTCGATACAGATTTGAAGATTTGTAACTAGTGCAGAGCGGCGTAAATAAGGCAACCATTTAAAATTCCTAAAAAGCTCATTCCATAATACTTTTGACTTTTGACTTCCGCCTTGCGGTACTAGGGGTGTAAGGGTGTAAAGGCAACGCCTAGAGCGCTCAGCGGCTCGACTGAGGCTTCGCCGAACGTCCGAACGGTGTTGGGACATGCTTTTGACTTCCAAGGCAGCGGTACTAGCCCCTAAGCATGCGCTCTTGCAACGCGTCTACACTCAACTACGTTCCGTATGCCCTGCGGGCACGCTGGGGACATTCTTTGCGTTGCGTAAGTCCTGTTTCGGATGAGTAACCATATTTAATCATGTGGGCAGTTTTCAAGAAAAATGAAAACTGCTAGAAGCAATATGGAAAATTTTTGAAGAGATGGTAAACATCATCTCGAAATGCTTTACAGAAATATGTATATCAATGAAAAATAATCAAACAGTTCTTTAAAAAACTTTCTTAAATTAAACAAGTTAATACTGTCTGTGGGAAAAAGCGGCGCGGGGATGAAAAACGTAAAGACGAGAAATCTTTGTCTGTTGACAGTAAGTCTGTTGACAGGATTGACAATACCAGCATTAAGTCTTGTGCATCTGTCCAATGTTTCTTCAGAAAATAGCAGAGTCGTTTTGAACTTAAAATATCTTTTTAAGCAAAATATCACTAATCAAGTATTCTTTAGTGCTGGAATAAATCCATTAGAATTGAGTCACTCTTTGTTGACAAAGCATATAGAATCGTATGGTAGTTCAAAAACTCAAGTAGCTGACTACAAAATTACATCTGGAAAACAGCTTTACTACGCAAGATTAGCCGCACTCAAAGCGGGTCAGATTTATCCAAGCTTACCAAAAGACAGGACAGAGTTATCGTTGATATCTACGAGGAAGACTCAACTAACATACGAAGATTGGAAAAACTTATTGGCGATGGAAGCTAAAGCAATGACTCAAAGTCAAGGCGATAATCGTCTGGGAATTTTGGTGGGTGATTCTTTAAGTTTGTGGTTTCCTCAAGAAAAATTGCCTGCAGATAGATTGTGGTTGAATCAGGGAATATCTGGAGATACTTGCGCTGGTGTTTTAAAAAGGGTATCTGTTTTTAGTGAAACTAGACCAGATTTCATTTATATCATGGTTGGAATTAATGACTTGCGAAAGGGTACGGCAGATGAAATCATCTTACACAATCACCGCGAAATTGTTCGCAAGTTGCGACACACTCACCCAAAAACCATAATTTTTCTTCAATCGATTTTGCCAACTCGTTTATCTGCAATTTCCAATACCCGCATTCGTCATCTCAATGAGCAACTCTCCGTGATTGCAAGACAAGAAGGGGTTTATTATTTAAATCTTTATGATTGGTTTGCAGATTTTCAGGGTAACTTGCGTTTAGAACTGACTACAGACGGGCTTCATTTGAGCACACAAGCCTACGATGTATGGCGATCAGCATTAAATAAAGCTGAATATAGTATGATAAAAATGGCCGGAAGTTGAAACAGCCAAAAAATTAACCCGACATTTTTTGCCGGGACATTGTTGATATGAATTGTGCTCATCTGGTGCGCATTTGAGCAAGATGCTTTCCTAAGGTGTCACTTGTGCGAGTAGTCGTCCTTGAACTTGCTCGTACTCATCTTCAAGTAGCCAGAGCTTTGCTTCAGAGTAGAAACGAGATTCACGAATCACTGCTACAAATAGGGAGCAAGATGCTCCCACTACTCGTCTTTTTTCAAAACTGGGATGCTCCCGTAAACAGTGATAACTGATAACTGATAACTGTCTAATTGGCTTCTTGATACCGTCCTACTTTGTCCACAATTTCTGGTACGCACCGTGTGTACAAACTGCATCCTGTACAGCGCTTTGTCTTAATAGCTTTTGGCATAAAACCTGTCAATAAAAGTATTTGAACAGCTTCAATTGTGGCGACTGTACTTTGACGCAATTCTTCGGTTATTTCTACAAATTGACGTTGATGTGAGTGTGCGTAATAAACATAGCCAGTCGTCACCCTTTGTCCTGTAATTTCTTCCAAACACAACGCTTGGGCACAGACTTGTAACTCATCGTTATCCCATTCGCCCTTACGTCCTCGCTTGTATTCAACTGGATACAACTCACCATTTTCTGATTCAATCAAATCAGATTTTCCGATAAGTTTGTATTTGTCTGATTTCAGCCAAATCGCTCGAAATTGCCAGGTTTCGTCACGATGTCCTTCTCCCAATGTGTGGACGCGTTCATGTAAACTTGTCCCTTCAATTGTGTATTGGTTATCAATGAATTCTCCTGCACAAAACATTCGCCAGCAGCGATGTGGGCAATAAGCATATTGATTTAAGGAAGCAATAGGAATATATTCTGTCTCATTCATAATTTTCAACATTTGATAAGAGGCGACGTGTCATACCCATACCCATTGTTGTTTTACGTCCGACTCCTGCATATAATGCAAAGTCGGCAAGGGCGTTAATTTGTTTGATTGCAATTGGTTCAACATCTCCTAAAATCCGATAACTGATTTCGCCTACACAACCAACAAATTTGGTGTCATAGTTACGAATAACTTCGGTATGGATATTACAAAAACTTGGATAAATTGACTCGATGGAGACGTTGGTAAATTCAATCCCACTATATTTGTTCCACCGACTCAGAAGACTGTTGAAGACACATTCTCGAATTGGGAGAATGGTGTCGTATCCTCCTTGCCGGAAAGCGACGGGTGTGGCGAGGGTGAAGTTGAGAGGATGATTAGGGCGATCGCTTGCTTGTTCATACAATTGCGTATAACTACAAGCATTTGCCCAAGCTTGTGTTGATTGGGGTGTACCAAAGATGCTAGTTATATACAAGTCTGCTGAACCCAAATGCCAAGGATGATTGGGGTTAAGATTGAGCCACAGTGGAGTCAGCTTGCTAAAGAGTGTGTCGTCTAACAACGAGATACGCCACCAACAGGGTGTACCAGGGGGAATTGGGCGTTGATGGGAAAATTGCAAGCTGTGGTTTTTTTGTTGGTGGCTTTTATGATTGCGTGTGACTTGTAAGGGGGAAAGGGTGAAGGGTTTCTCTGCATTGGATGCGTGTAGATAGTCTGCTAAATCTTTATCGACTGAACTGATGAGGGTGAGGAATAGGGCGTGGTAGTGTCTACCTGTGAGGAATTCGGGGTAGATGGGAGATTGGGGGATGAGGTTAAGGACGAGGCTATGGGGCATCTTCTAGTGCTTTAATATATGTGATAACTGCTGATTTTTGTTTATCATTATTATCATGTTTATACTGCAACTTATGCTCAAAACCTATTGGTCTCCACTTGATAAAAAGTCCAGGTAAGTCAACAAAACCATTACATTTCTAAAATGCACTGAGTGAAAATATCCCCACGAGTTGAATTAATCTGGTCTGTAGCAGTTTTGCTGAAGCTTCTGGAAATTTCAAAAATCTTCTTAAATTTGTCTGTATCTTCTTTTTTGTCTAGACTAATAAAGTTAAATGGATTACTTTTTGATTGTTCAAGCAAGGTAAGCTTTTGTTGTACGGACTCCTGATTAAACAGAATCTTAGGTTTTAGCTTATCTTGCTGTTTCTGTAATTTGTTTATTTGTGCTTTTGTCAAGCCAGACTCTTTCAGTTGACTTTGAATTGCTGCTAATTCTTGCAAGATAGATTGTTGTTCTTCTAGAACCATGCCAAAAGATTTGTGAAAAGACTCTCTATACTTATGAGCCTCCTTGTTCTGCATTTCTTCCAAATATTGCAGTTTCTTTTCCTTAGATTTACGTTCTTTTTCACCTATATCTAACTTGTCAAGTTCCTTTTTTAGTTCATCAATTTGCTTTTGACGGTTCGTCTGACGTTCTTTGACTTCCAGTACAACTGCTAAATACCAAGCAGCAAGAACATTAGATTGAGCCTTTGTCAAAACCGGAACTTCTAACGTAACGAAGATCAACATTTTCATCCAGCTTTAGCTTCACGCATTTGCTTCCTTTTTTTTACTCAAAGGAATTTCAACAAAAACATCCCGTGCCATTTCTGCACCATAGGCAATACAAGCAAGCACGTCTTCTCGCTCAATACTTGGATATCCCTCAAGAACTTCCTCAATACCTACACCGCCAGCTAGGTAGTCAAGAACGAGAGAAACCGGGATGCGATGTCCGCGAATACAAGGTTTACCAAAGCAAATATTTGGATCGATGGAAATTCTCGACAGCAAATTATCTGTAGTCATAGCTTTTGACAGTAGCTAAACTATTCAGGAAACGGGAGTAGTAGTCACTACCCCCTCAATACATGAAGAATGCGATCACTTTTGACTAAATTATTAATCGATACTCGTGTTGCTGACCTTGAACACGGCGCTTATCGAACTTGCAACCCCGCTTCTTTTTGAGAATATGCATGGTTGCGGAGAATCGATGACTGATTTAGGACTTACGCAAGCGTCACAATATAAGGTCAACTGGCACATATATTTCAAATTGAGATAAATGCTCGTAAGCATTGATTTATAAACGTTATAGCCAAATTCTATCCGTGTGATAGTTTGAAGAAAAATGTGCCAGTTGCGTAAGTCCTGTAATTTTCTCTACCAGTTCTTCTGTCGAGTACCAGCAGCCATCCGACATTAGTCGGAGCATACCATCCGGAAGGTTATCTTTCATGGCAAATTGTCTCCAATAAAAGAAAAACTCAAAACCCTTTGTCAGCACTACAATCTAGAAATTTCTTCCTAACCCATAACAAATGTCCTTTTAGGATCAAAATAATCTAGAATTCGTCTAACTTATTAATCAGCTTTCTATGACTCATCAGAAAAGTGAAGCGAAAGAATCCCCTGCATCGTCGCGAGGATGGCAAACTTTACGGGAAAATCTCATCTTGATTGCGATCGCCTTATGCTTAGCACTCCTCATTCGGACTTTTGTTGCTGAACCCCGCTACATCCCCTCAGACTCGATGTTACCAACTTTGCATAAGGGCGATCGCCTGGTTGTGGAAAAAATTTCTTCTTTGTTTCATCCTCCACAATTTGGCGATATCGTCGTTTTTCAGCCACCAGAAGAATTACAACATCGAGGATATCCCAAAGACCAAGCTTTCATTAAGCGTATTATTGGCACTCCTGGAAAGAAAGTGAGTATCGCAGGTGGAAAGGTTTACATTGATGGGCAACCAATACAAGAAGATTATATAGCTGAGCCACCAATTTTACCCATGCAAGAGCGGCAAGTTCCTCCCGGCGAATTCTTTGTTATGGGAGATAACCGCAACGATAGTAATGACTCCCGTTACTGGGGGTTTTTACCCAAAGAAAATATTATTGGTCGGGCAGTGTTCCGCTTTTGGCCTTTTGATAGGATTGGCGTGATTTAATTGTAAAGACGTAGCATCGCTACGTCTAAATTAAAATCGTAGGTAGTACATAAGCTGGGCAATGGTTTCACCCGAAAGATTTAACCTTTGCTGAAAATCAGCTAAGTTAAGATAAGCTCCCGCTAAATTGCGATTTTCAACCACTGCTTGCGCCAGGGATAAATCAAGAAATGGCACTTTTGCTAGAGTTTCAATTGTTGCCGTGTTAGGGTTAATCTTATGACTACCAAGAGTTAAAGATTCATCATCGTAATAACTGAAATTCAGAATTGGCTTGAGTGGCTCTAGCCTTTGTACTGGTAAACTTAAGGCTGCGGCAATATCTTCAATACTGTAAAATTTGACACCAGCGCGAGAAAGTTGTACAAGCGATCGCGCTTGGTGAATCGATAACCCTGGTAGCCGTAACCAATCATCAACAGTTGCTTGATTGGCATCAATGTGGATACCAAGTTGGGCGGCGATCGCAATTTCTTCTGCTGATTGTAGTCGATAATATGGGTCGTTCAGTAACTTATAGCGTAGTTTTTGTAACTTAGAGTTTAAAGGTAGCCAATTTTTCATAGTGTTGCTTGGTTTAGGAAATATGGTCTAGCAACTGGCGGCGCTTTTGCTCAAATTCATACTCAGAAATCAATCCATCTTGACGTAAACTTTCTAACTCTCGCAAGCCTTGAGCAACCGTACTGACTTGATTGCTGGCTAACTGTGAGTTTTTGATGGCTGATTTACCTAAATTAAAATGACGATCAAAAGCTTCTTCGTCTTGCGCTAAAAACCAAACTCCTTCAATAGCACTCGCTACCTTGGGAATGGGTGTCCAAGAAAGCAACACATAAAGCACACCCCAAAGTGGCTGTCCTAGATAAAACTTATGTAATCCGGAAATTGCCACTGTACCAGACAAAGCTAAAATAGCGGCAATGCTCCGGCTTTTTCGTTGATTAAACATAACTAAAGCACCATAATAAACTCAGCATTGCTGTTATAGTAACTGAATCCTATCTGATGAACTACGTAGACAAGACTATGCCTCCCCCACGCCTAATACCGTTTGATTTTAAGATTAATACAAATGGGGAGGATCGGAGCTGAGGGGAAACAAGAAGCGTAGCGAGGAAGTCGCACTATCTTGTATGAATTTGGATTTTTCAATTTTAAGTTGCGCAAGTCAAGTGTTGAAATTGCTGTAAAAAACCGTACTCAAACCGAAGTTTCTTTTCTAGATTATCTCCCTAAACTATAATAAGCAAAAGGCATCAATTAAGAGAGCTACTGAGTCTGAACACTCGGTGGGGTGTAATCAAGATGGGATTTTTTGATTCTGACATAATTCAGCAAGAAGCCAAGCAACTGTTTGAAGACTATCAAGCACTTATCAAGCTTGGCGGCAACTATGGCAAATTTGACCGCGATGGCAAAAAGCTGTTTATTGAGCAGATGGAAGCCATGATGGATCGCTATCGGGTTTTTATGAAGCGTTTTGAGCTATCAGAAGATTTCATGGCACAAATGACTGTAGAGCAACTTAAGACACAGTTAGGTCAGTTTGGTGTAACTCCGCAACAAATGTTTGACCAAATGGATCTCACCCTACAGCGGATGAAAAAGGAACTAGAACAACAATCATAAAACTTCGCGCGATCGTGTGAAAAGCCTGCCCTAATTGCCGTGAGAAACACGTCACGGAACTTTTTAATATCCATTAGGATAAATTCCCAGTTCTCTCAACTTAGCTGCAAGTTGTTCACGCTGTTGCCGTTCACTTTGAGCTACTTTTTGTTGAGTTTGGTAGTGAGTACCATTTTGTTATAACAGTGTAATATTTTTATCTTAATATCCTCTTTTTGCGTGTCATTTTTGCGTGTCATATTACTGATGTCATTTTTTCTGCCCTGCTTCCCCCTGCACCGGATGCAATTGGTTATCCCTAAAACGCTAATCTAGCCTACGCGAACGCCCACGGAGTACAAGCACCGAAATAAGTAAGCCAGACGAGAGTGCCCAACGGGCGCGATTACACGTCCGCAACGAATCAAAGAAACTAAATCCCCTTTCTTCCCTGTTCCCTGTTCCCCTTCGGGGAAGACCTCCGGTCTCGCTGCGCTTTAGACCTCTGGGCGTGCGCAAAGCGCATACGCCAGTCCCCCAATCTCCTGCGGAGACGCTAGCCCCTAAGGGGGCGCTGCGCAAACGCTTAACGTGACGGAGACCGGAGCCACTGCGGTGGACGGGTATCCCGGCATAAAGCAAGTGGCGTCCAAGACGGGGGCTGGTCTCACCTGTTAAGCGTATTTTTTTGAAAGCAAAAATAAAGAGTTTGGGATTGACACCAAACTCTTCAACTTTAACTATGTTAACTTTCTTAACTTTAATTTGATTTAGGTCGAGGAAACTGGTAAGGCGACTTGAATTTCTCCACAGGTACATCCTTAAGCGCCTTCATCATAAAATTGCGCCAAATTGGAGCAACCATAGTCCCGCCCGTCGCACCACTAGCTAAACTTCTGTTATCATCTCGACCAACCCAAACAGCAGTTGTTAATTGAGGTACGGTTCCGACAAACCAAATATCCTTCTCAGAGGAAGTAGTTCCTGTCTTACCTGCTGCTGGGCGATCTATTGCAGCATGTTTACCAGTACCCTCATTAATCACAGAGCGCATGGTATCAACAATTGCTGCTGATGCCCACGGATCGAGAACTTGTACGGGTTTAGGGGTGTTGTCAAGTAAGACGTTGCCACCACTATCCGTCACACGGGCAATAATTGTCGTTGGAGATTGCCAGCCATAGTTGGCAAAGGTAGCATAAGCACCTGCCATTTCTAATGGCGTGACACCAATAGCACCCAATGGCAGAGAAGTTACAGGTTCCATCGGACTCATAATACCTAAGATGCGGCAGGTTTCGACGACTTTATTCATTCCTATAGCCTTACCAACCTTAATGACGGGAACATTACGAGATTGCATCAACGCATTGCGGATTGACATAGCTCCGCCATAGCCACCGTCATAGTTGCGTGGGTAGTACCATCTGTCACCATCTCGATAACCCACAGGGGTATCGTAGACGGTTGTGTCTGGATCGTACCTACCAGTTGCAAAAGCAGTATAGTAAACAAATGGTTTAAAAGCAGAGCCAGGTTGCCGTAAAGCTTGAGTTGCACGGTTAAACTCACTGGTTTTAGAATCTACGCCACCTACCAGAGCTTTGACAAAATGCGTACGGGGATCAATGGCAACCAGAGCAATTTGGTTTCTAGATAACCCTTGCCCCCTCAAAATATCATGCCAGTTTTTGACAGTGTCCTCCGCCATGTTTTGGAAGTTGGTATCAACTGTGGTTTGAATTCGCATTCCACCCTTAAGCAGCGCCTCACGACCAAACTTTTTGGCGATTTCGTGCGCTACAGCGTTTGTCACGTAAGGCAAGGCGCTTCCTTGGAAAGATTTAATTTTACCGAGTTTGATTGGTTGTTTGAGGGCTTTATCGTACTCTTCCTGCGTAATCCAGCCCAATTCCTTCATCCGACCTAAAACTATTTTCTGCTGCTCTTTTGCCTTGTTCATGTGGATGAAGGGGCTATAGTCTTCCGGCGCTTGGATTAAACCAGCCATCATCGCCGACTCAGCCAAGTTTAAATATTCTGCCGATTTGTTAAAGTAACTGCGTGCTGCTGTTTGTACACCATAGTTGTTATGACCCCAATAAACTTGGTTGAGGTACATTTCTAAAATTTGGTCTTTGGTAAGAATTTGCTCCAAGCGAATTGCCAGTACTGCCTCGGCTATTTTACGGGTAAAAGCACGCTTGTGAGACAAAAATAAGTTTTTCACCAACTGCATGGAGATGGTTGAACCACCCTCTCGCACGTTGCCTGCTGACCAGTTGGTGACTACTGCACGTCCAACGCCTTTGGGATTAATTCCGTGGTGATAGTAGAAGTCACTATCTTCACTAGCTAACACTGCTCGCTTAAGATCTGGAGAAATCTTATCTAATGGCATCACTTCACGGTTGGCTTCTCCGTGAATACTCGTTAACAGTTTACCTTTGATGTCATAGATATAAGTCGTTTCTGATGGCAAGAAGCTGCGTAACTGTCTCACATCTGGCAAGTTGCGGAAACTCACCGCTAAGCCAACGAGTCCTCCCGCTACAATAGAACTTGTCAGCATCGTGGCGGAAAGTAGAGTACCGCCAGCTACCTGGCCGACTCCTTTAAGAAACTCAAAACCTGAGCCAGACGCTCGAGGTTGTGGCTGCTTATCTTCAAAAGTCCTTGACGACACGGTGGTTTTACTTCCTCACTAGTAAATATATAGTGTAATGTCTTGGATCAAGCAAGGCGGTTAATTTTTTGCAATGATATTAGTTTGGCAAACGAAAGTCATACAAATTGTCAGTGACCATAACCAATCCTACTTTGATAGTGCAAAGCATAGTTAACAGTCAATCTCCTAGTAGTATGACGCAGGATTTTTCTTGGCTGCGTCGTGGTATTGTTGAAATTTTCCCACAACCGACTGATTGTGATACTCACGTTGAAAGTTTAGAAAAGCGTTTAGCAACAACTGAGCGACCTCTAAGGGTGAAATTGGGAATTGATCCAACGGGTAGCGATATTCATCTCGGTCACAGTATACCAGTGCGAAAACTACGAGCGTTTCAAGATGCTGGTCATACCGCAGTACTGATTATTGGCGATTTTACTGCTCGCATTGGTGATCCAACAGGAAAATCTGAAGTACGTCGCCAACTTACGGAAGAAGATGTGGCGCGAAACGCCCAGACTTACCTTGAGCAGGTGCGACCTATTTTAGACTTTGATACACCAGGAAGGTTGGAGATACGTTACAACTCAGAATGGCTCTCGAAGTTGAACCTGGGCAAAACTTTGGAGTTACTCTCGACAATGACAGTAGGGCAGATGCTCGCTAAGGAGGGTTTTGCTGAGCGCTATAAGAAAGAGAATCCTATTTTCCTTCATGAGTTCCTGTACCCGCTGATGCAGGGCTATGATTCTGTTGCTATTGAGGCAGATGTGGAATTAGGAGGGACAGACCAAAAATTTAATCTTGCTGTAGGGCGGGATTTACAACGCCATTTTGGGCAAAAACCACAGTATGGAGTACTGCTGCCAATTTTAATTGGCTTGGATGGTGTACAAAAAATGTCTAAGTCTTTAGGTAATTATGTGGGTTTGTTAGAACACCAAACTCAAAAGTACCAAAAGCTGCAACAAGTTCCAGACCATCTGCTGAAAGACTATTTTACACTACTTACAGATTTGTCATTGGATCAGCTACCGGAAAATCCACGCGATCGCCAAAAACTATTAGCACAAGAAATCGTCAAACAATATCATGGCGAACAAGCTATCAAGGATATTGAAGCGGGTGATCTACCAGAGTTTTCCCTAGCTGAGGTCCAGTTTCCTGCAAAGCTGTCGTATATCCTGAATGTCAGTGGCTTGTGCAAAAGTGGCGGGGAAGGTAAGCGGAAAATTCAAGAAGGTGGAGTGCGCTTAGATGGCGATCGCATCACTGATATTGAAACCACTTTCAGTGACAAGAGTGAATTGCACGGACGTGTTTTGCAGCTGGGAAAAAACAAGTTTGTCCGACTGATACCGTAGAGGAGAAAAAGCTGATGAATGCTCAAGAGCAAATAATCGTACCTCTGGATGTAGCGGATGAACAAGCGGCGATCGCCCTTATCGAACGCCTTACGTCAGTCACTTTCTTCAAGGTGGGCTTGGAGGTATTTACAAGCACAGGACCAAAAATTCTGGAAGTGCTAAAATCTCGGCAGAAACGTATTTTCTTGGATTTGAAGTTTCACGATATCCCCAACACTGTTGCTGGCGCTTGTCGTGCGGCTGCTCGTCATGGCGTTGATTTATTGACAATTCATGCGACATCTGGTAAGGAAGCACTGAGGGCAGCAACTGAAGCGGTACAAGCAGGAGCAGCAGATGCGGGTGTCAAACCGCCTAAGTTAATTGCGATTACGCTGTTGACGAGTCTTTCTTCCAGACAGTTGGCATTTGAGTTGAAAATACCTCTAGAATTACCAGAATATGCTTTGGAGATGGCTCTGATGGCTCAAGAGATGGGTTTAGATGGGGCTGTTTGCTCTCCTGTTGAGGTAGCCCAACTGCGACAAAGTTGTGGAGATGATTTTTTGCTGGTTTGTCCGGGGGTACGTCCAACTTGGGCGCAAAAAGGTGATCAGGCGCGATCGCTCACTCCTGCACAAGCTTTGGCTGCAGGAGCAAATTACCTCGTGATTGGGCGTCCGATCACCGCAGCTGCCGATCCAGAGTTAGCTTGGAAAAGGATTTGTGAGGAATTAGTGGCGGTGACATGAACTTAGGAGTGAAAAAGAAAAATAAAAGCTTGTGGCTTCTTTGTTGTGTCTTCTGGCTATTATCAAATGCTCTAGATACCCCAGTACAAGCTAAAAAAAACACTCCCAACCCTTCGACTCCGCTCAGGGTAAACCCCTCCACCCAATCGGAGGGGAAACCGATTGATCCTAATAGGTTTTCTTGCTCCAACCAAAATCTAGAAACACTAACGACTCAACTCTTGCAAGATTTACCAAATTATGCTAATAGAGCGAGTCAACGCGCCCGTCGCTTAAGCAGGGCAATTGACGTTTATAGTTATATGGTAGTGGCGGGAAGACCTGAGTTTACACCGCTACCTCTTAACCCTAGTGGATACACGGCAGATTCAGTAAAAACTGTTTCCGAAAAAGTAGAGCAAGTTTTTTTTACGACTTTAGAGCGACAATATACTGCAGGCAAACCAGTTCAATTACAGGAATTCCACTGGCTGTTTCTCACAAAAACAAAGAGTGATTGGCGTTTTGTGATGATGTTTTCTCAAATTGGTTCATTTCCCAAGAATCAGCCACCGACACCGCCACGAGATAGTAGTGATGGTATCGTTGCTCAAGCAGTTGTTGCTTGGTTACGAGATTGTCAAGCGGGAAGTGTGCGTGTGCGTTCTCGGAGTTTGAAAGGTTCATCTCAAAAGCCGCCACCATCACAACCGCCGCCACCGCCATCACCGCCTCCACTGTCGCAACCGCCGTCAACGATATAAGACATATTAAAAAACGTTACTTACATGAACTTAGCTTATTACGCTCTGCTGGATGAGTCACAAAATAATCTTGAAGCCATTGACATCCCCGTGCTAGCAAATTATCTAAATCCAAACTCCACAAAATCACTTTGCCATCTTCACTACCAGAAGCAATAATCTTGCCATCTGGGCTGAAAATAAGGTTTGTCACTGGCTTGCTGTTTCCTGTGAGGGTAGTAATGGGAGTTCCATCCCGTTTCCAAAGTTTGATAGTTGTGTCATCACTACCAGAAGCAAGGATTTTGCCATCAGGGCTGAAACTGACGCTTGTGACTGAACCGCTATGCCCAGTCAAGGTAGTGATTAGTTTTCCGTCTCGTTGCCAAAGTTTAATAGTTTGATCTGTACTCCCTGAAGCAATAATTTCTCCATCAGGGCTGAAACTTATACTATTAATATCTTTTCTATGTCCATTGAGGGTAGTAATTAAAGTCCCGTCTAGACGCCAAAGTTTAATAGTTCTATCATCATCACTGCCAGAAGCAACGATCCCCCCTTCGCCCCCCTTAAAAAGGGGGGTTGGACTCACACTGACACTTTTTACCCAACCTTTATGACTATCTTTAGGGTGGGATGAAATTAGAGTAGGAGCATCCAACTTCCAGATTTTCATACTTCCTTCGTCGGTACCAAAAGCTATGATTTTACCGTCGGGGCTGAAACTGATACTTGTTAACAACTCTTTATATTCAGGGAGGGATGTAATTAGCTTCCCATCCCGTTTCCAGAGTTTAGTAATACCTTTATCAGTACTAATAGCAATAGTTTCACTATCTGGACTGAAACTGAGACTATTTCCCAAAGTTCTATATCCTTTGAAGGTATTAATTAAAGTTCCATCCCGCCGCCAAAGTTTTACAGTACCATCTTCACCAGCAGAAGCTATTGTCTTGCCATTAGGGCTGAAACGAATACCTGTTATCCTACCTTTATGTGCGGTTAATTTAGTTATCACAGATAAATCTAGGTACCAAAGTTTAATTTTGCCATCTCTGTCAACAGAAGCGATCGCTTTTCCATCAGGGTAAAAATTGACGCTAACTACTGAATTGCTATGTCTAACAAGGGTATTAATTAGAGTACCATCCAACTGCCAGATTTTGATAGTTTGGTCGTTACTACCAGAAGCCAACATTTTTCTTTTCCTATCAGGGCTGAAACTGACAGTATTTATCCTACCTGTATGCCCCTGGAGAGTTCTAATCAGGGTGCCATTGGGTTTCCAAATTTTAACAGTTGTGTCATCACCACCAGAAGCAATAATTTCTCCATCAGGGCTGAAACTGACACTTGTTACCCAACCTTTATGCTGATTAACAAAGGGTTTTATCAAAGTGCCATCTCTGTTCCACAGTTCAACAGTTCCCTCTTCATTACCAACAGCTATAATTTTGCCATTAGGGCTGATTGCAGCAGTTGTCATTAAATGACTCTGCATCTGCATAGGTATAGTTGTAATCAGAGTACCATTCAATTGCCAAAGTTTTACAGTTCCATCTTTGCTGGCAGAGGCAATAGTATTATCAGAACTAAATGACAAACTGGCTACTCGATTTTGATGTCCAACTAGGGTTTTAATTGAAGTACCATCTCTGTTCCAGAGTTTAATAGTACCATCATCACTAGCAAAAGCTATGAGCTTACCATTAGGACTCAAACTCACAGTATTATATCTATTATTTTTGTCGCTGATTATTTGACCAATGTCAAATTGATTAGATTCACGAATATTAACGAGGATATTCAGTAAAGCAGATAAGGGGGTAGTTGTTTCATATTCTCCTAAAGAAGATTGATTTTGCACAAGGGGTTTTAAATCTTGACCAGCCTTTATAGCTAAAAGTAAAGCTTCAAGTTGTTTAGATTGAAATTTTTGTTCGACATTATATCCAACCTGTGTAAGTCTTGTAGCTTCCTTGGCTTTATGTAGTTGGTTTTGTCCATAAAAAACCATAATGATTGCAATAATTCCTGCGCTCAAAATGATATACTTCGCTTTCTTATTAGCTTTAGCTAATTGTTGCTTTGCCTTTTTATTGGTTTCGGTCAGTTTTTGCTTAGCTATTTCATTAGCATCAGCTAATTCCTGATTAATTTCAGTCAATTTCTGATTAGCTTCAATTTGTAATTCTGTAGTAATTTTTTGGCTTTCTTGTAAAAATTCATAATCTGTATTACTGAGATTTTTACCAACTGCCCATGTTAAAGCCTCATCTAAAGCTTTTCCTTGCAATAGCCAAGATTGGTCATGCTGAAAATTTAACCAGTTATTAATTGCTTCACTATAGGGGCGAAGTCTATTTAATTCTTGTTCAATCCAATTCTGGTTGAACACAACTTGATATATGGGGTTAT
Source organism: Brasilonema sp. CT11 (assembly GCF_017982655.1). Classification (GTDB taxonomy): domain Bacteria; phylum Cyanobacteriota; class Cyanobacteriia; order Cyanobacteriales; family Nostocaceae; genus Brasilonema. The sequence goes on along the minus strand of NZ_JABXYX010000016.1, from coordinate 80,714 downwards.
ATACTTTTAAATAATTGTTGTTTTTGACGACCAAGCCTGATAGTCTTAATTCTGTTTGCTCTTGACTACTATCTACGACTACCCTCTCACCTAGTTGCAAAACTTGCTGGTATAATCCCAATAATCTACCTGCTTTGTGTTCATTACGGAGTAGGCGATCGCGTATAGTTCTTAAATGCTCTGGTTCATCTTGAGCTTCCCAATTATTTATAATATATTTCTCAACTAATTCATTAACATTCAGATAGCTATTTGTTCTTTCTTGGGCAATTAAACTGCACAACTTTTGTGTAAGAAATGGCTGTCCACCAGTCCAGTGCAACACGTCTTGTAATACCGCTTCTGGATGTTCTACTGTGTCTGCTAACCCTGGAATTAATGCATCTTTTGCTTCCACGAAGCTAAATCCAGTTAATTCTATGGAACTACCAATATTAAACGGTGTACGTTCTCTCTCTTGAATTAAATCAGACGGTGTGGCGACTCCTAGCAAACAAAAAGTTAGACGTTCATATTTGGGAGATTCAGCACGTTGATTGTAACAAGCACGAATGAAAGCAAAGAAATCATCTTTAAATTCCGTTTTGAGCAAAGTATCGATTTCATCTATAAAAATGATGATATTGGCTGATAATTTATTTAACACCAAGGACTCAAAGAGTAAATTTAATCGCTGCACATCTGTCCAAGAGTCATGCTGTAACCACCAACTATTAAAATCTATATCATCAATCTCAAAACTAGTTAACAATTGATTGGCAAATCCCTTATACCATTTTTCTGGACTAACATGACCACCAAGGATAGTCAAATCAATAGAAGCACATTTTATTCCTATTGATCTGAGTTTTTTGATTGCTTGGACTCGCAAACTAGATTTCCCCATCTGTCGCGAATTAAATACAAAACAATACTCCCCAGCCTTCAGTAGTTGAAAGATTTGTGCGTCGGCTTTTCGAGATACATAAGTGCGATGATTAGCATTTAAACTACCACCGACTTTGTAATAATTGTCAAATTTCATTGTTTTTACACTAGTCCAACTATGAAAATTCTAGATTTCTTTATAAACGCTAATTTAAGAAAGTGTAAAACTTTATTTGGGAGCATCCCAAATGTGTAAGCAATTTTAGTAGGGTGGGCACTGCTTACCCTTCGGGTTCACCAGTCGCCTACGGAGGGAAACCCTCCTGCAGCGCTGGATTCACCGTTCGCTGAAACTGCTATTTTTAGGTTGATAGCAGTGCCCACCTTACAGTTATTAAGAATGGTGCAAGATCTCAGCTAACGCAATCTTTAGGCGCTACTGCTGCGTTACGACAAGCCTAATTCACGCCAAATTAAGAGTTACAGTTATTCAATCCACATTCATTAGAGGCGATCGCAAAAGTATTCATGATACAAACGGCAGCGTGGTATAACAATATTATTGGTAATTTTAATTAGTCCCATGCTATCTAATTGATAGATTTGGCGATTTTTAGACTCTAATTTAACGACTTGATGAGTATTCAATATTGCTTTAAATACACTTCCTAATTCTTGATTTTCTTGGAGAGTCTCCAAATGTCGGCGTAAATGCTCAGTATAAATTCCCGTATCTGTGGTTGCTTCTTTGATTAACTGCTCAATAGTTATATCCTGACGTACTAGATAATAAAGCGCCAGTCGCACTAAATAAGGATGTCCTCCTACTAAAGACATAATGGGAAGAATATTTTTACTATCCAAACCATGTCGAATAGCTAAACTTTTCACCTGTTCCTGATTAAATTCTTCTAATTTAATTGGTAAACCAACATTAAAAGGGGATTGATTAATATCTAAACGTCCATAATCTTCTGTAGAATGTGATACTAATAGTCGCAATCTTTCCCATGTTTCTGATTCATTGGCATTTTCATTCCAATTACGCAACATCGGGAAGAAATTCTGATATATTTCAGGGTATTCAAATAATTTATCTACTTCATCTAAAGCGAGAACTAAAACACCATCTAATTTTTTTAGCAGATTTTTAAACGTTAGGGTGCAATTGACCATACTGGGAGTATCTAAATCCCACACTTGTAGTGGAGGCGCTGACGATAGTTGATTAATTACATAAGCATAAAAACAGCGTAGAAAATCATTGGCATTAGTAAATTTATTTGTTTCTATTAAGCTGAAATTTAAGTAAACTATATGATAAGAACTCTTCTTAGCTTCCGCCCTAATTCTTTTTAACAGCGAAGTTTTACCCATCTGCTTGGGGGCTTTAATCCGAATCAGCGCACCTGGTTCTTTGATAGCACTATAACAACGAGATTCAATGGGAGAGCGTTCTTGATAAAAGGCAGAATTAACTGGCTCTGACCCTTCTGGAAACCGTATATTCTGAATGATCTGTCCGCATTTTTCTAAAGCTTTAACACTGACTAACTCAGGCTTATATTTGGCAAATATTTCAACTAAGTTACAACGATAATCTGGTTCAGTTTCAGGAGGAAAGCCAAATTTAGTAGATATATTTCTGAGTTGATGGCTAGCAGTAGAACGATGCGTAGCGCCAAGTTCTCTGGCTATGTGTTCATCTGTCTGTCCAGCTAAAAATAATGGCAATACCTTCTTTTGCTTCGGAGTTAATTCGTATTGATATATGTGTTCAAAAGCTTGTTGATTCATGTGTATTTTTATGAATTGCTTGATTTTTTTCCCTTAAGGTGCTTCTATAATCAGTGGACTATGAGCAGTCTTAAGTAAAGATGTGATGAACTGCAATCTTTTTATTTTATTGAAAAAAACAAACCTCTTGACTCGTGTTTGCTAGGAATGATACTATCTTTTCACGTTTTATCCAAATAAAAAAATAAATTAAATATCTTCAATTTTTAGGGTGCAGAAAGCGTGCGGAAATTTATGTAACGCGCCAGACTTACTTTGCGCTGGTGATAGTTTTTGTTTGTGTGTTTAGTTAGTAAAACCTGATGAGTCTATCAGTACAAAAACACATAATACATAAATTTAATAGTTAATTTATAAACTGACTGACCAGTTTTAGAGGATGTTTTAAAAGTTTTGGGCGAATATAATTCGCTACTACACAAGCGAAGTCCGCCTGCGCGGACTAACCAAAAATTAAGGGTTTTAAACCCGCGTAGGCGGGTTTTGTCTGTGTAGCCGCTACTTACAGTCGCCAGGTCTAGTATGAATGGATATTTTACAAACATCCTCTAACTTTAGCAACAGTCAGACAGACATTAACAATGTTGAAGAAAACTTCACCAACACAGATGTTGAATTTAAATTGATGAGCTAATTCTCAAATCTGGAGCCATATATAAATTAGGTTTTAAGATGACTATTAACAAAGTGAAGACAGTAATTTTAGCATTGATTGATTTTGCTGCTTTTGAAAAAATAACTCAATACAGTTGGTGATAACACCAAAACCGTTGAAGGAGAAAAAATATGAACCTCAAATTAATCATTTCCCTATTCACTGGCTGCGTCCTGACTGTTACCTGCATAACTTCTATGGTTAGTCAAGCCAAAGCTGAGGACGAAGTTCGCTTTATCTGTGCTTCAGGTTACGACAAACAAACTGATAAACGCTTCCCCACAACTTACGCTTGGACACCACGAGGAAAAATTGCAGTTATCCGTTGGAAATACCCCTGGTTTAACAGTCAAGATATTACTCCTGACAAACGGTGTAAAGATGTCTCATCACAATTCCAGACTGCTTATAACAAGCAAAGCTTGTCTTACATCACCAATAGCACAGTCAATGGTCAAAATGTAATTTGCACAGCCCGTCAAAATGATGGGGCTTGCGATACCGTACTGCTAACTTTACGACCTCAAGATAACCCTTTAGAGATTCTTGATGAACTTAAAGAACTCGTTAGAGGACGTGGTACTACACCGATACAGCATAGTTCTAAACAACGTCCAGTCTACTACAAAATTGATATTAATAAGTTTCTGCAAACAGCCCCTGTAGAAAAGGAATAATATCAAGTCTGGCTGATACCACACTGCTATTGTGTCAGGAAATCTGCTTGCAGTAGGCGCTTCAGCGCCAGGTAAAACTTAGATGCTTACCATAATTTCTCTTTAATTAAGAAGCATTAAAGTGCTTACTTCGAGCATTTTTATTATCTACTGAGATCTTGCACCATTCTCAACAAACGTAGGGTGGGCACTGCCTAGCAACATTAAAATTAGAGTTTGCGGTTTCGATGGGCAGTGCCCACCCTACAAAAATAGCGTTATTGATAGTGGAGCATTCCGGGAGTCTATTGGTTTACTCAACATTACTTTAATAAATTCAAAAAATGAAGCGCTTTAATATTCTTGCGATCGCTAGCCTAAGTGCCTTCCTCATGCTCTCTAGCGCCTACGCTAAAATATCTCAGCAAGTACCTAATCAACCAACTTCTATACTTGCAAATAATACCCTAACTCTAGAAAAACTTCGTCAACTAGCTCAAGCTGTCACTGTTAAAGTGTTCAGCAATAATAAAGGTGGAAGTGGAGTTTTAATAAGCAGACAAGGACGCACTTACACCATTCTAACCAACGCCCATGTTGTTAGTACCAAAGGAACTCATAATATCCAAACACCTGATGGAAAAACCCATAAGGCTACAGTTATTAGTCGCGGTGATTCTTTATCAGGTAATGATTTAGCTGTTTTGCAGTTTCAAGCTCAAGAAAACTATCAAATTGTTACCTTAGCAACCAACTCTAATTTATCCGAAAATCAAGAAGTCTTGGCTGCTGGCTTCCCCGATGATAGCAAAGAATTAGTCATCACGAATGGCAAAATATCTCTGCTATCTCCTCAACCATTAATCGGTGGGTATCAAATCGGGTACACCAACGAAATTCGACAAGGAATGAGTGGAGGAACACTATTAAATCAAGAAGGTAAGTTAATCGGGATAAATGGTTTACATAACAATGCGATTTTAAACGAAACTTACACATATCAAAATGGGACGATTCCCAATGCGGAAGAAATTCAGCGATTGAAAAAATTTAGTTTTGCTGTTCCTATTCAAACTTTAGCGAAAGTCGCCCCAAATTTAGCAGTTATTCCCACAGAATGGCAGAATAAGCAGCAAGCTGAAAAACCGCCAGTAGGTAATACATTAGCTGATAAAATCAATAACGTTAATAAGATAGCTCAAAAGATTACTGTAAAGATTGACTCGAAAAATAATGGTAATGGTTCCGGAGTCATAATTGCTAAACAAGGACAAACTTACTATGTAGCTACAGCGCGTCATGTGGTAGAAGATCCAGACTCTTATGAAATTATTACCCCAGATGGCGAACGATATGCAGTACAACCAGAAATACCTAAGTCACAAGGAACAGACGCAACCCTCATAAAGTTTACCAGCAATACAAACTACACGGTTGCAACTATCTCTAAAGATAATCGCTCTGGTTTTGATAACACTAACCAAAAAAAGATGTTGGTATTTGTATCTGGTTTTCCTGGAGTAGATACGGGAAAGCATAAATTAACTGCAGGCTTTCTTACAGAGAAAGAAAATTTATTTTTTGATGTAGACAGCAATCAATTAGTAAACCATGATTATATAAAAAGTTTACTTAACGATGGTCATGAATTGCGTTATTCCAATTTACCACTAGGCGGAATGAGTGGAGGACCAGTACTAAATATTATGGGTGAAGTAATTGGGATTAACTTAGGTAGTGATCGTAGGAAGCTCAATCAAATTGATAGTGATGGTAGTGTTCTCAGCCAAACTGATATTAGTTTTGGTTTAGGAATACCCAGCAATACACTTCTGGGTTTAGCGACAAAAGCAGGGCTGAATAAAGAATTGTTAAGAGTCGTCAAGAAGAGTAATAAATTTCAACCACAAACTATACAAGATTCAGAAATTAATTCACTGTGGCAACATCCATTATTTGCTGTCCAAAAGCCAGCACCGAATGCTAATGAATATGAGTGGTTACAATATGCTAATCAAATATGGCGAATCGGAAAATATTCAGAAACTGCTGATATTTTACAGAAAATAGTTGAGTCTAAACCAAATTATTTTCAAGCTAATTTTTTCCGAGGTTTAGTACTAACGAATCAAAAAAATAAACATGAGGATGCTCTTGCTGCTTTTGATAAAGTAACTACTCTCCAACCACAATACAGTGAAGCATGGAAATGGAAAAGTTCTGTGTTAATAGGTTTAGAAAAATACCCATTAGCTTTAGCAGCAGTTGACAAGGCTATTGAGTACGATACAGATAAAGACTTTAGTCTTTATTTGTTACGTTCGTCGATCTTATTTCAATTAAATAGATATCCAGAGGCACTACAAGCAATTAACGAGGCGATTAAGATTCAGGCTCTTGATATCAACTACTTCCTGCGGACTTATATCCTCTATCTGTTGGAAGATTATCAAGCAGCACTAGCAGATTCTAAACAATTGATTACACGTCAACCTGATAATGCCAATAACTACGTTTTCCAAGGTGATATCCACGTTAGGTTGAAAAAGCATCAAGCAGCTTTAGCAGATTACAAGCAAGCGATTAAACTTGAACCTGATAATTATGATGCTTACGTTTCGCGAGGTAATTTATACGTTGAGATGAAAGATAACAACTCAGCACTAGCAGATTACAAGCAAGCGATTAAACTTGAACCTGATAATGCTAAGGCTTACTACTACCGAAGTAATTTGCACAAAGATTTGAAGGATTATCAAGCAGCGCTAGCAGATGCCAATCAAGCGATTAAACTTCGACCCAATAATAGCAACTACTACGTTTTGCGGGCTATTGTCTACAAAAAATTGAACAAGTATGAAAAAGCCCTAGTAGATTATAATCAAGCAATTAAACTTCAACCTGATAATGCCGACAACTATGTTTTGCGGGGTAATGTCCACAAAGATTTGAAAAAGTATCAAGAAGCGCTAGCAGATTACAATCAAGCCATTAAGCTTCAACCCAATGATACCAACGCCTATCTGCAGCGGGGTAATGTCCACTTTTTGTTGAACAACTATCAAAAAGCACTCACAGATTACAATCAAGCGATTACACTTCAACCTGATAATGCCGACAACTACGTTTTGCGGGGTATTGTCCGCAAAGAGTTGAACGATTATCAAGCAGCACTCACAGATTACAATCAAGCAATTAAACTTAAACCCAATAACAGCAACAACTATGTTTCGCGGGGTTTTTTCCATAAAGAGTTGAACGATTATCAAGCAGCACTCACAGATTACAATCAAGCAATTAAACTTCAACCTGATAATGCTAATGCCTACTACTGGCGGGGTAAAGTTTTCTATCTGTTGAGAGATTATCAAGCAGCGCTAGCAGATTATAACCAAGCAATTAAACTTCAACCCAATGATGCCAACGCTTACTACTGGCGGGGTGTTGTCCGCTATTTCTTAATAGATTATCAAGCAGCACTAACAGATTTCAATCAAGTAATTACACTTCAACCCAACGGAGCTATGAACTATTACTGGCGAAGTATGGTTCGCAACGGCTTAAAAGATTATCAAGCAGCACTAGCAGATTGCAATCAAACAATTAAAGTTCAACCTAATGATGCCGTAGGCTACTACTGTCGGGGCGTTGTCTACCAAAAGCAAGGGGACGATAACGCTGCATTATCTGAATATGCTCAGGCGCTTGCCAAAAATGAAAAGTTGGCAGCAGCTAACGCAAAAATTGGGTACATCAAATATGAAAGAGGAGATGTTGAAGGGGCTATTCAAGAGTGGCAAAAAGCCATTCAAATTAATAGTGACTTAACAGGAGCGCAATTAGCACTTGCTGTAGTTTTACATAGCAGAGGTGAGCAACCAAAGGCTCTAAATATGGCACAAGCTACCTTGCGTTTAGATAAAACTTTAACTGATGTTGAGGTTCTCAAACAACATCTCTGGGGTACACGCCTAATTGCAGAAGGAGAAAAGCTCCTCTCTCATCCTAATATCCAAGCATTGCGAGTCAAGAAGTAGGTTATACCAATTCAAAAAATGTTTGCGACAGATAACCCCTCACGCACTGGCTCCCCAAGGCATCAGCTACCGTGTACACACATCTCATTCAAAACCTCACCCTCGCTTTTAGCTGCGCTAAAATCTTTCCCTCTCCGAACTCGCGGAGAGGGATGCCCGATAGGGCAGGGTGAGGTTCCGAGAAAATTCCGGGTAATGGGATGACGCGATCGCCTAGTTCCTACTGCATACATATTTTAACGACCTTTCCCCCAATAGCCGCTAAAATTGATGTATTGCGCTTCTTTAAAACTTGACAAGTTTTTAGATTACACCTATGCCACAGACTGCTAACTATCGGCTTAATATCTTGTTAGAAAATAAAAATGATGTGGTAATTGCTTCTGCTCTAGAGCTTCCTTCTTATCGAGTGGAAGCAGCTACTCGTGAACTGGCACTTCAAAACCTGACTCAGCTCTTAGCAACCCACCTAAAAGATGCAGAAATTATTCCTGTAGAAATTAACGTGTCTCAAGCAGCAATCTCTGAAAACCCTTGGATTAAGTATGCAGGCTTTTTCAAAGATGATCCATACTTTGCTGAAATTGCTTTATCAATTCGAGCCGAACGGGAGTCAAACGATGATTCAGAGGTTGATCCCTCCTTTTACATGGTTGAATAGCCTTTTCTTATGAGTCTATTTATTTTGGACACAGACCATGTTTCATTGTGGTTTCGAGGGCATTCCTCAATTTGTGCTAAAGCCGCGCAATTGTCATCCAATATTGCAGTAACGATTGTCACAGTTCAAGAGCTGTTTAATGGGTGGGTTGTTAATATCAACAATCCCTCCCAAGCTAATAATTTAGTCGAGCTTTACACAAGGTTCTGGGCAACGGTGGACTTTTTGCAAAGCGTTCGGATCTTAAACTTTGATGCTGCTGCTGACACGCAATATCGGCAGCTACTCAAGGAGCATTCCGCACTCCGCAAAAATCGAATTCAGAAAGATGTGCGCATCGCAGCAATCGCACTCTCAGTCAATGGCGTTTTAGTGACTCGCAATCAGCGCGATTTCTCGCAAGTCCCTGGCTTAGTATTAGAAGACTGGACACAAAATACTCTCTAAGCGTGGGTTGCTTTATCTCAAATACTTGTTAGCGGCACTATCGTTGAAGCGAACGTAACATTTCCTCTCAAGCCAAACCATTCATCAGTTTTGTAAAGTAAGTTATCGCCACGCCGTTTACGTTTACACTTAACTGTTGAAAAAAACTTCACCTCGATAGCTTATCACCGTATTATTGGAGAATTTATTCTCAAATTCGGACGTAGGTTTAGCAAAGACAACTAGAATACTGATTAGTAAAAAGAGTTGACCAGAACTAACAAAAATCAGCTATTCAGGAATGTCTTAATATGAACATTAAACTTTTACAAATAGGAACATCAGCAATTTTAACAAGTGTAGTTGTTACGAGTGGTGTTGGGACGCTGTTTGGTTGCCAATTAAGTGCGATTGCCTACGGCAGAGCTTCGCTTAACGCTAAAAACACTAAAGAATCTGAGAATTTTTTAGTTAGTAAGAAGACAGAGAGAAAAGAATTAAATATTATCCTAGCAAACAACTCTGAAGAACAAAACAGGATTCGCCTCTATGAAAAAGCTAGTCCGGCTGTAGTTGCGATCGCTCTAGATACAGGACATGGTAGTGGTTTTATTGTGAGTCCAGATGGTCTAGTTTTGACAAACGCTCATGTTGTCCAAGATGGTCCGAAAACTGTTGCAATAGTGCTTGCTGATGGTAGACAAGTCTTAGCTGATGTGCTTGGTTTTGCATCTGGTGGCTTGGATTTAGCAGCACTTAAAATTCGCAATCAGAAAAATTTGCCCTTCCTGCGTTTAGCGTCTCCTGGTTCAGCGCGAGTAGGTCAATCCGTCTATGCTATTGGTACTCCCTTGAGTCTGAAATTACAAAATACTTTAACTTCTGGGATTATCAGCCGCATTGACACCAAATCAGGCTTAATTCAACATGATGCTGCTGTTAACCCTGGTAATTCTGGAGGACCATTACTCAACTCTAGTGGTCAAGTGATTGGTGTTAATAGTGCTATTTTGAATGATACCGAAATTAAAAGATTTATTGGCCTTAGTTTGGCAATACCTACAGATATAGTCCAGCCTTTTTTGGTAGCCGTAGAACGAGGTAACGCTGAGGTAGCGACTCAACGCCAAAAACCTAGTAATACAAAAGAACAGGATTTACCTTTGAATGGTCAAGTTCTACAAGCGGCTTTAAAAAAAGGCGATCGCACTCTCCCAAACAATAGCTATTTTCACATTTATGCATTTGAAGGTAAAGCAGGTCAACAAGTAACTATTGAGATGGATAGTAAACAAATAGACTCTCATTTATACTTACTGCTTCCTGCTAAAGAAACGCTAGTAGGAGAAAACGACGACATATCTCCAAAAGATTTTAATGCTAAATTGACAGTGACTTTGCCTGAAAATGGTATCTACTATCTGTTAGCTAACACTTTTGAAGCAGGAGAATCCGGGAGTTACAGATTACGGGCTATGATTTCTCAGAAATAAAATAGTTACAAACACCAAATACTTACCAGCTACTGATTTTTCTGGATTTCATCAAACTTAGCACGCACTGCTTGTATATCCTGCCACGTTAACCACTTAGGCTTGCCGACTTCACGGGATTGGTTACGTAGCAAATAAGACGGGTGAAAAATTGGCATACACAAACGCCCATCCCACTCCATCCACTCTCCACGAATTTTAGAAATTCCGCGCTTATCACCAGTTAATCCTTTGACAGCCGTTGCACCTACAAAAAGAATAATTTTTGGATTAACCAGGCGAATTTGTTCCAATAAATAAGGCTTGCAAGCTTCCATTTCTTCAGTGGTAGGAACTCGGTTATCAGGAGGTCTACACTTGTTGATATTACAGATATAAACGTCCTTTTGAGTATCTAAATTTACAGATTGCAAAATTTTCTCTAGCAGCTGTCCTGCTTTGCCAACAAAAGGTAAGCCAGTTTCATCTTCAGTTTGACCTGGTGCTTCCCCCACAAGCATAATTGCTGCTTTAAGATTACCCCTTCCAACAACAGCATGAGTACGTGTATTTCCCAAACCACAACGGTAACAGCGATCGCAATGCTGTGCCAATTCCGTCATATTGGCATAGGTTCCAGTCGGAATGGGAATTTTCGCGTCTGTAGGAATCAGCTCTTTTTGGTCATTCGAGTCAATACTTGAATCCTCGAAGAGACTGAGTTGTTGTTCGTTACTCATGAAAATTTTTATTTATACAACAAGGGGAAGTTATGATTATGTGTTGGTTTTTTCACCAAGAATGTCAGAACAGCGGATTGAATTAAGAATTGGTATTAGAATTGTGTTTGTACTGGTTTAACAACGACACGACCATTTTCCACAACAGTGCAATTTTTAGACATACTCTTGCAGTTGTCAAGTAGAGTATCAATACATTGCATTTGTGCAGACTGCGTTTTATGGTTATAATTGTTTTGCTCTTGTTGTTGAATCAGACTAACAGCACAACAAGCAGAAGTGGTTAACAACATTTCAAGTACATTTACCTCTATATACTATTATCGCTCGTAATGGTTGTATTTTTACCAGGAATAAGTAAGTAGGTCAAATAAAATATTAAACCTCACCACCTTTGCTTTTAGCTACGCAAAAATCTTTCCCTCTATAGTTACTAGAGGTGACAGACTCCCCATCTATGTCATCCACCTTTGCTTTTAATTACGCAAAAATCTTTCCCTCTCCTTCATAAGGAGAGGGATGCCCGATAGGGCAGGGTGAGGTTTTCCCAGATTTTTGGGTGATTCTATTACTTGTGTATAGTGTACACCGTCGCTCACAAGTTCTACTCCCACTTTTTCAAAGCCTCAACGCTTCGGCACTTGTAAACCACCACGTTCTAGCATTTGCCGTACTTCAGGGCTAGGGTTATAGTTATAACCAAAAGAGGAGCGCTCTGAATCATCTATAATCTGAGGCGTTAGCAATACAATCACCTCATTACGTTCGTTAGTTTTGTTTGTTCTTCTAAAGAGTGAACCAAGAAGCGGAATATCACCCAATATAGGAACCTTAGAGACATTTACTCGCTCTGAATCTTGAATAATACCACTGAGAATTAATGTCTGACCATCACGCAGACGAATTAAGCCAGAATTTAGAGCACGCTTAGAAACTAAAAATATTCTTTGGCTACCACTCGAACCTAAGTTAATTTCAGCTGGAGCCTGAGGAGCTGCAATAGTGGGAGCTACTGAGAGAGATACAAAACCATTGTCATCAATCCGTTCAATTTTAACAGCCAGGGTTAAACCTACTTGTTCTTTATCCGCTGCAATTGTTTCTGTGGCAAAATTCTGATCGCGAACGATTTGTCTTTGTATATTACCTACTACTTCCTGAGTCAGGTTAATACTTGCGCTTTGACCTTCCTGAACAATTAAGGTGGGGTCAGTCAAAATCTTGGCATTGCCATTTTGTACCTGAGCTTGTAAGTTAACAAGCAAACGTCTAGGAAATTTAAGCGGATTTTCTGGCAATGGGTTTTTGATTGTTGGAGAACTAGACACACTTCCACTCACTTCAGAACTCGTAGCAGGTCTAGAACCGCCAAAATTGAGAACTGCTGCACCGCCATCATTAGTAAAGAAGTTGTTACCAATGCCAAACGAAAAGCTAGTGTTAAAGTCTTTTGTGTTCAGTAGATTAACATCAACAATTTTAACGTTAACGACGACTTGCCGACGGCGGATATCAAGCTGAGTCAGTTGAGATGTCGCCATTTCAACTTGCTTGGGAGAACCAATTAAAGTAATGGAATTGGTGCGTTCGTCTCCTAGTGCTTGTAAACCTCGGAGTAAGGGCGTTGAATATTTGGAGTCATCAAGACTTAAACGTTCAATTTTGGTTTCTGTTGTCGTCTGACTTTGGGTGAGGGGGTTGACAGTACCACTTACAGGTACAGCACTAACACTAGTCACTTGACGTTCGCGGCTGACTGCACTTTCTGCCCCTAAACCAACCAAAAAGTTTAATGCTGTGTCCACCTTTGCCTGATTGAGTCGCACACTACGTACAATTACATCACGAACGGCATTAGGCAGTTTCGTTCCAACAAAAATTGTCCGTCCTCTGCGGTTTGCTTCAAGACCACTCAGGCGCAAGACATAGTTAAAAACATCTTGAACTGACTCGTTTTCTATATCCAGCGAGATTGTTGATCCATCACTCCTAGTAGTAGTACTTTGCTGTCCAGAAGAAGCTTGTTCTGATGTCTGTGTTCCCGTGAAAGCCAGGTTAAGACCAGCAGCACGAGTCAGCAGTGACAAAACCTCACGTACCGGGGCTTCTCGCAATACCAAGCGAGACACCCGTTCTTGAGTTCCTAAGTCAATGTTGCTAAAAGAAGCATCGAGATTGGAGATAGCAATATCACCTACAGGTGGTGCGATCGCTTTTGGCAAGATAGGCGAAGTTTGGTTCGTATCTAAACCTGATGCTGCTGGTTGTGTAGGTTGAGGTGAGGGAGAAACAGGGGACGCAGTTTGTATTGGTACTGTTTGTGGTGTAGTCGTCCTCGCCTGTCTTGGCTGTGTTGAGGTAAAGCCCAAAATAATGTTATTCTGCTGTCGTACCACAGGTTCACTGTTAGGGGCGCTGCTGGTTCCGGTGACTATCACCTGAATGCTATTGGCATCAAGCTGATGAATTGTCACTGAAGCAATTCCTGAAGCAGGATGATCTTGACGGAAAGTATTTCCTTTTGGTAAACGTAATTGAGTGTTAATAATATTTACGACTAAAGCGTTACCTTTTTTTGTCGTAATTTTTGTTGTAAAAACTTGTGGGTGCGAACCCAAAGCAGTTTTCAATATAACGTTAATTCCAGCATCAACTGGACTTAGCTGCACTCCAGTAATTTGAGTAGTCTCTGCCCATACTGGTTGAGCTGCGAAAACAATCATTGCAGCTGCACCTAATACAAAACTACTAGCACTAGCGTGAAGCTGTTTCACAGTTTCTTCCTCACAATTGAAAAACCTAACAAGAAAACTTTGCTTGTCCTGTGCTTTGGATCAAAGCGATTTGAGCTTTTGGCAGCTAAGCTCTTAGCATAGCTTTCTCGACAATCAACACAACTACGTTGATATATTTCCCTATAATTGTTCATGATGAACAGTTTTTTTACCTGACAGTCACTAATAAAACCCAAGCTCGCATAACACTCGTTCGTATGTCCCCTCGGCAGATACTGCCTCTCATAATTTTCATCTTTACTATTTGTAAATTTTGTAAATATATTTATCCCTTATAAATGCACCCTCAACTGCCACCATCGGTTTTTACTGTTTTTAAAGATGCAAGGATACTACCTAAAATACTCAACTCACTAATAAAGTGTATTTTAAAGAACATTTAGTTCAGTATAACATTATTATTTATTACTATGTAAATAGCTAAATATAAGTAATTATGCTGTGTTATTGTTCAAGGTGCTGAATGTGGAATTTATAGTTAAATTAGTATTTGCAACAATTACTTTAATTTCTTCCTACTAGAGATCGCCAAAAAAACTACTATTCAAAATCCACAAAAAGCTTGTAATACAAGCTTTTTGAATTTTGAGAGGGTTATCGTGCGGAGGAAATCTCCGTAAGCGCAAAGCGCACACAATCATGCAAACGCGCAGCAAGCATCTTTGGAGGAGACTCCAATCTATGCCCTATCCCTGTGGCACGGCTGCACCTAACGGGTATCCTGCGTGAACGGTGATAAGCGGATGCGTGAATTCCGCCCAGCAGTCTTATGTTGTGCCAATAGTAATCATGACCATTACTAAAAGCAACAAGATATTGTCGGTATCTAGCCTTGAGCCAAATTTATTAGCAAAGGAGATATTTCCGTTATCTTGCGTTTAAGAAGAAAACGGTTGCAATTTTGTTTGTCAGATCTCATACATTTAAACTGCGAATTTTCTTGTTATGAGTCATTAGTGAGACCAGCACAATGCAGGAGGGGAGCCAGTGCGTTGCGGTGAGGCAGCGCGGACGCCACGCCATTCGGCTATCGCAGCAGCGCTCTGCGGAGGTCTTCCCTGTAAGGGTCGTTTGTCATGACACAGAACTCATAACTAAAGCCAAATCATGCTTTCAACGAAAATATATGTAAAATACACGCCCACAATCACTGCCCAAAATTATGCTCCTATGCAAGCGTGACTTATGAGCCTTTAACTAGGGCAGTTACACGGTTGCAATCAATGAAAGAAACAGGGAACTCCCCTTCTTAAGAGTTCCCTGTTTCCTATTCCCTGTTAAGCGTGTTTCTTGTAGAGAGTAACGCTAACTCAATAGTTGCCCAAAAAGTTAGGTTTACTAACACCAAGTTACTAGTCAATTCAGAATGCACAAGGAAAAAAACCAGTCATTGCAAAAAGTCTAGCCAATAGCCGTATAAAAATCAAAAGCGGGACAGCTTACAAACTATAGCCAACACATTTTTAGCACGATTAATAGCAGAAGCCCAACAGATAAGGTGAAATTAATGCCAACACAGAAAGCTTTAGCCATTGATGCAACTAGAGTAGAAGGTCGCAGGCGTATACTTCCTAGACGACCTGTGTTATCTAGCCACCATGCTACATGGGAAAACTTATATCTGGAGTATCACCTTCAACCAGAGTATGAAAGCCCTGAACATTATGCATCCCATTATACACTTGCTATTCGTCTCCGTAGTCAATCACATTTGGAGCGATCGCTTGGTGATTGCTACAAAACTGAAAGTCCGATCCCTGGCGATGTGGCGATTATTCCTCCCCAAACCATCCACAAGGTATCTTCTTCTCAAGAGTCGGAATTTATTGCTTTATGTTTAAATTCTGAGTTTGTCTCAAATATTGCTGGTGACTTAGTTAATCAAGATGTTGTGGAGATTATACCACACTTTTCCAAGCCCGATCCCTTAATTTATCAAATTGGGCTTGCCCTTAAGACAGCACTGGAATCAGATAGGTCGCCTAGCCGTCTTTATGCTGAATCAATGGCGACTGCGCTATCAGCTCATCTCTTGCAGCATTACTCTGCGGCTAAGCACAAATTTCCAGAATATCAAGGAGGATTGCCGAAATATAAGCTACAGCGAGTCATTGAATTTATTATCGACAATTTGGCAGATAATTTACTCCTTGACATCATGGCAAAAGAAGCAGGTATAAGTCAGTACCATTTCTGCCGCTTGTTCAAGCAGTCTACTGGGCTTTCTCCCTACCAATATGTGATGCACTGCCGCATTGAGCGTGCTAGGATGCTGCTGCTACAGAATAAACAAAAAATTTCTGAAGTGGCGTCACAAGTAGGTTTTGCTGACCAAAGTCAATTCACCCGTCACTTCAAGCGCGTACTGGGAGTAACACCCAAAGAAATTCGTGCAAAAAGTTAGCAAGAATATCACAAAATAGCAAGAATCTTCTAGACAGCAGGAATCAGGATTTTATATACCTTTAAATAAACATCAATGTCCCTATTAATCTCGACTAGTGGTATTCGATCCAAAAGACTCTCTTAATACCTCCTCTTGGAAACACAGGACTCATTTATTGCCACTCAAATCCGGCAAGTTTGTTCATTTAACAACTCTTGCGATAAAAGTTGGAGGCTGGGGATAAAATCCTCCCTTATCCCTCGCATTTCTTGTTGTGGTGCCCAGAGACAGTCCTGCCAAATTCCAGGGATTGGGAGAAATCGAATCAGAGTGATGAGTGTTACGGTGCATCTCCAAAGAGACGTTTGCAAAAAACTGCTTACTGGACGTTTTACCACTACGTCCTTTTCTTATCTGGAGAAATAAAGGAGAGCGTATGAGCGACAATTGTAAGCTTCGCTGTACTCGCCCTGATGCTATTCGCCATAGTACAACTTTAGAAGTTCAAGCGCAACTGATTGACATCCTCAACCAAACCCTGGCAACTACTATTGATCTCAAGACTCAGTTCAGGCAAGCCCGTTGGAATGTGAAAAGCATGAACTTTCATCCTTCACACGAATTATTTCACGAAATTGCAATTGAACTAGAGTTGTATATTGATATGCTTGCCCAGAGAATAACAGTTCTTGGCGGTTTAGCCAGAGGAACAGCTCGATCTGCTGTCAAACATTCAGTTTTACCTGAATACCCCTTTCATCTTACACAAAGTCAAGAACACATAGCATCCCTAGCAGAGCGTCTATCCATCTATGCCTCTTTGCTGTGGGAGAATATTGACCGCACCGCTATTTTGGGGGATGCTGAGACAGCGTACGTCTACGCCGAAATCTCTAGCGTCATTGACAAGCATTTGTGGTTTTTGGATGAACAGCTGATGAACTCATACTTTGATGAGGATCATCGAGTAGCTTCTCATAACTAAATAAACTACTCTCAAAAATTTCCAGGGCGCTGATCACTGAGTACAGAATGGCACAATTTCGTAGCTATTGTTGGTTAAGATCCGGTAATCCCAACCGAAACCACGCTGCTACGGAATGAAGAAAAACTGTACTCAGATTAACCAAAAATTTTCTAGCTAATTTTTGTGGCTAAATTTATAATTACACATAAAGATTAACTGATTTAAATTTTTTATTTTTAATCATCAGGGGTTGACGTTAATCCTTCCGCGACATATTAACTTTCCTGGGATAAGAGTTAACTCTTGGATATCAACATCCGATCCCAGATTGAAAGAAATTTCTTTGTGACTAGGCTCAAGCAGATCTCCTATATCGCTTTTGACTTGGATTGATGAGAGTAGCAATTCCTGTGTGCTAACTAGCTGCGGACTCATACTAATATCTAAATGAGTAGGCTCGCCTTCGTCTACCAAAATAGCGAAGAGTGTTGCTTTACTCTGCTCAATGTCAATTTTTTTCCAAGTTATGGACTTGGATTTCAACTGGTGTTCTAGAAAAAGTTCAACCATAACTTCATATAAACCAGTCGATAACAAGGTAGATGACACAGACGCATTGAGATCGTCCTGTGATTGGATCAGTTCGCCAACTACTGGTACTGTTTCTAATAGTCGTAGTGGTTGTCCTTTAAGTACTGAGCCAATATTGATACGAATATTTTCTGCAACTAGTTGAATTTGTGTAAGATGGAGACCTCGATATACAGCATGACTGGCAAAAACAGATACCCAAGGAATGCAACCAGACAGAAGTTGGCG
Source organism: Brasilonema sp. CT11 (assembly GCF_017982655.1). Taxonomy (GTDB): domain Bacteria; phylum Cyanobacteriota; class Cyanobacteriia; order Cyanobacteriales; family Nostocaceae; genus Brasilonema. Next base: position 62,436 of record NZ_JABXYX010000016.1, on the reverse strand, counting down.
ATCGCTGGCTCTGATTTCCACTTCCAGCTGAGAGACTTGGCTCACTTGAGTTTTTAACCACAGCTTGAGTGCTGCTGTCAACACATTTGTGACAATACGTGTCTTGTGTGATTTTTTCGAGTTTAAATTAGATTCTTGCATCTAACCGTTTTGCTTATGATTATTCTAATTGATAGATCCCTGAAATTTTTACGGTATGTTACTGTAGCGTTTTGGGCAACTCATGACAAAATGTAGAGGTATTATTTGCTGATCAACATTTTGATTAATTATCAGTAATTTTCACATGCAGTCACGGTTACAAAAAATTCTATCTCAATGGGGTATAGCCTCACGTCGTGAAGCTGAAGAGATGATCAGGCAGTCACGCGTTCTCATTAATGGTGAATTGGCACATTTGGGTCAAAAGGCTGATCCCCAAACAGATGCTATCACGGTTGATGGAAAGGTAGTGTCTGTCCTACAGCGCCCTAACCTTATTTATTTATTACTACACAAACCATTCGGAGTGCTTACCACTTGTGAAGATCCACTAAACAGACCTACAGTATTAGACTTACTTCCTAAACAAATAAGTTCCGGTCAAGGTATTCACCCAGTAGGTCGGTTGGATATAGACTCTACAGGAGCATTAATACTTACAAACGATGGAGACCTCACTTTTGGTCTAACTCATCCTAGTCATAGTATTTCTAAAACATATCGTGTTTTGGTCAAAGGACATCCTTCACAAGAAGTGCTAGAGATGTGGCGTCAGGGTGTGGTCTTGGAGGAAACAAAAACACGACCAGCACAAGTACGAGTGATAGAAAAGTTTGCTTCTTCTTGCTGCTTAGAAATTATTTTAAAGGAGGGGAGAAATCGTCAGATTCGCCGTGTTGCTCAACAATTGGGATACCCAGTTATTGAACTACATCGCACCGGTATCGGTTCTATTCAATTACAAACGCCTGGAAAAGGTCACTTAGGTGAAGGTGAGTATCGTCATCTAGAAGAGTTTGAAATTCTTTTTTTAAAAAAAGCAATTGCAGCAGTTTCCTATTAAAGATTCAGTGTGGTTAAGGAGTTAAACAGTATATGACGTCCCAAACAAGCAAAGACAAGCATGAGTCGAGACCTTCATTCGACCAACAAAGAGCTGAAATTCTCGCACAAATTGGTGCTCAACTGTTGGCGTTACGCTTGGAACAGGGTTTATCGCTAGAGGAAATGGTTCTTTTGACCAAAATTCCCCAACGACTATTAGAGGCGATAGAACAAGGTGATTTGACTAAACTCCCAGAGCCAATTTACACTCAGGGTTTGATACGGCAATTTGCTGATGCACTAGGGTTGAATGGTGCAGAGTTTTCCACTACCTTTCCTACAGATATAGACCAGTTCAGCCAAAACTTAGGTTGGAAAACGACATCAGCGAGTCAATTACGCCCTGTCCATCTTTATGTGCTATACGTATTTTTAATTTTTTGCTCCGTCACTGGTTTGTCTAAGTTACTCAACGCAACAACATTACAAGTAACTGATAGCCAAAATAACCAGAAAGAACAAACACAGCCCCTAGCACAACAACAAACCACCCAAAATCAAAAAGTACAACTTGTTCAAGCTGTCAGTAAATTATCTGACAACGCCATAGAACCGCAGCAGGTGCAAATTGGTGTGACATTGAAACAGACATCTTGGATAAAAGTGGTAGCAGATGGCAAACTTCAATACGAAGGTGAACTCCCACAGGGAACTCAACGCACTTGGATAGCCCAGGGACAACTGACTGTTAAAGCAGGTAATGCGGGTGGGGTGTTGATGAGTGTTAACAAACAACAAGCTAAGCAACTCGGAGAACCGGGTACAGTCAAAGAAGTGACGATCGCAGCTAATACTAGATCTTAAGCAGAGGAGGGGGATGGGGAGAGTGAGAAAGTGAAAGAGTGTGGGAGTGTGGGAAAATATCCTTCGCTCCCTCTCTCCTTCCTTCCTTCCCTCCTAGCTCCTCACTTAGGTTGCGGCGCACGTCCACATAACTTAGTGAGATTTTGTAGGCGATCGCTTAATTCCTTAGTCAAAGCATTCGCTTGATAGCACCACTCCCAGTTACCTTCAGCCTTACTGGGGAAGTTCATCCGCGCTTCACCTCCTAAGCCTAAAATATCCTGTAACGGAATAATTGCTTGATTCGCCACACAAGTCATCGCAAGTCGAATCAAATCCCAATGGATACCTTCAGGACTTTGACAACCTAAATAAAGCAATAAGTTCTGCCTTTCCTCTTCTGAGGCTGTATTGAACCAGTTTATAGTTGTGTCGTTGTCATGAGTTCCGGTGTAAACGATACAATTGGGTGAATAGTTGAAAGGTAAAAATGGATTAGCAGCGTCAGAACCAAAGCCAAACTGCAAAATTTTCATTCCAGGAAATTCATACTTATCTCGCAGGGCTTCTACTTCTGGCGTAATGACTCCCAAATCCTCCGCCATCACAGGTAGCTTACCTAATCGCTGTTTAATTGCCTCAAACAATTCTTCTCCAGGGGCTTTTATCCATTCTCCATTGATAGCTGTTTGTTCGCCTTTTTTCACAGCCCAGTAAGCTTCAAATCCTCGGAAGTGGTCAATGCGGATTACATCTAGATAATCCAGCATCGCCTCAAAGCGTCCTATCCACCAGCTAAAGTCCTGGTTTTTCAATCCCTCCCAGTTATAAATGGGGTTACCCCATAACTGACCAGTGGCGCTGAAGTAATCTGGTGGAACTCCCGCCATCAGTGCTGCTTCTCCCGTTTGTTCGTCCAAGCAAAAAATATGCGGATGAGACCACACATCAGCACTGTCATGGGCTACGTAGATGGGAATATCACCAATAATTTGAACACCGCTCATATTGGCGTAGTTTTTCAGTTGCGACCACTCGCGGAAAAATTCGTATTGGGTAAATTTGTAATAAAAAATTTCCGTACCGAACTGCTGTTGTGCCCGTTCTATGGCATCCGGTTCACGTTTGGCAAGTTCTGGCTCCCAAGTATGCCAACTTGTTCCATTATGAGCATCTTTGAGGGCCATAAATAAGGCATAATCCTCTAGCCAATAGGCTTTGCTGTCACAAAAACCAGCAAATTCCTTCTGCTGTAAGGATGTTGCCCTTTCTTTAAAATTCTCGCAAGCTTTTTTTAACAGTTCGATTTTAATGGGCGTGATCTTGTCGTAATCTACCTTAGATTCCTGAAAAACTGGTAAATTAGCAAAGTCGTCCTCAGCTAGCAAACCCTGTTCTACCAATTTTTCTGGACTAATCAGCAGCTGATTTCCAGCCATTGCTGAATAAGAAGCGTAAGGAGAGTTACCATACCCAGTTGGTCCTAGAGGTAGCACTTGCCAAAATTGTTGACCGCTTTCTCTGAGAAAATCAATGAACTCATAAGCTTGGATTCCTAAATCCCCAATGCCAAATCGGCTGGGAAAGGAAGTGGGATGTAGCAAAATACCGCTGGATCTGGGAAAAGGCATACTGAACCTATTGTTAATGAGCGAACAAATGCGTGATGCTACCTCTGGGCAGCTCCTTCTGGGAGCATCGCATTGAATCTATCACAGAACTAGTAACTGGGGATGCATCCAGTAACCTGACATTGATTGTTCTTTGCCTTTGGTTAAATGATCGAAACTAAGGGTGTAAGGGTATGGGGGAGCTAGTGCCCCCAAAACTCTCGGATACAAGCCCCCAATAATTGTATCCCTTACAACGCCAGGTGCCTCAAGTCGGGGAACCCTTTCGGCAGTTCCTCCTTGGGGAAACCACGCCACATGCTACAAGTCGGCAGAGCCGGATGCCAGATACCTACGGAGGGAAACCCTCCTGCAGTACTGGCTCCCCAACGCAGTGGCTCCCCAAGACCGGACTGCCTCACCCCAGCACTGGCTCCCCTTACACCCTTATCCCCTACACTCCTAGTTGTTGACTAACAATTAATGACTAATAATTCATGACTTACCGAAATCCTGCTCCAACAGTTGATATCATCATCGAATTAATTGACCGTCCTCATCGACCAATAGTGTTAATTGAGCGACATAATCCCCCTTTAGGTTGGGCTATCCCCGGTGGTTTTGTAGATTACGGAGAATCTGTTGAGATAGCCGCACAGCGCGAGGCTTTGGAAGAAACTAGCTTGCAGGTGGAGTTGGTTGAACAATTTCATGTGTATTCTGATCCCAGCCGCGATTCCCGCAAGCACACACTCAGCGTTGTGTTTTTGGCAACTGCAACAGGTGAACCCAAAGCAGGGGATGATGCTAAGGCTATGGGAATTTTTGAGTCTTGGCGTGTGCCAGTTAATTTATGCTTTGACCATGATAGAATTTTGCGGGATTATTGGCGATATCGGCATTATGGGATACGTCCCAGGTTGGATTAACTGTTAAACCACCAAGACGCAAAAAGCGCAAACAAGAGATATGAGTAGAAGGGTTATTCGTACAAATAAGGCACCTGCACCTGTGGGACCGTATAATCAAGCGATTGTCGCGTCTGGTGAAATGATTTTTGTCGCTGGGCAAATTTCTCTTGATCCCAGTACGGGGAAGATTGTTGGTGAAGGGAATGTGACTGGGCAGACTCAACAGGTGATGGCAAATTTAGAAGCAATTCTCACATCTGCTGGGGCGAGTTTTGAGAATGTGGTGAAAACAACTGTGTTCTTGGCGGATATGAATGATTTTGCAGCGGTAAATGCGGTATATGCAAAGTATTTTGATGAGGCGACAGCGCCTGCGCGTGCGTGTGTACAGGTATCGCGTTTACCCAAGGACGTGTTGGTAGAGATAGAGTGTATTGCGGTCATTTCAAGCTAAGTGATGGCGAATGAGTTGCTCATCTATCTATATCGTGTAGAAAATTATTTGGTGATGTTTCAGATTTTGTCTGAAGTTGTGATCACTAAAAAGTCAAAAAAATACACAGCCAGAGATCCCCAACAACTTTCATGAAGTCGGGGGTCTTAGCATTCGGTTTTTCTCTTTATCAAGAAACAGTAGACGCACAGAAAATCAAATTGCATACTATCCGTATCAGGTTCACTCTGTTTGTTCAAGCACGAACTCTCTCTCCCTGATCTCCCCAAATGAGTGTTCACGAATCATTTACGATTGCTATAGAAGTTTTTATCAGTAGCTCATGTCCGAAAATCGTCTGACACTGAACTTAGTAGAAGGTTCCGTCTCTTTTAATTTTTCACCTCAAGCAGCACGAGAATTCAAAGCAGCGCTGGACCAATTGATGCAAAGCCTTAAAGCTGTTGCTGCTAAAACCACTCCTGGTGGTAAACCCAGTCCCCAGCGTCCAATGGAATATCGTTACACGGGAGAGGTATTTTTAGAAATTTTTTGTAATCCCAATATCTGGTCTACTCCTTTTGCAGCCAAAGTCCTGCTAACCGTCCGCGATGCGACTATTCGCTTGACAACAGAAGCCGAACTGACGCGCGTCATAGAAGATATCAACCAGTATCTGGAACAAGTAGGATAACTCACCTGTATATTGTCAGATATACAAAATTTCCGGAGCAGTTTCTAAAATTGAACTGCTCCGGAATTCACACGTCTAAAGGCATTAACACCCTAAAATATGTACATCTAAAGTGCAACGACACTTCGAGGGCTACTTTGACAAGTGGTTGCAAAGCGGATGTAGATTAAAAATCTCCAGAAAACACTTTTGTATCGATGGAAGATAGGATATTTGAGATTTTGGACTGGAAAAGGTTCATAAAAAGCAGAGATTACATTTCAAATTGAGGGTTAAATCCCTTTTTATCAATTTCTATATCCCATTCCAGAATCAAAAATGAAAAAGTGATTAGTCGTTTTCCCACTGTTCGCGACCAATTAGATCGGCAATGCGATCGCGCAGCAAGAAATCACACTTTTCTAATTCACATTCAATACATACCCACTCTCTAGCCGGGATGTATTGGCACAACGTATAAATCGGCTGCTGTCTGCTTACCAAGCCCTTTTGCACCAGTCGGCGTGCTTCATCTTGTATCACATCTAGAGAGTAGTAACTGATAGAAGGCACCGTATTCACTGTCATGGTTTTTGCTCACAAATTAACACTTAATTGATTTCCCAAAATCCCTTAGGAACAAACGCTGATCGATATAAAAACCTAGTCGTTGGGGTTTTGTAGTTTTATATACGGAACTATTTTCATTTTGACGCTATACATCCTAAAATTATATGAAGAAATGTTACGAAAATCAACGAATCCTGACATTTGCTTAAATTGTATTGCATATGAACACATTAGGAGAGTTGATTCATCTTGCTGACGTTGTTGAGACAGTTGTTGCCTACCGAAAAGCACGGTTTGGGAAGGCAAGATGTTTTAGCCAGACAGATTGTCTACATACCAAAGAGGGTGCGTAGAGCGCGGTCTTGTGCGGCTGGCATTTGCCCATAAGAAAACACACCAGGAATCTCCATCGGTAGTAAAGGTATAAAATTTTGCCATACATATGGACTACCGTATAAGACAAAAGCTTGTAAGTCCTTGGTTGTTAACAGCTTCTTAAATAAGTCTTCTGCTGCCTTAGTGAGTCCTGCACTACCACGAAATGGATTTCCTCTGATAAAGACTTGTAGTAAAGTCGGATGATTTTCCTCCAAGTTACTAGTGTTTTGAGTTTGAGAATCAACAATTTGGATTTGATACCCCAAATTAGTTGTAAGTGTAATTACTGGCGCATTTTTGTCTAAATAGTTACAACTTACGATTTCATCAACAATGATTATATTGTATAAATTCACCTTTTGCTTATTATTAAGTTTTATAACATCTATGAGTTGCTCTAATGCTAACGCAGAGCCATGAATGATTTGGCTTTGCTGCAAAATCTCACCAACAATCTCAAGAGAATCCTTTTGGGCGGTGCGCTCGATAAAACCTGTAGTCATGACTGGTTCACAAGAGATTTTGCTCTTTGCTTGCCAAATGCGCTCAACAGACTCGCGAATGCGCGATCGCGAAATCCGACCACTTTCAACAGCACTAAATACAGCACTGATAGTCTCTTTAGGATCAACAGGCATCAGTAAAATATCAGCACCAGCTTCCACTGCCATCACAACAGCTTCAGTTGCCCCATAGCGGTTGGCAATAGCACCCATAACCAAAGCATCCGTGGTGATCAAGCCAGAAAAGCCTAATTTTTGCCGCAACTGCTCTGTTAATATCTTGTGTGACAAGGTTGCTGGTAGTTCTGGATCTAAACTAGGTATTAATAAGTGGGCGCTCATTACTGTATCCACACCCGAGGCGATCACCGCCGCAAAAGGAGGTAATTCCACTTCTGCCAGTCGCTGTAGCGAGTGCGGGATCACAGGCAAATCCAGATGAGAATCAACAGCCGTGTCACCATGTCCTGGGAAATGCTTCGCCGTTGTCAGGACACGATGAGTCTTTGCACCACAAATAAAAGCGCAAGCCAACTGACTAACCTCATCAGGCGTTTCGCCAAAAGCGCGAACATTAATCACAGGGTTATCAGGATTATTGTTCACATCCACCACAGGAGCAAGTACCCAGTTAATTCCAATGGCTAAAGCTTCTTGTGCAGTGATAGCTCCCATTTTTTGGGCATAATCCAAACCCAACTTTTGGTTCTTGCGGAAGATAGAAGCTAATGCCATTGGTGGCGGAAACCAAGTTGAGCCACTAAACCGCTGTCCGACACCTTCTTCAATATCAGCAGCGATCAGTAGAGGAGTTTTCGCCCATTTTTGCAATTGTTGTGTCCTGATAGCTAATTCCCCAGCACTTCCCCCCAGTAAAATCACTCCACCAACCCCCAAGTCTTCCACCCAGTGTTGGAGTGTTGCTGCTGGTGGTTCCCAGACAGGATATTGAATTTGGTGATCAAATAAAAAGCCCGAGGCACGAACAACGATCATCTGAGCCACCTGTTCAGCCAGGGAGAGTTTGTCTATATCGGGCAGCATAAGCAGTTACAATTACAAAATTCAAAAAGATAAAACCCAGCACAACAAGCAGGAGTACGCACAGCTATCTTAAGTTTGCTAAGCAAAAACCAATGGGTTTGTTTCCAAAGTACATGGCATGTAAAGTGAAAATGCCACTAAGGGAGTTTGCTACGCAAGAATCGACTTCAAAAGTCAAGTTGCACCAGCCGAGAGATATTGTCCCTATGTTAGATGTAGGGAAAAGAATTTGCACTACACCCGAAACCCCACACCTGACACTCTCTTAACTTACCAATATTTAGTTTTGTAAAGTACTCAGCCTTCTGGAATAGGTATAAACTGAGATCTTGCAGCATTTTTAGCAAAAAGCAGAATCTTTCAGTCAGACTTAAATCACAAGAGCGCAAGATTTTGATTCCAAATAGACAACTAAATACAAAGAGTATATATTTACAGCGTTTTCAATTTATTTCACTCCTTAACCTCTTGATTTCCTCACTCAAACGTAGTCTCTAACCTGTAAATTGTTGTAACTGCCCTCTCAGTGAGCTTTGCATTAAGCAAATTAAAACAGACACGACTTGTCGTGTCTGTTAAATGTTTAGCTGATGTACGTTAATTAATTGTTGTTTACGTTACTTAATAATCCTCCAGACATAAATCTTCATTCTTGAATGAAGTTATCTTTGTTTTCTTCTGCCGGATTTTCTAGCTGACGTTCTAGCTGAAGCTTGTTTAACAGCGACAGCACCTTTGTACCGCGTTCTATAGATCGATCTTCTAGAAACACCACCTCTGGTGTGCGACGCAGACGCACTCGTGCACCCAGTTCACTGCGGACGTAACCTGTCGCTGACTTTAACCCAGCCATTGTTTCTGCTTTGGCTTCCTCTGTGCCATAAATACTGACGTAGATTTTCGCATGTTGCAAATCTCCAGATACATCAACGTCAGTAACACTCACCATTCCTGTCCCCACACGATCATCCTTGATACCGTTGAGTAACATTTGGCTAACTTCCCGTTTAATTAACTCAGCAACGCGAGAAACGCGGCGATCTGTAGCCATAAAATTCGTCTCCTCACAGAGGATCTACTACACATTACATAAATACGACTTGATTTGGGGAGTGAACCTCCCACCAAAGTCATAGTCTAAATTGTACTAAAACCAAGCATCGCACGCAGCGTGAGAGTAAGAAAAACCAGAGCGCCTAAAAACAAGCCCAAAATAGGTATTAAGGTGACTGGGCGTTTAAAAAGAGGTATCAAAGGCGCATAAGCATTCAAGAGCACACCCAAAAGTGTTGTAATGAAATAGCTAGCGTAGCGAGAAATATTATTCCAGAATCCGTCAAACATCTAGATTTAGACTACCTTATTATAGACGACACGTTTTTTTTGATGGGTTTATTTATTCTCATTGTAATCTGACATGAGAGAATTACTAAGTTAGTCAACAAAAATGAAACGTAAAATGTCATTCTGAGCAGAACGAAGTGAAGCGAATAAATCGCAAATATTTTCTTCTACATTGTTATTTTTTACCTACTTAATTTAATTTAAACTATCGTATTTTAAAGGATTGATGAGCTTCTCTTTTCCTTTATTGTCTTAACAAGATTCGCTTATTTGCGGTTCCATTAAATAAGTTTTTAAATGTAAATCTCATTGGTATATAATTGTAGTAGTGACAGAAATAGAACAATTAGATGAATTTGATTTTAAATGTTGAGTCAAGTTGATAAAAAAGATTTGCCGCGTCCCTTTTTAAAATGGGCAGGTGGAAAAAGCAGACTAATTCCAAGATACTATACGTATTTTCCTCATAAATTCCAAAATTATTATGAGCCATTTCTGGGAGGTGGTGCAGTTTTTTTCTATTTCTACAATCAACAACCTAAACAAGCAATTTTAACTGATATTAACTCAGAACTCATCAATACTTATGATTGCGTTAAAAATCATCTAGATGAATTAATTAATATTCTTCAATATCATGAAAAGCAACACAATAAAGATTATTACTATCAAATTCGAACTACTGTTGAGGATAGTGAAGTAAAAAAAGCAGCTCGTTTAATATATTTGAACAAAACTTGTTTTAACGGTCTTTACAGAGAAAACTCCAAAGGCAAATTTAATGTACCAATGGGCAGATACAAAAAACCTAAGATTTGTGATTCATCTAGCTTACGTTTAGCATCACTTGCTTTGCAATCAGCAGATATAAAAGTAAGAAGCTTTGAAGAAGTGCTAAATTATGCAAGAAATCAAGATGATTTTGTCTACTTTGATCCACCGTATTATCCAGTCAGTACTACCAGTAATTTTACATCATATAGTCGTTATAGTTTTCATGAAAAAGAGCAAAATAAACTAAGAGAAGTCTTTGGAGAACTTGGAAAACGTGGCGTCAAGGTGATGCTATCTAATTCAGACACTTCGTTTATTCGCGATCTTTATAAAGAATTTCATATACATACTGTGTTAGCTGGAAGATCAATAAACTCTAATGCAAAGAAACGTGGCGTCATTAACGAACTGTTAATTACTTCGTATTAGAGATGATTGTTAGTCCAAGCAATAAAAGTACTTAAATTATGAACTGCTAATAAATTTTGGTTATGAGTGACTTGGTTTTTTAACCAGGTAATTGAGCCTGGTTTCATTCCTCCTCCATCAATCAAAACAATAGCGGGTGCAGGATAGCAATTTTGAATATTCAAATTAACATAAGGAAATTTTTCATCAACGGAGCCACTCGTTTGCTGCCATTTACATTCAATGATAAAACCAGAAGGAATTGTTACTGAACCAATGATGTAAAAATCTACATAAATATCAGTACCATAAATTCCTGATCCAATGTAAACCTGTCTTGCGTATCGTTTTGGAAAACTGGTGTAGTTTATAAGATGTCCCAAACGCTTCTTTTTTACGAGATTAGAACCAACTAGCTCATATCCATGCGCTAACAAAGTTCCTTCTACAGTTTTTTCCAAGACGTTGCCAGACTGATTTGCTCTGCCACCTTGAGTCATTGCTCTCCAAATCTTGAAAATTAAAAATTGACTATGGATTCTAGTCTCTATTTTAAGAATAATTTGTTTTTGACTGCAACATTTGATAATTCTTGAACTCTGAACTCTTCCTTATGTACCCCATTACCCTCCTCTATTCCCCAATAAAGCGGAAATAGAGAAGGGAAGGAGAACAGCAGATTTTTGAGTTAGAACAACGAATAGATTATCTATGTTTAACATTAAACAAATAGGATAAACTCTAGAAAATTGAATAACACTAGCTTCTTGGTTGATACAATTCACTACAACTTTAGCCTGCTTGCATTCCTGTAGTACCGTTGCGGATAGTCCATGCAATTTCTAACATTTGAGTCCAGCGTTTTTGTAGCTGTTTGGGGGTACATTTGATTGTTCTGGCGATCGCTTGATCACTGTGTTTTGCAGTTTTGAGCTGCAAAATTTGCTGTTGTTGTTCCGAAAGTTGGCTCACAAATATTTCCCACTGTTGGGAGGATAAACCTAATTTCTGTTCTAGCCCTGCGCCTAACCATTGATGTACCAACTGCCACTGATGTTGCTTAGCAAACTTTTCTACATGATACTTAAAACGTTGTTGTAGATAATCGCGCTGGCGGGTGGTTAAACCGAGAATTTGGTCAATTTCTGGTGCTGAGAGATCCTGCAGTTTTAAAGATAGATAATCTATGCAGTCAGATTGACCGTGAGCTTCTAAATATTTTACTAATTCTGAGATGACGCGATCGCGCTCATAATCTTCAGCAGGATCAAACTGAGATTGTGCTGTCATCTGAGAACGAACTTGTTGAACTGCTGAGTGACGCTGATAAGATTCTGCTTCTTCGGTTTTAGCAGACTCAACAGCTTGTTCAATATCTACTGTTGTTTCTTGAGGTAAACGACGAGCAAAACTTTGAGCACGTAATATAACCAACTGTTGATTACCGCTAGGCAGATTGATGCGACGTTTGGCATATTGTTCTGTAAACGCCATATATTCTGCCAGTTCCAGTTGAGTACGTGGGGTATAATCTTCCGGAAGTTCGTTTTCACGCCGGAAAGCTTTGATAGCTTCCAGATAAAATGCTTGTAGGAAATCTTCAATCAAGTTGTAACGAGCTTCAAACCCTAAATCAGAACTTGATATGATAATGTGGCGGTAAACCATCGCCCCCAATTGGCTATGTAATTCTACACGACCTTTTTTTGAACCCAATTGGTAGTAACGCAGGCATTTTTGTGAACGATGTCTTGCCAAGTTTAACAGCCAAGACTTAATTTGTCCTGATGTTTGGATGCGCGAACTTTTGCTGCAGATGCGTTCCACTTCTTTTGCTATGCGCTTTGCTATAGCTTGCACCGACGTAGATGTTGTTTTCACCTGAGGTTGCATTTCGTTGCACAGCAGTTGCACCAAAGCATCACTATTACAAACTTGCAATTGTTCCGTCGAAACGTGGTGGTTTAAAGAAGGTGTGGATATGGGTAGGTTGGGAAGATTTGGTTTCATGACAATTCTCGAATTGGTATTGCACCGTACAACAATAGTCAGACAGCATTACCAAGGCACGCCCCGGTAAGCAAATCTCTTTCATGGTTTTTATCCATCAAGAGTCGCCGTCAGCATTGTTCACACAATATGACTGTAAAACAATTGAAAAAGTTACAGTATTAGCGGTGTGTCGGTTTTTTCACAAACCACTAAAAAGCGACAGATACATGGATATCCGCCATGATCCCCAAGTACCCCAAACCCTTACTGCACCAAGATTTTTCACACTTAAAATCATACCTAGTCCCAATGTTGTAGGTATGACAATCTAAAAACTGGAGTCATTTCTACTCTGTTTTATGGAATTGACAACTGGGGGCGTGAAGTTAAAATATTTATACATTTATACCCATGCAGCGACTTTCTCCCAGCCTAAACCCTGCCGCACTATCGTTGGTATTTCTCCTGTCATATCTAATATAGTAGAAACTTCATATTTGGGTTCCTCGCCAGTATCCACAATCACATCTACCAATTTGTCCAAACGGTCAAATAATTCTATTCGGGATAGGTAAGCTTGTGCTTCTTTGTCATTATACTCATCATCTATATCATCATTAGGTGGTAAATGTGCTGAAGTCGAAATAATTGGGTTTGCCAGCGCTGACAATAAAGCTATACACATAGTATGATTTGGCACTCTAATTCCAGTGGTCTTCCGCTTCGGATTTTGTACCAGTCGTGGCACTAACTTTGTTGCAGGTAACAAAAACGTATACGGTCCTGGGATTAAGCTTTTCATCATCCGATAAGCATTATCGCTTACATAAGCATAAGTGGCTACATTAGAAAGCGAGGGACATAAAAATGTCAGTGGTTTATCATTTGCCAACTGTTTTATTTGTCTTACTCGCTCCACTGCTGATTTAGCATTTAAATCACAACCAATAGCATAAACTGTATCCGTAGGATAAAGCATCACTGCGCCACGTTGCAGTTGTGCTTGTATTTCCTCTATACGCCGGACTTGGGGATTATCAGGATGAACTTGGAAAATTTTTGCCATAGAAATAAAAAAAAGGTCAGTAGTTAATCGTTAGTGGTATTTTTAGCACTTAACAACTCGCAACTAACAAACAATTAATAATTAATGACTCAAAAAGAACTCAGAACGCAAAACTTAGAATGAAATCTTGGGTACAATCCCCCGGAACCGTCCGTGAAATCAATTGTAAACGTCGAGCGGAGCCGAGATGTTAATCCAAAATCCAAAATTCCTAATCCAAAATCCAAAATCCAAAATCCAAAATTGTTTGACTCATTATGACTAAAATTGCGTATCTTCAATGTCCGACAGGGATTTCCGGTGATATGTGCCTGGGATCTGTGGTTAGTTTGGGCGTTCCTTTAGAGTATTTAACTCAAAAACTCAACGGGTTAGGGATTGAGCATGAGTATCAATTGAGAGCAGAACTTATTCACCGTAATACTCAACAGGCTACCAAAGTTCATGTAGATTTAGTAGACCACCATCATCACCACGACCATGAACACAACCACCATCACGGACGCCACTTACCACAAATTGAGCGGATGATTCAAAAAGCTGGGTTACCATCACGAGCAGAAGCTTGGAGTTTGGCAGTATTCCAACAGCTAGCAGTCGCAGAAGGGGCAGTACATGGCATTGCGCCAGAAAAAGTTCATTTTCATGAAGTGGGTGCTGTGGATGCCATTGTCGATATTGTTGGCACTTGTTTGGGTTTAGATTGGTTGGGTATCGAGAGCAATGATCAAGGATTACCTTTATTGTTCTGCTCGCCGCTACCTACTGGTGGGGGAATAGTTCGAGCTGCGCACGGTCAGATGGCTGTACCAGTACCAGCAGTCTTGAAGTTATGGGAAATGCGCGGCTGTCCAGTCTATAGTAACGGTATCGAACGGGAAATGGTCACACCAACAGGAGCTGCGATCGCAACAACTCTTGCCGTAGACTTTGGTTCTCCACCCCCAATGACCATCAAACAAGTAGGACTGGGTGCTGGTTCGATTCATTTACCTATTCCCAATATTCTACGTCTGTGGCTAGGTGAAGCAACAAATTTGGCAAAAAATCAGGCAACGAATGTCACAGATAAATCAACTATGGGTTTGACAGATAATTCATCCGCTACAAAATCCATTGCCAGTGATACTCGTTCAGCTTTGGAAACTGTCTGTGTTTTAGAAACCCAAATTGATGACTTAAGTCCACAGGCTATAGGTTACGTGTTTGAGGCATTATTTGCCGCAGGTGCGTTAGATGTCTTTACCCAGTCTGTAGGCATGAAAAAATCTCGCCCAGGAATTTTGCTGAGTGTGATTTGTCATCCAGAAAATCTACACAGCTGTGAAGCTGTTTTGTTTCGCGAAACCACCACTTTAGGAATTCGTCGCTCAACTCAGCAACGCACCACTCTCCAACGAGAAATTCAACAAGTGGAAACTGAATACGGTGTTGTGCGCGTCAAGGTAGCATGGACAGGACAAGAAAACGAAAAAGCGATCACTAACGTCCAGCCAGAATATGAAGACTGTGCAGAACTTGCACGAAAACACAATATTCCTTGGCGAGAAATTCAGCGGTTAGGGCTACAGAATTGGTACGCGCAAACAGAAATAGCTATTGGGGATCAAGTTCTTTAGTGTATTTCACACTACAGCAAAAAAGCCCGCATAAGCGGGCTTGGTTTATCTGCTGATAGACTGGAAGCATGTGAGCAGATAACAACAGGCTATTGCTTGTTAATTAACAGCGTCTTGAATGGCCTTACCAGCCTTTTCCAAGATGTTACCAGTGTTTTGGGCCGCCTCTTGAGTTTTCTCATCAGCAGTGGTCTTGGCATCTGTTAACTTTTTGTCCACTGCATTGCCAGCATCTTCTGCCGCACGCTGAGCACTTATCTTTGTGTTTTCAGCCGAACGTTGAGCAGTTTTCGCTGTACCCTCAGCAGCATCGCTGGCGTTTTCTTTGATATTTTCAATACCTCGCTTGGTACCTTCAGCAAAGTTCTCAGCCCCACTCTGAAGTTTTTCTGTGATCTTTCCAGTTTCTTTCTGAATATTTCTGCCTACTTTTCCTGTATCTTCACCTACGCGACGAATATTTTCTGCTGGGTCACTCGAGCTGTTCTGGATGTTTTTTTCCGCCTTTTCTTTGAGAGCCTCAGCTTCAGCTTTGAATTTACCTTCATCGGTTCTGGGATCAACATCGCTAAAGTTATTCATCCCGCCTTGATAGCCAGAATTTGTATTGGCTCCTTTTGGAACGTATGTTTCAGAATTAGGAGGTGCAGATTGCTCTCCTACAGTTTGACGAGGTGTTGTTGCAGCTACAGAACTACAAGCCTGTGTAATAAACAGTATCATTCCCGCCACAAAAACTGTTATAAGTTTGATCGGGCGAATGTTTTTGAACAATGCAACGATTTTTTTCACAGTGCGACTCCTTTTGCTTGTATGACAAAGTTTAACATTAACCAAGAATTAACTCGGTACTTGTGTATCTTGGATTTACTTCACATCTAAATCCAAAAAACCATTTTTATTTGTTGACTACTGAATTGGGTTTCAATTCAGGTCTATCAGCTGCTTAATCTGCCTTGCCCTTGTGTGTTGACACCAGAAGCCATTAGTAATTGTGAATTAAGCAGTGAGCTTGCTTGGTCTCGTCCAGGATTAGACATCTTGTGCTCTGTGTATTTATCCCCTTGTCCTTTATAGGGATTATTTGCACCACCTGCTTGTACAGCAGGATTCTCTGGATTTGCACCCTGAGTATTTGCCGCACTACCACAAGTCGTGCTTACTATCAACAACACCCCAGCTAAAAACACTATCACAATCTGGCGCAGTCGCAGTTTTTTTATAAAATTAAGTTAAACTATTCACCATTTCCTCCCATCAACTACAAACAAGAAAATACTTTCTTAATGTTTGAGCAATATTTTCTTCATAAGACTACAAAGATAAAAACAAACAATGCCTCTAGCAAAAGTCACATTTTTGATTTTAATTTTTTTACTAGTTTTTATAACTTTAGAGGTATATAAGTTATTATAATTAGCATCTGAGTTGCTACCGTTAATATTGTATCATTTAATGAATGTATGAATATTTAGTAGTTACCAAAATATGCAAAGTAATATAAAAAACTATAGCAATCCGTGCAGGAGTTGTGAAATTACTCGTTGAGGTAGGGAACGCTTAACGCTTAACAAAGAAGAAGAATGTACAAATGTACTTTGTTTTTAAGCGCAGAGCGCAGGCTATGCCAACACAAATGAAATAGGACCGCAATAGAATGCTTTTATTAGCAAAAGAATTTTTGATTACATGAAGTTAAACTAATTGTTAGGATATAAAATACCTGCTAAATCATCAGAATGTATAGTGTTTTTAGAATTTAATAAATTAAATAACAGTGAGAAACTTGTAACTCAAAAAATAAGTTATTTGAGAAGTTCTATAAAATATAGTCAAAAGAGCTACATATATCAACGAAAGCTTTGAAAAAGTTTGCGGAAAATAGTGGGATATATGATTGACATACCATATGATTTGATGTAGCTAAGTAGGTGGGCAAATATATAAATTAAATAACCAAAATGATCAAGCAAACTTTACGCTGGCTAATTTTAGGTGGAACCTTATTTTTTCTAGTAAAAGCCTTTAAAGATAACTGGCGGGAAGTAGCTACCATCCATATTGATGCAGCAGGATGGGCAATTCTTTTGATCGCCACAGGTGTGACATTGCTAGCACACATTTGGGCAGGTTGGGTATGGACTTGGGTTCTTCGAGAGTTAAATCAACCTGTCCACTCTTTTGAGTTTATTCAAGTTTACCTCAAAACAAATCTTGCTAAGTACATACCAGGTAATATATGGCATTACTACGGAAGAATCATAGCAGCAAAAAATGCAAATGTTTCTCCTGGTGCAGCAACCCTTAGTGTATTGCTAGAACCTCTACTGATGGCGGCAGCTGCTTTAATTGTTGTTCTACTCACTAGCCAATTTCTAACCGAAAAAATTACTATCATTCAACTTATCCTACAACTACTGGGTTTGTTAGGAGTACTTTGTGTTTTACATCCCAAATTTTTGAACAGAGCGACTCACCTCTTACAGCGTATAAAGGTAAAAAAGTCTGCTTCCAACACTCAGCAAGCCGTTCGCTGGAGTCTAGAACGATATCCCCTACGACCTTTGATAGGGGAATTGGGCTTTTTAGGACTACGCAGCGCAGGGTTTATATTAACTTTATTTGCCTTGAGTCCTTTAAACTTTAGTCAAATTCCTTTATTAGTTGGTGCTTTTAGTTTTGCGTGGTTACTAGGGTTAGTGGTTCCAGGAGCACCTGGTGGCTTAGGCGTGTTTGAAGCCACAGCGATCGCGCTCTTGCAGCAACATTTCCCAACTGCGGTAGTCCTGGGCGCAACTGCTCTATATCGTCTCGTAAGTATTTTTGCGGAAACTGCTGGTGCTGGCTTCTCCTGGCTCGACGAACGCCTCTCATAGTCCTCAGTTTTGAGGAGCCAGCACCATTTTATTCTTGAATTCTTTTTAAATTCTGAATTTCAGATCTCCTGAGCAAGAAGCTACGAACTATGTCTAGCCTGTCCCTAGGGAGGATTCTGAATTCTGAACCTTGAATTTTGAATTCTGAATTTTGAATTTTGAATTTATAAATGGGGGTGGAGGGACTTGAACCCACACGACCGTTTAGGGTCAACGGATTTTCATTCTCTCGCAGCTTTCACTACTGCCTAGTAGGTTAAATAACCCGATAAGGCTTTGAGAATTGGACTCTCCCTTTACCCTCGACTTTACGTTAGGGTAGCTCCCGTCGAGTCTCTGCACCTTCCGCATTAGTCATTTATCATTTGTCGTTAGTCATTTGCTAGTAACAATTAACTAAAAACGAAGGACAAAAGACAAATTTGGCTTGGCTCAGGATTGCCGTATCTGTTATCAGATTTAGGTTTCCCTGAATTTGAGAGCAGTCACTTGCTGAATTTCTTCATCAAGGCTCAGTTATCTAAGTCCGTAGCGTCTACCATTCCGCCACACCCCCTGACATGTTTGGGAGTCAGTTGCTTTATGGAGGTCAGAAAAAACCTCCTCATCTATTCCAGCATTAAATGCGTTATTTGTCCAATTTTGCACTTTTACACTGGAAAATTTGAGATTGTTGAGTCGAAATTGAGGTTTTAGGTTTTCTTAACTTGCCTCTTACTTTCTTTGCCGCACCGTTTGGGTTTGCTAGTCGCTTACCTTTGGGTTACCCTCAAAGCAGCGCGCTCACCATTACAGATGCTTGCTCAAGCATTTCTCGTGTGCGTTGTACTGCACTGGTTGTTTAATATAGCATAATGTTTGGAAAATAGATCAAAAAATAAAAGCAAAGATGGAAACAATTTTTTCTATCTTTAAATTATTCAATCTTGATTCCTCTACTAGGGCAACAATACTTCCAACAGCCAAGGCATTCAGCCTATCATGGAAAACAGATCCACCAACAGGTCTTTTCTACTGAGAACCAATAAATTATGGTTGTAGCGCTACTGTATCTGATTTTAGCTGGAGCTTATCTTTTGGTCGTACCAGCCGCTGTCCTGTTTTACTTAAACTTACGGTGGTATGTGGTTAGCTCTGTGGAACGTGCCTTCATGTACTTTTTAGTATTCTTCTTCTTTCCAGGTTTGTTGCTCCTGTCGCCGTTTGTAAACTTGCGACCCCGACGCCGACAAATTGAAGTTTAACGAAATTGGTAGGTCATAACTCTCATGCGACGCATTGACGCTATCGGAATTGGCTTTGGCATTTTTGTTACAGGCGGCTTGGCGTATGTCTTACTGCAACTGGTAGGCATAGATAGCTCGAAAGCTGGTATTTGGAGCCAAGTCTTATTATTTATTGGTTTGATTGGCTGGTTGTTTACCTATGCTTTCCGTGCGGTGGGAAAAAAAATGACCTACCACAAACAACGGGAACAATACGAAGAAGCCTATTTGCAGAAGCGCTTGGAAGAACTTACTCCCGAAGAACTCGCAAAAATTCAAGCCGAAATAGAACAAGAACAATCCCAGGTGTAAATTTGTTCTTTGTCCTTGATGAGGAGCTACTACGCCAGTAGTAGCTCCTCATCATAACTATCGAGCGTTGGTGTATCATCGTTTTGAACAGACAATGTTGAGCGCAGCCCCCTTTCAAGTCGCCAGACTTAAGCATTGGCTGGGGTGTGTTCAAGTTGATCCTAAATTTTTTGCATTCAATCAAACCTACTGTTATTGTAGTCATGTTATTTATGGCATAAATGACCCTGTCAGTACATGAGCGGACTTGACCACCAAGTCCCCAAGCTGACAAAATAATTTGTCTCAAAGCAGAGATCACAACAACTTGATATATGCTTAATAAGTTAAACCTGGTTAAGTTAAGTGAAGTAGATTAAAAAAGTTTAACAAGGGGGTTTTGTTACTTTCCTTGGTAGACAATTTCATCGATATCGTCTTGAATATATAAAGCAGATATCGAGTGGTCAGATGGTAAAAAACGATTCTATTCCATGATCGATAATTTGGGTATGTATGATGTAACCAGTAGGGTAAAAGTTTTATTATGAGTGTGAGAGAGTGTCAGATATTAATCATTGTAGTTTCGTGGCAGTCTAGAGGAAAAGGCGATGAGTGAGAGCATGGCATTTATCGGCGGAGTCGCCGTCGCTGGGCTAGCGGCTCTCGTGTTGCTAAAAGGTGCAGGAGGAAACTCTTTACCTAACTACACAGTTGGCTCACAACTACCACCAGCTGTGGTAGCACCTTCAGCAATGATGCCGCCAACTGCAACTTATCCTGGGCAGCCATATCCTAATCCAGCGCCAGTCAATCCAAACAACGAAGAAATGCGCGTACAGGCGGAACGACTGAAGATGGAAAATGAAGGACTCAAGAATGAAAACAATGGTCTCAAAACCCAAGTTCAACAACTCCAGTCCCAAATCCAACAAGTTTATAACTACCAAGTCCAATTAAATCAGCAAAATCAACAACAAAATGTAGCCCAGTTACAACAGCACCAGTCTGCTGAAAATCGCTGGTGGTCTTCTCCTGCTGTTTGGGCAGTAGGAGGCATAACTCTCACCATAGGTGGTGGTATTGTGGTCGCTGGTGTCTTGGCTTTATTTTCACCAAAAGAGCGTCCCACTCGTACCGTACAAGTTATTCATCCCTATAACGGTCCCACTCCACCCCTTGCTCCTGTACGTCGCGCTGAATTTCTCCCCCCTCGTACCGAAAGACGAGTTGAAGCACAAGAATATGATGATATGTATTAAAAGTTTCAGTGGTTAAGAGTTAACGCTGAGTCATAAACCCTTATACTCATTAATCATAGGCTGTTAAATTAGTCTACCAATTTATGCTACTCAGACCAAAAACTATTTTCACCCTAGCGTTCTTAATTTTGGAGTTATCAAGGTTACAAGCCCCTGAAAAAATGCTCTAGATATAGAAGGCAATAAGGGTGCTGAATTCTAGGAACACGGCGTCTTAATGTTTACTATCGAGCATAGTTCAGTCGTATTAATAGTAAGTACAGTTGTATAATCCAGATTCCGCACCTTGAACTATTACACAGCATAATTACTTACAAATACGTTTGTAGAGTAATTACAGCACATTGCAAGTAGATGAAGGACAATACTGAGGTCTAAAAGGCAGACTTATCAGCCCTTTTTACTTCTGAACGGCAGTCGCCTGCGGAGGAGCCAGTACTGCAGGAGGGTTTCCCTCCATAGGTATCTGGCGTTGGAAACCCTACCAAGAGCGCTGCTTCACCCCCGCACTGCCTCGTCCTGACTTCTGAATTCTGCTGTAATTATGCCTTGAATCTGGGGAAAATGTTGTTTTAAATACACTTTATCAGTACGCTGAGTATTTTATATAGCATCCTTGCATTTTAAAACAGTAAAAACTTATAACAGCCAGTTGAGGGAGCGGAAGATGGGTTATAAATCTTTCTATCTGGCATATCTGAACCCGCTGTAGGTATATTCATTGGGACAACAGGCACTTCACGCAACTCAGTCATAGCAGGCAAACCATAGCGGCGAATTTTACCACGAAGCGTGCATTTCACGCCCAGGAACTTCCAAGGGGCGCTACCTCATGATATTTCATCCCGTCTTTGTACGCTTAATTAGCTATTATTATTTTATTTTGTTTTCGTCTTTTGCCTGAAAACTAGATTCTTAAATCCCAATGCAAACAACTCAGCTTATCAGTTCGGTGCTCACTGGTGCCTTACTATTGTCCTCTTTATTATCCTTTGGAGGAAGAATTGCTCAAGCACAACGAGTGCCACGTCCTGTCTCTCTGCTGAATACTAAATGCGTTAATGGTGGACTTGGCAGCGTTAATAAGCAGGATCTTGATGTTTCTATAGGCAGAGCAGTTTATACTAGCAGGTTTTACCTCGGACCTGGCAACCGCTCTGCCTCAATAACTTGTAACATTAAGCCAGAAAAAAGCACTAAACCTGGGTTTCAAACTTTGAATTTAGGTTTTGGAATGCGTGACAATGATACAAGAAGTCCAAGTGTTGACGTTAGGGTTTATTTAGATGGCAACCCAGTACAAACACGTGCTGTTAGTCCTACACAGCAAGCTTCATTAACGCTTGATATTAATAATGCCAGCAACGTTGCCATAGAGGCTGTTTGTAGTAGTCCAACTCAATACTGTGACCGAGTTTACTTCTTCAACGCAGGTCTAGAGCGGCCAATTCCTCCCGCACCAATAGCTCCCACACCAACGAAAAAATAGGTTGACAACCTGCAATGCATCTACAAATAGATTGAGTGTTAATTGCTAATTGTGAAATGTGAGTAGTTAGTTATTAGTTTTTTGCTAATAACTAACTACTAACTGCTAACCAAAAACTATCAGTAACAAGTCAAAGTTTATTGATAAATTTGATTACTGATGATTTTGGGGAGTTTCCTGTGGTTCTGGAGTTTCGATGTTATCGAAATCATCCATCATGTTAAGTCCATAATACTCACTGGAATTTTGAGGTTCCAGTTTGGCTTTGTATAGGTTGGTAGGATTGCCTAGTTGAGGAAGCTGTTGTTTTGCTAAATTGGCAGCAGCTTGTTGAAATAATGGCTCTACTTTGTTTCGCCAGTATTGAATATTGGGTAGTTTTTCCGGATGGTCTTTATAAGCTAATACCTTATCCCATTGCCCATTACCAAGGGCTGTGTCAAGGTCTTTGAATAAACCTTCCGCTTTAGACCAATCTTGCTGCCATTGGGATATCATTTCTGTTGTCTGTTTGACAGCAGTAGGATTTGCAGTCATTGTCTTTAACAGGGCGATCGCACCTTGTAAATCTCCTGATTCGTACTTCTGTTTTGCTTCTTCCACTACCTTGGTGGAACCGCCTTGTACAGTGGCGGGCGTTGATTTATCTGCTGATAAACTTTTTGATGTTTGTGATTGTTCTGACTCAGGTGATGATGACGTTGGTGCATTAACTACAGGTTCTATTTTTGGCTTAGGTTCAGGGCGAGCTGCAATCAGGTCATTATCATCAACTGTTTTGATTGCTGTCCCCTTGTCTCGCAGGCAAGAAACCCATTGTTCGTTGTTTTTGATAACTTCTGAGTCTGCCCAAGCTGTTTTTGTAGGGTCAAGTTTGATCTGCACCCAACCGCCTTTTGTTCGCTTGCCTGTTACTTCAAAATTAGTATCTTTATGAACAGCTTTGACAATAGAATCATCATTAATAGGACTTGGCTCAGAACGGATATTAGAATTTTCTTTAACAACAGCTAAACAATTTTGTGCTGAGTTCGTATCATTATTAATAGCAAAAGTAGAAGCAAAACTTTGAACATTTTTAAATACACCTGGGCTGACAGCAGCAGCACCAGCAACCAAAATTCCTATAATTACAAACTGTAATAGATCTGGTCTACTAGAACCTTTGGAGGGAGATTTGGGAGTTGGTGGTGCTAGTTGGAGAACAGGATTTGCCGGGGCAACGGCGATCGTTTTTTGTCGAGACAGTGGAGATAAAGCAGATGAGGACTTAGTTGGTTGATAGCTAGAAGTTGTATTTGTATATTCCCTGGGTGTGTAGCTGGTAGAGGAAAGTGGCTGTAATGCTTGTAGTGCTTCTGATGCGCTTTGGAAGCGATCTTTGAAATGATAATGCACCATTTTGGTTAACACGGCTTCCAAACCATCGCTTACGGAAACTAAATGCTGCCAGAGGATTTCCCCAGTGTTAGGATCTTCCTGGAAATCTACTGGCGCTATTCCTGTTAACGCCTGAATAGCAATAATGCCTAGAGCGTACATATCACTGTTGGGACGCGGTTTGCCTTGACCTTGTTCCGTGGGCATATAGCCAGGAGTCCCAATGGCTACAGTCGCAGAGTGATGAACTGTAAACATTTGCGATCGCGCACCATATCCACCAGATCCTCGCAATTGTTTGACAGCTCCAAAATCTACGAGAACGAGTTTTTTATTGGAAGCGCGACGGATGATATTATCTGGCTTGATATCGCGATGAATCACGCCTTGTCCGTGGACAAATTTCAGGATGTCCAGAACTTCCACCAGCAATTCAATAACTTGGCTTTCACTCCACCGCTGATTGGGAACTAACTCGTCACCCAGAGGATGCCCTTCAATAAATTCTTGTACTAAATAAAATTCTTGATTTTCGTCGAAATAAGCCAAAAGCCGAGGAATTTGGTCATGATTGCCCAAATATTCTAAGGTTTCAGCTTCACCTTGGAACAGACGCTTGGCGGTGTCAAACATTTTCGCTTCAGAATTGGCAGGCTTAAGGTGTTTGACAACGCAAACCGGATTGCCTGGTCGTTTTGTATCTTGGGCGATGTAAGTTTCACCAAATCCTCCTGTAGCCAGGACTTTATTCAGTCGGTAACGATGGTCTAGTAGCTTGCCTATCATATTCACTCCCCAGCGATAACACCCAATTTTAGACAGGGTAATAAATATCTCCAATAATTTCTCAATGAAATCCGCTATCTTGAGAAAAGATTTAAATGTAAAACACAGTTTTTTAATAAATACACATTGTTAATTTTTCTTTCAATACCTCTTGTCAATTCCAATGCCACCTAAAATTAACAACTCAGTAGCATGGGATCAGGCGGAACTGCTCATGCAACCTGCTTTCATTCGCGTTGTCGATCATATTCGCAAGCTGCTTGATGTATCTTCTTGGACGGGAACTTATCAAGATGTCCTGATTTGGCCTACTGGCACTACTGATGAGACGAAAGCAATAGTAACCAACCTCCTGCAAGAGCTAGAAGCCGCCACACCGGAGCAGGCTTTGGAAATCAGAGAAACACTCTCCCGTTTGCCAATTCCCCATCCAGGATATCATTTGTATCTACACCGTCAAGAGCAACAAATCAGTATCGATTTATGGGAATTGTGTTACCGAGTCTGTTTTCGCAACTACATTTCCGGGGATGAAACAGTTGACATTGATACTGATTTAATTGACGAAAACGATGATGTAGACTGGCAAAACTTGGATACTAAAGCGCAGGAATTAGTTGAACAAGTGTTTGCAAATTTACCAGAGTAATTTTGCTAAAACAGTTCTGAGGACTTTCTTTGCCATCTTAGACAAAAGACGGTAAAAAATGTCCTCAGGTTTCCAAGATCTGAATCTACAAAAAAAGCGGCTCAGAATGGAATTCTGGCGCTACCTGATATCTTGCTCCTCTAAGTACAAACCCAGGCAATGTAAAAAGATGTGCGAATTTGCTACCTAATTTTTATTAGTTTTTCTCGCTAAATCAAGGTTTTCCGTTTTATATTGACTCATAAAAACACATCAAAAATTCTTGGTGCAAAATGTAAGCTACCCGAATAAAGCCCCTTGCACGGATTATCAGGGGAAGTGGAGCGATACGCTTTTTGGCGTCTGCGCTACGCGTGATCGCACTCAAATTGTCATCCCAAAAAAATTTATGTATAATTTATATATAGTTATTTTACTGGTTGACATTTTGTACAAACTTGGCAATAGCTTATCAGGCTTTGCATTAAAGACACATATTCAACGAGTCATTTCTGGATTAATCGCATGACTGAAGAAAAAATACAACTAAAACTCAAGATTGATGCTGAGGAAGAAGCTGATAACGAAGAACTAGAGCAATTAACTCGGCAATTACGAAAAAGACTCTTAGAACTGGATGATGTAGTATCCGCCGATTTCCTCGGTGAGAAAAAAGTATCAAAAGGTGCAAAGGGCGAACCCATAACAACGACACTCATTGTGACACTTTTTGCCACAGGCGGTGTAGTTACAACCTTAATCAAGGCGATAGAAACCTGGCTAACCCGTGACAGGAGTGTAACCATAGAGGAGAAAAATGGTGACAAGTTACAAATGACGGGAATTTCTTCTGAAGAACAACGTCGAATAATTGATGCTTGGATTAGCTGTCACACAAAACCATAATTGCTAATGACTGGGAAACGCCGTGCCCTAATCATTGCTAATAACGAATTTGAAGACACTCACTGGCAAGCACTGTATGCGCCACCTCAAGATGCAAGAGCTTTGGCAGAAGTTTTAACAGATCCAGCTATTGGTAATTTCGAGGTTGAAGATTTATTAGTCAACGAAGATTGCAATAAAGTAAAAGAAGAAATTGAGAGTTTATTTACTGGTGGACAAAAGGACGATTTATTGCTCCTCTACTTTTCTGGTCATGGGTTTAGGGACAATGATGACAACCTCTACTTGGTGACTTGTAACACCAATCGTAACCGTTTGCGCTCCACTGCAGTCTCCGCTCAATTTATTAACGATGTAATGAGCGATAGTATCAAAGAAAAAAAGGCATCAGGGCAAGTATTACTGCTAGACTGCTGCCACAGTGGATCATTTGCACAGCCAGGAATAAAGGGATCTCAAAGTACTGCTATAGAAGATAAATTTCCTCAAGGGCGCGGGAGAGTGGTATTGACTTCTTCTAGAGCAGCCCAGCGATCTTATGAGGAAGAACAAGCTGATGAGGAAGGTTTGCGGCTTTCTTACTTCACTCGCGCCTTGGTACAGGGACTAAAAACCGGAGAAGCTGACATAGATGGAAATGGTTTAATTTCCAGTGTTGATTTATATCAATATGTCTATGAACGTATAGGAAAAGAAAAGCCAGAGCAGACACCACAGCAATGGGAATTGGGTAGAGAAGGACAAATTATCATTGCTAAAAATCCACACGCCATCAAAGATCCGTGGAGAGAGACGCGACAGTATGTACCGTCAGGTTTTAAGGTGTTGGATCAGAAATTCTTTGACAATGAAAATAAAACCCCAGAAGCACAAATTCTCAAACTACGGGTAGCAACTTGGTCATTAATAATCCACAGAAACTATATTGAACGAGATGGACAAGATGAGGCGCTAAATATTGCTAAAAAAATGGCAGAATATCCTGGCATTTCCCTAATGCTCATTCGGGGTGAACCAGGTGCTGGCAAAACGGCGATAATGCGCTGGTTAGTTTATCAATTATTTCTTCAAGGGCATCTGATTTTAGAGAAAACTCAGTCCGAATACCCAGACTGGCGGGAACAATTAGAGGAGTTTTCAGAGAAGATAGGCAAGAAACACTTTTATGTAATAGCCGATGACTTATTTCGCCAGTGTGAACTAGAAGAAGATAAATCCCATTTTCCCTTTACGCTGATAGGAACTACTCGCTTTAACGAAGACAAGCATGAAAACTTAGATGGTTTGGGATATGAAATAAAAACTTGGGATGTCAAACTACCAAACCAAAAAGAAAAAAAGCGAATTATAGCTAAAGTATGCGAAGACGAAACAGTTAAACGCACATTAGACAGCAAGACAAACAAAGAGCGGGAAGAACTCATGAATGATGCTCCCATGCTGGTACTAATGTTGCAGCTATCTGAAGGTAAACCCTTTGACTTAATCATTGCCGATGTCATAAAACGCTTGCCCAGCGAAGAACGCTATCCAGTATATGAAGTATTCGGAGTCATTTGCAGCTTCTATCAATACGGCATCACCCCACCCCCCGAAATCTTGCCCTTGTGTTTGCCAGAATATTCTAAAAAAGCAGTTCAAAATGTTGTTGAATTTGCCATAGACAAAGAATTAAAGGGATTGGTCAACCTCGTATCTAAAGGTGGATTTGAAGGACTAGCAACGATTCACGAATTGATTGCTAAAACAGCAATGACCGAGAGAAACCGACGCAACAAAGGTGAAAATCAACCTTATTCCTCTACCTGCTTAGAAAAATATTTAAGAACTGCTATTGAGACTATAGACGCAACAAAAGAAATTCATAAACGTTGGGCTTATCACGGGCTAAGACTATTGGCTGTTAACGGTCAAGCTAATCTTGTCCATCAGATTTTGAATGAGTACACAGATCAGATTCAATCTTTACAACAAGAATGTGGGGTTACTAGCTGGTATATATGGGCAAAGATGTATGAAGCAGTAGGTTTACTTGCTGAACGCGATCGCTGCCAAGAGCAAATGATGTCAACTACTCCACAAAGTCCGTCAGAGTGGGTTTATTGGCTGTCAGTAATAGCAAGGCTTGGAAATGAAGAGCAGAAGCAAGAGGCGATCACTAAAACCGCCACTTGGCTGCAACATAACCAGGAGGATCACCATGTTCGCTATCAATATCTAGCACTGATTGAAAAATGTGGAACAGCACAAGACAAACAAGAGGTGATCGCTCAAACTACCACTTGGCTACAACTGCATCCAGATGATAGAGATGTTCGCGTCAAATACCTAGCGCTGATTGGCAAATGTGGAACAGCACAAGACAAACAAGAAGCGATCGCTGACACCGCTACTTGGCTGCAAGATAACCAGGAGGATCACCATGTTCGCTATCAATATCTAGCACTGATTGAAAAATGTGGAACAGCACAAGACAAACAAGAAGCGATCGCTGACACCGCTACTTGGCTAAAACAGCATCCAGACGATTGGGATGTTCGCACTAAATACCTGGGGCTGATTGGGCAATGTGGCAAACCCGAACAACAGCAACAGGCGATCGCTCAAACTGCCACTTGGCTACAACAACATCTAGAGGATTCCTATGTTCGCACCCAATACCTGTGGTTGATTGGACAGTGTGGCAAACCCGAACAAAAGCAACAGGCGATCGCTGATACCGCCACTTGGCTGCAACTGCATCAAGAGGATACATTGGTTCGCACTAAATACCTGGCGCTGATTGGGCAGTGTGGTAAACCCGAACAACAGCAACAGGCGAGCGCTGACACCGCCACTTGGCTGCAACTGCATCCACAGGCTTATGATGTTCGTACAAGCTACTTAAGTCT
Organism: Brasilonema sp. CT11; assembly: GCF_017982655.1. Taxonomy (GTDB): domain Bacteria; phylum Cyanobacteriota; class Cyanobacteriia; order Cyanobacteriales; family Nostocaceae; genus Brasilonema. The sequence continues at coordinate 33,468 of NZ_JABXYX010000016.1, read as the reverse complement.
TGTTGGAAAGGCTGGAAAAGAAATCATAGACGTTGAAGATATAGTTAACACACAGTGGCAGTGGATTAGTCAGCAAAAAATGGTAGAGCAAATTCTATGGCACGCATTTCTGCCCGTCCTTTATCATCATGCCGAAGCAAATCTTATTCAAGAAGCTATCAATCTTGCCTTGCAGCAGTATCCAGACAATACAAACATCATCTTCTCAGTTTTTGGCTACTTCCGAGATTATTTGGATTATGAAACTTGCTATCAATTGGCTGATTTCTTTAGACAGTCTCGACTGCACGTATCTAAGTGGCAAAATTATGTCTATGCTGCTAACTTTTTTCGAGATTATGGTGAGTTAGATACAGCGGAAGCTATTTATCGAAGAGTTATCGATTCAGCAAAGAGGCACATGATAAAGCATGGTAATCATATGCAGAAAACTATTCAATTTGCATCTTTAAGCTATGCCCGTCTCCTAGTCCTGCGTCAGCCATCAGAATGGTACAAAGCCATTAGCTATCTCAAACCTATTCTGGCTGAAAACCCTAAACACTCCCTTGCTCACTTGTACATGGCTCAGTGCTATCAAGCCAAAGGACAAAAGTTTTACCCTCAAGTTATCAATCACTTTCTAAAAGCAATTGAGTTTGACCAAAATCAAAATGGTTATTTCTGGTATGAATTTGGCTGTTTCCAACGGGATAATATGGAAAACAGCTACGAAGCCCGTAAGTGTTTTCAGAATTCCCTGCAACAAAAAATTAATCTTCCTGCCTGTGTTAGTTTAGCCGAATTAGATGTTAAAGCTGGTAGATTTGATTCAGCTAGAGAGTACCTGCAACAAGGACTTGCCCTCGTTCCTATCACTCGCCCAGAAAAAGAACAGCGACAGCAACTAGAACCCCTCATTCAACAGATTCAGCAAGCAATTCAAGAGCATAGCCATTGAACCTGCAAACCCTTATTTGCTAAGATTTTCAATGCTCACAACCATTGCGGCAAACTGTGAAGATATAACTATGTCTACATCTGCCATTGACACCAACGACGCAGCAGCAATCCAAGCAGCACAAGAGGGAGTTGCTGTGTGCGATCGCTCTTTTTGGGGACGGATCAAAGTTTCTGATGGCGATCGCCTCCGCTTCTTGCACAACCAAAGCACAAACGACATCCAAAGCCTCAAGCCAGGACAAGGCTGTGACACGGTTTTTGTGAATTCTACCGCCCGGACTCTTGACTTGGCAACAGCATACATCCTGGAAGATGCCGTGTTGTTGCTGGTTTCGCCAAACCGTCGCGAGTTTCTCATGCAATGGCTAGATCGCTACATTTTCTTTGCTGACAAGGTACAACTCACGGATGTCACTGACGAAACTGCCACCATTAGCCTTATTGGACCACAAAGTGATGCTGTTGTAGAAAAGCTGGGGGCTGCAGCAATTATCAATCAAGCTTATGGTAATCACATTTCCATCCCCTCAGTTAATGCAGGTTTGATAGGCGTTGGTAGTGGTTTGGCTTCCCCTGGCTATACTCTGATTTTGCCTGCTTCTAGTAAACAAGAAGTTTGGAGCAAAATTGTTGAAGCTGGGGCAGTTCCAATCAGCGATTCTACTTGGAATAAGTTACGAATATTACAAGGACGTCCCGCCCCAGAGCAGGAACTCACCGAGGAATATAATCCCTTGGAAGCGGGTTTATGGCAGACTATTTCCTTTAATAAGGGATGTTATATCGGACAAGAAACTATCGCCCGACTCAACACATATAAAGGTGTTAAGCAGCACTTGTATGGTATTAAATTAAGTGGTTGTGCTGAACCAGGAAGTGTGATCACCATTGGGGATGAAAAAGTTGGCAAACTGACAAGTTACACCAAAACCCTTGATGGTGACTTTGGGCTTGGCTACATCCGCACCAAAGCTGGTGGTGCAGGTTTGAAAGTCCATGTAGGAGACGTTGAGGGCGAAGTCGTAGAAATCCCGTTTGTTTCTCACGACTACCCACAGTTTTGATAAGTCATTTCATGGAACAAAATGTGTTTATTCTCTATCCCATCCGACACCTTGGCAAGAGTCATCTATCCAATTAGCCAAACGAGTAATTTTAGCAGGTGGTGGGTTAACTTGATGACCAGGATTTTTGTGTGGAGTTGTCACAAGCCTACTTTTGCTTTCCACCTTGGTAGCCAGGGCAATAGATGAAACAGCAGATGAAACAGCTTTGTTTTCCATTTCCCTAGGAATGACAGCAGCCGATGACACAAGTCTACTTTTACTTTCTCCATCAGAAGCAACAGCAAGCGATGACCTAGGTTTGCTTTTACTTTTTTCCCGTGTAGTAAGGCTAACATCTGGCACGGGTTGACTTTTGCTTTCAATTTCGTTTTCAGCAAATGCAACCAAAGGTATGAACTGACTTTTGGTTTCCACCGCAGTGCTAGCAACTGTCATCAAAGCCGTAGAGTTGCTTTCCTTCTGGGTGCTAGCCACTGTCATCAAAGCCACAGAGTTGCTTTCCTTTTGAGTGCTAGCAACTTCAACAGATTGTATTGGTTGATGCCAAGTAGCACTCTGTTGTAGTACCTCGTCAAGAAAAATTGCTTCCCGCGACTTCGTTTTGCTTGCAATCACAGGTGTTACTTTTGATTGCAAGTTAGTATAACTGTGACTTTTCTCATCATTAGCAATTCCAGCAAAAGTCAAATATTTACACTCGTTGAGTGTTTGAAAAGGAACTGCGGTACTCACTGCAACAGATAGTACAAATTTGCTGTTGTCTTCTTTTGCTGTGGCAACTACACTGGGACTCACAAGCTCATACTCAGGCAACGTCTGGAGAACAGACTCACAGTTAACCTCGCTTTCACTTGGTACAAATTTGCTGTTGTCTTGTTTTGCTGTGGTAACTACACTGGGACTCACAAGCTCATACTCAGGCAACTTCTGGAGAACAGACTCACAGTTAACCTCGCTTTCACCTACAGAATTAGCCGATTCTATTAGGTGTAATTCCTCCTCAGGATTAAAGTTAAGACCCAAAGCAACAACAATCTGATCAGGATCGTTGTTGAGTTCGCAAATCAAAGGCAAAACTTCTTCAAGCTGTGGTTCTAAAGCAGACAAAGCTGCCAAAATAAAACCAGAGGAAGGGCGACGTTGACCATCGTAAGTTCCCCAAACTCGCATTTTTCCCAGCCACGAACAATTGTTGTAGTAGTAACTTACCCACTTAAGTTTCAAAGACTGGCGTAATTGCTGAATATTCATAATGAGATGTCCTGGTTCGGTCAAAAAAAGTACAGATCTCTATAATGGCTATAAATTGTTCAAAATCAACATTATCCCTGGGGATGAAACCGATGATAGAGCATCTTTGTCACTCTTTGACCTCCGCGTAAGTGCTGTTCTACCAGTAGAGGTACTTCACTTGGGTGAACACCACTGTACCAAACCATCTCAGGTAGCACTAACACCATTGGTCCATTACCGCATTGTCCCAAACAAGTACTACCAGTGACAGTCACTTCAGGAGTTGGTAACGCTTCAAAAGCCGCTAACACTTTGGCTGCACCTTGCTTGCGACAAGTGCGATTTTGGCAAACACGTACACACTTAGGAAAAACAGGTGACGTTACTGAAGAGTTAGATGAGTAAGATATATTTTCCATTTGTTACCTTCTTATACCCTTTCACTTTAATGTTGATACAAGTAGGCATCAAAAAGATGTGGTCAACACTAGCGATCGCGGGTTGAATTCCGCACTATAGCGTCCACTTTTTGGGGAGTGATATTAAATCATTTGTGAGAGTTTTAAAAGTTTTGGGCGAATATAATTCGCTACTACACAGGCAAAGTCCCTTCGGGGAGAACCTCCGGTTCCGCTGCGCTAACGCAGTCGCCTAGGTCGGGAAACCCTCCTGCCGCGCTGTCTCACCGCCTGCGCGGACTAACACAAAGTCAAGGATTTTAAACCCAAGCAGGTGGGTTTCGTCTGTGTAGCCGCGATTTCTAATCGCCGAGTTAGTATTAATTTAGACTTTACAAACAATCTCTGAGAAACAACATCCCCGACAACTTTTACGAAGTCGGGGATCTGTGGCTTTCACGGAGTTGTTGTTAAATTTTTAATTCTAAATCCAAGAATTAAACCACATCCGCATTGGTCTATATTCAAAATTTGAAAGAGGTAAACCTAAATAAATAGGCATCCAAAAAACAAAAGCACTCACAATAATAAAGGTAATGGTGACACCAACAGCGCGGAGTGGAATATGATAACTACGTAAGCACTGATCAACAAGCCAAGCGATCGCTAAAAATGCGAACACTACAGCTGTCATGTAATGGTAGATAAAAACGCAACGATTTACTCCCACCCAAGGCAGTAAATTAGCAATATAATTGATCACTATATATAAGGCAATCCAAGTATCAACACTCAGTGTCCTTGGAGGAGAAAAGCGTTTTTGCCTGACCAAAGGAATGAGGAATCGCCACATCAACATTCCAACTAAAAATAAAAGCGCCGCAACGCCAAACCACCATAAAAATGGATTGCCCATTGCATGGACATCATAAATAATTTTCCCAGTACCTGCAGGCAAAGGAGGTCCCATAACAGGTGGTGGTTCCTTAAGGTTTTGTGCTGTTTGGTAAAAATACGCCATTGGTCGAGTCATCAATGGCCATTTATACCAAGCAGCACAGTAAGGATGGACTTTAGGAGTGTTACCACCAAGACGTTCATGAAACAGCAAAATTTGCTGGTGTAGTTCTATAAATCCATATTTTGTATTTAAGAGTAAATGAGGTATCCAAATCAAACTGTAAACTATTAAAGGGAGTAAACCGAAATAAATAACAATGTGAATTAAATTAAGTTCAGTTAATTTTTGTAATGGTGTTATATTGACCTGTTCACTATTGTTGGAAGATTGCAAGCTAATATTGCCAGGAAAAATTCTATATCTTTTTTTTCCAGATAAGCCAGAGTTAGACTCGCTTAAGGAAGCGAAGGAAGATAAAGAAGAAAATCTTTTATTACGTTTTCTTCCACTGATTGTGTCGGGAGGATGAGAAACAAATTCCTCTTGGACTTCAGGGTTAGTATCGTTGTCAACAAAGCTAAAAGATTGCCACCAACGAATTGCCCAACCTAATATCCAGATCAGGTAAGTCCCTAGCAAAAACCACAAACCATTCCACTTGGTAGCGGCTGATGCACCAAAAGCTATGCCAGAAAGTATTAACCAAAAACTGCGTTGTTGTCTTTGTTTTGCTAATGCCAATAAGAAAAACCACTGTCCCAGCAATCCAAAGATGACAATATACTGGTTGATCAGAGCATAGCGAGATTCTACAAGAAATATGCCGTCGCAAGCTGTGAACAAACCAGCAAGTAAAGCAAAACCACGACGATAACTTATCTGATAGGCAATGGCAGCGACTATTATAGGGATAAATGAACCAGAAAAGGCATTCATCCAACGGTAAGTCACGGGTGACATGACTGAACCAGTAAACCCATTCACCTCATCTTGCCAAAAGGGAATATGGCTACCAATCCAAATCCCCAGTGCAATCATATACTTACCTAGTGGTGGATGACCATCAAAAAATGGTGTATGGGTAAGGTAATTATTACCAAATTTAGCGTAATAAACTTCGTCAAAGACAAAGGTGTTAAATCTTCCCAATCCCCAAAATCGCAAGGCGAGTGACAGCAAGAATACACCCACGATGCCAATCCGAAACCACTTTTTATTCATTGGTCACTAGTTCTTAGTCAATAGTCAACCTTTTGCAAAAGTGATATTCCAATATTTGGAACCACAGATTAACACAGGTTAACACAGATAAATCAACTCCAGACTTGCACCAAGACGTTTGGGTGTAGGGGTGTAGGGGAAAAGATTAGGGGTGTAGGGGTACAGCAGAATTTCTCTTCCTACACCTCTACCCTTTGAGCACAGAGTTTAAAACCCCACCGTCTTTTACGGGAGCCAGTACTTGATGAGGATCTCTCTCACTTGGTATCTGGTGAGACAGCGCTCTTTCGAGGGTCTCCCTCTGTAGGCGACTGCTCCCTTCGCAGCGGAACCGGAGGTTCTCCCCGATAGCCGTAAGGCGTGGCGTTAGCCATAGGGCGTTGTCAACAACAGAGTTGGGATCTAAAACCTGCAAGCGTAAGTGATCCTTACCCTTACACCCTTATACCCTTACACCCCTTCTTTTTTCCCCTACACCCTTAGCTTTCGCTACAAAGCCTAATTTATCTAGCGTTTTGCTGCTGTGACCAAATGCGCGTTGGTAATCCCCAAACGTAAATAAAACCTTCTGCTGCCTTATGGTCAAATGTATCTTCAGCACCGTAGGTTGCCAAGTCAGGGGTGTAGAGGGAATTTTCTGAACTACGCCCAACTATGGTAGCGTTACCTTTGAATAGTTTTACCCGCACAGTTCCAGACACTTGCTCTTGTGTCTTTTGAATAAAGGCATCCAGTGCACCTTTTAAGGGACTGTACCACAGACCGTTGTAAATTAATTGGCTGTAAGTCTCCTCAATCCCACGCTTGTAGTGGCTAATATCTGCTGTCAGAGTCAGGCTTTCTAAATCACGGTGTGCCTGAATTAACACTAGCAAAGCGGGAGTTTCATAAATTTCCCGCGATTTGATACCTACCAAGCGGTTTTCTACCATGTCGATGCGTCCAACACCGTGATCCCCAACTACCTGGTTCAGTTGTTGAATCAAATCAACTGGGTTGATGAATTCGCCATTCAGAGTGGTAGGAACTCCTCTGGAAAATCCAATTTCAACATACTCTGGTTTGTCGGGAGTGTCGGCGATCGCCTTCGTCATCAAATAAATTTCTTCTGGTGGTTCCACATTGGGGTCTTCCAGAGGACCTGCTTCAATGCTCCGACCGAGCAAGTTACGATCAATGCTGTAGGGAGACTTTTTCTTCACTGGCGAGGGAATGCCATACCGTTCCCCGTAGGCGATAGTTTCCTCGCGACTCATTCCCCATTCCCGCGCTGGCGCAAGTATTTTGAGATTGGGGTTAAGCGCGGCAGCTGAGACATCAAAACGTACTTGGTCATTTCCCTTACCAGTGCATCCGTGAGCGATCGCATCAGCACCATATTTTTCTGCCGCTTCGACTAATGCTTTGGTAATCAACGGACGAGCAAGGGCAGTACTTAAAGGATAGCGATTTTCATAAAGAGCGTTTGCTTGAATTGCGCGAAAAGCGTAGTCTTTCACAAAGTCTTCTTTAACATCCACCACCAGCGATTCACTGGCACCCGATTTCAGGGCTTTTTCTCTGACAGGTTCTAATTCATCCCCCTGTCCTAAATCTGCTGCTAAGGTGATCACTTCTTCCACACCCCATTCATGCTTGAGGTAAGGAATGCATACAGAGGTATCTACACCACCAGAATAAGCCAAAACAACTTTTTTCGCGCGACCCATTTGTCTCTCCAATAGCAAAACTCAACAATGAGTGATTACTATCTAACCTATTTACGTTTATTTTTCAACTAAGTGACACCATCATAATATGTCTATATTTTCAATAATTTAGATCAATTTGTGATGTTATCCAAATTCTTTATTGTCATTATTTCTTTTCTACGGATAGCATTGAAATTAAATCTTGCTTGAACAAAGGATGAATTGGCATTACTGCTAAAGACTTGGGGTGAGTGAGTTGTAAAGTTATCTGATTGATGCCAAAAGTTCGCTCTAGATGAGTTTGTAGTTGCCCAACTAGGCGATCGCGTTGTTCAACAGTCGCACAATCCACACTCAGATGAGCACAAAGCATGATCTGTTCTCTGCTTATTCTCCAAATATAGAGTTTTTCCACCTGCAAAACATCAGGAAAAGATTTCAGAAAAACTTCTACATCACCAGGGTTAATTGATTTTGGTGCATACTCCAAAAGAATTGAGAGACTTTCTCGGACAAGTGGCAAAGCACTTAAGATCATAAAGCCTGCAACTACTAAGCTAATAGCTGTATCTGCCCATAACCAATTCCAAAAGTGAATCACAATAGCAGCAACCATCACACCCACAGAACTAGCAGTATCAGCGATAATATGAAGCACAGCACCCCGTAGATTGAGATCATCGTGAGAGTGGGGATGCAGCAAAGTTATATTGAGCAAATTGACGATTAAACCTAACATGGCTACCGCTAACATGGGCAAGCTTGAAATTTCTTGTGGACTTTGAAAGCGGTGAATTGCTTCCCAACAAATGAAAATAGCAATTACAAGCAAACTTAATCCATTTACCAAAGCCGCCATAATTTCAATACGGCGAAGTCCAAATGTTGCCCTCGCAGCAGCAGGTTGCTGTACTAACCAACTGGCAAACAGCGATATTCCCAAAGCTGCTATGTCAGAAAGAATATGTTCTGCATCTGCCTGTAGAGATAAACTTCCACTCCAGAAACCGACACTCCACTCAGCAACAAAAAAACCAGCAAGTAAACAAACAGTGATTGATAAATGCTGGGTTTTTTGGCTGTTTTGATTTGTTTTGACCGAGTTATCTAAACACCTACAATTGCTATCTTGCTCTAAAAGCATGATCAAATAACTCCATGTAAATGAGATTTTTAGCATTAATAATGTCCACAAATTAGCTTAGCGTGGGCATCATTAAACAACTGACGTTTTGTATTGCAGTACGTTTGCTATTGTGTATTAAATAGCACAAATTTTGTTTAACTCAATTTCACAATGACTTTACGACTGCTTTATAACAAATTTATTACGACTTTCCTAATTATTACGTACTATTAATTAAGACAATTGATGCGTTTATACTCAGTGTCCTATTAACATAGAATATACGGTAAATTATGCTCCGTTCACACATCAAATGGTTTATACCAGTAGCTTTAGCTTTCGGTGGTTTCGGGTTAAATGTGCAAAGCGCGAGCGCGCAGACTACCTACGATAACTACGAATTTACTGCTAACTATAAGACATCAGTCGAGATTAACCCATTCCTACCAGAACAAAACATTCTAAGGGCAACCATCACAGGGGACAATGCTGATGCTCCTCACGGATTGACTAAATTTACTAGCAATACTTATGGACAATCTGAGTCTCGTGGAGCCAACACATTTACCAGATTCAATTCAGATCCAAGTGTATTTGGCATAGAAGGCAAAACACTTGGCGACATATACTACGGTGATGGTGCCAATAAGTTATTTGGAACAGCGAATGACAGCGCTGAAATTAACCCCACCGCAGGCACAATTAAAGGTGGTGGTACTATAACTATTACCAATGGAACGGGCATATTCCAAAACGCTACAGGCAAAATAGATTTTACTGAGGAGGACGCACTTGCTCCCCCAGGAGCTCCTTCTACCGGTAACGCTATCCTGAAATTCTCCCTAAAGACTCCTCGGGCGGTTCCAGAACCAACAGCCACTCCAGCACTAGTCGGCTTGGGTGTACTTGGAGCAGGTTTTCTGTTGCGCAAACACCATCGTAAAAAGACTTTAAACTGAAAAAGCTGCAAATTGTAGCACCATAAAATTCATTTAAACCACCTCAAAACCGAGAAGAACTGAGGTGGTTTCGCTTTAGGGAACAGTGCTGTAGTCGTTATTGTCCTATCCTGGAGGTAGACTAGTACCGCTACCGAGTAAGTGAACAAAAAAACGTATCTCCTGCGGAGACGCTTCGCTAACGCGCAGCGTGCCGCTTAGGGCATACCGCAAAGAGCGCAAAGAAAACAAACAGAAGAAAAGGAGGGTGTTGACATCCCGCTTAGGAAGGCTGTAGCACGTTTATTTTTTATTTTGAATTTTGAGAGAAGTTTGAGCGGAGAGCAGCGCCTTGCTGAGCCATTCGGCACGGGCTGTGCCCAGTGTCGATATGGCGTGGGGTTCCCCCAAAGTCTGCCGGGGGAAGCTTCCCCCGGCGAGCTTTGACCGTTGTGGCGACTGCGGGAGGTTTCCTCCGTAAGCGATAGCTCCTCGCGGAGCGAGGCTCAAATCTTCGGTGATTTTGAATTCTTTATTGTTGTGGGTGAGACTGTGTTTTTTAGTGTTGTTATTCCGACTTACAATCGTAAGCCAATTTTGGAAAAGTGTCTTAGAGCTTTGGAGACGCAGCAACTGAGTGTGTCAAGTTCAATGACTGGTTACGAAATTGTCTTGGTGGACGATGGTTCTGATGATGGCACGTTAGACTGGTTGGAAGCGCATAAAGAGGAGTTTCCCCATGTGAAAACGTTTTGTCAAAACCATGCTGGACCAGCAGCAGCGCGCAATTTGGGAGTAGAAAAGGCATTAGGGGACACTATTATTTTTATTGATAGTGATTTAGTTGTTACGGAGAATTTCCTGCAAGCTCATGAGTCAGCACTGGTGGAAGGAAAGGAAAAATTGGGGAGCGATCGCTTCTTTACCTATGGTGCAGTCATTAATACTTGTAATTTTGATAACCCCACTTCTGAACCTTACAAAATAACAGATTTTTCCGCAGCTTTTTTTGCCACAGGAAATGTAGCCATCCCCAAGCATTGGTTAGAGAAAGCTGGACTTTTTGACACTCGTTTTCAACTTTATGGTTGGGAAGATTTAGAACTGGGTGTTAGACTCAAAAATCTTGGGTTAAAACTTATCAAATGTCCAGATGCTGTTGGCTATCACTGGCATCCACCCTTTAACTTACAACAAGTGCCGAACTTGATTGACAAAGAAATTCAGCGTGGACGCATGGGAGTGTTGTTTTATCAAAAGCATCCTACTTGGGAAGTGCGAATGATGATTCAAATGACTTGGTTACATCGCTTACTTTGGGGAATTCTATCATTGAATGGAATCCTCAATGAACGTACAATGGCACCATTTTTGCAATGGCTAATTGATTTAGGAAAACCACAATTAGCTTTAGAAGCTGCTCGAATTTTTCTTAACTGGTATAACGTCAAGGGTGTTTATCAAGCTTATTCCCAAATGCAAAGGGCAATTTGAAAAGAAATTCTGGGGCATCGGCTTTGTGCTTGTACAGATGTAGTAATTTCCTCTTTTAAATGTCGTATTTTCTCAACTTTTATAATTTCCCAATAGTTGGCACAACTATGTTACCTTAGTATGGTTAATTAATCTCGCACATTCAGGAGTACGTCGGGTGTTTCCTGGTTTTGGAAATACGCCTGAATGGAGGTTTAACCCGAATAGGAGTAAAAAAGATGGCTGTTGTTTCATTGGCTCAAATGATGGAGTCTGGGGTTCACTTTGGGCATCAAACCCGTAGATGGAACCCTAAAATGTCTCCATACATTTACACTGCTCGCAATGGAGTACACATCATCGACTTGGTGCAGACTGCCCAGTTGATGGAAGAAGCTTATGCGTACATGAGGTCACAAGCAGAGGCGGGGAAGAAATTCTTGTTTGTTGGTACTAAGCGCCAAGCAGCAGGAATCGTTGCCCAAGAAGCCGCCCGTTGTGGTTCTTACTACATTAATCAGCGTTGGCTGGGTGGAATGCTCACTAACTGGGCAACTATCAAAACCCGCGTAGATCGCCTCAAAGATTTGGAACGTCGGGAAGAAAATGGCGCTCTCGATTTGCTGCCAAAAAAAGAAGCCTCAATGTTACGTCGGGAAATGGCGAAGCTTCAGAAATACCTGGGTGGGATTAAAGCTATGCGGAAAGTTCCCGATGTGGTCGTGATTGTAGACCAACGGCGGGAGTACAACGCAGTGCAGGAATGCCAAAAGTTGTCAATTCCCATTGTGTCCATGTTGGATACTAACTGTGACCCAGATGTCGTAGATATTCCCATCCCAGCAAATGATGATGCCATCCGCTCAATTAAATTAATAGTAGGCAAACTGGCCGACGCCATTTATGAAGGTCGTCACGGTCAATTGGATGCAGAAGATTACGAAGATTACGACGGCGCAGAGGAAGACTACGACTACGAGGAAGGTGAAGGCGATTACTCTGGCTTGGGAATTCCCAACGACGAAGAAGAACAATAATTGCCTGCGGAGTTTTGAGTGTTGAGTGCCGAGTGCCGAGTAAAATAATAGTACTCGGTACTTAGTGGTACTTTCTATTTATGAGTTTCTAGCCCTAGGTAAAATCCTAAGTTAGTGCTAAAAGTGAGGCAGTTGCGGGGGTGAAGCAGCGCTCTTGGTAGGGTTTCCAACGCCAGATACCTGGCTGTCGGGAAAACGTCAGTTGCAACAACTGGGGGAACCCCAACGCCCTATGGCTAAGGCCACGCGCCTTACGGCTATCGGGAACGCCCGTCGCCTAAGTCGGGAGACCCTCCAAAGAGCGCTGGTCTCACCAGATGCCTGCGACGGGAAACCCGTCTATGTCCTGCGGACACGCTAGCCCCGATAGGCGTAGCCGTGCCGCAGGCATAGGGGGCGCTACGCAAACGCTATCAGCACTGGCTCCCCTCCCGCAGTACTGGCTCCTCCGCAGGCGACTGCCCAAAGGGTTCCCCGGCATAAGCAAACTGTCGAACCCGGAGGGTGAGTTCTTTTGATTGAGTACTCACAACTCATGGCTCAGGACTTTGTTAAAATTCAGAACTCAAGATTTTATTTGAGAATAATTTAAACTGTCAATGAAGTAGGAATTAAGGCAACATGGCGGAAATATCTGCAAAACTCGTCCAAGAGCTACGTCAGATAACTGGTGCTGGTATGATGGACTGCAAGAAGGCACTAAAAGAAACTGACGGTGACATACAAAAAGCCATTGAGTGGCTGCGACAAAAGGGCATCGCCAAAGCCGATAAGGGCGCAGGACGTATTGCGGCAGAAGGTCTGGTGGATACATACATTCAACCCGGGGGTGAGGTTGGTGTACTCATAGAAGTTAACTGCCAAACTGATTTTGTTGCCCGTAACGAAGCTTTCAAAGCCCTGGTTCAAAATCTGGCGAAGCAAGCAGCGACTGCTGAAAATGTTGAGGCAATGCTTGCTCAACCTTACATTGAAGATGAAAGTGTTAACGTAGAAGATTTCATCAAGCAAATGAGTGGTCAACTTGGTGAAAATATCCAACTGCGTCGCTTTACCAAATATGCACTCTCCACAGGCACAAATGGGATAGTAGACAGCTACATCCACACTGGTGGTCGGGTTGGTGTGTTAGTCGAACTAAACAATCAAAACGATTCAGTGAGCGATCGTAGTGAGTTTCAAACTCTAACACGGAGTGTAGCCATGCAAGTTGCGGCTTGCCCAAACGTTGAGTACGTGAACGTAGACGAAATTCCCGCTGAGGTTGCCCAAAAAGAAAAGGATATTGAAATGGGGCGGGATGACTTGGCAAACAAGCCACAGAACATCAAAGAAAAGATTGTTCAAGGACGAATTGAAAAACGTCTACAAGAAATGAGTTTGCTAGATCAACCTTATATTCGCGATCAGAGTATCACGGTAGAAGAATTGATTAAGCAAAACACGTCAAAACTAGGCGACAGTATCCAAGTTCGTCGCTTCATTCGCTATATCCTCGGGGAGGGCATTGAAAAGCAAGAAAGTAACTTTGCAGAAGAAGTTGCTGCACAAATGGGCAGCAAATAATTGAGTCATTTATCATTAGTTGTCGGCAAAAAATAGGTGACACAAGACTATTTTACTTAACAGGTCAAGCAAGTTTAGCTGACCTGTTTTTCATTCAAACTCAACGAAATATCAGGTTTTCAAGACATTGAGTCAACGTTACTATAGATTAAAGTGTGTATGTTTGTCTCAATCCAAAATTCATATCCAAAAACCCAAAATTCCAAAGTTCTTTGGGTGATTATTGAAAAATAAGAAATACATTTGTACCATAATAAGGTTCAGATGCATGATAGCAAGAAGATATGGCGAAAGCAATCGAGCAAATTGAACGAGAGATATTAGCATTAGAGGAAGCAATACAGGCGATCGCAAAAGAACTCCGAAGCGCCTACATAAATTATCTAACCGCCTTGGGTCAAACCGTGCAGAGGCAGTTAATTCTGGCGACTTATCATTTGTGTACTCAAGGATATCCTGAAACTTTTTTGAGTTTGTCATTGAATCAGCGACAACAATTGCAACAAGCTATTCGTAAGTTGGGTCAACAAACAGCCAAGCAGTTGCAAGCGCTTGTCAAGACTGAACAAGAGGAACAACACAACGAAAACGAGGAAATTGATGAGGATAAGCAAACAGATCAACCCTCGTCTTATACTCCCGTAACTCTACCCACTTCTCCCACTTCCCTAACTCCCCTAACCACTTCACCAACTTCCCCAACTCCCCCAACTTCCCTAACCCCCTCAACTTTGTTCTCTTTATCCTCGCTGCAAAGCGTGTCGTCTTTTCCAAACACCTCTAACCCTGTAGAACTAGTAAAATGGCAACAGAATATAGAGAGACTGACACAAGAAAAGCTCAAAAGAGTTTCTCGTGAAGCTAATCTTCGCTTACAAAAAGCAGGGATTTTACCTAAAAAATTACCAGAACCGATTTTAGAAGCAGCTGCAGCCGCTGCATCAGAAGCTTCTGGTGAAGTGATGCCAGGGCCACCCAATCTACTAAACTTGGTTGTTGAAATTGACAATGAACCGCAATCAGAAGACTCTAATTTGACACAAATCATGGCTCTTAATCTGCGGCTTGGGGAAATTGAGTTTGCTGATTCGACACTTTCGTCTTATCGCAAGCAGATTCACACTGTCTTACTTCAGCTTCGTAGACGAGGACAGGAGTATCAAAAAAAACAGCGGGAACGTTCAGTTGCCCAAGCTGAAGCAGCATGGCGTGCTATTTGGTCTGAGGATTAGTCATCTGTTCTTTGTCCTAAGTCAAATGACTAATAATTATTGACTACTGACCCTTCGGGTTCGCCAGATGCCTGCGGAGGGAAACCCTCCCGCAGCACTGGTCTCACTACTGACTACTGACTAATGACTAATGACTAATGACAAACCAGATTGGATACGATTACAGAAAGCTTTGGCAATAGAAGCAGAAAAAGGCTTTACTGATCTGCTGGGCAAACAATACCGCTTCAGTGAGTTTATCACCCTAACTTTTGGCAAATTCCCCCAAGGCTTACCTGGTATTGAACGTCGTCGCTGGCAACAATTGGCAGCTGAATTTGCTGATTATCCCAATCTGCAACTGGAAGATAGACAACACTTAGTCGCAGAGACTCGTAGGTATTTGTACCAAGTTCAGCAAGTAGTTGAAGGGGGAGGGGAAGCTGAGTCCTTCGGAGACGCTGCGCGAACGGGAGCACCAGAGGAGGGCAGCAGAGGAGCAAAAGAGAATTCTCGTCCCTATTCCTCACTACCAAAATCTCAAATTGTTGCTGAGGTAAGTCGCAGACTTGCCCCCAATCTAGACCAAAAGTTGAGTGATTTAGCAGAAATAGGTAGTAGAAAAGCTGCTAATTTAGCACGTCTTGGTTTATACAGCGTGCGTGACTTACTTTACTATTATCCCCGTGACCATATTGACTATGCTCGCCAGGTGAATATTCAAGACTTGGTGGCAGGGGAGACGGTGACAATAGTGGCAACACTGAAGCGCTGTAACTGCTTTACGAGTCCCAATAATAAGAAATTGACGATTTTTGAAGTCCTGCTACGTGATCAGACAGCTCAACTCAAAATTAGCCGATTTTTTGCTGGTACACGCTATAGCAGTCGTGCTTGGCAAGAAAGTTTGAAGCGTCGCTACCCGAATGGTAGTATTGTGGCGGCATGCGGGTTGGTAAAAGAAAGTAAATACGGTCTAACGTTGGAAGACCCAGAACTGGAGGTTTTGGGACATGCTGGAGATACAATTGAATCTTTAATAATTGGTAGGATAGTACCTGTTTATCCGCTGACAGAGGGAGTGGGGGCAGATTTGGTACGACAGGCAGTGATTGCTGCTTTACCTGCCACTGTCCATCTCAAAGATGCACTGCCTAGCGGTCTGCGAGATAAGTATAATTTGATGGAATTAAAGGAAGCTATTAATAATATACACTTTCCCCCAGACAGCGCTAGTCTCCAAGCCGCCCGTCGCCGCCTTGTCTTTGATGAATTTTTCTACCTGCAACTTGGATTACTCCAACGTCAGCAGAAAGCCAAGGAAACTCAAACCAGTGCGATTCTTGCCCCAAAAGGTCAATTACTTGAAAAATTCTCCGAGATACTGCCGTTTAAACTGACTAACGCACAGCAACGAGTGATTAACGAAATTCTCAATGACTTGGAAAAATCAGTACCAATGAATCGTTTGGTGCAAGGGGATGTGGGTTCTGGTAAAACTGTTGTTGCTGTAGTTGCTATCCTTGCTGCTCTTCAATCTGGGTATCAAGCAGCACTGATGGCTCCCACAGAGGTTTTGGCAGAACAGCATTATCGCAAGTTAGTGAGTTGGTTTAACCTCCTGCATTTACCCGTGGAATTACTGACAGGATCTACAAAAATAGCCAAAAGACGACAAATTCACGCTCAGTTAGAAACGGGTGAATTGCCGCTTTTAGTGGGAACTCATGCCTTAATTCAAGACTCTGTCAACTTTATGCGATTGGGTTTAGTTGTGATAGATGAGCAACACCGTTTTGGGGTGGAACAACGGGCGCGTTTGCAACAAAAAGGCGAGCAACCCCATGTATTAACTATGACAGCAACTCCTATTCCTCGAACTTTGGCGCTGACAATACACGGGGATTTGGATGTGAGTCAGATTGATGAGTTACCACCAGGAAGGCAAAAAATTCAGACAAGTGTGCTCGTGAATCAGCAACGTAGTCATGCTTATGATCTTATCCGCCGGGAAATTGCCCAAGGACGACAAACTTATGTGGTTTTGCCGTTGGTGGAAGAATCAGAAAAATTGGATTTGC
Organism: Brasilonema sp. CT11; assembly: GCF_017982655.1. Lineage (GTDB taxonomy): Bacteria > Cyanobacteriota > Cyanobacteriia > Cyanobacteriales > Nostocaceae > Brasilonema. Next base: position 16,583 of record NZ_JABXYX010000016.1, on the reverse strand, counting down.
GATCGGCTGTGGAAGAGCATAAAAAGTTACAGGAAAGCATTTTTCCAGAGTTTCAGGTGGGGCTGCTTCATGGTCGTATGAGTTCGACCGAAAAGGACGAAGCGATTACGAAATTCCGCGATAACAAAACTCAAATTTTGGTTTCTACGACTGTTGTAGAAGTCGGTGTAGACGTGCCGAATGCAACCGTGATGCTCATTGAAAATGCAGAGCGATTTGGCTTATCTCAGTTGCACCAACTGCGGGGACGTGTTGGTCGAGGTGCAGCTAAGTCCTATTGTCTTTTACTGAGTAGTTCCAAAAGTTCAGATGCACAGCAACGGCTGAGGGTTTTGGAACAATCTCAGGATGGCTTTTTTATTTCGGAAATGGATATGCGCTTTCGTGGTCCTGGGCAAGTTTTGGGGACTCGTCAATCAGGTATACCAGATTTTACATTAGCGAGTTTAGTGGAAGATGAAGAAGTGTTAATTTTGGCACGACAAGCAGCAGAAAAGGTCATAGAGATAGATGTCACTTTAGAGCGTTGGTATTTGATGAAGGAAGAGTTGAAGTATCGGTATGAGCGGTTAATGGGTGGAGCGATTTTGACATGATTGACCATGATCGCTTGTCTAAGGAACTGCTGACTACATTTTTTGTGGAGTTTTTAGAGCTATTTTTTCCCGAAGTTATTGCTTATTTAGAATCTGATTGTTTAGAATTTTTGGACAAGGAGATTTTTACTGATATCACTGCGGGTGAGCAGTATGAAGCTGATTTAGCTGAGGCGTTGTTAGATTTCTCCAATGCAGAAGATTTAAATGCTTGGCTGAATAAACAATAGGGGTAGAACAGGTGCGATGTTTTATAACAAAGCATCACGCGTCTACCCCCATAGTGAAAATTGGTAAAAGTTTGTTAACCCTAAAGAAACTCAATAGTATCAACGAAACTTAAAACATTCTGCTTGATATCCTCAGCTTCTTGTTCAAAAGAATTTGGTTTTTCTTTGTCAAAAAAGCTGTGCTGAGTGCTGACGATATACAAAAGATCACCATAGCTAAATGCTAGAACACCACGGTATGCATTCAACTTAGTTGCAGTACCGTTATTTCCTGTTTTAGTAACTGTTGAACCTTGGGGCATATCAACTAATACGAAGTAAGCCCCTTCTAATATGTCTTCCAGATATTCAGTATGCTTAACCTGAGCATTTGGTAAATTAGCAACAATTGTTTGAGGCACATACTTACTGAGGAGAAATGAACGCAGATATTCTTGGTGTCCCACAGAATCCATTTCCTCAGTCTGTTTTGAGGAGATAGGAAAGTAATCGATTCTCAACAATCTGCCAGAATCATCAGAAAAGCTAACTGAGCTTTCTTGAGTTTCAACTCTACCACCTTGTTGAGAATGTACAGGAATTAGAACGATAAAATTACCTGAGGGTGACTCATACACGTTTGGGTTTAAGTCTTCCTCAAATCCTGTCTCATCCTCGTCTTCTAGCAAGTCTTCATCTTCTGTCTCTTCAAAGGCGGCGATCACCTCCTCTATCACTTCTTTCGCATCTTTATCGTTAATTCCCAAAGCTTCTTGGAGCTTTTTGAGCAAAGTCGTTTTTCCTTTGGGTATACGCAGTTCCTCTTCGTCTACAAGTACGCTGACTCCCGCAGCATAAGCATCCAATACTAACTCGCCTGTCAGAGAATTTTTTGCACTGTTAAATAGTGCTCCTATTTGAGCTTCTTCTGCAATGGCTACGACTTTATCTAGCGTTTCTAACAATTCATCATCTGAGTATTCTTCAAAAATCTCCAGTCCCCAGAGGATATCCGCCAAAAGATCTGGATCCAGTTCTTCTAATGAAGAGTCAGCAGCAGCTGTGACAACCGCGATCGCCGCAACTGCTTCTTCTGGACTGATTGATTCTTGTAATGTTTTTTTTGAGTTAAAAAACTTGTCGTATTTACCCACGACTGCTCCTTCCAAAAATGGTTCGCTAGTGATAACACAAATTTAGTATCAATGGGTAGTTTAGCAATCAGTGAGTCTCCTGTTGTTCTATTTTCACAAAAAGGTTTTTTGTGAGCTATACTCAAACCCTAAATTAGAACCACTATATCTCAACCGCCAATCTGGATTTAACCTGTGCAAAATTTCTATTTTTACTCTTCTAGTAGTCTGTTAAGGCAACGCCTGCTGAGTTAAAATTCTCTGCGTCCTTGTCTGACCGTGTCCCCGTGTCAGCCTCAACCCGTCAATTTTGAGTTGACGAACTAAAGCGAGTAAAACGCATTCTTATCTTATATCAAGTTACTGCTCTGCGGACTTGATCGCCTCTGCGAACTTCCACCACATCTTAATTGCGTTAGGTGATAGATATAAACGCAAATCTCTTTTGCAAAATCTAAAGAAACTATAAAATCGTCTAGGATTGAATGTGATATACCTTACGTAGAGGCAAGCAATCGTCGTCGAACAATCAGGGCATCAAAATCAGGAGGTCAATACAGATGGATACAGTAGCAAAAGAGACTTTATTGCACTCATCCTCCAAAGAGCGATCGCTCGTCCTGTGGTTTGATGAGGTGGGCATTACCGACATACCGATAGTTGGTGGGAAGAATGCATCTTTAGGTGAGATGATTCAACAATTGACACCAAAAGGTATTAATGTTCCGATTGGGTTTGCGACTACAGCTTACGCTTATCGCTATTTTCTTGAAGGTGCTGGGCTAGAAGAAAAACTGCGCAAACTGTTTTCTGACTTGGATGTAGAAGATGTAAAAAATTTACGAGAACGTGGGAAAAAAGCGCGATCGCTCCTGTTGCACACACCCTTTCCAAAAGAGCTAAGGGAAGCGATTGTTAAAGGATACCAAACTTTGTGTGAGCGATATAACCCAGACACAGACGTAGCAGTGCGCTCAAGTGCTACCGCAGAAGACCTCCCCGACGCCAGTTTTGCCGGACAGCAAGAAAGCTACCTCAACGTGACTGGTATAGAAGGAGTTTTGGGCGCTTGTCACAAATGCTTTGCTTCCATATTTACAGACAGGGCAATTTCCTACCGCCACACGAAGGGATTTGACCACTTCAGCGTAGCCCTCGCTGTTGGCGTGCAAAAAATGGTACGTTCCGATTTAGCATCTTCTGGAGTCATGTTCTCCATTGAAACAGAAACAGGTTTCAAGGATGCTGCACTGATTAGCGCGGCATACGGTTTAGGAGAAAACATTGTCCAAGGTTCCGTCAACCCAGACGAATACTACGTATTTAAACCAACTCTTAAAGAAAATTTTCGCCCAATTGTCGATAAAAGATTGGGTAGTAAAGAATTAAGAATGATTTATGATGACGGCTCGAAATTTACGAAAAACGTTTTAGTTCCTGAAAGTGAAAGAGGCAAATTCGCTCTGACTGATGATGAGATTTTACTACTAGCTCGTTGGGCGTGTTTGATTGAAGAGCATTATTCTACAGTCAACGACACTTACACCCCAATGGACATCGAATGGGCGAAAGATGGTATTACCAACGAATTGTTTGTTGTGCAAGCCCGTCCGGAAACTGTGCAGTCTCAGAAGACGGAGAATGTGTTGCGGACTTACCGCTTCTTAAAGACAGATGAGGCAGATGAGAAAGCAAAATCTTCCTCATCCCCCGATCTTCTACTCACCGGACGTGCGATTGGGGAAGCCATCAGTCAAGGTAAAGCGCACCTTATTACAGATGTGCATAGAATTGAACAGTTCCAAGCAGGGGAAATCTTAGTCACAGATAGAACCGATCCCGACTGGGAACCGATAATGAAAAGAGCAAGTGCGATTATCACCAACCAAGGTGGACGCACCTGTCATGCGGCGATTATTGCGCGAGAATTGGGTGTACCTGCAATTGTGGGATGTGGTAACGCGACAAAAATTCTGAAAAATGGTCAAGAAATCACGATTTCTTGCGCAGAAGGGGAAGAAGGACGAGTTTATGCAGGGTTATTGCCCTTTGAAGTCGAAGAAGTTCCACTGGAAGACTTACCACGTACCCGTACCCAGATTCTGATGAATGTGGGTAACCCTTCAGAAGCATTTGGCTTGTCTGCAATTCCCAATGACGGGGTTGGTTTGGCTAGGACAGAGTTTATCATCGCCAATCATATCCAAACTCATCCAATGGCACTGATTCATCATGAGGAAATAAATGATCAATATGTCAAAGCTAAAATTTCTGAAATCACTGCACTTTATGACGACAAACCCCAGTATTTTGTTGAAAAATTAGCTCAAGGTATTGGTAGAATTGCTGCTGCGTTTTATCCCAAACCAGTTATCGTCAGGATGTCCGATTTCAAGAGTAACGAGTACGCGAACTTGTTGGGTGGTAGACAGTTTGAACCTGAAGAAGAAAATCCGATGCTGGGCTGGCGAGGCGCAGCGCGTTACTATGATCAAGGTTACAAAGAAGCTTTTGCTTTAGAATGTCAAGCGCTTAAGCGAGTCAGGGATGAAATGGGGTTGACAAATGTGATCGTAATGATTCCGTTTTGTCGCACTCCCGATGAAGGGCGTCTCGTTTTGGCAGAAATGGCAAAAAATGGTTTGCAGCAGGGTGTGAATGACTTGCAAGTTTATGTGATGTGCGAGTTACCCAGCAACGTCATGCTGGCTGATGAGTTTGCTGAAGTTTTTGACGGGTTCTCAATTGGTTCTAATGACTTAACTCAATTGACACTTGGGTTAGATAGAGATTCCGGGTTAGTGGCGCGGTTATTTGATGAACGCAGTGAGAGTGTTAAGCGGATGGTGAAGTTGGCGATCGCCGCCGCCAAAAAGCACAATCGTAAAATCGGTATTTGTGGACAAGCACCCAGCGATTACCCAGAATTTGCCCAGTTCTTAGTTGAACAGGGAATCGACTCTATGAGTCTCAATCCGGATTCGGTTTTGAAGACTATGGTGGAGGTGGCTAAAGTCGAACAGCGATCGTGATCGAATCAGTGAACAGTGAACAGTGAACAGTGAAAACTGATAACTGATAACTGTTAACTGTTAATCAAGAGGATGGGGAGATAGGGAACTGTGGACACTCACAAATTATCTCCCCCATTGGATGAAAGAATTTCCTGCAATTTGTCAACTAGTAGCGGCAAATCGCGAGTCACAATATCCCAAATGATGTCAAGGTTGACATCAAAGTAGGCATGACTCAACCGATCCCGCGTTCCGGCAATTTGTCGCCAGGGGATTTCCGGCGTGCTGTCTTTGGTTACCCAAGAAACGTTTTTGGCTGCTTCACCCAAAATCTCGATCAACCGCACAACCGCCAGTGCCAGCATAACGTTGGTATCCAAGTCAGCGCGACTACATCCTTGAGTGAATACAATTGCCTGATTTGCCGCATCCAGCATATGACGCAAACGTACCTCATCCGTTTTTGACATACTGCACTTGGGCTTCTGTTAGTACCTGATCTCGGAAGTAACGGCTAATATCTTGAGGTGTGTTCAGATCAACTGATCGCCCCAAAAGCTGGGATAATTCATCCTGAATATCGATGAACGCAAAACCAGGGGTGTATCCAGGTTCAAACTCAACCAAAATGTCAATGTCACTGTCAGGGCGGAAGTCATGCCGCAGGATGGAACCAAACAGGGAAAGCTTACGGATATGATAATGCTGTGCAAGTTCGGCAATTTTATCTTTGGGGATTTCAATAGGTAATTGACTAATTATTTCTGTCATCTTGGTTCTGGCGCTAAGAAGTGTCTTGGGGGCTAAGCTTATTTTAATTTCTGTTGTATTTTCCCGATTGATATCTTTTATGAGGCTTAGCCACCCCACATATCTATCTCACTGCAGCACAACTACTATTAGGTGCAGGCTGTTCCCGTTGTACACCAACCTTGGTAGGATCATAAGCTACCAGCACCACCTCACCTTTGTCGTTATATATCCAACCTTGAGCGGGTACTATCTTTTTGAGAGGTGGTTTTTGAGATGGCTGCTTATAAGTTGTACTTGTTGAATTCACTGTCCTGGTTACAGGCTGAATTAAATCAACGCGCACATTGTCACTACTGATAATTTTATTGGGATCAGTTGGAAGTCCGCCACGTCCGGTGATGGTAAACGTGCTACCAAAACCTTTGTTACAGGGATTTTGGGCAATCTGCTCTGCAGGGTCGATGACAGTTTCTGATAATTCAAATAATCCACGGGTGGGGTCATTTGGCTGTGTGTTAAATTGCACAATGCCATTGAACTGCGAACCAGCTTCAGAAGTGGCAGAAATGACGCTGTCTGGGGAAAGAAATCTGCCGCCGGTGGTTGTGATGAAGATATTGCCTCCATAACCTTGTTGGGCATTGGCAGTAATTTTGCTATTTTCCAAAGCTACCAAGTTACCAGTGTTGATGGTAATGTTGCCTCCCGTTGCTGTTCCTCTGGCGTTGGTGGTGATGTTGCTGTTACGGCGCAAGATTAAGTCGCCTGAATTCAGGCTAATGTTGCCCTGTCCCCCATTGGTGTTGGCTTCAATAAATGCTTTGTTGTCTAGCCGAATGTCCTTGGCAGTGGTAACTTTTATATTGCCTGCGGCACCATTTCCGAAATTAGTAGTAAAAATTCCACCGTCATTCACAGAAAGCGATCGCGCATTAATATCAATCCCACCTGCATTGCCCCCAGCCCCGCTTTCTACATCACTAAAGATACCACTGAGGCTACCATCATTATTCACTCCCGTAATCGTGACGCCGTTGCGAATATCAAGCTTCACATTTCCAGCATTGCCAATACCCGCAGGAGTTGTTTCTGAAGCACCACTGAGAAAAGTATTCAATTGACTCCCATTAGTTAACTCGAATGAGCCGGCAGTAATGTTGATTTCGCCACCGTTGCCAACAGCGCCAGAGTTTACGATACTAGAGATAACACTAGCGGCTGTGTTGTTATTTGTGCTAATAACAGAGACGCTATCTGTGGCATTAATCTTTACACTACCTGCATCTCCTTTCCCAAATGTACTTGTAGACAGTAGTGCGCCATCAGCGATTGAAATCGACCTCGCCTGCAGTTCGATGTTGCCACCTTTGCCTTCTGCCCTGCTTCTCACACGACTGAAGATACCACTAGGGTATCCGTTGTTATCTGTGCCAGAAAAAGAGATTGTGTCGGTGACATTAATCTTCACACTACCTGCATCCCCCTTGCCAAATGTATTGACGGACAATTGCGCGCCATCAGTCACTGAAACTGATCTAGCCTGAAGTTCAATGTTGCCTGCATTACCTTCTGCCCCACTTTCCACATTACTGGAGATGCCTCTGCTTGTACCATTGTTATCCACCCCAGCAAAAGAGATTGTGTCGGTGGCATTAATCTTCACACTACCTGCATCTCCTTTCCCAAATGTACTGGTAGCCAGTTCTGCGCCATCAGCTATTGAAACCGACCTCGCCTGAAGTTCGATGTTGCCACCTTTGCCTTGTGCCCCACTGTTCACACTACTGAAGATACCTCTGCTGATACCATTCTCATCCACCCCAGAAAAAGAGATTGTGTCGGTAGCATTAATCTTCACACTGCCTGCATTCCCCTTGCCAGACGTGCTGGCTCTGAGTTCAGCGCCATTAGTAATTTCAACCAACCTACCCCGCAGTTCAATGTTGCCTGCATTACCTTCTGCCGGTGTGCCTACAATACTGAAGATACCAGTTATGAAGTTACCGGTTTTTCCATCAAAGGAGATTTTCCCACCAGCAGAAACACTCACATTGCCTGCATTCCCCTGTCCGTAAGTGGAAGAACGAAGCTTAGAACCTTCTTTGAAAGAAACATCTTCCAAGACATTAATTTGGATATTTCCCGCATTAGCTAATCTACCAGCCTCTGCTCGTCCATAGGTATTGGTGAACAATGAAGCACCATTGGTTGCAGAGAGATTACGTGCTTTTATTGTAATATCACCACCTTTGCCAATACTGGCTTCGCGTACAGCAGTGCTTACCTCAGTGTTTGTCCCGTCAAAGGAAACAGCAGCATTAGGAGCATCAATAACTATATTGCCTGCATTTCCTCTACCAAAGGTCTTGGCTCCCAACTGGGAAGCACCACCTAGAGAAATAGATTCAGAAGCTTTGAGTTGGATATTCCCCGCATTTCCTTGTCCGAGAGTGCCAGTGGATATAGCAGCGTTGAATAAAGAGAGGGAGGGCGTATCGATGAGAACGTCAGCACCATTGCCTGTACTTAATGAGCCAACAGAACCACCCACATAAGCTAAGCTATTCGCAGATTCCCCTGTTAAAGAGACTTTATCCTTAGCTGTGATGCTTACCCTTCCTGCATTTCCTTCTCCGTTAGTGCTAGAACCTATGAGAATATAGCCGTTTCCTTCCAGAGTTCCTGTGTTGATGACTATATTTCCTGCGTTTCCTGGTTCTGTAATGTTAGAACTGTTCGTTGATAAAAAGTTACCTGTGAAGTTAAAGATTCCACCGGGAGAGTTCGCTGTTGCTTGGATTCTTACCCTATCTGTAGCATCAATTTTAATATCACCTGCTTGAGCGCCTGGAGTTCCTAATCCTGGGAATATTCCAGCAAGAATCTGACTTCCTCCCAAAAGATCTAAATTTCGGGCATTAACCGCAATATTGCCTCCCCCGCCAGCAAATACACCAACGATCGCACCATTGGTGAGCAATACATCACCTCTTTGCACTCCCACAGGAAAACTCAAACTCCCATCACCACTAAGTCCCACTGTTCGGGCTGTAGATAATCCTCCTAACTCAATTCTTCCTCCTGGTGCCAACAGTATTCCGCCATCTAAGTTGACGTTACCACCTACCAGTGTCAAGGTTTTGCCAGAAGAAACATCAAGACCACCTACAGGATTGCCACTAGTATCAACGGCCCTAGACTGATTGATAATATTTTGAGGATTATCCCGAAATCTCAACCCAATCGGAACATTGATAGTTAACAACGGCGGTGCTTGTGGGTTAGTCGCACTAAATTCAAAATTATTATCAAACAGGAAACTATTCGCTGTACTCCCCAAAAAGGAACCACCGATATTCAATCTGGCATTGGGTCCAAAAATAATCCCGGCGGGATTGAGTAAAAATAAGTTTGCCTTGCCCAGTGTTCTAATCAAACCATCAATATTAGAAACAGAACCACCCGTCACTCGACCGATGATGTTTAGCACATCAGCTGCATTGTTGAAGTTAGCCGAACCACCTGTGGGTACAGAAAACTCTTTGAAGCTGTGAAAAAGATTTCCTCCTCTTCGAGTCCCGTCATTGATGTCGAAATTTTTGCCATCAGGAGTGGTAATAACAGTGGTGGATACAGTTCCATCAGAAGTTACTTGCTGTGCTTTGACTGTATTTATACAAGTCAAAATTCCTATGGTGGATAGAGGTAAAGTCAGAAAAATCAGGGAATACAGTTTGCGCAGACTACGCGAGCGTTTAGATTTTTTCATAGGAATGCATTTTTAAAAATATGCTGCACGGATATGAGGTGTACGAATTATACAATAATTTTGTGAAAAACAAGAACCCCCGATTTTTGGCTCGGGGTCAGGCTTTCTGTCTTTGAATTCATGCACTACACGTAAGCACTTTCACGCAAATAATATGAGTATTATTTTATTTACATGCACTACCACAACCAATTTGAAAGTACATGCACTTTCACTACAACCGTGTATTGCACGCAACAGCAAAAGCGCTATATTTCTATTTCACTGCAGCACAACTACTATTAGGTGCAGGCTGTTCCCGTTGTACACCAACCTTGGTGGGATCATAACCGACCAGCACCACCTGACCTTTTTCGTTATATATCCATCCTTGAGCGGGTACTATCTTTTTGACAGCTGGCTGTTGAGATGGCTGCTTTTGAATTGTATTTGTTGAATTCACTGTACTAGCAACAGGCTCAACCAAATCAACGCGCACATTATCACTACTGAGAATTTTTGTGGGATCAGTTGGGATTCCACCACGTCCGGTGATAGTGAAAGTACTACCAAAACCTTTTGTGCATGGATTTTGGGCAATTTGTTGTGCGGGATCGATTACAGTTTCTGTCAATTCAAACAACCCACGGCTGGGGTCAATATCTGGAGTGATAATGTTGATAGTCCCGCTTAAGGATGGGTTTTGTTGCGAAAATGCTGTGATGTCACTTTCAGGCGTTAATTGGGAGCGAGGCTGGATTCCAAACAGACCTTGAGTTCTAATTGTGATCTTCCCTCCCCTACCGTTGTAAGCATTGGCAGTGATGTCACTATTTTCTAAAGGAAAAGCAACGATTAATGGAGAGTTAATCGTGATATTGCCGCCATCTCCACTAGTACCCCTACCCGCAGTCGTTGAAATTTCACTACCGCGACGCAAGAGTAACAAGTCTCGGACTCCTAAAGTAATGTTTCCAGCATTTCCTTGACCATCACTATTGACACTTATTTTGGCACCATTTTGGAGTTGCAATTTTCCAGTTGCAATCTTAACGTTGCCACCTTGACCTGTGGAAGCAACAGATGTGCTGGCAAATATTCCACTAGCAGGTTCAGCAGAACCAAGTATAAATTCGGCCTGCTTCTGAGGAGAACTTTTTGCGATTTCAGGAGCATAACGGAGTGCTGCAGAACCAAGTAACTCAGGATAACTGCCTTCAACTATTGCGTTAAATAGTAAACCTCTGGTAGGGTTGCTACCACTAATAGTGATGCGGTCAGCTACTTTGAGGTTGATGTCACCGGCATTTGCTCCCTCAAAAGCGTTAGTCAGAAGTTGTCCGCCACCAGTTAGTTCAAGGACATTGGCATTAACGTTGATGTTACCACCCCTGAAATTACTTCGGCTTTCTGCCCTTAAGCTTGCTCCATCTAATATACGTAAAGTACCAGTATTAATATTGATGTCACCACTGACACCCTTGAGACCTTGCTCACTAGTTGTTAATAGTGCACTGTAAATGATACTTTGCGATCGCGCAGTCTTTGAGAGTGGGAATGGTTTCCTGCCTGAAATTTCTACAAAATCTGTCGCATTAATATTAATGTTGCCAGAAGTTCCACCGTCATCAAATGTTCTAGTTGTCAATTCCGTCCCATCAGTTACAGAAACAGATCGCGCAAATATGTTGATATTATCTGAAGTGTTACCAGCGGAACTGACTAAGCTATTTTGAATGGAAACAGGACCTCTGGATTGGATTGTGATTTTTCCAGCTTTAGCAGGACCTCCGCTAAAAAGCGAGCTATTGCCAGTTATAGACACAGAGTCATTGCCATTGATAAATATGTTTCCTGCATCTCCATTGATGTAAGTGGCGTTTTTCAAATAAGCATTCGATAAAAGAATCGAGCCATTGGCTTTGAGTGATATATCTCCTGCTCCTAATCCCCCCCCTAAATTATCAAAAGTGGAAATGACCCGATCCTCATTACCAACATCTTGTCCTGTTAAGAATATCGAGTTATTTGCATCAAGAGATATGTTTCCAGCACGTCCCTTTCCAACTGGACCAGTATCTAATGCAGCAGGAAGATCAAAATTTGTTGGAGTACTAGCCTTATTCGTTATGGAAATATCACCAGCTTTAATATTGATGTCACCTGCATTGCCAGTAGCACCTTCATCTACTAGATTAGTCACTCGGCTGGGATAATTAATTGTGACTTTCCCAGTCGCATTGAGTGCAATATCTCCTCGTGGTGAGTTATCTGCTGTTAATCCTTTGCCAACGCCTGCAGAAATCTGACTTCCTCCCAAAAGGTCTATATTTCGGGCATTCAGGGTAATACTGCCTGCTCCTGTTCCAGGTACAGCAACAGTTGCACCATTTGTGAGCGAGACATCAGCACGTTGCACTCCCACAGGAAAACTCAAACTTCCATCACCATTAAGTCCCACCGTTCCTAGGGCAGATAATCCTCCTAACTCAATTCTTCCTCCTGGTGCAAACAGTATTCCACCATCTAAGCTGACGTTACCACCCACCAGTGCGAACGAGTTACCAGAAGAAACTTGAAGACCACCAGATTTATTGGTGATATTTTGAGCATTATCCCGAAATCTCAACCCAATCGGAACATTGATAGTTAACAACGGCGGTGCTTGTGGGTTAGTCGCACTAAATTCAAAGTTATTGTCAAATAGAAAACTATTCGCTGTAGTCCCAAAAAAGGAACCACCAATATTCAAGCTGGCATTTGGTCCAAAAATAATCCCTGCCGGATTGAGCAAAAATAAGTTCGCCTTGCCCAGTGTTCTAATCAAACCATCAATATTAGAAACAGAACCACCCGTCACCCGACCGATGATGTTTTGTATATCAGTTGGATTATTGAAATTAGCCGAACCACCTGTGGGTACAGAAAACTCTTTGAAGCTGTGAAAAAGATTTCCTCCCCTTCGAGTCCCGTCATTGATGTTGAAATTTTTGCCATCAGGAGTGGTAACTGTCGTGGATACAGTTCCATCAGAAGTTACTTGCTGCGCAACTGTGATGGTGAATGGTGCAAGAGTTGCTATGGTTGCTAGAGGTAAGGTGAATACAAACAGCGATAACTTTTTCATCCGAGATGCATCATTTTAGAAAGAATTTTTTACTTACAAGTTGACTGTAGGTGCACAAAGCATTTGCTTTCCCAAAGCAAATGCTTTTTGTCAACAAGAACCTTTCAATGTCAATAAAACCCAAAATAATCGCAGTATTTGCTCGGTTCTTGACAATTTTCTCAACGTAGATGCTCTGCGGCAAGCTTGTAGGATCGCCTTAACCCCTAAAAAACCAGTCAAGTACTAATTCTTATTTTCCAGTTAATGCACTGATTAATATTTTTGTCAAGACTATAAGATGCGTTTACCTTGATGCTGCACCCCTACATGGGTTTGTCGGTTCAGAAGAATGAAAAGCACTACAGAACGAGTAAAATGGTGGATGAAAGTATTAATAACAGGGTTGTACGCCCTAATACTGAATTTGTAATATTTTTTGACGATAAACAGAAGTGCCTTCGCAAAGCTAGAAGCTCAAAGGCTTTTACTACCAAAACTTACTCATATTCAAAACAAACCCTGGCAAAACCGACTCACCACTGACAATAGAAAGATGCGAGATTTCCCATTTCTACAGCACTTGGGAAAATTATTAACCTCACCCCCTGCCCCTCTCCTTATTAAGGAGAGGGGTGCCCGTCAGGGCGGGGTGAGGTGATAGCCATGAATACAACGCGTGTGTTACTTATTAGGTTGAGGAGTCATCCGCAGATAGGGCTTGACTTCCTTATATCCTTTGGGGAATTTCTCCTTCAGCACTTCTGGATCTTTTAGCGAAGGAACGATAACTGTGTCATCGCCATCTTTCCAATCAGCTGGTGTCGCTACGCTGTAGTTGTCTGTCAACTGCAGCGAGTCAATCACCCGAAGAATTTCATCAAAGTTGCGTCCTGTGCTGGGGGGATAAGTTAAGCTCAGACGTAGTTTCTTGTTGGGATCGATGATGAATACTGAACGTACAGTCACCAATGCATTAGCATTCGGGTGAATCATATCGTAAAGATCAGAAACCTTACGATCCGCGTCTGCCAAAATTGGATAGTTGAGATTGGTGCTTTGAGTTTCCTCAATATCTCCAATCCATCCTTTGTGAGATTCAACATCATCCACACTGAGAGCGATCGCTTTGACATTGCGTTTGTCAAATTCTGGCTTTAGCTTAGCCACTCGCCCTAACTCTGTTGTACAAACAGGTGTATAATCTGCGGGGTGAGAGAAAAGTACAACCCAGCTGTCGCCAGCCCATTCGTAAAAGTCTATGTCTCCTGTGGAGGAGGCTTGGGTAAAGTTTGGTACTGTGTCGCCTAAATGGAGAGCCATGTCACATTCCCTGTCGTTCAAAAAGCCATATGTATTTTATCTTGCCATAATGACACAAAACCCCGGTTTGCCGATTGGGGTTTAGCGCCATGAAACAAAATTTTAGGTTGTGCAAACTTGCACAAACAGATTTTCTATTTTACGTCTAAGTGGGACACGATTTGATGATATGCGTCAATGGTTTGATGAGCGATCGCATCCCAACTATAATTTTTCAGAGCATACTCTTGAGCAGACAATCCCCGCCGTTGGCGTTCCGAAGGATTTTGTAATGCTATACGAAGCATGTTTATGAATTCTGACACATCTGTTGCGCCCACCCATCCCGACTCGCTATCACGCACTTCTTGACAAATATGCACTTGGTCTGATATTATCACTGGTGTTCCTACTGCCATCGCTTCAGCTACAGCAATACCGAAATTCTCGTAATAGGATGGTAAGACGAAGATATCAGCAGCTTGTAAAAGGGTAGATTTTAATTCACCTGTGACAAAGCCAGTGATTGTGGTGTGCGATCGCAACTCAGAAGCTTGTACTTGTAATTTTATCTTTTCTTCATAACTTGGATCTTGAGGATTAGTCCCAGCTAGGACAAAGTGAAAATTTAGTTTTTCAGCTAAAAGCGCCTCTAACGCTGGAAGCAGCAGATCCAACCCTTTTTTTGGATCAATCCGGGACATAAACAGTACTAAAGGCACATCCTTTGGTATACCTAACTGACGACACACCTCCTCTGTTTTTACTTCCCCTACTGTCTTAACAGGGTTTACACCCAAGGGAATCACCAAATCTCGGGTTGAGACTCCAAATCTTTCTGACACCTTGGCTTCCTGAACGCTAGTAAAGTGAATTGCGGCTGCACCAGCTAAATTTGGACGTTCCAAAATTGCAGCATAAAGCTGTTTCAGTTGCTTTTTTTTACGTAAATCAGCGGGATCTAAAGTTCCCAGAGGACGCAAAATGTAAGGTAGTTTTTGCTGACGACAAATAGTCGCGGCAAAACTACTAACAGGGGAAAATAGAGCATGAATATGGGCTAAGTTAAACTCATTGGCATGACGACTTAACCATTTAAGTAAGTCAACAGAAAATTTATAGCGACGAAAAGGGGCGCAACGGAAATAAATTATCTTATAGCCATCTTGTTTGATGGGACAATTTAAGGGAACATCCAAAGGTTTTTGCCCAGAATCACCATTGCTGTCAGTGGTGAGAACTGTAACTTCTACTCCTTGTCGTGCTAATGCAGGAGCTAGTCCTAGTATCATTTGACTAGGACCACCGTAAATCAGGGAAATTGAGGGGACAATTTGTAGAACTTGCATAATTAGTCAAGAACTAGGGGTGTAAGGGGGTGGGGGTGTAGGGGATGTACGCAGATAGTTCTCTATGTACATCTGTGTTTATTGACTATCGACAAGTTCTTTATAAAAATCTAATTGCTGTTTTGCCAAAGCTTTATTGGTGTACTGAGTCATTACCTTTTGATAACCCATTTCACCTAATTTTTTCGCGAATTCAGGTTTTTCCATTAATTGGAAGATGCAATCAGCCAGCGCTTTGGGATCTCCTTCAGGAAATATTAACCCAGCATCACCAATAACATAAGGGATTTCGCCAGAATTAGAACCAATAACAGGGACTTTGCAAGCCATTGCTTCTATAAGTACATGACCAAATTGTTCTTTCCAGCCAACAGAAGTGATATTTTTGAGATTATAGTTTGTTTCTGATGGGAGGACTAAAGTACTCATTAAATTAATATATTTTGGAACTTCATCATGTGGAACGCTTTCTACCAAAATGATTCTGTCTTGAATATTATATTCTGCTGCTTTGTTCATTAACTCTGATTTTAATGAACCACGTCCCAAAAGTAAGACTTTCCAAGATTTATCTCTCAAACTGGCTAAAGCATTTATCAGAGTCAGTAATCCCTTTTCTGGAACAAAGCGTCCAACAAATCCCACAACAAAATCACCTGGTTGAATTCCTAATTTACTTCCTAATTTTGGTTGTGGTGTAGGGGTAAACAAAGTTTCGTCAACACCCAGTTGAGGCATAACTTTGATTGAACCTTTGTATCCGTGTTGTCGTAATATCTCAGCACCATCTTGGTTACCCGAAATAATGCCATGACTGTGGCTGAGATTATATTTCTCTAATAAAGAAACTGGAAATTTAAGGTTATATGGTAAATTCCACCAGGTGAAAAAGACATTTTTTGCCTTGAGTCCTAATAGCTGATTTAAAGTAATCGTCTCAGCATAAGCTAATCCCTTAGAACCTTGTTCTACCTGGATAATCTGAGGACGAAAATCCGACAACAAAGATATTAAATCAGCACCAAAGGTTAGGAGTCCTTGATGATTTTGACTAAAGTTGGAAATTGGAATGATACGAAATTTTCCTTCATAACAGTATTGAGTTTCAATTATTTTATTTTGAACACCGCCAGGTTTCCACTTTTTAGGAACGACAACTGTTACTTCAATTTCCGGTTCTAGTTGAGAGAGAATGCGTAGTTTTTCACAGTTCAGATCTACAATATAAGTGTGGCTTGCTACTAAAATCTTCATTGATATCTCATAATTTGTCATTTTTTATTTTCAACCGCATATGCACGCGGATGAACGCAGATAAATCTCTCATCTATCTGCACATATCCGCATCGCCAATCTGCGGTTAAATAATCTTA
>NZ_JABXYX010000342.1 GCF_017982655.1 Brasilonema sp. CT11 | reverse complement strand
AAGCGTATTCAGTGAGTGAGAAAGTGATCACTAAGGCCTCGTACAACAATCAAATCAAGATTTATCCGCCAGAGAAGGGGAGCAACAGCGGCGAACTGATCGACGAAGAGTTCAAGTTGAATAGCAGTTCTACGAGCAAGACGAAACGCAACATCAAACAAAAAGCGATGATTCACTCGATGAAAGTGTCGATGGAGATTGACAACGCGGAGGACGTCGATTGGAACTCGTTCGTCGTGTTAGGTACGTTATTTTAAGGAACTCGCGTGAAAGTCTCAACGTGACACATGTCATTCTGTAGCCGTGCCTTCGCGAGGAGCGCACACTTACGTAGGAAAACTGCAAGAGGCACGTCAACGAAGTGTTATCGTCGGTGGATTTGCGTCGGGGTACGAGAGCGATGACATTGCAATGTTTTTGCTCAACGACAATCGAGACCTCAAGTTTGTTCGTCGAAGTGGTGTTGTAGGCTTGGCAATAGGTGGTGCAATCGATCTGAACGGCATGTCAGCACGTGGTTGCAAACCACTGACGCCCGTGTACAAAGTGACACAAGGCGACAAGAGCATTATAATGGAGCTCGAGAAATATGACCCTGAAAGTCCTACGAAGCTCGTGCCATCCAATCTGTTGCTCGATGTGTACGAAGAGGACGAGAGCATGCGGGTACGTTGATTTTAAAGCACAATTGACAGCTTGATTTGACGCTTTTTTTGACATGTTCCTCGATTTCGAATCCTTGTGTGATTTCACGAGGTGCTTGCAACGTTCATAAAATTGTTACACGTAGTACATTAATTGATTAATCGTTGTATTCCAGAACCGACAGATATTCATTGGTATCAGTCCTCGTCCTCCATCCAAGCCAGATCCGCTACACCCCGAAGATGTCCCAGTCGATGAATTCAGCTTGCACGCCATTCTGAAGATTACACTCGATAATCGCATGGTCGTATCGTATCCCAAGATAGAGAACCACTATGTACAGTTGTTCGTGTTGGATCCGCAAGCCTCGGAACACGGTATGTTAATCTCCTGTCACCATTGAAAAGGTCCTAATGACGCTTTTGTTATAGATGTATCGCATGGCTTGCAGGCCTTTGCACGAAATCAAATGAAGAATAGCTCTACGGATGCTATTCTCGGCGGATTATTATTTCAATGTACCGCTCGCGGCAAAGATTTTTACAACAAACCCAATGTTGATTCAACGCTATTTAAGGTAGGTCGTCGATAATATAGATATAGTACTTATCATTTTGTTTGATTAGCGCACGTTCCCGAATATTTCGATTGCTGGATTTTTTGCCGCAGGCGAAATTGGACCCGTGGCAATTGGCGGTGGTATTATCAATCGCAGTTCAAAGTTGTTGAAACAAAACACGCAGACAGTGCAAGCTACAGTGCAAGGGTTCACCAGCGTGTTCGGCGTGTTTTCAGCCAAGCCTTGGAACCGAACGCAAATTGTTTAATTTTCTCTTATTCTTTTTTTTTTTTTTTTTGTACATAGATAAAATAGACGTGACTAAACCGTTAGAGTAGTGGATAAACCGTTAGTAGTTTTATCGAAGATCAAATCTTTGTTAGGAAGCTAGCATGCGGATCACCAGCGCTTGACACGTGTTGGCAGAGGTGCTATAGAAGCAAACTAGATACTACAAAGCGCAAGCTGGCGCAACGATAAACATTCAGCTAGAAATTCGACAATTTGACATTTTTTGACGTGAAGGAACAAAAACAAAAACCAAGAATAAAGTGAGACAACCCCCCTTTGTCACAATACCAGGGTTACGAAGTAATAAAAGCGCCCGAATTATGCAATGTAATTTTTAAAACAGGAGTCAAGAGTAGAATCATTCGATTTTTCGTTCTCAATACTCGTCTCTACAGAAGAATGATGAATAATTCTTTCGTAAGTAAATTAATTATTATTTTCCAGCAGTAATTAGAAGGAAGAACCATTTCTCAGCATAATTTAAAAATAACAAAATATCCGATTGATTTTAGATGTCTCAACACAAATTAAATTAGGAGGTGACTATATTTAAAACTATCAATTATTAATTTTTTATAACAGGTTTTTACGTTGACGCCACGCTCCACGGCGTATCAGCTCATACGTTGGCGAAGTCTTGGCGTCCCTCTTGG